>NZ_JBIANZ010000002.1:0-716478 GCF_042875075.1 Streptomyces sp. NPDC003720
CCTGGTTGAACTGCTCGTTCGACATGATCTGCAGGCCCGGACGGGCCAGCTCGGCGCGCATCAGCAGCGCCATCACGCCGCCGATCAGGAAGAACCCGAACGCGGTGACCAGGTAGAGCGTCCCGATCGTCTTGTGGTCGGTGGTCGTCAGCCACCGCACGGCCCTGATGTCTCTGATCCTCTTCACGTCCCGCCTGTGTCGGCGGGCGCCCCGTCGGTCACACTCGGACGGCGCGAGAAGGATCACGGAAGAGGGGTGTGACGATCCGGCCGGTGCCGGACAAGAACCGGACATGAGCAACGACGAGATCTTCGCCGCTGCCTATCGCGAGCACTACTGGGCGGTCAGCCGCTATGTCGCGAGGCGGCTGCGGGGGCGGGCCGACGAGGTGGAGGAAGTGGTGGCGGAGGTGTTCACGGTCGCCTGGCGCCGCCGGACCGACCTGCCCGCGACGCCGCTGCCCTGGCTGTACGGGGTGGCCCGGAACTGCCTGGCGAACGCGGTACGCGGCCAGGGGCGCCGGCGCCGGCTGGTGGACCGGATCGGCAACGACGAGGCCGCGCACGCCCGGCACGTCGCGGCCGGCCCCGACGCGGACGCCCCGGGCGCCTGGGTGCACGAGGCCCTGGACCGGCTGTCCCCGGCGGACCAGGAGGTGCTGCGCCTGGCGGCGTGGGAGGAGCTCGGCGCCGAGGAGATCGCGGTCGCCCTCGGCTGCGGCAGCCGGGCCGCCGCCATGCGGCTGCATCGGGCCAGGAACCGGCTGAGGGCCGAGATCGACCGGCTGCGGCCCCCGGTCGCGGCCGCGACCGCCCCAGCCGACGCGACCCCCCGCGAGGACGAACGACATGGCTGACGAACTCGAACTCCTGCGCCGCGCCGACCCGGTGCCGCACGACGGCCCCCGCTTCGCGGACGGCCCGCTGGACGAGCGCGCGGAGCAGGACCTCCAGCGGCTGCTGCGCGAACCCCGGCCAGGGCGCCGCGTCCGGCCGCTCCGGGCGCTGCCCGTCCGCGCCGGGCGAGCCCGGCTGGTCTGGGGACTCGCCGCCACCGTCGTCGTCCTGGGGATCGCCGTCAACGCCGTGCTCGGCGACCCGGGCGCCCCGCGGGCCGTGGCCGCGCCGCGGCCGCTGACGGTCCACTCCGGCGCCGCGCCCGTACCCCTGCGCGACATGGCCGCCCTGGCCGACGCGGCCGCGGCGGCGGGCTCCCCAACCCTGCGCAGGGGCACGCATGTGCAGACGTGGAGCCTCGGCATGAGCGACGGCGAGCCGCCCGTCACCCTCCCCGAGGAGCGGGTGGTGCGCTGGCGGGCGGACGCGAGCCGCACCGAACTGGTCGTGGCGACCGACCCGCGCCGGCCCGGCCGCCCCGTCGTCACCGACGAGGGCGACGAGCCGCACCTGGTGGCGGACGGCCAGGTGATCAGCCGGACCACGTACCCGCCGACGTGGAGCGACGCCCCGCCCGACGCGCCCCCGCCGCACGCCGCCGCGCGCCTGCGCGTCTACCTCACCGAGATCGCCCGGCCTCAGGCCGACCGCGGCACGGACGCGCTGACCACCGCCGAACTGCTCGACGCGGTCGCGGAACTGCTCGACCACTGGACCCTCGGCGCCCGCGAGTCGGCGGCCGTCGTGCGGCTGTTCGCGCAGACCGGGGGGCTCAGGCCGGCCGGCGAGGTGACCGACCGCCTCGGCCGCCCCGGACGCGCGTACGTCCACGACACCGAGGGCGTCCGGCGCATGCTGATCCTGGAACCGCGCACCGGGGCCGTCCTCGGCATGGAGGACACCTTCACCGAGGACGTCCCGGAGTACGGCGTGAAGGCCGGTGCGGTCATGGACTACAGCGCCTGGATGCGCTGACCGCGTCCCCGGCCCGCCCCCGCGGCGCAACGGTCGCCGGCGGCCCGCACCGCCCGGGTCACCGGAGCCGGATCCGCCGCCGGGTGCGGGCCGGGCGCGGCAGCGCGGGGCGGGGACCGGGGCGCACGGCCCGCAGGAGCGACCGGACGACGGCGGCGGACAGGTGAACACCCGCGGCGGACACCGGCGCCGACCGTCGCGGGCGGGCCCGCCCCAGTGCCGCCCGGGCCGAGAAGGTCCAGGTCAGCCGCGCGCCGACCTGGACCCTCGCGGTCTTCCTCCCTACTCGTCCCACGCCTGAATCAGAATCTGCTCGGCGATCTTGCCATCGCGCAGGGTGATCATCGACTCCGCGAGGACCCGGGTACCGTCGCCGTACTCGCAGGACTCGCAGTAGGCGGCGTGGTCGCCCTGGACGACGCACCGGTCCAGCCGGTGCGTCATGTCGCGGCTGTAGACGTCGTCGAGCATCGCCGCGATCTCGCCCCTGCCGCGCAGGATCTTGGGGTGGCTCGGCTGGGTGTTGCGGTCGATGATGCGGATCTGCGCGTCGTCCGCGTAGAGGGACAGCAGGGTGTTCCCCGTCGTCCCCTCTATGCCCCGGCGCAGTGTCTCGGTGTCGAAGCTGGAGCCTGTCGCGGTGCCCATGGTGTGACCTCCTTCAGGCGCCCGCGGCCCGGCGGAGAAGGGCGGCGCGAGCCCCATCTCCGAGGCTCCTCCGCCCCGGCGGGCTCGGCAAGCGCAGCGGGCCCGGTCCGCCTGACGAGTGAGCGCCGCCGCACACCCGTGTCCGGCCGGGGCCCGGCGCCGTTGCTGAGGACATGATCTCAACACGACGTATCGTCGCCGCCGTCGGTCTCGCCGCCGGGTTCGCGGGCCTCGCCGCGCCCATGGCCAGTGCGGCCGACAAGAGCGCCCCGGAGCGGATCAGCCCGCTGTCCGCGGTGGACTCGCTCGCCACCACCGGCATCCCCGACGACCAGCAGGGCCAGCTCCCGAAGGTCTCCGAGCAACTGGGCGGGCTGAACCAGCTCGGCTCGTCCGACGGACTGGGACAGCTGGGCCGGCTCACGGACCTGGTCGCCCCCGCGACCGGTCTGCTCCCCGGCCTCTAGGCCCGCCCCGCGGTCCGGGGGCGTCCCGCCGGGCGGCCCCGGACCGGCCCGGCGGACCGCCGGGCCGAAAGATCCACTCTTCCGGTCGTGGTCCGTGCCGCCACCCGAGGTTCGCGCGTAGGGTCGCACCGAACGCACTACGAGGAAGGGGCCGGACCATGGCGCAGGAAGTACGCGGCGTGATCGCACCGGGGAAGGACGAACCCGTACGGATCGAGACGATCGTGGTCCCGGACCCGGGGCCCGGCGAAGCCGTCGTACGCGTCCAGGCCTGCGGCGTCTGCCACACCGATATGCACTACAAACAGGGTGGCATTTCGGACGACTTCCCCTTCCTGCTCGGCCATGAGGCCGCCGGTGTCGTGGAGTCGGTCGGCGAGGGCGTCACGGACGTGGCCCCGGGCGACTTCGTCATTCTCAACTGGCGTGCCGTGTGCGGGAACTGCCGGGCCTGTCTGCGCGGCCGGCCCTGGTACTGCTTCAACACCCACAACGCCGAGCAGAAGATGACGCTGGCCGGCACCGGGCAGGAACTGTCGCCGGCGCTGGGCATCGGTGCGTTCGCCGAGAAGACCCTGGTCGCCGCCGGGCAGTGCACCAAGGTGGACCCGGCCGTCTCGCCGGCCGTCGCCGGACTGCTCGGCTGCGGTGTCATGGCCGGCATCGGCGCCGCGATCAACACCGGCAACGTGGGCCGCGGCGACTCCGTCGCCGTCATCGGCTGCGGCGGCGTCGGCGACGCGGCGATCGCCGGGTCGAACCTCGCCGGCGCGGTGCGGATCATCGCCGTCGACATCGACGACCGCAAGCTGGAGAAGGCCCGCACACTGGGCGCCACCCACACCGTCAACTCCAAGGAGAGCGACCCGGTCGAGGCGATCCGCGAGCTGACCGGGGGCTTCGGCGCCGACGTCGTGATCGAGGCGGTCGGCCGTCCCGAGACCTACCGGCAGGCCTTCTACGCCCGCGACCTGGCCGGCACCGTCGTCCTCGTCGGCGTGCCCACCCCGGAGATGAAGCTCGAACTGCCGCTGCTGGACGTCTTCGGCCGCGGCGGCTCCCTGAAGTCCTCCTGGTACGGCGACTGCCTGCCCTCCCGCGACTTCCCCATGCTCGTCGACCTGCACCTCCAGGGCCGGCTGCCGCTGGACGCGTTCGTCACCGAGACGATCCAACTCGACGAGGTGGAGCAGGCGTTCGAGCGCATGCACCACGGCGACGTGCTGCGCTCGGTGGTGGTCCTCTGATGACCGTGCGCATCGAACGCCTGGTGACCTCGGGCCAGTTCAGCCTCGACGGCGGCACCTGGGACGTCGAGAACAACGTGTGGATCGTCGGCGACGAGCGGGAGGTGATCGTCATCGACGCCGCCCACGACGCCGAGGCGATCGCCCGGGCCGTCGACGACCGGCGCCTGACCGCCATCGTGTGCACCCACGCCCACAACGACCACATCGACGCCGCCCCCGCGCTCGCCGAGCTGACCGGCGCCACCATCTGGCTGCACGCCGACGACATGCCGCTGTGGCGGCTCACCCACCCGGAGCGCGAGCCCGACCGGCACCTCGTCGACGGACAGGTCATCGAGACCGCGGGCGCCGATCTGACCGTCCTGCACACCCCCGGTCACGCGCCCGGCGCCGTCTGCCTGTACGACCCCGGACTCGGGGTCGTCTTCACCGGCGACACCCTCTTCCAGGGAGGTCCCGGCGCCACCGGGCGCTCGTACTCCCACTTCCCGACGATCATCGGCTCCATCCGGGACCGGCTCCTCACCCTCCCGCCGGAGACCAAGGTCCTCACCGGGCACGGCGAGTCCACGACCATCGGGGCCGAGGCGCCCCACCTGGAGGAGTGGATCAAGCGCGGCCACTGACGCCCCACCGCCGAGAGGTGGCGGAAAGGTGACAGGAGATGTCCGGCTTCCCGGTGAGAGTGGACGGCGACAGCAGTCGTACACGAACAGGAGGCCGGACATGTCAGGTCCGCTGCGGGGCAGGGTCGCACTGGTGGCAGGGGCGACCCGGGGCGCGGGACGGGGCATCGCCACGGAACTCGGCGCGGCCGGGGCGACCGTCTACGTCACCGGACGCAGCACCCGCGCCCGCCGCTCCGAGTACGACCGCCCCGAGACCATCGAGGACACCGCCGACCTGGTCACCGAGGCCGGCGGACACGGTGTCGCCGTGCCGGTCGACCACCTCGACCCGGCCGCGGTGCGGGCCCTGGTGGAACGCGTCGACCGCGAGCAGGGCCGCCTGGACCTGCTGGTGAACGACATCTGGGGCGGCGAGAAGCTCTTCGAGTGGAACACCCCGGTGTGGGAGCACGACCTGGACAACGGGCTCCGGCTGCTCCGCCTCGCCGTCGAGACGCACGCGATCACCAGCCACTTCGCGCTGCCGCTGCTGCTGCGCCGGCCCGGCGGCCTGGTGGTCGAGCTCACCGACGGCACCGCCGACTACAACCGCGAGACCTACCGCGTGAACCTCTTCTACGACCTCGCGAAGGCCTCCGTGCTGCGCATGGCCTTCGCCCTGGGCCACGAGCTGGGCCCGCGCGGCGCGAGCGCGGTGGCGCTCACCCCCGGCTGGATGCGCTCGGAGATCATGCTGGAGGCCTTTGGCGTGCGGGAGGAGAACTGGCGCGACGCCCTCGACCGCGAACCGCACTTCGCCATCTCCGAGACCCCGCGCTACACCGGCCGCGCCGTGGCCGCCCTGGCCGCCGACCCCGGGGTGTCCCGCTTCAACGGGCGGTCCCTGTCCAGCGGCGGGCTCGCCCGGGAGTACGGCTTCACCGACCTGGACGGCAGCCGGCCCGACGCCTGGCGGTACCTCGCCGAGGTGCAGGACCCGGGGCGGCCGGCCGACACCACCGGATACCGCTGATTCCGGGGGGCCGCCCCCGGCAGGGCCCGTGGCCCCTGGAACGCCGCTCCCCGAAGCCCCCCTGTTTCACCGTTTCGTCACAGCCTGGCCGGAACCACAACCCTCCGGCGTCCCGGCAGGTCTAGTAAACGGAAACCGCGGGAATCGCGATGGGAACCACCCGGGGACACTTCCGGGCGCAAGGGGACAAGGGGAAGAGGCCGACATGGGGGACATGCGCAGACGCGGTGTCGTCGCACTGGGCGTCACCGGGCTGGTGGCGCCGCTCACACTCGCCTTCACCGCGGCGCCGGCCCAGGCCGCGAGCTGCACCACACAGGCGGGGCCGTACCAGAAGCAGGTGGAGAAGTTCCTCGGCCGCCCGGTCGACGGCAAGCAGTCCACCACCGACTGCAAGGCCATACAGGCCTTCCAGAACAAGCACGGCATCACGCCCAACATCGGCTACGCCGGTCCCGTCACCTGGGGCGTGATGGATCTCATGAACAAGCAGAAGGCCGTCGGGAACAACCCGAACAAGGCCGGCAAGTGCCCGGTGAACAAGGGCCGGATCGCCTGCGTGAACCTCACGCTCCAGCTCAGCTGGATCCAGGACGGCAGCCGGCTGGTCTACGGGCCGGTGCCGGTGCGCACCGGCCGCAACGGCTACGAGACCCGCACCGGTCTGAAGAAGATCTACTGGCGGGACATCGACCACGTCTCCACCATCTACAACGTGTCGATGCCCTACAGCCAGTTCTTCGACGGCGGCCAGGCCTTCCACTCGGTGGGCCTGAGCATGTGGAACCCGCCCGGTTCGCACGGCTGCGTCAACATGACCACCGCCACCGCCAAGAAGTACTGGTCGCTGCTGAAGAACGGCGACGACGTCTACGTGTACGGCCGCAAGCCGGGCACCTGAGCCACCGGGGTGGGCGGCGCTGTGATCCCGATCACTGCGCCGCCGGCCGCGGGAGCACCGGGCCCGGTGGCCCGGCGCGGCAACTCGCGTGTCCGCCCCGCTCATTGACGTGATGAGTAACACGGTCCGATATGTCCACATCGAGGGTGCTTGCTCACAGCGCCTTCACGTCGAGCGGCATATGCTTCACAACATGTCCACCACTGTTGCAACCGCCTCCGAGCGATCGGCCGCGGAGGTCAACGAGGAGATCAGGGCCCTGTGGCGCCGGTCGGGCGGGACACTGACCACCGAGCAGCGCGCGGAGTACCAGCGCCTCGTGATGGAGTGGGCCCTGGCGGCCCCGCAGTCAGACCAGGCTGCCTGAACCGACCCGGCGGCCTCCCGGCCGTACCGCCAAGGGCACCCGTGAGCGTACGGGTGCCCTTCTCGTCGTACCTCCCGGAGCCGAGCGGCTCCCGTCCACCGCCCTCCGGTCAGCCCCACGTCGCCGAGTAGTGCCGCTGGTACGCCTTGCGGTCCTGCTCGGACCGGATGTACCGGGTCGCGACGAGGGCGATCACGCTGCCCGCGACGACCAGCAGCCCGGGTCCGACGTTCCGGGTGTCCGTGATCCGCGCCAGCAGGGTCCGGCCCTCGGAGCCGCCCGTGACCGGCGCCGAGGAACCCGGTGAGGCGGCACTCGGCGCGGCACCGCCCCCCGCGGCCGGGGCGGACGGAGCGGGGGAGGCCGCCGCGCCCTGGCCGCCGGCGGTGTTCCCCGCAGAGACCAGGAGCTTGACGTTCAGCGCGGTCAGCGCCCTGGTCACGGGCTGGAAGAAGGTCGTACCGCCCGTGGTGCAGTCGCCGCTGCCGCCCGAGGTGACGCCCAGCGCGACGCCCTCGGAGAACATCGGACCGCCGCTGTCGCCGGGCTCGGCGCACACATCGGTCTCGATGAGCCCGGTGACGGTGCCCTCCGGGTAGTTCACGGTCGCGTTCAGGGCGGTCACCTGGCCGTCGTGCAGCCCGCTGGTGCTGCCGCTGCGGAACACCCGCTGGCCCACCGACGGATCGGCCGCCCCGGTGATCCGCACACCCTTGCCGCCGCCGACCGCGACCACGTCCGCACCGGGACCGGCCCGGCCGGAGTCGTACTGGACGAGCGAGAAGTCACTGCCGGGGAAGTCGCTGCTCACCGTGCTGCCCAGGCGCCGGTCGCCCTGGTCGTCGGCGAACCAGGTGGACCCGGAGGGCCCGCAGTGGCCGGCGGTGAGGATGTAGTCGCGCCGCCCGTCGGTGACGTTGAACCCCGCCGAGCAGCGGCCGCCCGTGGACAGGATCGGCTGCGCCCCGTTCAGCCGCGCGGTGAAGGCGCCCGGGGTGCGCTCCATGTGCACGAAGCCCCCGATCCCGGCGGCCACCCGGCTCATCCGGGACCAGTCGCCCGCCGACACCGTGCGGTCGGCCCGCACCACGACCCGGTTGGTGCGGTAGTCCACCGCCCACGCGGTGCCGCTGACCCGGGGCGCCGAACGCAGCGTGCCGGTGGCCGACCTGAGCTCGTCCATGCTGTGCCGCACGACCTTCGCCTCGGCCCCGGCCCCGCGCACCGTCCGCGCCGCGTCCGCGTCGGTCACCGCCACGACCGGGCGGCCGTCGGGGCCGATCCAGTTCCCCGCGGTCCGCGCCGTGCCGAGCCGCGCCACCAGCGCGGCCCCGGGGTCACCGGCCGTGCCCGTGGCGGCGAGCGGACGGACGGACGCCGGGGGAGTCTCGCTCGCCATGGCGGCCTGTGCGACCATCGCGCCTCCCAGCAGGAGTCCGCCGACCGCCGCCAGCCGTGTCACCCGCCTCACGACCCGTCGTCGTGCGTGCCTCATGCATGGCTCCCGAACACCGGACGCGCGATGCCCGTACCGGCACCGCGAGGGCCCCGACCGGCGTGGGGCGCCCGGCGTTCAGTACGCGGCCCGGCCCGGCGGCGTTCACCGGCGGCGGCGATCCACCCGGTCCGGGCCCGCTCAGCCCTTGCGCGCCACCCCGCCGAACATGGCCACCTCCTCCGGCTCCGGGCCGGCGTCGTCGTCCGGGCGCCAGCGCGAGCACGACACCACGCCCGGCTCCAGCAGCTCCAGACCGTCGAAGAACCGGACCACGTCCTCCGGCCTGCGCTGGGTCAGCTTCGGAGTGCCGTGCTCGTTCCAGAACCTGACGGCCTCGTCCACGTCCGGCATCGCCGGGCTGGTGACGGTGTGCGACAGCACCAGGTGGCTGCCGGCCGGCAGCCGGTCGGTCAACTGCCGCACCAGGCCGTACGGGTCCTCCTCGTCGCCGATGAAGATGACCACGCCGAGCAGCATCAGCGCCACCGGCTTGCTGAAGTCCAGCGTTTTGGAGGCGTGTTCGAGGATCGCGTCGACATTGCGCAGATCCTCGTCCAGGTAGTCGGTGCGGCCCTCCGGCGTGCTGGTGAGCAGCGCCCGGGCGTGCGCGAGCACCAGGGGATCGTTGTCGACGTACACGATCCGCGCGTCCGGCGCGATCCGCTGGGCGACCTCGTGCGTGTTGTCGGCGGTGGGCAGCCCGGTGCCGATGTCCAGGAACTGCCGGATGCCCGCCGCGCCGACCAGGTGCCGTACCGCCCGGCCCAGGAACAGCCGGTCGGCGCGCGCGTAGTCGCCGATGCCCGGGTGGAGCCCGCGGATCTGGTCGCCGGCCGCGCGGTCGACCTCGTAGTTGTCCTTGCCGCCGAGCCAGTAGTTCCAGATCCGGGCCGTGTGCGGCTGTCCCGTGTTGATGCGGGCGCGCAGCGACACGGCCACGTCGTTGGTGGCTGCCGGGTTGTCGGTCACGTGGGTCAGCTCCTGGTCGCCTGATGAATGAGGTGCACCGGTCAAGACGCAATCTAGACGCCCGAGTTGGCCCACGCGGCGACACCCGGGTATTCCGCGGGGCCCCGCACCGGGGCGGCCGCCCGCGCTCCCCGCACCACGCGCCCCACCTGTCCGGCCTGCCCCGTTTCCGCACCGACCGCGGCCGCCTATGTTGAGCCCCATGACCAGCATCCCGCACGGCACACCAGGCGAACCCGACCCGCTGCGCGCCCTCGGCCTCGAACGGCTGCGCCGTCGTACGAGCATGAAGTGGCGCACCTACCCGGAGGACGTGCTGCCGCTGTGGGTGGCGGAGATGGACGTTCCGCTCGCCGGGCCCGTGGTGCGCGCCCTCACCGACGCGCTCGCCCTGGGGGACACCGGCTACCCCGTGGGCACCGCCTACGCCGAGGCGCTGGCCCGCTTCGCCGCCGAGCGCTGGAACTGGGACGGCATCGACGTCGGGCGCACCGCGATCGTCCCGGACGTGATGCTCGGCGTGGTCGAGATGCTGAAGCTGGTCACCGGCCCCGGTGATCCGGTCGTCGTCAACTCGCCGGTGTACCCGCCGTTCTACCAGTTCGTCACCCACCTGGACCGCCGCGTGGTCGAGTCCCCGCTGGGCCCCGGCGGGCGCATCGACATCGACCGGCTGGAGCGGACGTTCCGGGCGGCGGCCGCGGGCGGCGGCCGGTCCGCGTTCCTGCTGTGCAGCCCGCACAACCCCACCGGCACGGTGCACACGGCCGCCGAGCTCGCCGCCGTCGCGGACCTCGCCGAGCGGTACGGGGTCCGGGTCGTCGCGGACGAGATCCACGCGCCGCTCGTCGCCCCCGGCGCCACCTTCGTGCCGTACCTGAGCGTGCCCGGCGCCGAGCGCGGCCTGGCGCTGATGTCCGCGTCCAAGGGCTGGAACCTGGCCGGTCTGAAGGCCGCGCTCGCCCTCGCCGGACCCGGCGCCGCCGGGGACCTGGCGAGCATGCCCGAGGAGGTGAGCCACGGCCCCAGCCACCTCGGCGTGATCGCCCACACCGCCGCGCTCGACGAGGGCGGCGCCTGGCTCGACGCCCTGCTCACCGGGCTCGACGGCAACCGGCGGCTGCTCGCCGGACTGCTGGCCGAACACCTCCCGGCGATCCGCTACGACCCGGCCGAGGCGACCTATCTGGCCTGGCTCGACTGCCGTGCCCTCGGCCTCGGCGACGACCCCGCCGCGGTGTTCCTGGAGCGCGGCCGGGTCGCGCTCAGCTCCGGCCTGCCGTTCGGCACCGGCGGCGCGGGGCACGCCCGGCTCAACCTGGCGACCTCGCCGGAGATCCTCACCGAGGGGGTGCGCCGGATGGCCGCCGCCGCGGCCTGAGGCCACCGGCCGGACGCACATGTGCCCGAACGGCCCGTGGGCTCCTAGACTGCCGGGCATGGACGACTCACGGACGGACCGCCTCGCCGCCGGCAAGTACCTGCTGGTCACCAGCTACCGCAAGGACGGCACCCCGGTCGCCACCCCCGTATGGGTGGTCCGGGACGGGGACGGCCTCGGCGTGTGGACGACCGCCGACAGCTGGAAGGTCAAGCGGATCCGCCGGCGCGCCGACGTCCTCGTGGGTCCCTGCGACGTGCGGGGCCGTCCCACCGGCGGGCAGGTCCCGGCCACCGCCGAGATCACCGACGCGGCCACCACCGCCCGCTACCGCGCCCTCATCGCGCGCAAGTACGGCATCGTCGGCCGGCTCACCCTGCTGGGCAGCCGGCTGCGGCGCGGCACGGACGGCACGGTCGGCATCCGGGTGACCTTCGGGTGACCCTCGGGTCCTGAGCGGGCCGCCGTCCCCGGCTGCCGGGGCGGCCGTCCCGCGGACGCGGGGAAGCCGCCGGGGCGTCAGCTCCAGGCGCGGTAGGGCTCGTCGACCAACTGGAAGACCGGCTCGCCGCGCACCGGGTCCTTGGCCGTGGACAGCCGCACCCGGTCCCCGCTGTGTATGCCGATCGGCGGGCCCATGACCCGGCCCCGTACGACGAACCCCTCGCTCATCTCGATCAGCGACACGTTGCGCGCCGCGGGGGTGTTCCGGTGCACCACCGTGGAGTGGCGCACCGTGCCGGTGCCCTCGCTGCGCTCGGTGCGCAGTTCGCTGCCCTGGCACACCGGACACAGCAGCCGGTGGTACATCGCGGTGCCGCACCAGGTGCAGCGCTGGAAGGTGATGGCGTCCTTGGAGTCCGCGGCGACGGGTTCGAGGAGGCCCGTCGCGGAGCCGGCCACCGGAATGGAGGTGCTTGCTGAGTGGTGGTACACGCTGGTCAACTCCCTGCGCTCGGCCGGAATCCCGCATGCCCGGCCTGAGCCGCGCACGTCTGCGCACGGCCGCGGTGCCACCGTGCACGCCCACAGGCTATGGCACTCAGTGTCACTCGTAAAGGCACTCCGTACCCCGAATCTGTAAAGGTCCGGTGTGCCGCGGCGGTGCGCCCCGGAGGGTCAGGCGCGTCCGGCCAGCGCCTCGAACTCCTGCACGACGCGCCACAGCGGGGCGGCCCGGCGGGCCACCAGCACCACCACGTCGTCGGGCCGTTCGCCGCCCGGCAGCCCGGCGGGGCCGACCCGCACCGGCTCGGCGAACGCGGCCTGCACATGGCCGAGGGCGTGGTCCACCTCGGCGCCCGCGTCGCCCCTGCCGTCCGAACGCAGCCAGGAGCGCAGGGCGTTGTTGTGCGCGGCGACCACGGCGGCCGCGACCACGTCGGCGTGCAGCGTGCCGTCCGGCCGCCCGGCGAAACGGCGCCGCAGGTACTCGGCGAGCGCGCGCTCGTAGCGCCACACCACCGACAGCTCGTAGGCGCGCAGCCCGGGCACCTGCTTGGTGAGCCGGTAGCGCTGCACGGAGAAGGTCGGGTTCTCCGCGTACATCCCGAGCACCAGGCGGGCCGCGTCGCACACCCGCCGCACCGGTTCCGCGTCGGCCGCGCTCGCGGCGAGGAACGCGGTCATGTCGGCCAGGCAGCGCTCGTGGTCGGGGAAGACCACGTCCTCCTTGGACGGGAAGTAGCGGAAGAACGAACGCCGGCCGACCCCGGCCAGCGCCACGATGTCGTCCACGGTGGTCTGTTCGTACCCGCGTTCCAGGAAGAGCTGGAAGGCCGCCGCGACCAGGGCGTCCCGCATCGGCGGCTTCGCGGCCGGCGCCGCGCTGCTGGAACTCATGAACGGGAACGTAGCACCAGAATCCGATCGGTGACACTCAGTGCAGTCGAGAGCCCCGAATGAGGGAACTGAGTGCTGTACAGGACCGGTCAGGACAAGGCGTAACCTTTCCGCAGCCGCCGCCGGCCCCCGTCGCACGTCCCGTTCCGCCAGGAGACCTCATGCCCGCCGCCCGCCCCCGCATCCTCTACGTCACCGATCTGGCGTACCCGGCCCGCGGGCGCCGCTACTGCGACGAGGACATCCTCCTCACCTCCCGGCTGCGCGAGCACTTCGACCTCGCCCTGTGCCACCCGCTGGACGCGGCGGCGCTCATGGACGGCCACGACGCCGTCGTCGTCCGCAACAGCGGGCCCGTCCTCGGCTACCAGAGGGAGTACGAGGCCTTCCGCGAGCGGGCCCTGAACACCGGCGCCCGGGTCTACAACCCGCTCACCGGCAAGGCGGACATGAGGGGCAAGCAGTACCTGCTCGACCTGAGCGCCGCCGGCTTCCCGGTCATCCCGACGGTCGACCGCGTCGCGGACCTGCACCGGCTGCCCGCCGCCGAACGCTACGTCGTCAAGCCCAAGCTCGGCGCGGACTCCCTGGGCCTCAGGACCCTGCCCGCCGGCCGGCTGACCGGACTCGCCGACGGCACGGTCCTCATCCAGCCCTGCGTCGACTTCGCCTACGAGGTGTCCTTCTACTTCGTGGACGACGACTTCCAGTACGCCCTCTACGCCCCCGACCCGGAGCGCCGCTGGGAGCTCGTCCCGTACCAGGCCACCGCCGCCGACCTGGAGTTCGCCCGGCGCTTCATCGACTGGAACGGACTCGGCCACGGCATCCAGCGCGTCGACGCCTGCCGCGCGCCGGACGGCGAGCTGCTGCTGGTCGAACTGGAGGACCTCAACCCCTACCTGTCCCTGGACGCGCTTCCCGAGGAGGCCCGGGACGCCTTCGTCGGCGCGCTGACCTCGTCCCTGGGCCGGTTCGTCCAGCAGGCGCCCGTCCCGGCCTGAACGGGGCCGCCGCCTCCGCCGTATCTCACGCCGGGGGGACGTGCGTACGCACGGGACGGAAGGAGAGCCGAGGTGCCGACACCGCCCGACCCTGAACCGCCGCACGGGGGACCGCCCCTGGAGCCGGTCCGCGTACTGCGCCCGCGCCGCTTCGACGCCCTCGCCGAACTGATGCGGGAGCTGCACCCGGAGCCGGGTCCGGGCGGGCCGGGACAGGGCGGCCCGCGGCGGAACGCGCCCGGGCCGGCGCCCACCGGGCAGGCGGGGTACGAGTCCTTCGGGACGGCGTCCGGGCCGGGCCGCACCGCGTCCGGGCCACCCCGCGCCGCCGAGGAGGAGACCCAGGAACTGCCGCCCGTCCCGGCCGCCCCGCGGCCCGCAGGCCCCGGCGCCGGACAGCGCCGTGCCGCCGTCGCCCTGGCGGTCGGCGCGGCCGCGCTCGCCGGCTTCGGCTGCGCCCTGCTGCTCCCCGCCCACCATGGGGCCACCGCGGCCCCGCGGCCCTCCCACCCCGCCGTGTCGGCCCCGCCCTCCCCGGCACCGGACGCCCCAGGGGACAGGTCCGCGACCGACCCGGACGGCCCCGGCACCCTCCGGCAGGGCGACACCGGCCCCGAGGTCACCGCACTGCAGCAGCGTCTGCTGCGCGTCCCCGACGTCTACCGCGACGGCTCGGCCAGCGGCACCTACGACGCCGTGCTCACCGCGGCCGTGGCCCGGTTCCAGCTCTGGTACGGCATCAGGGGCGACGAGACCGGCGTGTACGGCGACGACACCCGCCGGGCGCTGGAGTCCCGGACGGCCGCCGGCGGCTGAACCGGCCGCGCCGGGCCCGCTCGCGCCCGCCCGTGGTTCGGCCCCGGGCGCCCGGGGCACTCTCACCGCACCCCTGGCCTGCGGCGGGCGTCCGCGACGGGGGAGGGCAGGGCGACGACGCGGACGAGAGCTGGATGGCATGACGGACGTGAAGGGCTTCTTCCGGCGGCTGGACCCGGACCTGTGCGTGGTGACGGCCGCGGCGGGCGGCGAGCGGGCCGGCTGTCTGGTCGGCTTCGCCTCGCAGTGCTCCATGCGGCCGCAGCGGTTCGCGGTGTGGCTGTCCAAGGCCAACCGCACCTACCGGGTCGCCCGCGCCGCCCGCTGCCTCGCCGTGCACCTGCTCACCCGCGACCAGCGGGAGCTCCTGGAGATCTTCGGCGGCGAGACCGGAGACGAGGTCGACAAGTTCGCCCGGGTGCCCTGGCGGGAGGGGCCCGACGGCGCCGTGCTGCTGCGGGACGCGGCGGCCTGGCTCACCGGCACCGTCCTGCACCGCACCGACGGCGGCGACCACGTCGGCTTCGTCCTCGATCCCGTGCACGGGGGCGAGGGCCCCGGCGGGCCTCTGCTCCGGCTGTCCGACGCCAAACGCGTCGAGCCGGGGCACCCGGCGGGCTGAACCGTCGGCACGCCGGGACGGCCGGTGACGACGAAGCCCGCTACTCCTCCCGCGGCATCCGGATGTCCAGCACGCACACGTCGTCCCGCCGCTCGCCCGGCAGCATCGCGGCGAGCAGCGCCTCCAGCGACCCGCCGGCCCCGCGCTCGTGCGCGAGCACCGCCTCGGCCATCCGGGCGAGGCCCGCGTCGATCCCCTCGCCGGGGCGCTCCACCAGGCCGTCGGTGTACAGCAGCAGGCGGTCCCCGGGCTCCAGGCGGATCCGGGCCGACTCGTAGACGGGGGACGTGCTCGCACCGAGCAGCATGCCGCGGGGGCGGTCGAGGTAGCGGATCTCGCCGTCCCGCACGAGCAGCGGAGGCGGATGGCCGGCCTGGGTCCAGGACAGCACCCTGCTCGCCCGGTCGTACCGGGCGAGCACCATGGTGGCCGTGTTCCGGGTGTCCCGGGACTGCAGCAGGAGCTGGTTCAGCCGCGCGAGCGCCCCGGTCAGCGAGGAGCCCGTGCTGACCATGCCCTTGGCGGTGAACCGGAGCTGGGCCATCGTCGCCACCGCGCCGACGCCGTGACCGGCCACGTCGCCGACCACGAACAGCGCGGCGTCCTCGGGCAGTTCTATGGCGCTGAACCAGTCACCGCCGACGTGGACGCCGGACTGGGCGGGCAGGTAGGCGACCTCTATGCGCAGTCCGGCCAGCCGGACCGGCTTGCTGGGCAGCGGCAGCAGCGCGTGCTGCAGCCGGGTGGCCAGCGCCCGTTCGGCCTGCAGGACCCCGCGCTGCAGCAGCATCGCGCGTTCGCTCTCGGCGAGTGCGAGTTCGGCGCTGCGCTGCGCGGTGAGGTCCTGGACGAAGCCGTGCACCTCGGCGAGGGTGCCGTCCGGTTCCGTCACGGCCTCCGCGACCATCCGCAGGTGCCGCACGCCGAGCGGGCCCTGGATGCGGAACGGCACGTCGAACGGCTCGGCCCGTCCGGTGAGTCCGGTGATCGCCTGCCGCAGGACGGTCGCGTCCTCGGGCAGCGCGAGGCCGGGCAGCCCCTCCAGCGCGACCGGTCCGCGCACCCGGTCCCGGCCGAGCACGGCGAAGGTCTGCGCGGACCAGGCGGTCTCCCCGGTCACCAGGTTCCAGCTCGCCCAGCCGAGGTTGCCGAGCCGCTGGACGTCCGACAGCCGCTGCTCCTGGAGCTCCGCGGGGTCGTGCCGCAGCCAGGACACCAGGAGCCCGTCGCCGAGCGGCGCCGCCCGTACCGAGTAGGTGCCGGTCACGGGCATCGCGTCGGTGATGTCCTGGTAGGCGAACGGCTCGCTCTCGAACGCGACCCCGGTGGCGAGGGCGTCCAGGTAGCCGCGCCACAGCGGCTCGCCGGCGACGGACGGGTAGCTCTCCAGGATGTGCCTGCCGACCAGGTCCCGGCCCGTCCGGCCGAACACGTCGACCGCGCCGGGGGTGGCCGCGTCGATCCGGTAGTCCTCCACCTCGCCGGACGCGGCGCGCAGCGGGGTCAGCAGGATCACCGCCCCGGGCAGGGCGTCCAGCACCGTCTGCACGGTCCGGGCGGCGTCGTCGGGGCGTCCCGGCGGGGCGTCGAAGACCCGCAGCCGGCCCGCGCACAGCCGGGCCACGGCCCGGAGCAGTTCGCGCTCACCCGCCTCGAAGGGGCCGTCGTGCCGGCGCAGCACGCCGAGGGCGACGCCGGCCGTCTCCCCGCCCGGCACCGGCAGCCAGGCCCGCGACGGCCAGCGCTCCGGCGGGTCGCCGATCAGCAGGTACCGCTTGCGGTCCGCGACCGGATCCTCCAGCCAGCACGGCTCGCCGGACCGCAGGGCGTCGAGCGGGGCGAGTCCGGACACGGGCGGTACGTGGTGCCACTGCGTGGCGAGGGTCGGCTCGATGCCCGCGTGACCTAGCAGTTCGAGTCCGTCCTCGGGCAGCCGCGCGTAGAGCAGCACCGCGTCGGCGCCCGCCTCCTGCGCCAGGTGCTCCAGCAGGCACGCGGCCAGCTCCTGCGGCGAGCCGACCTGGACCAGGGCCCGGCCGACGCGGGCCAGCACGTCGGCGAAGTCGCCGGTGCCGGCGGCCGGGGGGTCCCAGCGGCCGGCGGCCGGGGGCCGGCCCGCGCCCGGGGCGGCCCGCTCGGCCGGCAGCAGGGCGCCCAGGGTGATCCAGCACTCCTCGAGCAGCGTGCGGCCGCCGGCCTTGGCGCCGTGCAGCAGCTTGTCGTGGGCGGCGTCGGGGGAGCAGCCGGTCGACGCCATCAGGGCGCCTGTGGCCCGCTCCAGCAGGGCCGACGTCGCGGCCTGGTCCCGCAGCCGCTCCAGTTCGGCGCGCTGCCGGGCCACGACTCTGGCCAGCGCCGCCACATCGGCGCGCGGGCCGGGGTCCACGGGGGGCACGGGCTCGCTCGTCACGCGTTGAGCATCGCACATCCGGGCCCGTTCGATCACTCGTCTGCCGTACCCGTTTTCCCGCTCGCCGGGGTGGACGTACCAGCCCGAACCGGGCGGTCCGGCGGAGCCGGGACGGTGCGCCGGGCGGCACCCGGTCAGCGGCCGGTGCCGCGTCCGGCCAGTGCCTCGCTGACCGCGCGGACACTGCGCGCGATGTGCTGGAGCTGCAGGACCTCGGCGGCGTACAGCTTGATCGTGTGCTCGATGACCGATTCCGGCAGACCGAGGACGGGCAGTTCGGCCCGGGCCGTCTGCAGCGCGGTCCGCGCCACCCGGATCTCCTGCTGCACCTGGATCTGCGCGTGCCGGGCGAGCAGGACGGGATGCCGGATCATCGCCGGGTAGCTGCCGTAGCGCGCCGGGATCAGCTCGCGCAGCCACCTGGCCGCCGAGCGTTCCCAGTCGTAGGTGCCCGGCGTCTTGACCTGACAGGGCCAGTCGGGGCTGATGCGCGTGGTGGTCAGGGGCATGGGTCTTCGCTTCCGGAGTGCGGCGTCTTGAGGGTGGTCCGCCGGTTGGGGCGGCCCCGGCCTAGGGGATGGCCGGGGCCGCCACGCGGCGCGCCGCCTGGGCGGTGCGCCACCGGACATCCCGGGCGCCGACGTGGGTAGGGAACGGCGGCTTGGGATGCCCGAGCGGGAGCCCCGGACGACGGGAACCGGCGCGGCGGGCGGACTTGCATGCGCATGCGGTACGTCGTCCTTCTCGGGGCGGTGCCGCGGGCGGTGGGCCCGCGGGGGCGAGACCGTCCCGGAGTGCGCCGGGTGCGATCCGTGAGCAGTATTTATATATGCCGTCGGCTTGGCAAGACGTATGAAAACATTCATGCGCGGTATGCGGTGAATGATCCCCTGCGGCGAAGGATTTCCTGGCCGCCGGGCTGCGGCGGGAAGAACCGGCGCGAAGTGTGCCGCGTGGCCGCAGGTTTCAGTCCTTCAGGAAGAAGTGGTGCTGATCGGCGCCCTGTTCGTACTTCTCCAGCCGGGCCTGGGTGCGCTCGGGGTCGGCGTCGGTCATGGCCTGCAGGATCGCCGAGGCCAGCACGCCGGGCGCCGCGTAGGAGTCGAACACCAGGCGGGAGCCGGTGCCGGTCGCGAAGACGATGTCGGCCTCCTCGGCCAGCGGCCCCAGCGCCAGGTCGGTGATCAGCGCGACCTTCAGCCCCGCCTCCCGGGCCACCCGGAGCGCGGTGAGGGTCTCCTGCGCGTGCCGCGGCATGGAGAAGGCCAGCACCCAGGCCCCGCCCGCCTCGCGGGCCTGCAGCAGGGTGTCGTAGGCCACGCTGCCGCCGCGCGTCACCAGCCGCACGTCCGGATGGATGCGGCGGGCCGCGTAGCCGAAGTACTCGGCCAGCGACACCGAGATGCGCAGGCCGAGGACGGTCAGCGGGGTGGACCGGGACAGCTCCCGGCCGACGCGGATCACCCGGTCGGGGTCGGCGACGTCGCGGCGCAGGTTCTCCAGGTTCTGGATCTCGGCGTCCACGGCGGCCTGCAGCTCGTTGGCCCGGTTCTCCTCGCCGGGTCCGCCGGCCAGGCTGCTCAGCGCGATCGACTGGAGCTTCTCCCGCAGCGCCGGGTAGCCGCTGAACCCGACGGCCGCGGCGAAGCGGGTGACCGAGGGCTGGCTGACGCCGACCCGGTCCGCCAGCTCGGTGATCGACAGGAACGCGGCCTCGGTGATGTGCTCGATCAGGTACTGGGCGACCCGGCGCTGCCCGGGCGAGAGCTGCGGGCCGTCGAAGAGTTCCCTGAGCTGGGAGGTCGGTGCCGCCTCGGCCTCCGGCACGGCCTTGCCCGAGGTGATCGCTGATGCCTGGGCGCGTGCCTGCTGCGGCGAGGGCACCGGTCCGCCTCCATTGTCTCCCACGACCACTCAACATAGCTCACCGGCAGTCATGAGCAGGGGGTTTACGGGGCGGCCGACTCACCGCCGGTACAGGGTGACCGAGTGCCCTACCTCGCCGACCGGGTGGCTCGAGGCGATCAGTTCCGCCAGCCCGCCGCGCGCCTTGGCGGCCGCCGAGTCGGACACGGCCAGCAGCCCGTGCACCCGCTCCGGCGCCACCCCGCGCGGATCACGGGCGTCGATCCCGTAGTACGACGGCACCCCGCTGCCCTTGTAGACCAGCCACACCCGCTCGCCCGGGTACCGCTCCCGCAGCCGGTCGGCGAGCCGGCCCAGGTCCTGGCCCCAGTCCACGTTGGAGTCGTGCAGCAGCCGGTGCGTGTGCGCCGGGCCGCCGAACGCCTCGTTGGCGTACGGCAGGTAGTACGGGAAGGTCCGCAGCGAACTCACCGCCACCAGCAGCACCAGCAGCCCCACCGGCACCCGCGTGCGGTGCCGGCGCACCGTGAGCACGCACGCCCCCGCCACCGCGAGGAACACCGGCACGAACACCGCGTACCGGGTGCCGAGGTCGCGTGCGCCCGTCATCGCCGCCGCCAGCAGGACCCCGGGCGGCAGCAGCAGGTACGGCGCCACGGGCCGCAGCCGCCGCAACCCCACGGCCAGGACGGCGCCGGCCGCGCCCAGCGCCAGCAGCCCGAGCGGCGTCTTCACCAGCAGCGCGGCCGGCAGGTAGTACCAGCGCGCCCCCGTGTACAGGTGCCCGAACAGGAAGCCCTGCCAGTGCTGGTTCTCGAACCCGAACTGCACCCGCATCCCCGCCCGGTACGCGGGCGGCAGCGGCAGCAGCTCCGTGACCCGCCCGCGCAGCCCGTGCACGGCAGGCACCGGCGCGGCGGGGTCGAACCGCAGCCGCGGATCGACCGCCAGGTACGCCGCCCAGACCACGGCGACCGCCGCCCCCGCGACGACCGCCGCGGCCGCCGCCGCCCGCGGCAGCCGCCCGCGACGGTCCGCGCCCCACACCGACAGCACCGCCAGCAGCATCACCACCGGGACGGCCGGCAGCGCGCTCATCTTGGTCGCCACCGCCGCCCCCAGTGCCACGCCGGACAACGGCAGACACAGCCGGGGCCGCAGGCGCGCCCGCCACACCAGCCACGCCGACGTCAGTACGAACCCCGCCGCCGGCACGTCCAGCGTGGCCAGCGAGCCGTGCGCGATCACATCGGGGGAGAAGGCGTACAGCGCCAGGCCCGCCAAGCCGCCCCCGTCGCCCGCCAGGTCCCGCGCGAACGCGAACACCACCAGGCCGAACAGCAGGGTCAGGACGATCACCGGCAGCCGCGCCCACCGCATCAGCCGCCAGGGGTCGTTGCCCGACTCGTACAGCAGGTGCCGGCCCACCTCGCCCTGGGTGCCGGAGTACGCGGCGTCGTAGCGCGGGTCCGCCACCGCCACCCCGGCCGCGATCAGCAGCTTGCCGAGCGGCGGGTGCTCGGGGTTGTAGCGCACCCGGTGCTCGTGCAGGTAGTCGGTGGCCGTGGCCACGTACACGGGCTCGTCGACGGTGGGCGTCTGCTGGACGGCCGTGGTGACCATCGCGGCCGCCATCTGGGCCAGCAGCAGCGCCGCGAGCAGCGGCACCAGCCATCGCCGGTGCCGCGAGAGTCCGGCCAGGCCGCCCGGCCGCGCCGGGGCCGGCCCGGGGCCGCCGTCGCCGGGGACCTCCAGGGCCGGGCCCGCACCGCCCGTGCGGGCGCCCTGCTGCTCGCGCGCCGTCATCCGCACCGCTCCCGCCACCGGGACGCCACCGCTGCCCGAGCCGCACCGGCCGACCCTCCGCCCCGCACACCGGTACGGCCCGCGGCCTGCTGGGGTTCAACCGCCCCGGCCGCGAATGTCCAACCGCCACGGCGCCAGTGTCCAACCGCCACGGCTGCCGGGGTCGAAACGTTCACGCAGGCCGGAGCCGAATCGCCACCCCGTCGGAGCCGTACCGCCACGCCCGCCGAGTCCAACCGCCACGGCCACTGGAGTCGAACCGCCACGGCCGCCGGGATTCCACCGCCACGCCCGTCGAAGTGGGTCCGCCACTGCCAACGGAGCCCCACCACCGCGCCCGCCCGCGGCACCGGGCTAAGGCGTGGGCACCGCGTCGGCCGGTACCAGCAGGTCCGCCCGGTCCCGCGTCGTCGCGATCAGGTCGGCGTTGCGCTGGTCCGTGCCCAGCACCCAGGCGACCGCCGCCGCGCGCTCCTTGCCGAACTGCACGTGCCGGTCGACCAGCCGCCGGATCCGCTCCTCCTCGTCGACCTCGCAGAACCACACCTCGTCCAGGCACAGCCGCACCCGCGCCCACGAACCCTCGTCCAGCAGAAGGTAGTTGCCCTCCGTCACCACCAGCCGCGCGCTCGGCGGCACCGGGATCGAGCCCGCGACCGGCTGCTCCAGCACCCGCTCGAACCCGGGCGCGTACACCACCTCGCCGGTCTCCTCGCGCAGCCGCCGCAGCAGGGCCGCGTACCCGGCCGCGTCGAACGTGTCCGGCGCGCCCTTGCGGTCCCGGCGGCCCAGCCGGTCCAGTTCCGCGTCGGCCAGATGGAAGCCGTCCATCGGGACGTGCGCCCCCCAGGGCGGCCCGCCCGCGTTCAGGGCCCGCACCAGGTGCTCGGCCAGCGTCGTCTTGCCGGCGCCCGGGCCGCCCGTGACACCGAGGACGGCGCGCCGCCCCTCACGGGTGAGGGTGCGGGCGCGGACGAGGAGGTCGTCGAAGGTCAGCGGCACACCACAGAGTGTGTCACCCGCGGCCCGGCCGGTGAGACCCCGGTGAGAAGGTGCGAAAGTATCGGCCGTGTGGTGCGCGACACCCACTGGACCGCGCCTCTTGGGGAAGAGTGCTGAGTATGACTCAGCTCGGTCTGCCCGATTCCATCCAGGCCTGCCTCTTCGACCTCGACGGGGTCGTCACCAGGACGGCCGTCGTGCACGCGGCCGCCTGGAAGGAGACCTTCGACGCCTTCCTCAGCGACTACGAGGGCGAGCGGGGACGGCCGTTCGACCCGGTCGCCGACTACGACGAGTACGTCGACGGACGCCCGCGCGCCGACGGGGTCCGCGCCTTCCTGGAGTCGCGCGGCATCCACCTGCCCGAGGGCGGCCCCGACGATCCGCCGGACGCCGGCACCGTGCACGGCCTCGGCAACCGCAAGAACGTCCTGCTGCTGGACAAGATCCGCACCGGCGGCGTCGAGGCCTACGAGGGCACCCTGCGCTATCTGGAGGCGGTCCGCGCCGCGGGCCTGCGCACCGCGATCGTGTCCTCCAGCGCCAACTGCCGTGACGTGCTGCGGTCCGTGGGCGCCGAGCACTTCTTCGACGTGCGCATCGACGGGGTCGTCGCCGCCGAGCGGAAACTGCCGGGCAAGCCCCGCCCCGACACGTTCCTCGCCGCCGCCCGCGACCTGGGCGTCGAGGCGGACCGGGCGGCCGTCTTCGAGGACGCCCTGGCCGGCATGGACGCGGGCCGGGCGGGCGGCTTCGGCTACGTCGTCGGCGTCGACCGGACCGGACAGGGCGACGCGCTGTACGCGCACGGCGCGAGCGTCGTCGTCAAGGACCTCGCCGAGCTGGGAGGCAAGCGGTGATCACCCACCGGTCGTACACGGTCGAGCCGTGGGCCGTGCGCGAGACGGACCTGAACCTCGACGTCCTCGCGCAGAGCGAGTCGGTGTTCGCGCTGTCCAACGGGCACGTCGGCTGGCGCGGCAACTTGGACGAGGGCGAGCCCCACGGCCTGCCCGGCAGCTACCTCAACGGGGTGCACGAGCTGCACCCGCTGCCGTACGCCGAGGCAGGCTACGGCTATCCCGAGTCCGGGCAGACGGTCATCAACGTCACCAACGGCAAGGTGATCAGGCTGCTCGTCGACGACGAGCCGTTCGACCTGCGCTACGGCCGGCTGGTGCGGCACGAGCGGGTGCTGGACCTGCGCCGCGGGGTGCTGGAGCGCACCTGTGAGTGGACGTCCCCGGCCGGCTCCACGGTCCGGGTGCGCTCGACCCGGCTGGTGTCGCTGACCCAGCGGGCGGTCGCCGCGGTGGCGTACGAGGTGGAGGCGGTCGGCAGCCGCAGCCGGGTGGTGATCCAGTCGGAGCTGGTCGCCAACGAGCAGCTGCCCGGGGCGAACGGCGACCCGCGCGCGGCGATCGCCCTGCAGTCGCCGCTGGAGCAGGAGGACGGCTTCGCCTCCGGCGACCGGCTGCGCCTGGTGCACCGCACCCGGCGCAGCGGCCTGCGGGTGGCGGTGGCCGCCGACCACGTGGTCACCGGTCCCGAGCGCACCACGACCCGCAGCGAGGCCGACATCGACGTGGCCCGGCTGACCGTCACCTCCGTCCTGGAACCCGGCCAGACGCTCAGGGTGGAGAAGCTGGTCGCCCACGGCTGGTCCGGCGCCCGCTCGCTGCCCGCGATGGCCGACCAGGTGGACGCCGCCCTCGCCGCCGCCGCGCACGACGGCTGGCAGGGGCTGCTGGACGACCAGCGGGCCCACCTGGACGACTTCTGGGACCGCGCGGACGTCGAGGTGGACGGCGACGAGGAGATCCAGCAGGCCGTGCGGTTCGCGCTCTTCCACGTGCTGCAGGCCGGGGCGCGCGCCGAGCGGCGGGCGATACCCGCCAAGGGCCTCACCGGCTCCGGCTACGACGGGCACGCCTTCTGGGACACCGAGATGTTCGTGCTGCCCGTCCTCACCCACACCGCCCCCGAGGCCGTCGCCGAGGCGCTGCGCTGGCGGCACAGCACCTTGGACGAGGCCCGCGAGCGCGCCGCCCAACTCGGCCTCGGCGGGGCCGCGTTCCCCTGGCGGACCATCCAGGGCGCGGAGGGCTCGGCCTACTGGCCCGCCGGCACCGCGGCCTTCCATGTGAACGCCGGCATAGCCGACGCCGTCCTGCGCTACGTCGAGGCCACCGGCGACCTGGACTTCGAGCGCGAGGCGGGCGTGGAGCTGCTGGTGGAGACGGCCCGGCTGTGGCGCTCGCTGGGCCACCACGACCACCACGGCGTCTTCCACATCGACGGCGTCACCGGCCCCGACGAGTACAGCGCGGTCGCCGACGACAACACGTACACCAACCTGATGGCACGTCAGAACCTGCTGGCGGCGGCGGACTCCGTCGAGCGGCACGCACGCGAGGCGGAGCGCCTCGGTGTGGACGAGGAGGAGAGCGCGGCCTGGCGGGACGCGGCCGAGGCCATCCACATCCCGTACAACGAGGAACTCGGCGTGCACGAGCAGCACGCCGGCTTCACCCGCTACCAGCGCTGGGACTTCGCCGGCACCCGCCCCGACCAGTACCCGCTGCTGCTGAACTTCCCCTACTTCGACCTCTACCGCAAACAGGTCGTGAAGCAGGCCGACCTGGTGCTGGCGATGTACACCTGCGACGCCGCCTTCGACGAGGAGCAGGTCGCCCGCAACTTCGCCTACTACGAGCCGCTGACCGTGCGCGACTCCTCCCTGTCCGCCTGCGTCCAGGCCGTCGTCGCCGCCCAGGCCGGGCACCTGCGGCTCGCCTACGACTACACGGCCGAGGCGGCGCTGATGGACCTCGCGGACCTGGAGCACAACACCCGGGACGGGCTGCACATCGCCTCGCTGGCCGGCACGTGGATGGCGCTGGTCGCGGGGTTCGGCGGGATGCGCCGGGACGGCGAGGGCCTGCGGTTCGCGCCCCGCCTCCCGGAGCGGCTGCGCCGGGTGGCCTTCCACCTGCAGTACCGCACCCGCCGTCTGCGTGTGGAGATCGGCGCCGACAAGGCCACCTACACGCTCCTCGCCGGGCCCCCGCTCAGGCTCCGCCACCACGGGGAGGCGCTGACGGTCAGCACCGACGAGCCGGCCGTCCGCGCCGTGCCTCCGGTCCGTCCCCGCTCCGCCCCGGCGCAGCCCGCCCACCGGGCGCCGCACGCCCGCTGAGCCCCGGTCCGGCGGGCCCGGCCCGCCGGACTCAGCCGCCGTCCGCGACGAGCAGTTCGCGCAGCGCCCGTGCCTCGTCGGCGCTCAGACCGGTCACGAACCGCCGGAGCGCGCCGATCGGGTCCGGCCCCCGGTCCAGCGCCTCGTGCATGGCCTCGGCGGTCAGCTCCGCCGCGTCCTTCGCCGCCCGGTACGCGCCGCGGCGGCCGCCGGCGTCCCGCAGCACCAGGCCCTTGTCGTACAGGCGCTTGAGGATGGTGTGCACCGTGTTGTAGGCCAGCTCCCCGTCGACCGCCGCCTGCACCTCCGCCGGGGTCAGCGGCCGGCCGGCGGCCCACAGCGCGGCCAGTACCTCGTGCTCCAGCTCCCCGGCGCTGCGCCGCTCCGCCCGGTCGCGGGACCCTCTGCCAGCCATGGCCCAACCTTACAGCGCGTAGTGCCGTCGGCCGGACGGCCCGTCCGCCGGGCACGGTGCGGTGGTACGCGTTAGTTTGGCCGTGTTTTGCCCCAGGGAGAGGTGGCCATGGCCGACAGCGCACACGCGACCCGCGAGGCGGCCCGGCGCGCCCGGGCGCGCCGCGAGTCCGCCGGAACCCCGGGGACCCGGCCCGCCCGGCACCCCGGCCTCGCCCCGCCGCTCGCCGCCGTCGCCGTGGCCTTCAGCCTGGCCCAACTGCTGCTCGTCCGGCTCGGCATGGGCCTCGGCTGGGACGAGACGGTGTACGTCAGCCAGGTCTCCGGACACGCTCCCGCGGCCTTCTTCAGCGCGCCCCGCGCACGGGGCGTCTCCCTGCTCGTGGCGCCCGTGGCGGCCTGGTCCTCGTCCACCGCCCTGCTGCGGATCTACCTCGCCCTCCTGTCCGGCCTCGCGCTGTACCTGGCCCTGCGGACCTGGCGCGGCCTCTTCCCGGACCGCGTCCTCGCCCTGGCCGGCGTCCTGTTCGCCTCCCTGTGGGTGACCCTGTTCTACGGCCCCCAGGCCATGCCCAACTACTGGGTGGCCGTCGGCGCCCTCGCCGCCGTCGCCTGCTTCCTGCGGGCCCGGGCGGACCGCCGGGACCGGGCCGCGCTGTGGGGCCTGGCCGCGAGCGGCGCGCTGATGGCCTGGATGCGGCCCATGGACGCCGTGTGGGCCGCCCTGCCCCTGCTCGCGCTCGGCCTGCCGCGCCGCCGCTGGCGGTCCCTGCTGGCCCTCCTCGCGGGACTCGCCGCCGGGGCCCTCGAATGGGTGATCGAGGCGTACGCCGGCTACGGCGGGCTCGCCCGGCGCCTGGCGGACGGCTCGGCGATCCAGGGCGGCCTGGGGCTGCACATGGCCGTCGTCGACCAGCTCCGCAGTCTCGGCGGGCGGGCCCTGTGCCGGCCCTGCACGGGCGCGCTGCCCCACCCGCTGGTCACCGCCTGGTGGTTCGCGCTGCCCCTGGCCGCCGGGACCGGCCTGGCGATCGCGGTCCGGGCCCGGCGGCCCGCGCCCACGCTGCTGCCGCTCGCCTGCGCGGCGACGGCCGCCTTCCCCTACCTCTTCATGATCGGTTACGCCGCCCCCCGCTTCCTGCTCCCGGCGTACGCCCTGCTCGCCATCCCCGTCGCCGACGCGCTGCTCGGTCCGCTGACCTTGCGGCCGGGGACCCGGCGGACGGTGGCCGCGACCCTGGTGACCCTGGGCCTCGCCACCCACCTCGCCGTCCAGCTCGCCGTGCTCACCGCCGTGGTCAGCCGCACGACCGCCGCCCACCGCGACTGGTCCCGCACCGCCGCCGCCCTGCACCGGCTCGGCGTCCGCCCGCCCTGTCTGCTGACCGGACACGAGGCCATCCCGGTCGCGTACTACGCCGGCTGCTCCTCGGCGGCCACGGCCGGGCACAACGCGAACAGCACGGCCTCGGCGATCGCCCGCACCGCCCGCAGCACCCCCGTGGCCACCCTGGTGCCGGCCGGCTCCCGCCCACCCGGGTACGCCCGCGCCTGGCCCTCCGTCCCCCTCACCGGGCAGCGCCTCTACTACGCCGTGCCGACGGCCGGTCCCTGAACGCCGCCGCGCCCGGGCCCGCCGGACCGACGAGCGAGATTGAGTGCGCGACCTGCGGGAACGCGGACCGGGACCGAGCGCGTGCCGAGACGGAGGCGACGATGAGCGATCAGCAGGCAGGCGGGAACCCGATGGCGGACGACGCCTACCAGCCCACCGGGACCAACGAGGAGCAGGAGGACGCCGCGCCCCTGGACCTGCAGGACGCGGTGGACGAACGCGGCTACGACGACATCCTCGACGAGGGCTACTCGCCGCCCGAGCGGCCCCTGGGCGTCACCAAGTACGGCACCACCGCCGCCGAGCAGCACGAGGGCGAGACGCTCGACGAGCGGCTCCGCCAGGAGGTTCCGGACGTGGAGCCGCCGCCGGGCGACGCCACCGGCGACCTCCCCGACGGCGAGGGCGAGCCGGTCGACCCGGAGGTGGGCGACGCCCGGGCGGGCCGCCTGGTCGCCCCGGACGAGGGCGCCCACACCGACACCACCAAGGAGGAGGTCGCCTCCGACGTGGGGATCGACGGGGGAGCGGCCGGCGCGGAGGAGGCGGCCATGCACATCACCGAGGAACCGGGACGCTGAGACGCCCAGGGGAACGCGGCCCCGGCCGGCCCTCCGCGGCCGGCCGGGGCCGTCCGCGCCGCGAGCCGGTGACGCGGGCACGACTCGGCGCCGGGCGGGCGCGCCCCCTGACGAGGGCGTGCCCGCCCGGCGCCTCCCCGTTGGTGTCCTTACCGCTTCCCGGACCGCCCTGTCAGGGCAGCAGCTTCTCGATGGCCGACGGACCCTCGGTCTCCAGCTTGCGGCGCGCCCAGTCGAGGGTCGCCGGGGTGACGTCCCTGCCCGTCGCCATCACCAGGTCCTCCGGGGTCAGATCCCGCGAAGGAGCGGAGTGGAGCAGGGCGTCCGGGGTGCAGTGGTCGTCGGACGACCGGGACCCTTCGGGTGTGGATGTCGACATGATGCCTCCTCCTCGGTCCGGATGACCGCATCCGTGCCGGTGCCGCCGAACGGGGCACACTCTCACCATTCACCGCCGCGGCGGACCCTGCATCCGGAAGGGGCCGCACAGCGGCGTGAGGAGTGCGTGCCCAGCCCGCGCCGAGTCACTCGCCCGTAAGCTGGAAATCCGCCCATACCCTGGAAAACAGCAGCGTCCCGCACTGGGGAGGCCTCCACGATGGCCGAGATGCCCTTCCAGCAGGAGTCGTCCCGAAGCCCCCGCTACCTGCCGATCGCCGAGCACGGTCTCATCGGCGACCTGCGCAGTGTCGCGCTGGTCGGCGCCAACGGCACGATCGACTGGTACTGCTCACCGTCCTTCGACTCCCCGAGCGTCTTCGCGTCCATCCTGGACGCCGAGCGCGGCGGCAGCTTCGAACTGGCCGCCGCGGTACCGGGCCGGACCAAGCAGTTCTACTTCCCCGACACCAACGTGCTGATCACCCGCTTCTTCACCGAGGACGGCGCCGGCGAGGTGCAGGACTTCATGCCGGTCACCGGGGACGGGCACGCCACCGAGTCGGCCCGGCACCGGCTGATCCGGCGCGTGGTGTGCGTGCGCGGCACCGTCCCCTTCCGGGCCAGGGTCGCGCCCCGCTTCGACTACGGCGCCCAACCGCACACCGTGCGCCGGGTGAACGGCCTGCTCTTCTTCGAGTCCGCCGAGCGGGCCCTGGCGCTCACCTCCACCGTCGCCATGGAGTGCGACGGCCGGGACGCCTGGGCCGACTTCAAGCTCGGCGAGGGCGAGACCGCGGTGTTCGCGCTGGACCTGGCCGGCGAGGAGGTGCCGCCGCGCGGCTGCCCCCACATGGAGGCCGAGCACGAGTTCAACGCCACCGTCGCCTACTGGCGGCGCTGGCTGCACCAGTCCCGCTACCGGGGCCGCTGGCGCGAGATGGTCCACCGCTCCGCGCTCACCCTCAAGCTCCTCACCTACGCCCCCACCGGCGCCATCGTCGCCGCGCCCACCACCAGCCTGCCCGAGCAGCTCGGCGGAGAGCGCAACTGGGACTACCGCTACGTGTGGGTGCGCGACGCCGCCTTCGCCGTCTACGCGCTGCTGCGGCTCGGCTTCACCGGCGAGGCCGAGGCGTTCATGCGCTTCCTGACCACGCACATCAGCCCCGGCTGCGGCGACCACTCCGGACCGCTGCAGATCATGTACGGCATCGACGGCCGCACCGAACTGCCCGAACGCGAACTCACCTACCTGGAGGGCCATCTCGGCTCCGCCCCGGTCCGGATCGGCAACGCCGCCGCCGACCAGCTCCAGCTCGACATCTACGGCGCCCTGATCGACTCCATCTACCTCTACGACAAGTGGGCCCAGCCCATCTCCAGCGGCCAGTGGGACGACGTGTGCCACCTCGTGGACTGGGTGTGCGACCACTGGGACCAGCCCGACGAGGGCGTGTGGGAGACCCGGGGCGGCCGCCGCAACTTCCTGTACTCGCGGCTGATGTGCTGGGTCGCGGTGGAACGGGCCATCCGCCTCGCCAACCGGCGCGGACTCCCCGCCGACCTGCCCCGCTGGCGCCGGTCCCGCGACACCATCTACCGGTGGATCATGGACCGCGGCTGGTCCGAGCGGCGCGGCGCCTTCGTCCAGCACGAGGACAGCGAGGTGCTCGACGCGGCCGTGCTGATGATGCCGCTCGCCAAGTTCATCGCCCCCACCGACCCCAAGTGGCTGTCCACCCTGGACGCCCTCACCGAGGACCTGGTCTCCGACTCCCTCGTCTACCGCTACGACCCGCAGGCCAGCCCCGACGGACTCCGCGGCGACGAGGGCACCTTCTCCATCTGCTCGTTCTGGTACGTCGAGGCCATGGTCCGGGCCGGACGGCTCGACGAGGCCCGCCTCGCCTTCGAGAAGATGCTCACCTACGCCAACCACCTCGGTCTGTACGCGGAGGAGATCGGCCGCACCGGCGAGCAGCAGGGCAACTTCCCGCAGGCCTTCACCCATCTGTCCCTGATCAGCGCCGCCTTCAACCTCGACCGCGCCCTCGGCTGAGCGACCCGGCCGGCGCGCGTACGGGCGGCGCGGGATGCCGTGTGCGCGTGGGCCGCACGGGTACCCGGGGGTCTCCGACAGGCAAGGGACACAGGGTCCGCGCAAGGAGGAGACCCCGTATGACCAGCACCAGTGAGACCGGCGACGTCACCGGGACCCGTGACAAGGACTACAACCTCATCTGGTACGTCGAGGCGTGCCTGAGCAACGCCCTGCGCCTGGAGCAGTACATCCAGGACGCCGACCGCGAGAAGGACAACGAGGTCGTGGAGCTGTTCCGCAAGGCCCAGTCGGACAGCCGCAAGGGCGCCGAAATGGGCAAGCAGCTGCTGCGCTCGCGGCTCGGCGGCTGACCGGGCCCCCGCCGGGTCCGCGCCGCACCCGCCCCGCGTGCCCGGCGGACGCACTGGCCGGGACCGGCCCGGCCGTCAGGGCAGGGGCTGCTCCGCCCAGATGATCTTTCCGTTGGGGGTGTACCGCGTGCCCCAGCGCTCGGCGAGCTGCGCGACCAGGAAGAGCCCCCGGCCGCCCTCGTCGGTGCTCGCGGCGTAGCGCAGGTGCGGGGAGGTCGTGCTGCCGTCGGACACCTCGCAGATCAGCGTCCGCTCGCGCAGCAGCCGTACCCCGATCGGGCCGCGCCCGTAGCGGATGGCGTTGGTCACCAGCTCGCTGAGGATCAGCTCCGTGGTGAACGACAGCTCCTCGAGCCCCCACTCCCCGAGCCGCCTGACCACCGACGCCCGCACCTCGCCGACGGCCGCCGGATCGGAGGGCACCTGCCACTCGGCGACCCGGTCCGCGCCGAGCACCCGGGTGCGCGCCACGATCAGCGCCACGTCGTCGCTGGGCCGGGCCGGAAGGCGGTCCAGCACGGTCCGGCAGGTGTCCTCGGGCGAGGCGCCGGGCGCCCGGCGCAGCGCGTCGCGCAGCAGTTCGAGACCGACGTCGATGTCCCGGTCCCGGTCCTCCACCAGGCCGTCGGTGTAGAGGACCAGACTGCTGCCCTCCGGCAGCTCCAGGTCGACCGTCTCGAACGGCAGTCCGCCCAGCCCCAGCGGGGGACCCGCGGGCACCTCCGGGAACTCCACCTCGCCGTCCGGGCGCACCAGCACCGGCGGCGGGTGCCCGGCCCGGGCGACGGTGCAGCGCCGGGACACCGGGTCGTACACCGCGTACAGACAGGTCGCGCCGGTGACCGCGGCGCCGTCGGCCGGGGTCTCGTCCTGGTCGATGCGGCCCACCAGCTCGTCCAGCAGGCCGAGCAGCTCGTCGGGCGGCAGGTCGAGCGCGGAGAAGTTGTGCACCGCCGTGCGCAGCCGGCCCATCGTCGCCGCCGCGTGCAGCCCGTGCCCCACCACGTCGCCCACCACCAGGGCCACCCGGGCGCCGGACAGCGGCAGCACGTCGAACCAGTCGCCGCCGACCCCGGCCTGCGCCGGCAGATAGCGGTAGGCGATCTCCAGGGCGCCCTGCTCGGGCAGGGAGCGCGGCAGCAGGCTGCGCTGGAGGGCCACCGCCATGCTGTGCTCGCGGGTGTAGCGGCGGGCGTTGTCGATGGACACGGCGGCCCGCGCCACCAGTTCCTCGGCGAGAGCCAGCTCCTCCGTGTCGAACGGCTGCGGCTTCTCCGAACGCCAGAAGTTGGCCAGGCCCAGGACCAGGGTGCCCGCCCGCAGCGGCACGGTGATCAGCGAGTGGATCCCGTACCGCAGGATGCGGCCGGTGCGCTCGGCGTCCTGCGCCAGCCAGCCGGGCGCCTCGCGGAGCACCGGCTCCACCACGGCCTGCCCCGTCGTCAGGCTCCGGGCCTGCGGAGACGTCGACACGAACCGGATGCGCTCACCCAGCGGATACAGCGGGGCGTCCTTGCGCAGGCCGCTGAACGCCGCCCGGCGCAGCGCGGTCCCCGGCTTCGGTTCCTCGCCCTTCAGCACCGCGTCGAACAGGTCCACGGTGACGAAGTCCGCGAACCGGGGCACGGCCACCTCGGCCAGCTCCTCCGCCGTCCGGACCACGTCCAGGCTGGTGCCGATGCCCACCCCGGCGTCGTACAGCATGTTCAGCCGCTCGCGCGCCACCTCCGCACGGCCGGACAGGGCGCGCAGCTCGGTGGAGTCGCGGAGCGTGGTGACGCTGCCCGGGGGCCCGCCGCGCAGGTCGGTGGGGCGCTGGTTGATGGCCAGCAGACGGTCCTTGACCAGGTGCACCTCGTCGGTCGCGACCCGCCCGGAGGCCAGCAGCCCGGCCGTCTCGTCGTCCAGCCCCAGCTCCAGCACGTGCCGCTGTTCGGCGTCCTCGGGCAGGTCCAGCAGCCGCTGCGCCTCGTCGTTGGCGAGCAGCAGCCGGCCGCCGCCGCCGACGATGAGGACGCCCTCCCGGACGGAGTGCAGCACCGCGTCGTGGTGCTCGTACATCCGGGTCATCTCGTACGGGCCGAGGCCGTGGGTCTGGCGCAGCAGCCGTCTGCTGACCAGGGCGGTGCCCGCGGTGGCCAGCGCGAGCGCCGCCGCGGCCGCCGCGAGCAGCAGGGGGAGCTGCTGGTCGGCGGTACCGCCAACGTGCGCGGTGGTGATCCCGGCCGAGACCAGGCCCACCACCTTGCCGGACTTGTCCTTCACCGGCACCACGACCTGCACCAGCGGGCCGATCGTCCCGTTGACCTCCTCGACGACCGTGCCGCCCGCCACGGCGGGGGCGATCGTCCCGACGAAGGTCTTGCCGATCCGGTCGGCATTGGGATGGGTGTACCGCTTGCCGTCGGTCGACATGACGACGACGAAGTCCACACCGGTCGCCTTGCGGGTGGCCTCGGCGCGCGGCTGCAGGACGGCCGTCGGGTCCGGGGCGCGCAGCGCGGCGGCCGTGCCGGGCGCGTTGGCGAACGACTCGGCGACGGCGAGCGAGCGGTTGCGGGCCTCCTGGTCGCTGTCGTGCCGCACCTGGAGCACCTGCGCCACCACGGCCGACACGACCAGCAGCAGCACGATCACCACCTGCAGCAGGAACACCTGTCCGGCGACGCTGCGTCCGGTCACCGCCGACCGCAGCACGCCCGGCGGCGCGCCGTCGGCGCCCGGCGCCTGCCGCTCCGGTGCGCGCGGACGCCCGAACGATCGGGGCGGCCGAGTCTCGGGCCGGCCGGGCAGTCGGACCATGAGCCCATGTCTACACTGCGCGGCCCCGGGTGGCGAGAGCGTCGGCCGAGGCGACTGCCGTCGCCCCCGGCCACGTGCCCGGGCCACCGTGCAGGTTGCCCGGGCGGCTTCCGGGGGCGTGCACGGGCGCCTGGTTCGGCGTGCCGGCCGTGCGCTCGTCGCTTGCAGCCGCCGGTGGCTGCCTCCCGAACGCCGCCGGGCGGACGACGCGGCGGAAGTGCGCCACCCGGGCGGCTCCCCCATAAGGCAGGGGACCGGCCTGGGGCGGGGCCGGGTCAGGACTCCTTGGTCTTCGGGGGCAGGACGTGGCCGGAACGCGGCCCGGTGCCGTCCGGCAGGACGCGGCCGGCCCGCATGCTGCGCAGGGCGAGGAGCAGGACGGCGATGTCGTCCAGGTAGACCGGGTCGGGCAGCAGATCGGTGGGCAGGACCAGGTACGCGACCGCGCCCCAGAACACCCACCGCGGTCCCGTGGGCAGCCCGGCGCGCCGCAGGTCGCGCCGGGCGCGTACCAGGCGCACCAGCAGGCCGACGGCGACGGCGAGCAGCACCGCGGCGACGACGGCGCCGATCACCAGCCAGGTCGCGGTGGAATCCATGCGGCCTCCAGTCCCTCGTGTCGGACGGGGCGGGCCGGTGCGGCCCCGTTCAGTTCCCCTTCTCTTCCCTCTGCCCGGTCCCGGCCGCCGTACCGCCCCGCCCGCCGGCCACTACCGCCGCGCCGGCGCCGTCGACGCTAGCGGCACCGGGGGCTGCGGGCAGCGCGGGGCGTTCGGGAAGCGCGGTGACGCCGGGAGCCTCCGCCGCTTCGGACGGGCCGTCCGCGGCCGGCGCCGTCCGCGGGGCCTTGGCGGTGAACCGCAGTCGTTCGAAGGTCCGCGTCAGCTGCTGGAGCGCGGCGGGCGTCCGGGCGCCGGACCGCTGCTGCTGGGGCAGCGCGGCCGGGGCGGGCGCGTCGCGGAGGGCGGCCAGCGCCTGGTGGGCCTGCTCGGCGGCCTCCCGGTACAGGTCCCGGGACCTCGTCATCGCCTCCAGCGCGTCGGCGTACATGGCGACCAGCTCCCGCTGCCGGTCCAGCTCCTCCTGGAGCGTCGTCAGGGTCCAGTTCTCGCGCAGGTCCGCCAGCGCCTCCCCGAGGCCACGGGGCAGGGGGCGGGGGAGGGCCGTGAAGTGGCGCAGCGCCGCCACGAGCCCGGCCGGCTCGGAGCCGTCCAGGAAGACGGTGCGCACGCTGTGCTCACGGCTGTCGTAGTCGGCGGGCGCCGGGTCAGGCGGCAGCAGCACGGCACCGCCGCGCGGCACCTCGACGCCGAGGTCCTTCAGCGCCCAGTTGACGGCGCGGAACTGCTGGGGCGTGGCCCGGTGCTCCAGCACGCGGTGCCGGAGGCCGGGCGGCAGCAGCCGGGTCAACGGCAGCCGGCCCTCCGCGTTGGGGGTCATCGCCTCGTGCACGACGACGTGCGCGCACCAGGAGTCGCGGGCCGCGTCCTTCAGCCGGCGCCGGGTCTCCTTGTCGTCGTCGGGCAGCGGGTTGACCTCGCGGAAGCGCAGGCCCGGGACGGTGGGGTGGTGGTCCCAGTCGCCGTCGGCGCCCTCCGCGGCTCCGGCCTCGGGCCAGAACAGGGTCGCGGGGGAGGGCCATGTCTCGTCCCACGGACGCTCCGCCTCGGCGACGAGCGTCCACTCCTGCCCCTCGGGGCGGGCGGCCCGCGGTACGAGGGTGAGCCGGGCCCGCACGGTCACGGCGCCGCCGGCCCGCCAGCGGGCCTCGAAGATCCGTCCGGGGGATTCGTCGAGCACGGGCGGCTCGGCGAAGTCGTCGATGTCCCCGCTCTCCTTGCGGCGTCCGAGGGTGCGGCGGACGACGTCCTCGGCGGCGGGGCCGGGGTGGCGGCCGCGGGCCGCCCAGAGGGTCGGCGGGATGGTGGCGTGGTCGGCGGCGGAGTTCGACATGGGCCAATCTGCTGATGGGGGCAGGTGCGGTACCCAGTATCACCGCCGGAGGCCGGAACCCGGCGACGGGGCCCTGTGCGGCGCGCCGCGCCACCGGTGACAGCGGTGCGGGCGCGTCGGGGAAGCGCCCGCCGTGGTGCGCCCGCGCGCCCCGGCGTGCGGGTCACGCTCCCGCGCACGGGTCGCGCGCCGGCAGCCCGGGACGCATACCAGTCACGCGGAACGCGCCGGTGACCGTGACGCGCGCCGGTCACCCGAGGGATGCGCCGATCACCCGGGGTGTGCGCCGCACACGTGGGACGACCGCCGTTCACACGTCCCCCGGGCTGTGGCGACAAGCCCAGAATGGGCGGTCGGACGGGGCCCGCCCACCCATCCGCTAGGGGCGGGCCCCGTCCACCGGCGAGGAGTTACGCGCCGCTCTCCCGCAGCATGTCCTCACGCTCGACGAGCTTCACGCGCGCACGGCCCTGCGGCTCGCCCAGCGCGCGCTCGGCGGCGTCCAGCTTGTACCAGCCCTCCCAGGTGGTGAAGCGGACCTCGCGCTCGGCGAGGAAGGCGTCCACGGCCTCCGGCGCCGGCGAGGCGGGGGTGTGCAGGCGGCCGTTCGCGTGGTCGTCGAGCAGGTTGGCCACGGTCTCGTTGGCGTCGCCCTTGGTGTGGCCGATGAGGCCGATGGGGCCGCGCCGGATCCATCCGGTGACGTACGTCGACTGCAGGTGGCCGCCGCTCTCCTCCAGGACCCGGCCGCCCCGGTCCGGGACGGTGCCGGAGTCCAGGTCCCAGGGGAGCTTGGGCAGCTTGTCGGAGAGGTAGCCGACGGCGCGGTACACGGCGCTGACGTCCCAGTCCTTGAACTCGCCGGTGCCCTTGACGTTGCCGGTGCCGTCCAGGGCGGTGCGCTCGGTGCGCAGGCCGACGACCCTGCCGTCCTCGCCGAGGATCTCGGCGGGGGACTCGAAGAAGTGCAGGAACAGCTTGTGCGGCCGGTCGCCGGCGTCGCGGATCGCCCAGTTCTCCAGGGTCTTGGCGACCATGTCGGCCTGCTTGTTGCCGCGCCGGGTCTCGATGGAGCCCGCGTCGTAGTCGATGTCCTCGGGGTCGACGATGACCTCGATGTTCGGGGAGTGGTCCAGCTCGCGCAGCTCCATCGGGCTGAACTTCGCCTGCGCCGGGCCGCGGCGGCCGAAGACGTGGATCTCCTTGGCCCGGTTCGCCTTCAGACCGTCGTACACGTTCGGCGGGATCTCGGTGGGCAGCAGCTCGTCGGCCGTCTTGGCGAGGACGCGGGCCACGTCGAGCGCCACGTTGCCGACGCCGAGCACGGCGACCTTCTCGGCCTCCAGCGGCCAGGTGCGCGGCACGTCCGGGTGGCCGTCGTACCAGGAGACGAAGTCCGCGGCGCCGTAGGAGCCGTCCAGCTCGACGCCGGGTATGGACAGCTCGCGGTCGGCTGTGGCGCCGGTCGAGAAAATCACCGCGTCGTAGAAGGCGCGGAGGTCGTCCAGGCTGATGTCGGTGGGGTAGTCGACGTTGCCGAAGAGGCGGATCTGCGGCTTGTCGAGCACCTGGTGCAGGGCGGTGATGATGCCCTTGATGCGCGGGTGGTCGGGCGCCACGCCGTAGCGGATCAGGCCGAACGGGGCGGGCATCCGCTCGAAGAGGTCGATGGAGACACCGGGCTCGGCGGCCACCTCGGACTTGAGCAGGGCGTCGGCGGCGTAGATCCCGGCCGGGCCGGCTCCGACGATGGCTACCCGCAGGGGGCGCGGCATGATCAGTTCCCTTCGAGCGTGAACATTCGAGCCTGAACAGGAGACTCGCTCGATCGGGAAGCCTAAGCTAAGGCAGCCCTAAGTTAGTACTCGGGTCCGGTCTATGACCTCATAAGCGGATCTTATGAGGCTTCAAGGAGCCGCTTATGCCCCGCCCCGGGCCCGCCCCTGGGCGTACGTGCGGCGGGTTCAGGCCGGCCGGACGATCCGGTGGATCGCGGACTCCCCGGCGCCGTAGACCGACTCCTCGCGGATGGTGGATCCGGGGCCCGGCGCATGGATCATCATGCCGTCGCCGATGTGCAGGCCCACGTGCCGGTCGTCGTCGAAGAAGAGCACGAGGTCGCCCGGTTCCAGTCCGGCGAGGGTGACCGGGACGCCGGCCAGGGCCTGCTCGTGCGCGGCGCGCGGCAGGGTGACCCCGGCGGCCTGCCAAGCGGCCCGGGTGAGGCTGGAGCAGTCGTAGGACTCCGGTCCGGTGGCGCCCCATACGCAGGGCTTGCCTAGCTGCGCCCGGGCGAACGCGATGGCCCTGGCGGCGCGTGTCGTGTCGGCCGCGACGGGGGCGGGGGGCGGCGTGAAGGAGCCGGTGTCGCCGAGGGCGGGGGGCGGCGTGAAGGAGCCGGTGTCGCCGAGGGCGGGCTGCGGAAACTCGGTGAGGGCGGCCTGCGGGAACGTCCCGGTGTCCGTGCGGGCGCCGGTCACGGGCAGCGCGAAGGAGCCCGTGCCTCCGAGGGGGTCGTAGAGGTCGGGGAGCGCTGCCGGGGCGGGCGCGTCCGGGACGGCCGTGGTGCCGGGCGCCGTCCACCCTGGCTGCTCCCACTGTCCGGTGGGCGGCTGGAAGGGCGTCGAGGGCGACTGGAACGGTATGGAGGGGGAGGGGAGCCGGGCGGCGTGCCGGGTCAGCAGGTCGCGGGCCGCGATGAGTTTGCGGAGGTGGCTCGTCTTGGCGTCGGCGGGGGAGGGGTGCGGGGGCACGGTCCCGGAAACGGGCAGTTCCCTCGGTGCCGGTGCCGGTGCCGGTGCCGGTGCCGGTGCCGGGGCGGTGGCGGTCTGCGGTGCGGGGAGGGCGGCGACGGGCAGTACGGCCGTCTCCACGTGGACGAGGCCGCTCGTCTCCGGTGCGCCGAAGGGGGCCGGTTCGGCCGCACCCCATGCGGCCGGCGGGAGTGCCGTCGGAGTGGACAACTCGGTTGGTGCGGGGAGGAGTTCGGCGTTGCGCACGGCCGGCAGCTCCGGGCGGACGCCCGTCGGGCCGGACGTGCCCGCCTCCAGGGCGGCCCGGGGCCGGCCGTCCGGCGCGGCGGAGGGGCCGGCCGTCAGCTCGGCGACCGCGCGGCCGGCGGAGCCGGGAGCCAGTTCGGGCAGCGCGACACTCGGGGCGTCCCGGTCGCCGCTGCCCCCGCGGTCCCAGGAACGGGCCGTGGCGGACGGAAGTTCGGGCAGGCGGTCTGCGGGGAGCACCGCCGGGACCGTCGGGCCGAGGTTGGCCCGCACCGCGTCGAACCACTGCCGGGCCACGGCGTCGAGACCCGGGTCCGGCCGCGGTCCGTACCTCTTGGACAGCGCGACCCCCCGGTTCCGGCCGGCCGCCGACCTGGCCCGGGTCGCGTTGAAGTTCCCGGTCGCGTTCTCGGCGTGTTCGTAGAGGAAGTCGATCCGCTGCCGAACCTCGTCGCGGCCCTCCGGCACCATGGAAGACGTGCTCCTTCCTTGCCCCGCGGGGCAGTTGGGCCGGTCCCGGGGTCGGTCGAGCCCCGGCCCCGTGACACCGCGGCGCGTTCGCCTGCGGCCCGGCGGCCTGGCGGTCAACCTAGCCAACTTGTGTGCTCGGTGTGAAGGTTGCAGGGCGTAATGTCCGATACGTATTTGTGATGTTCGCGGCGCTGTCCGAGTGGGAAGGTTTCTCGCCTTTTTGCATGGCCCTGCCACCCGCCGGGTGTTGCCGTACGCTGCCGCCGCCGGTGTGACCACGGTTTCCTGTGAGATCCCGGTGAATCACCGATCCGGTTGAACGCTGTGGGTCCGCCCTCCGTATGGGATGCGGGAACTCCATGCCCGACCGACCGCTCCACCCAAGGGGACCACCGTGGTACGCAACAGGCGCAGACGCCCGACCGGCGCACGACGCGCGACCTTCGCAGCAGTCGCCCTGATGCTGGGCGGGGGCGGCCTCGCCGCCGTCAACGTCTACGCCTCGGCCACGGAGGGCGGTTGGGGCGGCGGGTCCGGCCAGGACGCCACCGGGCAGGTGAGGTCCGCCGGTATGGCCACGATCGACTGCCCGGACGTGGGGAGCCGCCTGACCTCGGTCCCGGACGGCGCCCGGGCCGACGTCGACCGCGAACTCGCCCAGCTGGACCAGCAGACGGCCGGCGCCTACCGGCAACTCCAGGCGTCCGCGGAGGAGATCAACCGGAATCCGGACGCCGTCGACGGCTCCATCATGAACCCCCTGAAGGAGAAGCGGGCGGCGACGATCGAGCGCATCGCGGTCGCCATCGACCGGGTCGGTGACCGGCCGGAGGGGCTGGAGTCCCTGGCGGCCTGCACCCTGCGCCCCGGCCAGGACGGCGGCGCCGACGGCGCCGGCCAGGCCACCGCCTCGCCCAGCGCGGGCGGTCAGCAGGAGGGCGGACAGGGGCAGGGCGGCGCCGGGCAGGCGGGCACCGGCCAGGGCGGCAACGGGCCCGTCGCCTCGGACTACGCGGACATCACCGCTGTACAGCCGAACGCGCCGAAGCCGCCGCAGGGGGACGGCGCCTCCAGCGGCACCTTCACCACCGAGTGCGGTGTCAACGCGAACGGCCTGTTCAACTCCGACAACGTCATCGTGGCCCCCGGCGTCTCCAACGGCGCCCACCACTTCCACGACTACGTGGGCAACCAGTCCAACACCGCCTTCGCCAGCGACGACGACCTGGCCAAGGCCGACACGAGCTGCGTGGACAAGGGCGACAGGTCGACGTACTACTGGCCGGTGGTGCGTCTGCAGAACGGCAAGCAGGAGCGGGACGCCGGTGCGCCCGGCGGCGGCACGGAGGGCAACGCGGGCCAGATCGTCACGCCCAAGGACGTCACGCTGACCTTCGTCGGCAGCCCCCAGGGCAAGGTGACCGCCATGCCGCGGCTGCTGCGCATCATCACCGGTGACGCCAAGGCGTTCGTCAACGGACCCGCCAACGCCAACGCCTCCTGGAGCTGCACCGGGTTCGAGGACCGGCAGCTCAAGGACAAGTACCCGCTGTGCCCGTCCGGCAGCGACGTCGTGCGCACCTTCCGCTTCCAGAGCTGCTGGGACGGCCGCAACATCGACAGCGCCAACCACCGTACGCACGTGGCGTTCGCGACGCCCGACGGCGCCTGCCCCGCCGGCTTCCAGGCGATCCCGCAACTGGTGCAGCGCATCGTCTACGACGTCAAGGCGCCCAGCCTGAACGACGGCGGGCGGACGGTGCCGCTGTTCGCCGTGGACTCCTTCCCGGAGCAGCTGCACAAGCCGGTCACCGACCACGGCGACTTCATCAACGTCTTCGACGAGGGCCTGATGCGCGAGATGGTCGACTGCATCAACTCCGGCCGCACCTGCGGTCCGCGCGGCGGCGACGACTCCGGCGCCACCGCTGCCCCGAGCCAGAGCCAGAGCCCCGGCGACGGTGCGACGGACGCTCCGGGCGACGGCGCCTCCGACGTGCCCGGCACGGGTGCCACGGCCACGGCCGCACCGGCCTCCTCCGCCCCGGCCGAGGAGCCCAGGACCGACGCGACGACCGCACCGGCGAACACCACCAAGCACAGCAAGCCGGCCAAGGACGGCAAGCGCACCGAGCCGCCCACCGACGACAAGCGGACCGAGCCGGCCGCCGGCGGTCAGAAAAGCGAGGACCCCGCTGCGTCCGGCGGCACCGGCGAAGCCGGCACGGCCACCCGGACCGCGCCCGCGGCGGACGGAGGCAACGGCGACCAGTCCCCGGCAGCCGTCCAGTCCCCGGACGCGCAGTCCCGGGCCGCGCAGTCCCAGGTTCCGGTCGCCCAGACGGAGCCGCAGGCGGCCGGGCAGGGCGGGCTCGCCGAGACCGGGGCGAACCTGTGGCCCGCGGGCATCGGGATCCTGCTGGCGCTGGGTGGTCTGTTCATGCTGATCAAGGCCAAGCGACTGACCCACTGATCATCTCCTGACGCGACCCAAGGACGGCGGCCCACCCCTGACGGGTGCGGCCGCCGTCGTGTCGCACGAGGGTCCGGCGAAGGGCTTGTGGGAGCGCTCCCATCGGCGGGAGGATGCCCCCATGCCGACCGACGCCCCGAGCCCGTTCGTCCGCCCCTACCGCCCCGCCGACCATGACGCGGTGGCCGACACCTGCGTCCGCACCGCGCACAACGGCGGCGATTCCCGGGACCTGTATCCCGACCTCCGGCTCATGCCGGCGCTCTTCGCCGAGCCCTACTGCCACTTCGACCCGGACCTCGCCTTCGTCCTGGACGACGGCGCGGGCCGGGCCGTGGGGTACGTGGTCGGCACGGCGGACACCGAGCGCTTCGTGACGGACTTCCGGCGCACCTGGATCCCCCGGATGGCCGGCCGCTACCCGGCCCCGACGGCGCCACCGCGCACGCCGAGCGAGGAGATGATCGGGCTCCTGCACCGCCCGGAGCGCATGCTCGTCCCCGAACTCGCCGCGTACCCCGCCCACTTGCACATCGACCTGCTGCCGGCATGGCAGCGGCGCGGTCACGGCCGCCGGTTGATGGGCGCGCTGCTCAACGCCCTGTCCCAGCAGGGGGTTCCGGCCGTGCATCTCGGCATGGTCACCGTCAACACCGCCGCCCGCGCCTTCTACGACCGGGTCGGCTTCCATGAGATCCCGGTGCGCGACCCCGGCCCGCTCACCTATCTGGGCCGGTCCACGACGGACGGTTGAACCGGACCGTCGGACGGCCGGCCGGCCGGGTCGTGAGCCGGCCGGGCCGTCAGCGAACTCGCAGGGTCCGCTTGGCCAGTTCGTAGGCGGGCCGCATCTCCTCGTGCTCCTCGGTGTCCATGCCGCCGAGGTGCAGCACCACCGGCCCGTCCGGCGTGCCGACCGCGAGCGCGGTCTCCTTCTTGGTCTCCTCGAGGAGCTTGCTCGTGTAGAGGTACTCCACCTCGACGCCGGCCGCGCCGTCGGCCGTCCGGAAGGAGTGGTACTTCTCCCCGCTGACGTTGTCCTCGGCCGCCACGAACTCCCGCAGCGCCGTACGTGCGTCGGCGTCGCCCGGTTTGCCGGTCCACACCCGCAGGAAGCCGATGTTGCCGGCCGGCTTGGCGTCGATCTCGCAGGCCGCCGCGACCGGCCCCTGGCGCAGGAAGGCGTCGGCGAGGTCGCCCGACAGGCCGCCGTCCGAGCCCTTGGACGCCTTCGACGTCTCCGCCTCGGCGTCGATGCCCTTGGCCTTCCAGTCCTCGGCGATGTCGAAGCTGACGGGCAGTTCGCACGCCGAGCCGGCGGCGCCGATCGTGCCTCCGCTCACCGCGCCCGCGGCCGTCGTCCCGGCCGACGCCGCCGCCTTCGGTGACGAACCGGACTGGTCCTCGCCGTCCGTGGACGACTCCGCGCACCCGCTCAGCATCGCCGCCAGAAGTGCCGCTCCGGCCGTCAGGCCTACTGCTCCGCCCCGCACGATCCCCACCTTGACCTGCACCTTCTTCTCCCCAGAGGTCCGGCGGGCCACTGTAGCCGAGGGGGCGGCGGCGTCGTGCGGAATATCGGCGCGAGACCCTCGCTGACAGGTCGTCTCATTACCCAACCGTGACCTTCCGTGGGCTACCGCCGGTAACTTACTCGAAAGTAAGGTCCATCCACCCACTTCGGTACCCCCTGCCCCACCACTCGGGAGGTCCGCCATGCCCGCACAGACCCGTCTCCCGGCGCTCGCCGTCGCCGTCGCCGCCTGCCTGGGCGCACAGACCGCCGCCGCACTCCCCGCCACCGCCTCGGACACCGTCGTGTCCCGGGGCGTCACCATCCCCGCGTTCTACGACCCGCCCGCCACCCTGCCCGCCGCCGACGGCGCGCTCGTCCGCAGCGAGCACCTCCCGCTCGCCCTGAGCCTGCCCGGACTCGACGGCCCCCTGCCCGGCCGGGCCACCCGGCTGATGTACAAGTCGACGGACTCCAACGGGAGTCCGGTCGCCGTGACCGGCGCCTACATCGAGCCGGCGGCCGCCTGGAAACACGGCGGATCGCGCCCCCTGGTCGCCGTCGCGCCCGGCACCATGGGGCAGGGCGACCAGTGTGCCGCCTCGCTCGGTCTGGAACACCCGCTGCGCGTCAACGTTCGGACGCTGTCGGTCGGTTACGAGGACCTGGCGATCTACCGCCTGCTCGCCAGGGGCGTCGCCGTCGTGGTCACCGACTACGCCGGCCTGGGCGCCACCGACCGGCTGCACACCTACGTCAACCGCCTGGACGGCGGGCACGCCGTGCTGGACGCCGTGCGCGCCGCCCGGAACCTGCCGGGCACGTCCGTGACGGCCGCCTCACCGGTCGGCCTGTACGGCTACAGCCAGGGCGGCGGCGCCACCGCCTCCGCCGCCGAACTCCAGCCGTCCTACGCCCCGGACGTCACCCTGGCCGGCACCTACTCCGGTGCGCCGCCCGCCGACCTGACCGCCACCACCAAGGCCATCGACGGCAGCGACCTGGCCGGCGCCCTGGGCTGGGCCGTCAACGGCTTCCTGCAGGCCGACCCCGCCCTGCGGCCGATCGCCGACGAACACCTCGACGCGGCCGGCAAGAGGGCGCTCACCGATCTGTCGACCATGTGCGTCGGAGACGCGATCCTCTCCTACAACTCCGCGCACAGCACGGCCTGGACGACCGACGGCTCCTCTCTCGGCGATGTCATCGAGGCCGAGCCGGCTCTGCGGGACTTCCTCGACCGGCAGCGCATCGGGCGGGCGAAGCCGGCGAGCCCGGTCCGGGTGGCGACCGGCGTCAACGACGACCTCGTCCCGCACGCCCAGGCCCGCACGCTCGCCGTCGACTGGTGCCGAAAGGGCGCCTCCGTCACCTACGCGCCGGTCGTGGTGCCGCCGTTGGGCCGCTCCCTGCTCAACCACTTCACCCCGCTGATCACCGACCAGGGCAGCGCCATCGGCTGGCTGACAGACCGCCTCTCCGGCAAGCCGGCGCGCTCCACCTGCTGGTCGCTGCCCGTCCAGCCCTGACCGCGGCCGGCGCGCTCAGCCGGAAGCGCGCCGGCAGTGCAGGAACAGGTGCGGCTCGGGTACGGCGCCGGGATGTGCCGGGGCGAACACGGCGTGCTCCTCGGCCAGTACGGTCAGGCCCGCCCCGGTCGCGAGCGCGGCGAAGTCCCCGGCGGCGAAGCTGGTCACCCGTACCGGCTGCCCCATGAACCGCCCCTCGACCGCCTCCAGGTCGAGGGGCACGGTGGCCAGCGCGGCGTAGCCGCCGGGCCGCAGCGCCCGCACCAGCCGCGTCACCACGGCCGACTGCTCGGCGCGGGACATCTGCAGCAGGGAGAAGTACACGCACACCGCGTCGAACGCGTCGTTTTCGAGCGGCAGTTCACGGATGTCGCCGAGCCGGAAGACGGCCCCCGGAACCTGCCGGGAGGCGAGGTCGACCATGACCGGGGAGACGTCGACGCCGAGTACCTCGTGCCCCGCGTCGCTGAGCGTCCGCGCGGTCGGCAGCCCCGTTCCGCTGCCCACGTCGAGGATCCTGCTGCCCGGATCCAGCCGGTCCAGCAGCCACCGCAGGGAGTCGCGGTGCGCCTCGGAGGCGGCGAACGCCTTCTCGTAGTCGAGACCCAGCGCGTCGAACAGCACGGCTGCCGGCGCCCGGTGGTCGTCCTCGGCCAAGACGGCTCCTTCCGTCGTCCCCTGCGGGTGCCCGGCATCGTCGCACCCCCGGCCCGCACCCCACAACGCCGCGCGCCGGGCCCGGTTTGCGGGGCACGGCCCGGGCAGGGCAGGGTTCGGGGCGTGCCCACCCTGTTGATCGTGCATCACACCCCGTCGCCCAACTGCCAGGCGCTGTTCGAGGCCGTCGTCGCCGGCGCGACCGCACCGGAGATCGAGGGCGTGCGCGTCGTGCGGCGGGCGGCGCTGTCCGCCACCGCCGGCGACGTCCTCGGGGCCGACGGCTACCTCCTCGGCACCCCGGCCAACCTCGGCTACATGTCCGGCGCCCTGAAGCACTTCTTCGACCAGATCTACTACCCGTGCCTGGACGAGACCCGGGGCCGGCCGTTCGGCTACTACGTGCACGGCGGCAACGACGTCACGGGCGCCGTCCGCGCCGTCGAGTCGGTCACCACCGGCCTCGGCTGGCGCCGTGCCGCCGAGGCGGTGACCGTCACCGGCGCACCCGGCAAGGCCGACGTCGAGGCCTGCTGGGAGCTGGGCGCCACGGTAGCCGCGGGGCTCATGGACGACGCCTGACGACGCCGGCGCACCTGCCGGGCCGCCCCGCCCGCCGATCGGCCGTTCGGGTGCCCCGGCGACCGGCCTTGTCGCCGTCACGCCTGGTCAGGGCGGGGCCGCCCGGTGGGCGAAGGTGCGGGCGCGGTGTCCCTCGCCCACGATGGGACCGCGGCCGGACTCACGGGTCCGGCCGCGCACGCACGTAGTCGAGCCGAGGGAGCGTCGGATGCGAGCGGACGGCCACGCCCCCGGCCAGCCGGACGAGCAGGACGCCGGGGAACTGCTCCGCCGGTGCGCGCAGGACGTCCTGGACGTCGCCGAGGGCATCGGCGCGGTCTCCGCGCGGACCGGCGCCGCGCTGCTCGACCCCCGGCTCGCCGGCCCGGCACACCGCCGGCCGCACACCGCCCTCGCGGCCCGCTGGGCGCTGCTGCGCGCCCTGACCGGCGGGCGCGGCCTGGGCCGCCCGGCGGTCCCGCTCCCGAAGGGCCCGGCGGCCCCGCTCCCGACGGGCCCGACGGCCCCGCTCCCGACGGGCCCGACGGCCCCGCTGCCGAAGGATCCGGCCCGGCTGCCCGGCCGGGCGGGCCTGCCCGCGTGGGTGGCGGTCACCGCCCTGCGGCTGAGGGCCGCCGCCGTGCTGGCCGGTCACCCCGAGTTCGCCCGCGACCCCGGTATGCGGAGGCTGGCGGACGCCCTCGCGACCGACCGCGACCCGGCCGCCGTACGCTCCCTGCGCGCCCTGTTCCGGGACCCGGGAGCACAGCGCGCCCTGTCCGGACTCACCCCCCTGATGGCCGAACTCGCGGCCGTACGAAGGCTGCTGGAGGGGAGCGGCCGGCCCGACGGGGCCGGCTGGGCACTCGCACCCGGACCGCCCGACGGGCAGCCGGCCGGCGGTCCCTTACCCCCGGCCGAGGCCGGGGACGGGGGCGAGGCGGCCGCCGAGGCCGCCGACCTCACCGAGCGGGAGCGGCAGGACATCGCCACCGAGGGATCCTTCCTGGGCTTCCTGCGCAACATCAGGGCGCTGTCCGCCGACGGGCGCATACTGGTGCAGAACGTGCGCGGACCCGACGGCGTCGTCCGCTACGTCCTCCAGGTCCCCGGCGCCTCGCCCGGCCGGCCCCGGGACGACGGCCCGCGCGACTTCGCCGACGCCTGGCACGATCTCTTCGCGGCCGACTCGCCCCACACCCGCTCGATCCGGCTCGCCCTCGCGGACTACGGCATACCGCGCGGTGCGGACCTCGCCCTGATCGGGCACGGCGAGGGCGGCACCGCGCTGCTGAACCTCGCCCGGGATCCGGACTTCTGCCGGGCCTACCGGGTCACCCACGTCGTGACCGTCGGCTCCCCGGCCGCCGTCCGCCGGACCGCCGACCCCCGCACCTGGGTCGCCGCCATCACCGACCAGCACGACATGGTGCCCGACCCCGGCGGCCGGCACGCCGGCCCCGCCTCGGACCCGCACCCCAACCGGTACGAGCTGCACTACCCCGGCCCCGACGGCCCGTACCCGCTGCGCCACACGGTCCGTGACTACATCGAGCACCTCCGGTCCGTGGTGCCCCAAGCCCGCGAGATCGTCGACGACGCGCTGACGCCCTACCGTGGCCCGGTCGTGCGGACCCGGGCCTACCGGCTCCGCGACCGTGCCCACCCGCCCGAGGGCCACCCCTTCCTCACCCTGCCGACCGCCTCCGTCCCCACCGCGGCCGGCCCGGTGGACGTGCCGGTGCGCTACTACGACTCCTCCGCCGCCCACCTGTGCTACCTCGTCGACGCCGAGGCCGCGCAGGGCCTGCTGCCCGCCGGCGCCCGGACGGCGCCGAGCCGGCTGGGCGGCCGGGCGCTGGCGGTGCTGTCGCTGTACGAACACCGCTGCTCGACCATCGGGCCCTACACGGAGGTCGCCCTGACGGTGCCGGTGGCCGACCTGTGGCGGCCGCGCCCGTACGACATCGCCGCCGACCTGCTGCGCCGCGCCGACCTGCGCCGCACCGGCCGGCACGTCCTCTCGCTCGCCGTGAGCAGCGAGGAGGCCCGGTGCGTCGCCCGGGAGATCTGGGGCCAGCCCGCCACCCTCGGCTCGGCCGTGGCCGACCTGATGGACCACCGCCTCCGGTTCGCCGCCATGGAGAGCGGTCTCGTGGTGTCCGGCCGCCTCGGCCCGGGCGTCCGCTGCCCGGAGGCCGACTGGGTGCTGTACGGCCGGCGCGACGAGAGCACGGTCCGCACCCTGGTCCGCGCGCACGGCGCGTCCCGGCTGCACGCCGGCGCCCGGGTGCGGCTGCGCCTGGACACCGCGGCGGCCGAACCCATGGCCGGGCAGCTGCGCCGGCTCGGGATCGACGCGGCCCGGCCGCTCTTCGTCCTGCACAATCCGCGGTTCACGGCCCACCGCAGCGCCGGCGCCGTCCTGCCGCACTGAACCGAACGCACCGATCCATGAGTTGGGAGCCTCCGTGGTCACCGAGCTGCTGCCCCGCACCATGCCGTCACCCGTCGGACTCCTCGACCGGGCGATCGCGTTGCGCGCCGACGCCGATCTGCTGGACGGCTACGCCCGGCGACTGCTGGCCATCGCCGAGGCGCTGACCGGCACCGCGGCGCCCGAGCGGAGCCGCGTCGACCTGGAACGCCAGGCGGCCGCGTGCCGCGCGTCGGCACGGCGGCTGCGCGCCGCCGCCCGGGCGCTGCTCGCGCACCGGCGGGCGACCGCGACCGCCCGGAGCGGAACGCCGGCCCGGGCCGGCCGGACCGTCCTGTGGACGGAGCCGGGCGAGGGCAGGGGTGCGCGGGGATGACCGTCCGGCAGCACGTGCGCGTCAGCGGCCGCGTCCAGGGCGTCTTCTACCGCGACACCTGCCGCCGGCTCGCGGAGGAGCGAGGCGTGGCCGGGTGGGTGCGCAACCTGCACGACGGAGACGTGGAGGCCGTGTTCGAGGGGGCGCCCGACGACGTCGCCCACCTCGCCCGCTGGGCGGCGCAGGGTCCGCCGGCGGCCGCGGTGACGCACTGCACGGGCACCGCCGAGGAGCCCGAGGGGCTGTCCGGCTTCCGCGTACTGCCCGACGCGGCGCCCGGCGACGGCCCCCACGCGGGCTAGCGCGGCGGGAAAGAGAGAGCGGGAAAGGGAACCGGCGGAAGAGATTCGCGGTCTTACGGTCCGTCGACGCCCGGGATCGGCCCGGTCGCGAATAAAACGGGGGAATGAGAAAGATGCCCGTCCGCAGTCGCAGGACCCTCCTGACCGCCGTCGCCGTCACGGCCGGCCTCACCCTGGCCGCCGTCACGCCCGCCCTCGCCGGAACCGGCGCGAGCCACGCCCCTGCCGCCGCCGTGTCGTCCGCCCAGGGCGACCCGCGCAACGCCACCCAGCGCGTCGCCGACTTCTACGGCGCCTACATCGACTCCGTCTGGGCCGCCGACGACCCGGCGGCCGCCGCCAACGCCAAGGCGCTGCGCGCCTTCTACCTGTCCTCGGCCGCCCAGAAGAAGGCCGGCGCCTACGAGCGGAAGAACCATGCCGACGGCATCCTCTTCGCGCAGAACGTGCCGGTGCGGTGGAAGGTCGCCTACACCGGCGCCGGCATGGGCCACTCGACCAGCAGGGTCACGCTGACCTGGAGCGACGGCCGTGACGCGCAGGTCACCAGGATCGACGTCCAGTCCGACCTGAGGACCCTGAAGATCACCGGTCTGAAGCCGGCGGTCTGAAGCCGGCGGTCTGAAGCCGGCGGGCCGACCCCGTGAGCGGGCCCGCGGTCCCGCCCCGCCCCACCCCGGGCGGGCCCGCGCGGCCGTCGGCGGCGGCCAGGACTGAGCGGCACCGGCCCGGGTACCCGGTGTGCCCTCCCGGAGCCGGCCCGGCCGCCGGGAGCGCAGGTCGCGCCGCGAATGGAGAGACCATGACGCAGAACGGGGAGGGAACCACCCCCGCCCGCAGGACGGAGGTACCGGGCCTCCGCCTCGCCGGCGAGGGACCGCTGCCGCCGGTGCCGGCCGCACCGGTCACGGAGCCCCTGCCGCACGACCGCAGCCAGGCGATCCTGGAGGCCGCCAAGCAGATCGGCGCCCTGCTGAAGAAGCAGGGACACCCCTTCGCCCTCGCGGGCAGCGTGGCGGTCTACGCCCACGGCGGGAGTCGCGACCTCCAGCACGACGCCGACTTCGCCGTGCTGCCCGAGGACTCCGAGGCGGTGGCCGCGACCCTGCGCGAGGCCGGTCTCCCGGTCCGCACCCCGCCGGAGGACTGGCTGCTGAAGACGGCCTGCCACGGCCAGGACATCGACATCATCTTCCAGCTCGCGCACGAGCCCGTCACCGAGGACATGCTCGCCCGGGCCACGTGCCTGCCGGTCGACTCCGTGCTCATGCCGGTCCTGTCCCCGACCGATCTGATCCGCAGCCTGATCAGCGCCTTCTCGGAGCACTACTGCGACTTCGGGGCGGTTCTCCCGGTGGCCCGGGCCGTGCGCGAGAAGGTCGACTGGGACGAGGTGCGGCAGACCTGCGGGGACCAGCCGATGCCCGCCGCCTTCCTCTACCTGCTCGAACGGCTGAACGTGATCGCACCGCCGAAGGGGCAGCCATGACCGACCGAGACGCACAGCGGCCGCCGGACCAGCCGGCCGCCGAGAACCTGGACTACCGCGTCGCCCACCTGGCCGAACGGATCGCGGCCGGACCGCACGGCGAGCTGGGCGTACGGCTGGTCCCGCACGGTGACTCCGTGCTGCTGACGGGCACCGTGCCCTCCACCGAGTGCCGGGACGAGATCCTCGGCATGGCCCGCGAGGTGCTGGCGGGGCACCCCGTGCACTGCGACATCCTCGTCGCCGGGACCTCCTCGCCCGATCACGGGGAGGACCTCACATGATCCGCGTCGCCGCCGTGGGGGACATCCACATGGGAGCGGGCAGCCAGGGCACGCTGCGCCCCGCCTTCGAGACCCTGCCGGACTGCGCCGACGTCCTGCTCCTCGCCGGGGACCTCACCCGGCACGGCACGCCCGAGGAGGCGCGGGTCGTCGCCCGGGAGATCAAGGACCTCGCCGTCCCCGTCGTCGCCGTGCTCGGCAACCACGACCACCACGACGACCACCCGGAGGAGGTCGGCGCGATCCTCCGGGACGCCGGCGCGCACGTCCTCGAGGGCGAGGCCGCCGTCGTCACCAGCGACGGGGCGCGCATCGGGGTGGCCGGGACCAAGGGCTTCGGCGGCGGGTTCGTGGGACGCTGCGCCGGGGAGTTCGGCGAGCCGGTCATGAAGGAGTTCGTCCGCTACAGCCGCCGCAGCGCCGACGGACTGCTCACCGCCCTGAAGCAGCTCGACGAGTGGAACTGCGACGTACAGATCGCCCTGACCCACTTCTCACCGGTGCCGGACACCCTGGCCGGGGAGCCGCTGGAGATCTACCCGTTCCTCGGCAGCTACCTCCTCGCCGAGGCGATCGACACCGCCTGCCCCGACCTGGCCGTGCACGGGCACGCCCACGCGGGCACCGAGCACGGGATGACCAGCGGGGGCGTCCGGGTCCGCAACGTGGCCCAGCCGGTGATCGGCCAGGCCTTCCACGTCTACAACCTGCCCGGGCGCGAACCGGCGACGGCCTGACCGGCGCTGGTTCGCGGGCTCAGGCGGCCGTGCCCAGGGCCTCGCGGCCCGCCACGTCGCCGTCCTTCGCGGGCAGCTTCAGCGCGGTGGGCAGGGCGACCCCGCGGCGCAGCAGGCCCGCGCCGATCGCACCGGCGATCAGCAGCCCGCCCGCGACCAGGGCGCCGCGCGCCCCCGCCCACTCCATCAGCAGGCCCAGGGCGGGCGGCCCGCCCAGGCCCCAGACGGTGCCGATGCTGCTCCACACGCCGAGCACCCGGCCCCGCATGTGGGCGGGCGGGTCGGTCTGCAGAACCGCCGTGCCGGCGGTGTCGGAGACCGACTCCACCACGGCCATCGGGAGCACCAGCACCAGCAGGACGGCCAGGGACGGCGAGAGGCCCGCCGCGACCTGGAGCAGCCCGCCGGCCGCAGCGAGCGCCCCCACGGTGCGCACCGAGGGGCTGCGCAGCCGCGCGCCGAGGACCGCGCCGAGGATGCCGCCGACGGCCAGCACCGTGGACACCGTGCCGAACGCCCCCGCGCCGCCCGCGAGCGGCCCGGTGACGAGGACGGCGAGGGTGAGCCCGTAGTTGCGGCCGAAGACCGAGCTGAGACCGGTGACGGCGGCGAGCGCGACCAGCCGGGGCCGGCGGACGAAGAAGGCCAGGCCCTGCCTGATTCCCATCTCCGCCTTGTCCGGTACGGCCCGGTCCGATACGGCGCGCCCGGCGGCCGCCGCCTCCCGGACCGCCCCGGGCGCGGGGCGCAGGAACGGCACGACCGCCGCGACGAACAGGAACGACAGCCCGTTGGCGGCGTACGCGGCGCCGGTGCCGAGGAAGCCGACCGTCACGCCGGCCAGCCCCGTGCCCGCCAGCCGGCCGGCGCTGTGCACGAGGGCGCCCACCCCGATCGCGGAGGGCACGTCCTCCACCGGCACGAGATCGTTGCCGAGCAGCGCGCAGGCCGGTCCGTCGACCGTGGCGATGACACCGGTCACCCCGGCGAGCACCAGCAGGGACGTCATGTCGATCCGGTCCAGCGCCACGAGCAGGGCAGTGGTGAAGGCGATCGCGCCGAGCAGGGCCTGGCTGACGGCGACCGTCAGCTTCCGGGGCCAGCGGTCCACGGCCGCGCCGCCCAGCATGCTCACGAACAGCGCGGGCGCCGCCTGTACCGACATCGACAGACCGGTCGCCGCGGCGGACCCGGTGATCTGCAGCACCAGCAGGTTCTGCACGGTGAGCTGCATCCAGGTGCCGGCGTTGGACACGAGGTTCGCGACCGACCACCAGCGCATGCCGCGGTGACGCAGCGACCGCCACGGCGAACGCGAGGCGCTCGGGCGCGCGGCGGAGGTGGTTCCGGGCGTGGGCAGGGCAGGGGCAGTGGACAAAGCGATTACTCGACATCCGGGGGAGTCGGGAGAGCGACCGGCGGAACGGCTGAACCGGCTGCGCTGCACGGCTGGTCCGCCCGGTCGGGAGGGCGCCGACCATGGTGGCAGACGGTACGGGCGAGGCGCCGCCGCCCCGCTTCCCGACGCGGCACGGAGAGCCCCAAATCCGGTCATCCGTCTCGTACTTGAACCCCGGGTGGGCTTGCTCACAGGCCCCCGTGACGCCCCCGCGCGGCGCGCGTTTGCCCGGCCCCGCGCGGGCTACGCGGAAGGCGGCCGGACCACGCGGTCCTGCCGCTGGAGGTGCGACATGCGTGACCACGACCAGGCCGGGGAGGGCCGTCCCGCGCGCGCGGCGGCGCCGGACACCCGCTCGGGCCTCGACACGCCCGGCCGCGGCCCGTCCCGCACCGGCACCGAACCGGTCACCGCCCGCAGCCCCCTGCGGCTGCGGCGGCTGCTCTCCGCGGTCTTCCTGCCGCTCTTCGCCGCGGCCACCGCCGTTCTCGCGGTCTGGGCCGCGCGCACGGGCCCGGGCGACAGCCCCGGCAGCGCCCCGCTGACCGTCCTCGCCGTGATCTGCGGGGTGCTCGCGCTCGCGGCGGCGCTGGACCTCGCCGTCGTGACCCGCCGCCTGCGGCGGGAACCCGACGAGAGGTCCCGGCGCCCCGCGAGAGGCCCCGGCGCCTGACCAGGGGACCCGGAGCGAGGCGAGAGGTCCCGGCGCCCCGCGAGAGGCCCCGGCGCCTGACCAGGGGCCCCGGAGCGAGGCGAGAGGTCCTGGCGCCCCGCGAGAGGCCCCGGCGCCTGACCAGGGGCCCCGGAGCGAGGCGAGAGGTCCTGGCGCCCCGCGAGAGGCCCCGGCGCCTGACCAGGGACCCACCGGAGCGAGGCGAGAGGTCCCGGCGCCTGACCAGGGGCCCCGGAGCCAGGCGCGAGGCCCCCGCGCCCGACGGGAGGACCCGGCGGGCTGCCGGGCCGCCTCAGCGGTTGACCGCCCGCATCCCCGCCTCGTCGTAGCGCTCACCCGACGCCTGGGGCAGCTCGGCGTCGATGCGGACGAGGTCCTCCTTGCTCAGCTCGATGTCCACCGCGGCCGCGTTCTGCTCCAGGTAGGTGCGGCGCTTGGTGCCCGGGATCGGGACCAGATCCTCGCCCTGGGCCAGCACCCAGGCGATCGCGAGCTGGGCCGGGGTCACGTCCTTCTCCGCGGCGATCTCCTTGACCTTCGCCGCCAGCCGCAGGTTCGCCTCGAGGTGAGCGTCGGTGAACCGCGGGCTGCTGCGACGGTAGTCGTCGGCGTCCAGCTCGTCGGGGGAGGAGAACCGGCCGGCGAGGAAGCCGCGGCCGAGCGGCGAGTACGGCACGAAGCCGATGCCCAGCTCACGGCAGGCCGGCAGCACCTCGGCCTCCACGTCCCTGGTCCACAGCGAGTACTCGCTCTGCACGGCGGTGACCGGGTGGACGGCGTTCGCCCGCCGGATGGTCTCCGCGCTCGCCTCGCTCAGCCCGATGTACCGCACCTTGCCCTCGGCGACCAGCTCCGCCAGGGCGCCCACGGTCTCCTCGATCGGCACCTGCGGATCGACCCGGTGCTGGTAGTAGAGGTCGATGTGGTCGGTGCCGAGGCGCTCCAGCGAGCCGTGCACCGAGCTGCGCACATGCTCGGCGGAGCCGTCCTGGCGGCCCACCGAGCTCATGTCGCCCGGCACCGCGTCGTCCATCCGGTAGTTGAACTTCGTGGCGATCACGTACTCGTCGCGGTGTCCCCTGATCGCCTCGCCGACCAGTGACTCGTTGGTCAGCGGCCCGTACATCTGGGCGGTGTCCAGGAAGTCGACGCCCAGTTCGAGGGCGCGGCGGATGGTCGCGATGCCCTCGGCCTGGTCGGCGGTGCCGTAGAAGGCGGACATTCCCATGCAGCCGAGGCCGATGGCCGATACCTGGAGATCCCGCAGACTGCGCTGTCGCATGTGCTGTCCCAGCCTTTCGCACACTTCGGTCGGTCGTCCGCACCGCCGTCACGGCGCACGGACGGAGAGAGCCACCCACCATTCAGCGACGGATCGGGCCGCCCGGCATCCCGTGGGGGGACAGCGGGCGGCCCGGTCCCGCTCGGTGGGCCGTCCACGACGCTACGACCTGAAGTGCGCTCGAACGCAAGCGCCGTCCGGTGTCAGACGCCCAGCCGGACCGGCAGCTCGAACAGGTCGTTCTGCGTGACGACCGGCTTGTTGCGCAGCTCGGCCGCCGGGACCGCGAGCTCCAGGCCGGGGAAGCGGGCGTACAGCGCGGGCAGCGCCACCCCCCCCTCCAGCCGGGACAGCGCCGCGCCCGGGCACACGTGCGGGCCGTGCCCGAAGGAGATGTGCCGGTTCCTCGTCTCGCGGGTGACGTCGAACTCCCCGGCGTCCGGGCCGTGCGCCTTCTCGTCGCGGCCGATCGCCCCGTACGACACGATCAGCGCGTCGCCGGCCGGGATCACCCGGTCGCCGACCTGCACGTCCTCGGTCGCGAACCGGATCAGCACGTGCGAGGTGGGGGTGGACCAGCGCAGCGTCTCCTCGACCACCGCCGACCAGTCCGCCTCGCCGGACAGCACCAGGGCACGCTGCTCGGGGTGCGTGGAGAGGGCGACGACGGCGTTGACGATCAGGGAGATCGTGGTCTCGTGGCCCGCCGCCACCATGAGCTGGAGCGTGGAGACGATCTCCTGGTCGGTGAGCCGGTCGCCGTCCTCGGAGGCGAGGACCAGCGCGCTGGTCAGGTCGTCCCCCGGCTCGGCCCGCTTGGCCGCGACCGTCTCGGCCATGATCTCGGCCAGTTCGGTGAGGGTCGCCACGACCTCCGCGGGCGGGGTCTGGGTGGAGAAGAACTTCTCGAACAGCACCTTCAGCCGCGGCAGCCGCGCTTCCGGCAGGCCCATGAGGTCCGCGACGACGTACATGGGCAGCGGGTAGGCGAAGGCCGCCTTCAGGTCCACCGTCGAACCGTCCGCGGGCAGCGCGTCCAGCAGATCCTGGGTGAGTTTCCCGATGCGCTCGCGCATCTTCTCCACCCGGCGCGGGGTGAGCGCCTGCGCGACCAGCGTGCGCAGCCGGCGGTGGTCGGCGCCGTCCACGGTGAGCATGGAGCGGCCCGGGTTGGCCAGGCCGATCAGCGGCCAGTCGGCGGGTATCTCGCCGCGCCGCCACGCGCCCCACACCTCGATGTCCTTCACCAGACGCGGGTCGGTGAGCAGCGCCTTGGCCTCCGCGTGGTGGGTGACGGCCCACACCGGGACACCTCCCGGCAGCTCCACGGCGGCGAGCGGGCCGGCCGCGCGCAGGGCCGCGCTCTCACCGTCCAGGTCGGAGACGAAGGGGTCGAGGGCGATCCGCGGTGCTTCGGTACCGGTGCTCATCGTGACGTGCCTCCCAGGGGCGGGGTCAGGGGTACGGCGCCTGCCCGGGGCGGCCCCGGGCCCCCGGCCGGCGAACGGCCCGGCCGGGGCGGCGCGGTGATCAGCGGGCTAGTACGGGGGTGAAGCGGACGGGCAGCCGGTTCAGCCCCCTGAGCCAGGGCGAGGGCCGGCGGGCGAGGGACTCGGCGGGCACCGCCAGATCGATGTCCGGCAGCCGGTCCAGGACGACCTCGATGCCGGTCCGGGCGATGACCTCGGCGATCTCCTGCGCGGGGAACGGGCAGGAGTGCTCGCCGTGGCCGAAGGAGAAGTGCGCGCTGTTGCCGCCGGTCAGCGCCGAGGCGTCGGTGCGCACCTGCGGATCGGAGTTGGCGCCCTGCAGCCCCAGCAGCACCATGTCGCCGGCCCGGACGGAACGGCCGCCGAGGCGGGTGTCACGGGTGGCCCAGCGGCCGGCCACGTTCTGCGTGGGAGTGTCCTCCCACAGCACCTCGTTCATGGCCTCGGCGACGCTGTGCCGCCCGCCGAACAGAGAGGCGGCGAACCGGTCGTCGGTGAGCATCAGCCGCAGTGAGTTGCCGATCCAGTCGGCGGTCGGCTGGTGCCCGGCCGCCGTCATCACCATCAGGTCCTGGGCGATCTCCTCGTCGGTGAACCCGCTGCCGTCGGCGAGCATCCGGGAGACCACGTCGTCGGCGGGCTCCTTCCGCCGCTCGGCGATCAGGCGCTCCATGGAACCGGCGAGATGGGACTGCCCGGCCAGCGCCCGCTCCCGGCCGTCGATCATGTCGTTGAGCGCGGTGACCAGGCCCGGGCCGTCCTCGTCCGGGAAGCCGTAGAGCCGGGCGAGCACCCGCACCGGCAGGAGCATCGCGTACTGCGCGATCAGGTCGGCCTCGCCGGCCGCGCACAGCGCGTCGATCAGCTCGTCCGCGAACCGCTCGGCGTGCCGGCGCAGTTCGAAGGGGTCGACCGCCTCCAGCGCGTTGCCGATCATGGCCGCGCGCTGCCGGTGCCGCTCGCCGACCGTGTACAGGATCGACGGCTGCCTGTGCCCGATCATCGGCCGCAGCGGCCAGTCCGCGGGGATGCTCTCCCACTGGTTCCACAGGTCCGAGTCCCGGCTGAAGAGCACCGGATCGCCGGTGACCTGGTGCAGCTCGCGGTAGCCCAGCACCAGCCAGGCCGGTATGCCGCCGTGGAGCAGCACGGGCACCACCGCGCCGTGGTCGCGCCGCATCTCGCGGTACAGCCGGGCGGGGTCGGTCCGGAACCCGGGCCCGTCGAGCGGGACGGCGTCGGGGGTCGTCACACGAACTCCTGTCGGGGCGAGCCCGCGCGCGCGGACGGGTCGGCGTACCGGTTCTTCACGTGCTCCACCAGCGTGATCAGCGTGTGCTTGCCCGACTCGCGGGAGCGGGCGTCGCAGTCGATGAGCGGCACCCGCGGATCCAGGTCGAGCGCCTCGCGGACGTCCTCGCCCGCGCGTACGGCGCCGCCGAAGTCGTTGCAGGCCACGATGAACGGGGTGCCGTGGTGCTCCAGGCGGTCGATGGCGTACCAGGAGTCGTCGATGCGCCGGGTGTCGACCAGCACCACCGCGCCGAGCGTGCCCGAGAACAGCCGGTCCCACAGGAACCAGAAGCGCTCCTGGCCCGGCGCGCCGAACAGGTACAGCACGTTGCGCGCGTCCAGGGTGATCCGGCCGAAGTCGAAGGCGACCGTGGTGGCGGACTTGCCGCGCACCTGACGGATGTCGTCGACGCCGGCGCCGGCCTGGGTCATCGTCTCCTCGGTGTTGAGGGGACGGATCTCGCTGACGGAGCGGACCAGGGTGGTCTTGCCGACGCCGAAGCCGCCCACGACCACGATCTTCAGACCGTTGTCGGCGGAGGCACCCAACGGGGTGCGCGCGTCAGAGGTTGCGTAGTCCAACGAGCACCTGCTCCAGGATGTCGGGGTCGGTCGGGGCCGGCCTGCGCGGATGACGGGCGCTGACGCGGCCCGCCGCGAGCAGGTCGCACAGCAGCACCTTGGTGATACTCACCGGCAGCCGCAGTTCGGCTGCGATCTCCACCACCGAGGCGGGCGACCGGGTCAGCTCGAGGATGGCCACGTGCTCCGACTGCATGCCGGCCGCCGGGTCGGACTCGGCGACCACGAGGGTGACCAGGTCGAAGGGGGTGTCCGGTCCGGACCGGCTGCGGCCCTGCGTGATGGTGTACAGGCGGTCGGGGGCGTCGTCCCTGCCCGGCCGGCTCATGACGCGCGCGGCGGCGCGGTCAGGTGCTCACCGAGCTGTTCCACCAGCTCGCTCATGGTGTGTCCGACGAGTCCGGCGTCCGCCTCCTCCGTGGTGACCACGGCCAGATGGGCGCCCGCGCCGGCCTCCACGATGAACAGCACGCCGCCGTAGAACTCCGCCATCGCCGAGCGGACTCCGCCGCTGCCGTCGCCGAACTCGACGGACGCCCCGTGCGAGAGGGACTGGATGCCGGCCGCGATGGCGGCGAGCTGGTCGGCCTGGTCGACGGACAGCTCAGGGGTACGGCACAGCTTCAGTCCGTCGCGGGAGAGCACGAGCGCGTGCAGGGCGCCCGGGGTCCGCTCCAGCAGGCCCTCCAGGAGCCAGGTGAGCTTGTCGTCGGCGGTGGTCGGGCCGGTCATGACGTGGTGTCGCCTTCCAGGTGCGTGTGCGGGTGCGGTTGGCAGGTGCCGGGGGGCTGGGCTTGGTGTCCGGCCGGGTGGCCGCCGGGCGCGCCCTCGTCCGGCGCCGTGACATGGGCGTCGGCGCCATCCCGGCCGGCGTCCTGGGCCGGACCGGTGCGCGGCCGGGCCTCCGGCGCGGAGCGGACCGCCTGGCGAAAGCTGCCGAAGCGGGCGGCGCGGGCCTTGCCCTCGTCGGCGTCGGCCGGTCGGGGGCCGCCGCCCTGCTCGGCGCCGGGCGGGGTCCGGGCGCCCTCCGTGCGGGGCGCCGGCCGGGAGCGTTCGGCGGCGGCGAGGGTACGGCCCCGGCGGCGCTTCGGCAGTCCCGCCGGGCCCTCCGCGGCGGACGGCGAGGTGTCGTGGACGACGTCGGTGTCCGCGGGAGCCGGAGCCGGCGGGGCCTCGACCGGCTCCGGGCGGGGCGCCGGCGCCGGCGCCGCCGGGGCGGGGCCGGCGAGGATGTCCTGCGGGACGAGCATCAGCACGCCGGTGCCGCCGCGCGCCGAGGGGCGGAACGACACCTTCAGACCGTGCTTGCGGGCCAGCCGGCCGACCACGGCGAGCCCGAGCCGGGTGCCGGTCAGACCGCCCAGTTCCGTGACGTCACCGGAGACCGCCCGTTCGGCCCGGCGCAGCTGCACCTCGCCCATGACCAGGCCGCTGTCCTCCACGGACACGATGACCCCGGCCGGCACCTCCTCCACGTAGACGTGGACCTCGGCGGTCGGCGGCGAGAAGTTCGCGGCGTTGTCGAGGAGTTCGGCCAGCGCGTGCATCACGCCCTCGGCGGCGTGCCCGGCGACCGCGCTTCCGCTGACCGAGTGCACCCGCACCCGCCGGTAGCCGGCGATCCGGCCCATCGCCCCGCGCAGGATGGACTCCATGCCGATGGGACGTGCCCACCGACGGCCGGTGCGCGCCCCGGTCAGGACGGCGATGGAGTCCGCGAGCCGCCCGGCCTGGGCCGTGCGGTGATCGAGGTGCAGCAGGTCGGCGAGCACCTCCTCGTCGGTGTGCCGGTCCTCCATCGCGCGCAGGTCGGCGAGCGTGGCCGTGGCCAGGGCCTGCATCCGGGCGGCCGCGTTGGCGGTCGCGGACACCGCGGCGCCGCGCTCCCGCCGGGCGCGTTCCAGCTCGTCGGCCAGGCCGGCGTTCTCCGCGCGCAGCCGCTCCGCCTCGCGATCGGCCGCCGCCCGGAGCCGCTCCCGTTCAGCCGCGAACGACTCGGTCAGCTCCGTGCGCAGCTGCGCAAGGTCGTCGATGAGCCGCTGCTGCTCCTGGCGGGCCTCTTCGGCGGCGTGGGCCTGCTGCTGCAGCAGCCGTCCCATGTCCTGGTTCAGGCTCTCCAGCCGGCGCCTGCCGCCGCGCGCGGCGCGCAGGGCGTGCGCGGCCGTGGCGACCGCGGCGCTGAGCACCACCGCCGCCGCGCCGGCGCCCCAGGCCAGCGGGGCGCGCACCGGGCCGGGCGCCGCCGCCACCGCCCCCCAGACGACGAGTGCCGACAGGGCGGCGGTCGCGGCGAGGGCGACGACGAACGTGCGGGACGGGGAACGGTGGCCGGGATGCGTGAGCGGGGTCATCGGTCCGGGTGATCCTCGCGGCAGAGAGGGGCGAAGGAGGGCAGGCGGAGACGTCCCGGGCGGTCGGAAAAAGACACTCGGGGGGTGAACTGCCGGTCACTATACGAGAGTTCGTGATCGAAAAGGAAAGAGTCCGTGCTCGTTCCAGGTGCCGGACGGTCACCGGCCTGGAGCAGCGGCCGGTGCCGTCTGTGGCGCCGCCCACCCCGCCCGTGTGATGGTTCTCGCACGTCGAGACGATTTGGCACCCCCTAATGTTGCCGCGACGTACGGCAGGGATGGCTGACACCATGGTGTTTGTCGCCGCCAGGCAGCTGAAGGGAATCCAGGATGTTCCGCAAGGTGCTGGTCGCCAACCGTGGAGAGATCGCGATCCGCGCGTTCCGGGCGGGCTACGAACTCGGCGCGCGCACGGTCGCCGTGTTCCCGCACGAGGACCGCAACTCGCTGCACCGGCTGAAAGCCGACGAGGCGTACGAGATCGGTGAACCGGGGCACCCCGTGCGGGCCTACCTCTCGGTCGAGGAGATCGTCGCCGCCGCCCGCCGGGCGGGCGCCGACGCCGTCTACCCCGGCTACGGATTCCTGTCCGAGAACCCGGAACTGGCCCGCGCCTGCGAGGAGGCGGGCATCACCTTCGTCGGCCCGGACGCGCGGACGCTCGAACTGACCGGCAACAAGGCCCGCGCGGTCGCCGCCGCGCGGGCCGCCGGCGTACCCGTGCTCGGTTCTTCCGCGCCCTCCCAAGACGTGGACGAACTGGTGCGGGCCGCCGAGGAGATCGGCTTCCCGGTCTTCGTCAAGGCGGTCGCCGGCGGCGGCGGGCGGGGCATGCGCCGGGTGGAGGACCCCGCCCAGTTGCGCGAGTCCATCGAGGCCGCCTCCCGCGAGGCCGCGTCCGCGTTCGGCGACCCGACCGTCTTCCTGGAGAAGGCCGTCGTCGACCCGCGCCACATCGAGGTGCAGATCCTCGCCGACGGCGAGGGCAACGTCATCCACCTCTTCGAGCGCGACTGCTCGCTCCAGCGCCGGCACCAGAAGGTCATCGAACTGGCGCCCGCACCCAACCTCGACCCCGCGCTGCGGGACCGGATCTGCGCCGACGCGGTGCGCTTCGCCCGCGAGATCGGCTACCGCAACGCGGGCACCGTGGAGTTCCTGCTCGACCCCGACGGCAACCACGTCTTCATCGAGATGAACCCGCGCATCCAGGTCGAGCACACGGTCACCGAGGAGGTCACCGACGTCGACCTGGTCCAGGCCCAGCTGCGCATCGCCTCCGGCCAGACCCTCGCCGACCTCGGCCTCTCCCAGGACACCGTCACCCTGCGCGGCGCCGCCCTGCAGTGCCGCATCACCACCGAGGACCCGGCCAACGGCTTCCGCCCGGACACCGGCCGGATCAGCGCCTACCGCTCCCCGGGCGGCTCCGGCATCCGCCTGGACGGCGGAACCACCCACGCGGGCACGGAGATCAGCGCCCACTTCGACTCGATGCTGGTCAAACTCACCTGCCGGGGCCGGGACTTCCAGGCCGCCGTGGGCCGCGCCCGGCGTGCCGTGGCCGAGTTCCGCATCCGCGGTGTCGCCACCAACATCCCGTTCCTGCAGGCGGTCCTGGACGACCCCGACTTCCAGGCGGGCCGGATCACCACCTCCTTCATCGAGCAGCGCCCGTACCTGCTCACCTCCCGGCATTCCGCCGACCGCGGCACCAAACTGCTCACCTACCTCGCCGACGTCACCGTCAACAAGCCGCACGGCGAGCGGCCCGAACTGCTCGACCCGGTCGCCAAGCTGCCCTCGCTCCCGGCCGGTGAGCCCGCGGCCGGCTCCCGGCAGCGGCTGGTGGAACTCGGCCCCGAGGGCTTCGCCCGGCAGCTGCGCGAGTCGCCGACCATCGGGGTCACCGACACCACCTTCCGCGACGCCCACCAGTCGCTGCTGGCCACCCGGGTGCGCACCAAGGACCTCCTCGCCGTCGCCCCGGTGGTCGCCCGCACGCTGCCGCAACTGCTGTCCCTGGAGTGCTGGGGCGGCGCCACGTACGACGTCGCGCTGCGCTTCCTGGCCGAGGACCCCTGGGAGCGGCTGGCCGCCCTGCGCGAGGCGGTGCCCAACATCTGCCTGCAGATGCTGCTGCGCGGCCGCAACACCGTCGGCTACACCCCGTACCCGACCGAGGTGACCGACGCATTCGTGCAGGAGGCCGCCGCCACCGGCATCGACATCTTCCGCATCTTCGACGCCCTGAACGACGTCGGCCAGATGCGGCCCGCCATCGAGGCGGTGCGCGAGACCGGCACCGCGATCGCCGAGGTCGCCCTCTGCTACACCGCCGACCTCAACGACCCCTCGGAGCGGCTCTACACGCTCGACTACTACCTGCGGCTCGCCGAGCAGATCGTCGAGGCCGGCGCGCACGTCCTGGCGATCAAGGACATGGCCGGGCTGCTGCGCGCACCGGCCGCCGCGAAGCTCGTCACCGCGCTGCGCCGCGAGTTCGACCTGCCCGTGCACCTGCACACGCACGACACGGCGGGCGGCCAGCTCGCCACCTACCTCGCCGCGATCCAGGCGGGCGCCGACGCGGTCGACGGCGCGGTGGCCTCGATGGCCGGCACCACCTCGCAGCCCTCGCTGTCGGCGCTCGTCGCCGCCACCGACCACTCCGAGCGGCCCACCGGCCTCGACCTGGGCGCCGTCGGCGACCTGGAGCCGTACTGGGAGGGCGTGCGCAAGATCTACGCCCCGTTCGAGGCGGGTCTCGCCTCCCCGACCGGGCGGGTCTACCACCACGAGATCCCCGGCGGGCAGCTCTCCAACCTGCGCACCCAGGCCGTCGCCCTCGGGCTCGGCGACCGCTTCGAGGACATCGAGGCGATGTACGCCGCCGCCGACCGGATCCTCGGCCGGCTGGTCAAGGTGACGCCGTCCTCCAAGGTGGTCGGCGATCTCGCGCTGCACCTGGTGGGCGCCGGGGTCTCGCCGGAGGACTTCGAGGCGACCCCGGACCGGTTCGACATCCCGGACTCGGTGATCGGCTTCCTGCGCGGCGAGCTGGGCACCCCGCCCGGCGGCTGGCCCGAGCCGTTCCGCACCAAGGCCCTGCAGGGCCGGACGGAGGCCAGGCCCGCCCCCGAGCTGTCCGCCGAGGACCGCGACGGGCTGGCCAAGGACCGCCGCGCGACCCTCAACCGGCTGCTGTTCCCCGGCCCGACCCGCGAGTTCGACACGCACCGCCAGAGCTTCGGCGACACCAGCGTGCTGGACAGCAAGGCCTTCTTCTACGGCCTGCGCCCGGCCAAGGAGTACGCCGTCGACCTGGAACCCGGTGTCCGGCTGCTGATCGAGCTGCAGGCGGTCGGCGAGGCCGACGAGCGCGGCATGCGCACCGTGATGTCCTCGCTCAACGGCCAGATCCGGCCCATCCAGGTGCGGGACCGGGCGGCGGCCTCGGACGTCCCGGTGACGGAGAAGGCGGACCGGGGCAACCCGGGGCACGTGGCGGCGCCGTTCGCCGGCGTGGTGACGCTCGCGGTGACCGAGGGCGACGAGGTGGCGGCCGGCGCCACCGTGGCCACCATCGAGGCCATGAAGATGGAGGCCACGATCACCGCGCCGAAGGCGGGCCGGGTGTCCCGGCTGGCCATCAACCGGATCCAGCAGGTGGAGGGCGGCGACCTGCTGGTGGAGATCGCCTGACGACAGCGCCCGCTCTCCGCGGCCGGAGGTCCGGCCGCGGAGAGCGGGCGTGAAGGGTCCGGCTCGGCGCCGGCCGGGAGTCGTCCGTCAGCCCGGGAGCGGGTAGCTCACGACCTGGTCGAAGCCCTCGGGCCGGGCGCCCTCGTAGGTGAGCGTGATCCGGGTGAAGCGCTGGACGCCCGGGTGCTTCTTCCACGGGGCCGGGCTGTCAAGCCGCACCGTCACCCGGTACGAGTGGAACTTGCCCGCCGCGCAGTACGGCTTGCAGTCGTTGACCGCGTTCAGTCCCTCGGCCATGGCCGCCCGGGAGCCCCACTTGGTCCAGTTGAGGCCCGCCAGACGGCTGTTGCCGTCGCCGCAGGCCAGGATGTAGTCGGCCGGGCGGACGGTGCGCTGGAAGGAGCAGTCGACCAGCACCGGTTGCGAGCGCCGGGCCTGCGGGGCCGACGTGCCCGGCGGAGTCGCGGAGGCCGTCGTCATGGCCGCCGTGAGCATGGCTCCCGCCGCGAGCGTGACTGCCGTTCCCACCAATGATCCGCGCATGGCCGCTCCCACTGCCGTTCCGTGTCCGACCGCGTGCACATCGACGCTACGACCGTACGCCCGGATGTACCAATCGCGCAGGTCGCGCCGCGTGTCCGCGGTAGGGACAACCGTTCGGCCCCGTGTTTGCGCCGAACACGTCAAGCGGATCAGCAGGCGCCCTCGTCCTGCCAGGGGCCCCACTCCGAGGCGCCGGGCACCTCGTTCTGGGTCCACCACTTGGCCTTCCAGTTGTGCTTGCCGTACGAGACCTCGTTGTCCTTGGTGTACACCGCCGCCGAGCTCCAGGCGGCCTTGCAGGAGACGCCCGGGGTCGGCGTCGGGGTCGGCGTGGGGGTGGGGGTCGTGGTGGGCGGGGTGACGCCCGCGAACTTCACCGAGTACTTGGCGAAGTCCCAGGAACCCTGCGCCACGCTCGAGCAAGTCCCCGACGTACGGCCGCCGTTGTCGGCCGGGGTGCACTGGCGGTCGCGGTTCAGGGACCAGAACGTGAAGCGGTCCATGTGGTGAGCGGTGGCGTAGTCCAGCACGGTCTGGAAGTCGGCCTGTGTGAAGTACTCGCCCGTGTCGCTGCGGCCGTTCATGCCGGAGAATCCCTCGTGGGCGTAGGCGGTCGCCTGGTCCCAGCCGAAGGTCGACTGCAGGATCGAGTTGAAGCCGGCCAGCGCCGTGGTCTGGCTCGCCGCACCGTTGAAACCGCCGTCGAACGGCATGATGGAGAAGTTGTTCGGGGTGAACCCCTGCGACTTGGCCTCCAGCAGCATCTGCTTGCCGAACCAGCCGGTGCCGTCCGCGGTGCCCGCGGTGGTCACGGAGACGTACAGGCCGGGGTTGTTCTGCTGGAGGATCTTCGCCGCGCCGATCTCGTTCCTGATCGCGGCGCTGTTCTCGTACTCCGGCTCCTCCAGGTCGAAGTCGATGGCGTGCAGGCCGTACTTCGTGATGACCTGCTGGTAGGCCGCGGCCGTGGCGGCCGGGTCCGCGCACGTCTGGCCGAGCTTGGTGCCGCCGTAGCCGCCGATGGAGACCGAGACGTCGCCGCCCTTGGCGCGGATGCCGGAGATCACCGACTGGACGGCGGTGTCGGAGGAGACGGGGGAGGTGCCGCCCCAGGTGGGGGAGCAGCCGCCGCCGTTCGGGGCGAGGACGAAGGCCAGCTGGAACGCCTTGAGGCCGGTGGCGTCCATGATGGCGGCCGCGTCCGGCGGGTCGTTGTCCAGCGGCATCAGATAGGGGGCGGCGGCGTACCACCGGTCGCTCAGCGCGGTGGTGGCGCCCGAGGCGCTGGTGGTGACGAGTGCGGTGGTGCCCGCGGCGGCCATTCCGACGGCGGCCGCCGCACCCAGACATGCGCGAAGAGGTCTCACTGCGTGCCTCCAGGGGGTGGGGGTGGGGTTGCCCAGCGGGGAGTCGCCCCAGCCTCCGGGAGCTGTTGCGGTCACGTCAATGAGTTGGTCTAGTCCAAAGAGGTCTTTGGACTAGACCATGCGATCTCTTTACCCGGGACGCCGGGTGCTCGAGGCCCGGGGCGGTGCCGGGCTCAGTCCGCGCTCTTCCGCAGCACGATCTGCGTCTGCGTGGTCTGGCCGACCAGCCGGTCCCGGTCGTCCCGCAGATCCGTCTGCACCACCAGCAGGGTGCCGCCGACGTGCAGCGGGCGGGCCGTCGCGTGGACCTCCCCGGAGGTGACCGCCCGCAGGAAGTTGGTCTTGGACTCCACGGTCGAGGTGCCGGTGGCCCCCGCCGGCAGGTTCAGGTAGGCGCACACGGCGCCGACACTGTCCGCCAGCGCCATCAGCGCCCCGCCGTGCAGCGCGCCGCCCGCCGTGCAGACCTCCGGGGACCAGGCGAGGCTGCCTGCCGTGCGCTCGGCGGTGGCCTCGTGCAGCTCGATGCCCAGGCCGGCCGCGAACGGCATGGCGGCCAGCAGATCGGCGGGCCGGGGGACGGCCGGCTCGGACAGGGACATGGGGTACCGCCTCTCGTGGACGCCGTGCTGCTCCGCACGTCGGTCAGGCAGTGTGCCAGCGCTGTCCGGCACGGGCCCGGACCATGGTCGTCATCGCGCCAGCCGGCGCGCGGCCGCCCGGACGCGGCCGCCGAAGGACCGCCCGGGGCGCCGCACCCGCGGCCCCCGCCCCGACGCCCTCCACCCCGGAGGGGGACGACCGAATGCGGCCGTGCGGGTTTGCCCGTCCGCCGTCCATGGCGTAGCTCTGCCACCGGTCGGGACACACGAACAGAACGGTGGGCGGTACCGATGGCACGCATTCTGGTGATCGGCGGCGGCGTCGCGGGCACGGCGGCCGCGCTGGGCCTGGACAAGGCCGGACACGACGTCGCCGTCTTCGAGGCGCACCCCGGCACCGCCGAGGACATCGGCGCCTTCCTGACCCTCGCCACCGGCGGCATGCGCGCCCTGGCCCAGATCGACGCCACGGACGCCGTCACAGCCATCGGTTTTCCGCTGACTTCCCTGCGCCTGCTCGACAGCGCGGGCGGCGAGGCGGCGCGCGCACCGCTCGCCGGTGCCGGCGACCCCGCGCTGCGTTACCGCTGCCTGCGCCGCGGCGAGCTGAACGCGGCCCTGCAGGCCGAGGCGGTACGGCGCGGCGTCCCCCTGCGCCACGGGGCCCGGCTGGTGTCCGTGGACCAGGACGGCGACGGCGTGACCGCGCGCTTCTCCGACGGCACCAGCGCCGCCGGAGACCTGCTGATCGGCGCCGACGGCCTGAACTCGGCCGTGCGCCGGCTGGCCGTGGCGCCCGCCGTCCGGCCCCGGTACGCGGGCCAGCGGGTGTACTACGGCTACACGGACGCGGCGCCCGCGCCGGGGGAGACCGGCGTCATCACCATGGTGCGCGGCAGTGCGGCCGCGTTCGGGTACGCGGTCGCGCCGGCGGGGGAGACGTACTGGTTCGCCCGCGTCTCCGGCGACCCTCGGCCCGCCGGTGACGCGCCGGACGCCACGCCCGCGCGTCTGCGGGGCGAACTGCTCCCGCTGCTGCGCGAGGACGCCACGCCCGCCGGGGACATCGTCGCGGCCTGCGGGGAGAGCCTCATGGCCACCGACGCCACCGAGATGCCGCTGGGCACCCCCTGGCGGGCGGGCCGGATCCTGCTCCTCGGCGACGCGGCGCACGCGGCCTCGCCGGCCACCGGGCAGGGCGCCGCCATGGCCCTGGAGGACGCCGTCGTCCTCGCCAAGGCCCTGCGCGACCTGCCGGACCCGCGGACCGCCTTCACCGTGTACGAGCGCCACCGCCGCCCCCGCGCCGAGCACAACATCACCGTCAGCGGCGCCATCTCGCGCGGCACCCACGACCCGGCGCGCGGCGCCGCCGCGGCTCCGGGCGCACCGCGCGAGGACGACGCGCTGAACCGTCTGCTGGACTGGGAGACCCCGCTCGCCGATCGCTGAGGGAGAGAGCCAACTGGGCTGGCTGAAGGGGAAATTGGGCGACCGGTGACGCGGGCTATCCTGCCCGCATGGAGATGATCGACCCGGCGTCGGACGCCCGCCTCGCCCGTACGGCGGCCCGGGCGGGAGCCGCCGTGGTCCGCGAGATGCACGGCGGGCGCCTGGACCGCTTCGAGAAGGCGGCCGGTGACTTCGCGACGGCGGCGGACCTGGCGGCCGAGGAGACCATCCTCGGACTCCTGCGCGCCGCCCGGCCCGGCGACGCGGTCACGGGCGAGGAGAGCGGCAGCAGCGGCGCCGCGGACGCCCGGCGGCGCTGGCTGGTCGACCCGCTGTGCGGAACCCTCAACTATGCCGTGCGGAACATGCTGGTGGGGGTGAACGTGGCCCTGCGGGAGGACGGCGTCGTCACCGCGGCCGCGACGGCCGACCCGTTCGCCGGCGAGGTGTTCTGGACCGACGGACACCGCGCCCTGGTCCACCGCGACGGCGCGGACGAGGAGTTGACGCCCTCGGGCGGGTCCCGGCTGGTGGACGTCAACCTCGACCCGCCGTTCCCCAACGCGCCGGACTTCCAGGCGGCCCGGCTGCTCGCCGACCCCGGCTTCGGCCGGCGGTTCCGGCCCCGGGTGGTCTCCACCACCCTCGCGGTGGCCTGGGTCGCTGCGGGCCGCAGGGCCGCGTACGTCACCGACGGAGACCTGAGCGACAGCGTGCACTTCGCCGCCGGAATCGCGCTGTGTCGGGCTGCGGGCTGCACGGTGACCGGCATCCACGGCCAGCCCCTGCACACCGGCGCCGGCGGACTGATCGCGGCCGCCGACGCCGAGACCCACGCCGCGCTGCTGGAGATGGTCAAGAACCAGACACGGTAGCGGACTTGGCGCAGGGGCACGCCAGGTCGCGCGCATTTCAGGTTTTGACTTCCGAAGGCTTGCCGCCCGCTTGGCTCACCACTTAAATCAAAACATGAACTAAGCCATGGGGTCAGCTTCCTGACCTCCGCAGCCGCATGGAGCCACCACATGAGACTGAGATCCCTGGGCATCGCGCTGACCGCCACGGCCGCGCTGATCGCCCTTCCCTCCACCCATCCACCCGCCGCCGCGGCCGAAACCCCGCTGTCCCAGGGGAAGACGGCCACCGCGTCCTCCGAGGAGAACGCCGGCACCCCGGCCGCCAAGGGCGTCGACGGCGACACCGGCACCCGCTGGTCCTCGGCCGCCACCGACGACCAGTGGTTCCAGGTCGACCTCGGCGCCACCGCCACGGTCAGCCAGGTGGTCCTCAACTGGGAGGCCGCCTACGGCAAGGACTACAAGGTCCAGCTCTCCAAGGACGGCAGCACCTGGACCGACCTGAAGTCCGTCACCGGCTCCGACGGCGGCGTCGACACCCTCGACGTCTCCGGGCAGGGCCGCTACGTACGCATGCTCGGCGTGCACCGCGCCACCCAATGGGGCTACTCGCTCTGGGAGTTTCAGGTCTACGGCACGGCGGGCGGCGGCCAGTCCGGCTGCGGCACCGCGAACGCCGCACAGGGCAGGCCCGCCGGCGCCTCCTCCACCGAGAACGCCGGCACCCCCGCCTCCGCCGCCTTCGACGGCGACACCGGCACCCGCTGGTCCAGCCAGGCCGCCGACCCGCAGTGGCTGCGGGTGGACCTCGGCTCGGTCAAGGACCTGTGCCGGATCGACCTCACCTGGGAAGCGGCGTACGGCAAGGACTTCCAGCTCCAGGCCTCCGCCGACGGCCAGACCTGGACCACCCTGAAGAGCGTGACCGGCGCGACCGGCGGCACCGCCGCCTACGACGTCAGCGGCACCGGCCGCTACGTCCGGGTCTACGGCACCGCCCGTGGCACCGGTTACGGCTACTCGCTGTGGGAGGTGGCCGTGCACACCGGCTCCACCGGCGAACCGCCCGTCCAGGGCGGCGGCGACCTCGGCCCCAACGTCATCGTGGTCGACCCCTCCACGCCGAACCTGCAGCAGAAGTTCGACGACGTCTTCAAGCAGCAGGAGTCGAACCAGTTCGGCACCGGCCGCTACCAGTTCCTGCTCAAGCCGGGCACCTACAACGGCATCAACGCCCAGATCGGCTTCTACACCTCGATCTCCGGTCTCGGCATGAACCCCGACGACACCCAGATCAACGGCGATGTCACCGTGGACGCGGGCTGGTTCAACGGCAACGCCACGCAGAACTTCTGGCGTTCGGCGGAGAACCTCGCCATCAGGCCGTCCAACGGGGCCGACCGCTGGGCGGTCGCCCAGGCCGCCCCGTTCCGCCGCATCCACGTCCAGGGCGGTCTCAACCTCGCCCCGAACGGCTACGGCTGGGCCTCCGGCGGCTACATCGCCGACTCGAAGATCGACGGCACCGTCGGCCCCTACTCCCAGCAGCAGTGGTACACCCGCGACAGCTCGGTGGGCGGCTGGACCAACGGCGTGTGGAACATGACCTTCTCCGGCGTCCAGGGCGCACCGGCGACCAACTTCGACAACGGCCCGTACACCACGCTCGACACGACCCCGGTCTCGCGCGAGAAGCCGTTCCTCTACCTGGACGGCTCCACCTACAAGGTGTTCGTGCCGGCCAAGCGCACGAACGCCCGCGGCGTCTCCTGGCCGGCGAACGCCGGCACCTCCTTGCCGCTCGACCGGTTCTACGTCGTCAAGCCGGGCGCCACCGCCGCCACCATCAACGCGGCCCTCGCCCAGGGCCTCAACCTCCTCTTCACCCCCGGCGTCTACCACCTCGACCGGACGATCGACGTCACCCGCGCCGGCACCGTCGTCCTCGGGCTCGGCCTCGCCACCCTGGTCCCGGACAACGGCGTCGACGCCATGCACGTCGCCGACGTCGACGGCGTGCGGCTGGCCGGATTCCTCATCGACGCGGGACCGGTCAACTCCGACACGCTGCTGCGGATCGGCGATCCCGGCTCCTCCGCCGACCACTCCGCCGACCCCACCACCATGCAGGACGTGTTCGTCCGCATCGGCGGCGCCGGACCCGGCCTCGCCACCAACTCCGTCGTGGTCAACAGCGACGACGTCGTCGTCGACCACACCTGGATCTGGCGGGCCGACCACGGCAGCGGCACCGGCTGGGACACCAACCGCGCCGACTACGGCCTGCGGGTCAACGGCGACGACGTCCTCGCCACCGGCCTGTTCGTCGAGCACTTCAACAAGTACGACGTGTACTGGAGCGGAGAACGCGGACGCACGGTCTTCTATCAGAACGAGAAGGCGTACGACGCCCTGAACGCCGCCGCCGTCACCCACGACGGCATCGTCGGCTACGCGGCCTACAAGGTCGCGGACTCGGTCACCACCCACGAGGCGTGGGGCCTCGGCAGCTACTGCAACTACACGGCCGATCCCACGATCGTCCAGGCGCACGGCTTCCAGGTCCCGGTCGCCTCAGGGATCAAAATGCACGACCTGCAGGTGATCTCCCTCGGCGGCAAGGGCCAGTACGCCCACGTCGTCAACAACACGGGGGCGCCCACCTCGGGGACGGACACCGTCCCCTCCAAGGTGGTCTCGTTCCCGTGACGCACCCCCCGCTCCCGCGCGCCCACCCGGCGCGCGGGAGCGGGCTCACTCCCCGGCCAGCGTCACACGCGGCGGGCGCCGGTAGGTGCCCCGGTACAGGGACGCGAAGCACCCGCCGCCACGGGGTTTGGAGCGGACGCCGGGTGCTACACGGGGAGTGCCGCACCGCCGCACCCGCCACAGTCCGGCCGGGCCCCCGGCTCACCGCCGCCCGGACGCAGGCACGGCGGGCGCGCGCCGCGTCACCGTACCCGGACCAGAGGAGGACGGCCATGGACCACTCACGCGCACCCGTGCTGGAGGCCCTGCAGGAATTCCGGCGCCGAGGGGACGTGGTGTTCGGGCCGCCGGGCCACAAACAGGGCCGCGGGACGGACCCGCGCGTCGCCGAGGTCCTGGGCCTCGACGTCTTCCGCTCGGACGTGCTCAGCCTGAACGGCCTGGACGACCGGCGCCAGTCCCAGGGCGTCCTGGAACAGGCGCAGGAACTGATGGCCGACGCCGTCGGCGCCGAGCACGCCTTCTTCTCGACCTGCGGCAGCTCCTTGTCCGTGAAGACCGCCATGCTCTCCGTCGCGGGCCCGGGGGAGAAACTGCTGCTGTCCCGCAACGCGCACAAGTCGGTCATCGCGGCCGTGATCATCAACGGGGTGGAGCCCATCTGGGTCCACCCCAAGTTCGACGCCGAGCGGCACATGGCCCACCCGCCCGAGCCGGAAGACGTGCGCGACCGGCTCCGGGAACACCCCGACGCCAAGGGCATGCTGCTGATCACGCCCACCGAACTGGGCTCCTGCGCCGACATCCGCGGGGTGGCCGACGTCTGCCACGCCGCGGACGTGCCGCTCATCGTGGACGAGGCCTGGGGCGCCCACCTGCCCTTCCACCCCGGCCTGCCGTCCTGGGGCATGGACGCCGACGCCGACCTGGTGGTCACCAGCGTCCACAAGATGGGCGGCGCGATCGAGCAGAGCTCGGTCTTCCACCTCCAGCACGACCGGGTGTCGGTCGACGTGCTCAAACAGCGGGAGGACCTGCTCGGCACCACGAGCGCGTCGTCCCTGGTGTATGCGGCGCTGGACGGCTGGCGGCGCCAGATGGCGGAGCAGGGGCACGGGCTGCTCGACACCGCCCTGCGCCGCGCCGAACGGCTGCGGGCCGCGCTGGACGAACTGCCGGGCCTCGCGGTCATGGGCGACGAGATCGTGCGCGGGGGCCTGGCCGCCGAGTTCGACCCCCTGAAGATCGTCGTCGACGTACGGGACCTGGGCATCACCGGCATGCAGGCGGCCGAGTGGCTGCGGGCCGAGCGGCACATCGACGTCGGCGGCTCCGACAGCTGCCGGATCAGCGCCTCGATCACCCACTCCGACGACGACGAGACCGAGAAGATCCTCCTGGAGGCGCTGCGCTCCCTGGTGGACGGCGCCGACTCGATCGAACGGCAGCGCCCGGTCCGCCTGCCGGAGCCCCGCGCCCTCGAACTGGAACAGGCGGTCCTGCCCCGTGCGGCCTTCTTCGGCCCGGCGGAGCAGGTACCGGCCGAGCACGCCGTGGGCCGGATCTCCGCCGAGACGATCAGCCCCTACCCGCCGGGCGTCCCGGTCGTTGCGCCGGGCGAGGTGATCACCGAGCAGGTCGTCGACTACCTGCGCAGCGGCATCGAGCACGGCTTCCTGGTCTCCGACTCGGCCGACCCCTCGCTCGAGACCTTCCGGGTGCTGACCCGCCCCTGACCCGCGCGAGCCGAACTGCGCGGCCCGCGCGCAGCACCTAGGGTGGCGGGAGCGGGCGGCCGCGTGCCGGCCCGCCCGCGGGTCAAGAAACGGCCCTCCTCCGAACCCGCTTTCGGCTGCGGGCGGTTGACCCCGCCGACGGTCCCCGGGTCCGGGCGCATGTCCGAAGGGTTGGACGCGCGGACCACGCGCCGCGTTCCCGACCCGACTTCACCCCACGGGACAAGCCGTACGGCTCCCGGTTTCGGACGCCCGGCCCCGGGGACCTAGGTGTGCGGGTCCCCGCGTTCCCCGGAGCCCGTCCCCTCGCACCCCGGCCGACCTGTCCCCGGAGCCCCGGACCGGCCCCCGTGCGCCGAACACCGCGGACCCCCGTGCCCGGCACGGCATCCATGCGACCAGCGAAGGAATGGTAGTGATGAGCGAGAGCATCCCCGGCAAGCCGGCCCCCGAGACGCCGTCGGTCGCCGAGCCGGCCGAACCCCGCCAGCCGCTGCCCCCGAAGGCCGACCAGACCGGCCCCGACACCGTCTCGCCGACCGGCCAGCCCACCGGCGCCGACCAGGCCCGGATGGCGCAGAGCGGCAGCTACCTCACCGACGCCCAGGGCACCCGGCTGTACGACACCGACCACTCCCTTAAGGCGGGCCCCCGCGGTCCCGTGCTCCTGCAGGACCACCACCTGCGGGAGAAGGTGATGCACTTCGACCACGAGCGCATCCCGGAGCGCGTCGTCCACGCCCGGGGCGCCGGCGTCCACGGCGTGTTCCGCAGCTACGGCACGGCGGCGACCGTGACGAAGGCGGCGTTCCTGGCCGAGGACGTCGAGACGCCGGTGTTCGTGCGGTTCTCCACCGTCCTGGGCTCCCGCGGCTCCTCCGACACCGTCCGCGACACCCGGGGCTTCGCGACCAAGTTCTACACCAGCGAGGGCGTCTTCGACCTGGTCGGGAACAACATCCCGGTGTTCTTCATCCAGGACGCGATCAAGTTCCCGGACGTCATCCACGCCGGCAAACCCCACCCCGACCGGGAGATCCCGCAGGCCCAGAGCGCCCACGACACCTTCTGGGACTTCGTCACCCTGCACACCGAGGCCACCCACCACACGCTGTGGAACATGTCCGACCGCGGCATCCCCCGCTCGTACCGCACCATGGAGGGGTTCGGCGTCCACACCTTCCGCCTGGTCGACGCCGCCGGCGGGACCACTCTGGTGAAGTTCCACTGGAAGCCCAAGCTGGGCGTGCACTCCCTGGTGTGGGAGGAGGCGCAGATCATCAACGGCGTGGACCCGGACTTCCACCGCCGCGACCTCTACGACGCCATCGAGGCGGGCGCCTTCCCGGAGTGGGAGTTCGGCATCCAGACCTTCCCCGACACCCCCGACCAGATGTTCGAGGGCATCGACCTGCTGGACCCGACCAACATCGTCCCCGAGGAACTGGCCCCCGTGCAGCCCATCGGGCTGCTCACGCTCAACCGCAACCCGTCCAACTACTTCGCCGAGACGGAGCAGGTCGCCTTCCACGTCGGCCACCTGGTCCCCGGCATCGACGTCACCGACGACCCGCTGCTGGCCGGCCGGCTCTTTTCCTACCTGGACACCCAGATCACCCGCCTCGGCGGCCCGAACTTCCCCCAACTCCCCATCAACCGGCCGCAGTCACCGGTGAACGATATGCTGCGCGACGGCATGCACCAGACCGCCGTGCACCGTGGCGTCGCCCCGTACCGCCCCAACTCCCTCGACGGGGGCTGCCCGTTCCTCGCCGGGGCCGACACGGGCGCGTTCATCGAGACGCCGGTACGCGTGCCGGAGTCGACCAAGGTCCGCGAGGCCCCCGAGACGTTCGACGACCACTTCAGCCAGCCCCGCCGGTTCTGGCTCAGCATGACCCCCGTGGAGCGCGAGCACATCATCCACGCCTACACCTTCGAGCTCGGCAAGTGCTACGAACAGGCGATCAGGGAAAGGGCGTTGCAGGTCCTCGCCAACATCGACCCGGAACTGTGCGCGGGCGTCGCCGCGGGCCTCGGACTGCCCGCCCCCGAACCCACCGTGCCCCTGGCCGACGTCGAGCCGAGCCCCGCCCTCTCCCAGATCGGCCACACCTGGCCCAGCGACGGCCGGATCATCGGAATCATCACCGGCCCCGACGGCGACCTCGGCGGCGTCCGGGCCGTGCGCCAGGCGGTGCTGGACAGCGGCATGGTCCCGCTCGTCGTGGCCCCGGCAGGCGGCACCATCGGCGACGGCGCGGACGCCCTGACCGTCCAGCGGACCTACGCCACCGCGCGTTCGGTGGAGTTCGACGCCCTGCTGGTCGCCGGCACCCCCGGGGTCGGCGTCGACGCCTTCGGCGCCCGTGACGCCAAGGCCGGCCTGCCCACGTCGGCGCAGGGCACCCCCGACCCCCGGGTGGGGCTGCTGCTGGCGGAGGCGTACCGGCACGGCAAGGCCATCGGCGCGGCCAAGGGCGGCGACGCCGCGCTGGAGGCGGCCGGCATCCCGCTCGACGCGCCGGGCGTGGTCGTGGGCGACGGCGCCACCGCGGTGCTCCAGCAGCTCAACGGGCTGCTGGGCGCCCACCGGGTCTGGGAACGCTTCCCCGCCGCCGCCTGACCCCCAACGGCGTATCCCAACAGGCGGCCGCCGTGCGCAGCCGTTGAGATGAGAGGGTCCCTAAGTCAACCAGTGAGGCAATTCTCATGCGTATGCGCAGCTTCGCCACGGCGGCAGTTCTCGCGGGCTCCCTCGCCCTGGCCGGCACGACGGCCGCCCACGCGGCCGACCCGGACCCCACGACGGGCACCGCCAGCAACAGCCCGGGCGTCCTCTCGGGCAACGTCACGCAGATCCCGGTCGATCTCGGCCTCAACCTGTGCGGCAACAGCGTCGACGTCCTCGCGCTGCTGAACCCGGCCGCCGGGAACACCTGCACGGTGAAGTGACACGGTCCGGTGCGCCGGTCCCCTCGCAGGAGGGGGCCGGCGCACGGCTGTTCAGGAGGAGGTGCGGCAGAGCAGCAGACAGACGTCGTCGTCGTGCTCGGAGTCGTGCAGCATCGGCTTCAGCAGCGACTCGGCCGCCGCGTCCAGATCCTCCAACTCGGCGGCGCCGAGCGTCTCCAGGGCCTGGGCCAGCCGGTCGATGCCCGCGTCGATCCCGGCCGCCCGCCGCTCCACCAGTCCGTCCGTGTAGAGCGCCAGCGTGGACCCGGGCGGCAGCCGCACGGTGTGCTCCTCGTACTCGTACGCCATCGGCACGCCCAGCATGATCCCCGGCTTGAGGTCCAGCACGCTCACCGCGCCGCCGGGATCGCGGGTGACGGCGGGCGGATGGCCGGCCGCGGCCCACACGACGGCCGGATCGCCCGGGGTGAAGCGGGCCACGGCGCACGTCGCGTACAACTCCGGCTGCTGGTGGAGGAGCATCCGGTGCAGCAGGGTGAGGATGCGGGCCGGGCCGTTGCCCTCGACGGCGTACGCGCGCAGGGCGGTGCGCAGTTGCCCCATGATCACCGCCGCGCGCAGCCCGTGCCCCGTGACGTCCCCTATCACCGCGAGGACGCTGCCGTCGGGCTGCGGGAACGCGTCGTACCAGTCGCCGCCGATGTTCAGGCCGCGGGTCGCGGGCAGATAGCGCGCGGCCAGTGACACGCCCCGGACGTCGGGCAGTTCGGTGAGCTGGGCGCGCTGCAGCGCCTCGGCCACGTCCCGGTGCTGCTCGTACCGGCGGGCGTTGTCCAGCGCGATCCCCGCCCGCCGGCCCAGTTCCAGCAGCATCACGGTGGTGTCCGGGTCGAACCGCTCGCCCGGCGCGGTCAGGGTCAGCACCCCCTGCACCGTGCGCGAGCCCAGCGGGATGCACAGCAGCGGCCGGTCGGGGAAGAGGGCGGAGGGCGGCAGGTCGTCCACGCCCGGCAGCTCGCCGGGGTGCCGGGCCGCGTGCTGCGGGCGGCCCGTGCGGGCCGCGGTGACGGTCGCGGCCGCCCGGTCGCCCGGCGGCGTGCGCTCGTCGTCCGGCAGCCAGATGTCGACGTCGGCGGCGTACTCCGGGACGAGCAGGTCGGGCAGCCTGCGCAGGATGTCGTCGTGCTCCAGGGAGGCGTTCAGGGCCGCGCTCGCGTTCGCCAGGAAGGTCAGCAGCCGCCGGGCGTTCTCCGCCGCGGTGCGGGCCGCCCGCTCGGCGTCCAGCAGTTCGTGCTGCGCCAGCGCGGCCGCCTCAAGCTCGGCGTGCAGCGCCAGCACCCCCTGGTTGGTCTGGTGGAGCTCGTCCCGGTGGAAACTGACCAGCTCCTCCGTCTCCGCCAGGCTCTCCAGCACGGCGTCCGCGTCGGCGTCGGCGTCCAGCAGGGCCTCGGCGAGCCCGGCGTCGTCCAGCCCGGCAGGCGAGGGCGGCGGTGACGCGACCGGGCGGGGGCAGGACAGGGTGTGCCGCCAGGACCCGGGCCGCCCCGGCTGCCGTACCGCGACGTGCAGCCGCCCGTCGGCGTCGACGCGGACGGCGACCTCGGCGCCGCCCTCGGCGACGCAGCGGCGCAGCCGCGCGGTGAACGCGGTCAGGAACCGGGCGCGGTCGAGAGCGGGCAGGCCGGCGTCCGCGGTGAGCCGGGCGAGCACGGCCCGGGCGCGGGCCGCGTCGGCGGTCGAGTCGATGGTCCAGAGGTCACGGGCGGCTGTCATGGGAGCTGGTCCGGCGGTCGGGGGCCAGTACGGCCACACTGGTGTCGTCGCGTACGGGGCGGGCGGGGCTGCTCGCGTCGCGCAGGATCGTGGCGGCCACCACCGTGGGCTCACGGGCGAGCAGCGCGTGATCGTCGGGCGGCGACCAGCGGCTCGGCAGCCCGTCGCTGTGCAGGACGAGCAGACTGTCCGCGTGCCACGGCATCGTCCGCAGCGGAACGTGCGCCGGGAAGTAGGCGCCGACGATGCCCGGATGGGAGACGAGGGACGTCCAGGTGTCTCCGGTGCGCAGCCGGGCGCCTGCGTTGCCCACCCCGGCGAAGCGCAGTTCCCGCCGCTCGGTGTCGAGCTGCGCCACCACCGCGGCCGCACCCCGGGTGCGCCGCAGGGCGGTGTGCAGGCGGCGCAGCATCTCCACCGGAGGCAGGTGCGCGGCGGCCCGCAGCTCCTCCACCGCCGCGGTGGAGGCGTGGGCCGCCTTGGCGCCGTGCCCGAGTCCGTCGGCCAGCAGCAGCGTCACCAGGGGACCGGAGCGCACCCAGCCCCAGGAGTCCCCCGAGTGCTCCGCCTGGTCGAGCGCGACGGTGATCCCGCCCGCCGGCGGTTCGTCCCGCGCGGGTGCGCCGGTCCGGCCGGCCTCCTGGTCCACGCGGGCCGCCGCCACCGTGCCACCGCCCGCGGCGCTGTACAGGTGGAAGGCGTTCGCCAGCCGGCGGCAGCTTCCGAGGCCCGCTCCGAGCGACCCCTCGGCGGTGCTGAAACCGTCCCGCAGCGCCGTGCCGACGTCCGCGATCCCCGGCCCCCGGTCGAGCGAGCACAACTGCACCGACGGCGCGCCGCCGGCCGGGCCGTCCACCAGGTTCAGCACCATGCGGCCCCCGTCGGCGTGCCTGAGCAGATTGGTCGCCAGTTCGGTGGCGACCAGCGCGGCCGCCGCGGTGCGCTCCTGACCCAGACCGGCGACGGCGCTCGCGGCCTCGGCCGCGACCCGGACGTCCCGTACCCGTGTGGAGTCGTGCACCGGGATCTCCCACACCCGGCCCATCACACCCCCGCCCTGGCCGGCGGCACCGGGGTGACCCAGGCGACGGCCGTGACCGTGGTGCCCCGGCCGGGCTCGGTGTCCACGGCGAACTCCTGCACCAGCCGTTTGGCGCCGCTGAGTCCCAAGCCCAGGCCCCCGCCGGAGGTGTAGCCCTCGGTCATCGCCAGCTCCAGGTCCCGGATGCCGGGGCCCTCGTCGGTGAAGCGCATCCGCAGCCCGTGGACGCCGCCGTGGTGCAACGGGGTGATCTCCGCCTGCCCGCCGCCGCCGTGCACCAGCGTGTTGCGGGCCAGCTCACTGGCCGCGGTCACCAGTTTGGTCTGCTGCACCAGGCCGAAACCGAGCTGCGCCGCGTACTGCCGCACCTGGTGGCGGACGTAGGCCAGATCCCCGTCCGAACCGATCGGCAGGCAGGCCGCCGAGCAGGCCCGGTCCGACGACGCCGGCATCACGACTCCTCCGGCGACAGCAGTTCCACGGCGCGGTCGACGTCCAGGGCGGTGGTCAGACCGGGCAGCGTGAGTCCCAGTTCGACCAGCGTGATCGCCACCGCCGGCCGCATGCCGGCCAGCACCGTGCGGGCCGCCAGCAGCCGGGCCGTCGACGCGATCTCCGCGAGCACCCGGCCCAGGAAGGAGTCCACGATGTCGACGCCGGAGATGTCGATCACCACGCCGGTCACGCTGCTGGTCGCGATGCGGCTGGAGATGTCGTGCTGGAGCTGTTCGGCCATGCCGTCGTGCAACTCGCCCTGCAGCGAGACGAGCAGGATGTCGCCCAGTGCCAGGACGGGCACCTGGGCCTGGCCGGAGAAGGGCTGCATCACCGCGCGCCCGCCCCGGCGTCCGTGCGCGCGGAGACCTCGATGCCCTGCCGGCCCAGGGCGTAGGCGAGCGCGTCGGCCAGCGAGGCGCGGGTGATCACCGTCCCCAGGTCGATGCCGAGCTGGACGATCGTCTGCGCGATGGCCGGCCGGATGCCGGAGACGATGCACTCCGCCCCCATCAGCCGCGCGGCGGCCACCGTCTTCATCAGGTGCTGCGCGACCAGCGAGTCCACCGTGGGCACACCGGTGATGTCCAGGATCGCGTACCGGGCCCGCTGTTCGACGATCGCCTCCAGCAGGGACTCCATGACCACCTGGCTGCGCGCGCTGTCCAGGGTGCCGATCAGCGGCACGGCGACGGTGCCCTCCCACAACTGGATGACGGGCGTGGCCACTTCGAGCAGTTGCTGCCGCTGCCGGTGGATCAGGTCCTCACCCGCGTGCAGCGCCGTCTCCATCACCACCAGACGCAGGGTACTCATGATCAGGGTGAGGGCGAGCGCCGCGTCCTGCGCGTCCGGACCCGCCGGGTCGGGGAACTCCTCGCGCAGCAGCTCGACCGCCGGTCCGCGCAGCCAGGCCACCTCGCCGGAGATCTGCGCCGGGCTCGATCCCGTACGGGACCGGGTCGCGGCCATACGGCCCAGCTGCTCGCGGACCGTGCCGAAACCGGGGGCGTCGATGTCCTCGAACCGGCCGCTCATCGCCACGTCGACGAGCGCGTCCAGCACGGCCTTGCACGCCTCGACCGCCTCGTCGCGGGAGACGGTGAACACCGAGCGGAACAAGGGGGCGTCCGCCCAGCGCTGCGCGATCTGCTCCTGACGCCGCTCCAGAAAAGCGCTCACCACACGCGACGCCGACTCGGCAGCATCCTGCTCCGGCACGTACATCCACTCCTTCCGCACGGCCCGGCTCCGCCGTCGTCCGGCCGGTTCCGGGCCGATGGCCTCCCTACGACTGACAACAGGGTCCGCGCCGACGAGCGGCCGAACCCCGGAAGGCCCGGCGGCCGAAGCCGCCGGGCCGGTGTCGGAGGCCGTCTACCCCGGATCAGGAAGACCTCTCCGCAGTGTTAGACAGATCACTCGCGCGCGGGACGGATCAGATCGCCCCGCCGCCGCCCGGACCGCCCATCTCGCCGCGCCACGCCCCGGTCTCCCGGCCGCCGCGCTGCTCGATGAAGTCCTTGAACCGGTGGAGATCACCGGAGACCCGCCGCTTGACCACGCCGAGCTTGTCGCCGACCGTCTCGGCGAGTCCCTCGGGTTCGAACTCCAGCTGCAGCATGACCTTCGTGGTGGAGTCGTCGATGCGGTGGAAGGTGACGACGCCGGCCTGCTTGGCCTCGCCGTCGACGGTGGTCCAGGCGACCCGCTCGTCCGGCCGCTGCTCCGTGATCGCGGCGTCGAACTCCCTGCGCACCCCGCCGACGTTGGTCACCCAGTGGGTGAGGGAGTCGGTGCGCTGCTCGATGCGCTCCACCCCCTCCATGAACTCGGGGAACGTCTCGAACTGGGTCCACTGGTTGTAGGCGGTGCGCACCGGGACGCCGACCCGCACGGATTCCTCGACCTGCGACATACAGGAACACCTCTCGTTCTCGTCGGCTGTACGAGGAGCGGGTTCCTGTTTGCCGCCAAGTCATGCACACGATCCCGCGATCGGGTGACACGAGGGCCGGGCGCGGACGCGGGCGGCGCCCGTCAGTCCCGGGCCGGCGCCGGCGCCTCCCGGCCTCCGGCGACCGGTTCGTGCGGCTCCCGCGACTCGCGGCCGGCGCGCCGCCCGCGCAGCAGCAGGCGTCTGGCGGGCCGCTCCACCGCCTCGTACAGCACCCAGGACAGCGCGAGCGACACGGCGAAGGCGACCGCCGTCACCGCGAGGCCCGCCAGCAGGCCGAAGTGCGGCTTCGTACCGAGCAGTTGGGTGCCCGCGCGCAGGACCAGCAGGTGGACCATGTAGAAGGCGAACGACAGCTCCCCGAGCCGCACCAGCCGCCGGCGCCGCCACAGGGAGGGCAGGCCGCGCAGGTCCGCGACGGCCGCGGCCGGGATGAGCAGGGCGAACCCGGCGATGGTGCAGACGGTGGCCGAGTAGCCGGGCGTGACCTGGGGCACCAGGAAGTAGCCGATGACCGCCAGCGCCAGGGCGGCCTCGAGGCCGGGCCCGCGCCACCGGCCCAGCAGTACCAGCCGGGCCGTGACGGCGCCGAGTACGAACTCCGGCAGCCGGGCGGCGGGCATCGAGTACAGGGCCTGCTCGGTCCAGTGGTGGGCGTCCGCCCGGGCCAGCACCAGCACCGCCACCACCGACAGCACGCCCAGCACCGCCGCGCCCCGGGCGCCCAGCCGGCGCAGCAGCAGGAACAGCAGCGGGAACGCGGCGTAGAAGAACGCCTCGCAGGCCAGCGACCAGCTCACCGGGTTCAGCGTCTGCCACCAGGGGCGCCACCACGAGTGCACCAGCAGCAGGTTGGACAGCGCCTGCCCGGAGGACGGTCTCGGCTGGCGGGGCAGCGTGTACGCCATGAGCAGCGCGATGCCCAGGGTGACCACGTGCACCGGGTAGACGCGGGCGATCCGCCGCCGCCAGAAGGCCGGTGCGCGGTCGTGGGGCCGCGCGGACCACGTCAGCACGAATCCGGACAGCACGAAGAAGAACGACACACCCGTGGCGCCCGCCCCGAAGCCCCACAGGACGATACGGCCGGGCTCGCCGCCGAAGTAGCCGAAGTTGTTCACGTGCAGCCCGAAGACCAGCAGTGCCGCGACCCAGCGCAGCCCGGTCAGGGACGGCAGGGCGGGCCGGGCGGCCGGCGGGGCGGAGCCGGCTCCGGTCCCACCGGTCCGTGCGGGCGGCGTCCGGGTGGACCGGGTCGTCGCCGTGGTCATCACATCACCTGCCGCAGAGGGGTCGCGTGGGGCATAAAGGGGACCCTTGCCCGGTCGCCCCTCCGCATTCACACCACGTCGCGAACATCACACTGCTGCCGGACGAACGGGTCCGCCGTATGCCACGGACGGCCGCCGCCGGGCATCCCTACGAGTGACAGGCCCGTGATCCGTGTGGTCCACCGTCGAAGCGGGGTGCGCCTCGTTTCGACGGCCGAAGGCCGGTCGCGCGCACAGCGGCGGAGAGGGCAGGATTCGAACCTGCGTGGGCCCCTGGCGGGGCCCGACCTCGAGACGTGCTCTTGGTCCCCGATCAACCACTCCGGGCACCTCTCCCTGTTCCCGGCCCGGTCTCCCGCGCCGTTCACGACCACTACGTTGCCAGGCCCCGCTGACCGCGCCCTGACCCTCCGCTGACGCCGGCCGACCCGCGCTCACCCGTTCGGAGGACCCGTCGGCTCGGCGCGCCGCCCGGCGGGCCGTGCGGCCACAAGATGCGTTCACACGACGTCCCGGGCGATGCCGGGCGAAACCACGCGCAGGCGAACACCGGGCGTCGCCGAGTAGCCAGAATTGCATCGTTCGTTTTCTTGAACCCTTCGTGTTTACAGGGGTAGGTTCGGCCCATGACCGCATCCGGTGCTCCGACCACCGCCGAGGAACTGCGCGGTGCCGGCCTGCGCGTGACGGCGGCCCGGGTCGCGCTCCTGGAGACAGTCCGGGACGGTGACCACCTCGGCGTCGAGGCGATCGCGTCCGGGGTCCGCGACCGTGTGGGCCACATCTCCCTGCAAGCCGTCTACGAGGCACTGCACGCGATGACGGCGGCGGGCCTCGTACGGCGGATCGAGCCGGCCGGCAGCCCCGCCCGGTTCGAAGGACGCGTCGGCGACAACCACCACCACATCGTGTGCCGGTCGTGCGGTGCCCTCGCCGACGTCGACTGCGCGGCCGGCGAGGCGCCCTGCCTCACCGCGTCCGACGACCGCGGCTTCTCGATCGACGAGGCCGAGGTCGTCTACTGGGGCACCTGCCCCGACTGCTCCACCGGCCGTATCTCCTGAGTTTTCGAGTTCCTGAGTTCCTGAGCACAGAGTTCCGTTCCGTTCGGAAGGATTGCCATGACTGAGAACCACGACGCGATCGTCACAGACGCGAAGTCGGAGGAGCCGAGCGGCGGCTGCCCCGTCGCGCACGGGCGGGCCCTGCACCCGACCCAGGGTGGCGGCAACCGTCAGTGGTGGCCGGAGCGGCTCAACCTGAAGATCCTTGCCAAGAACCCGGCCGTCGCCAACCCGCTGGGCGCGGACTTCGACTACGCCGAGGCGTTCAAGTCCCTGGACCTGCCGGCCGTGAAGCAGGACATCGCCGAGGTGCTCACCACCTCCCAGGACTGGTGGCCGGCCGACTTCGGGAACTACGGCCCCTTCATCATCCGGATGGCCTGGCACAGCGCGGGCACCTACCGCATCAGCGACGGCCGCGGCGGCGCCGGCGCCGGCCAGCAGCGCTTCGCCCCGCTGAACAGCTGGCCCGACAACGCCAACCTGGACAAGGCCCGCCGGCTGCTGTGGCCGGTCAAGAAGAAGTACGGCCAGAGCCTGTCCTGGGCCGACCTGCTGGTGCTCGCCGGCAACGTCGCCCTGGAGTCCATGGGCTTCGAGACCTTCGGCTTCGCCGGCGGCCGCGAGGACGTGTGGGAGCCGGAGGAGGACGTCTACTGGGGTCCCGAGACCACCTGGCTGGACGACAAGCGCTACAGCGGCGACCGCGAGCTGGAGAACCCGCTCGGCGCCGTCCAGATGGGCCTGATCTACGTCAACCCGGAGGGCCCCAACGGCAACCCGGACCCGATCGCCGCGGCCCGCGACATCCGTGAGACGTTCCGCCGCATGGCCATGAACGACGAGGAGACCGTCGCCCTGATCGCCGGCGGCCACACCTTCGGCAAGACCCACGGCGCCGGCCCCGCCGACCACGTCGGCCCCGACCCGGAGGCGGCCGGCTTCGAGGAGCAGGGCCTGGGCTGGCGGAGCAGCTACGGCACCGGCAAGGGCGCCGACGCCATCACCTCCGGCCTCGAGGTCACCTGGACCTCCACGCCCACCCGGTGGAGCAACGGCTTCTTCGACAACCTCTTCGGCTACGAGTGGGAGCTGACCGAGTCCCCGGCCGGCGCCAAGCAGTGGAAGCCGAAGGACGGCGCGGGCGAGGGCACCGTCCCGCACGCCCACGACTCCTCGAAGAGGATCGCCCCGTCGATGCTCACCACCGACCTGGCGCTGCGCTTCGACCCGATCTACGAGCCGATCTCCCGCCGCTTCCACGAGAACCCGCAGGAGTTCGCGGACGCCTTCGCCCGCGCCTGGTACAAGCTGACCCACCGCGACATGGGCCCGAAGTCGCTCTACCTCGGCCCGGAGGTTCCGGAGGAGACCCTGCTCTGGCAGGACCCGCTGCCGGAGCGCGAGGGCGAGCTGATCGACGACGCCGACATCGCGGCCCTCAAGACCAAGCTGCTCGACTCGGGCCTGACCGTCTCCCAGCTCGTCACCACCGCCTGGGCGTCCGCCTCCACCTTCCGCGGCAGCGACAAGCGCGGCGGCGCCAACGGCGCCCGCATCCGCCTCGAGCCGCAGCGCGGCTGGGAGGTCAACCAGCCCGACCAGCTCGCCCTGGTGCTGCGCACGCTGGAGAGCGTCCAGCAGGAGTTCAACGCCTCCTCCGGCGCCAAGCGGGTCTCCCTCGCCGACCTCATCGTCCTCGGCGGTGTCGCGGCCGTGGAGAAGGCCGCGAAGGAGGGCGGCTTCCAGGTCGAGGTGCCCTTCACGCCCGGCCGGGTCGACGCCGGCGAGGAGCACACCGACGCCGAGTCCTTCGAGGCCCTGGAGCCGACCGCGGACGGCTTCCGCAACTACCTCGGCAAGGGCAACCGCCTGCCCGCCGAGTTCCTGCTGCTGGACCGGGCCAACCTGCTGACGCTGAGCGCCCCCGAGACGACCGTCCTGGTCGGCGGCCTGCGCGTGCTGGGCGTGGGCGCCGAGGGTTCCCAGCTCGGCATCTTCACCAAGACGCCCGGCTCGCTGACGAACGACTTCTTCGTCAACCTGCTCGACCTGGGCACGACCTGGTCCGCGACCACCGAGGACCAGACCACGTTCGAGGGCAGGGACGCCGCCACGGGCGAGGTGAAGTGGGCCGGCAGCCGCGCCGACCTGGTCTTCGGCTCGAACTCCGAGCTGCGCGCGCTCGCCGAGGTCTACGCGGGCGACGACGCGAAGGAGAAGTTCGTGAAGGACTTCGTCGCCGCCTGGGACAAGGTCATGAACCTCGACCGGTTCGACCTGGCCTGACCGACCCGCCGAGGGCGTCCGGCCCGGCCCGCACGGGCCGGACCGGGCGCCCTCGCCCGTGCCGGCGCGGGCCCGCGCCTGCCCGTCCGCGAAGGGTCCGGCGACGAAGACCGTCGCCGGTACTGCGGTCGCGGCGGTCGGGGTGCACGATGGTGAGGTGGCGATCCGGATCCCGATCCGGATCCTCCGGACGCCGAGCGGGCCCGCGCGCCCCGGCGCGCGGCCGCCGGCAGGCGAGAGGAGGCGGCGGCCGATGACTCGGACACCTCCCACGACGGTGACCCGCGACCGGCTGTGGCGCTGGCGGCGCAACCCACTGCGCCGGCACAGCGACATCGTCGAGGGCTGGGTGGTGCTCGCCACCTGGATCCTCGCCGTGCTCGGCGCCGTCCTCGGGGGCTGGGCGGCCGCGCACTCCGTGGACTCGACGCTGACCGCGCGGCGGGCCGAGGTGCACGCCGTCTCCGCGGTCCTCACCGACGGCGCGATGAAGACCCCGGCCGCCGGCAGCGGCTACGACGACGGCCGGGTCTGGGCCACGGCCCGCTGGACCGGCCCGGACGGCAAGGTGCACATGGACCGGACGAAGGTCCTGCCGGGCGCCGCCGCCGGAACCCAGGTCACGGTGTGGACGGACCGCACGGGCCGGGCGGTGCCCGCGCCCGCCTCGGCGGCCGAGGCCATGCTGCAGACGCTCCTCACCGGCGCCCTGGTCGCCCAGGTCACCGGCACGACGGTGTGGGCCGGCGGCTGGCTGGTCCGCAACGCGCTGGTGCGACGCAGGCTGGCCGAATGGGACGAGGAGTGGAAGCGCGTCGGCCCGGAGTGGCGCAACTTCAGCGGCGGCCGGGGCTGAGACCCCCACCGCAGCCGTCGCGCCCTGCGCACCCTCCCGGCGATCACCGCATCCGACGCCATCCCTCGATGCCGCGTCCCGGGCGGCCTCACCCGCGCAGCGCCTCGAACGCCTGACGGGCGCCGATTCCGATCGCCAGGTCGATGTCCGGCGCCTGCGCCGCCCGCCGGTCCGCCCGGGTGAGCGCGGCGACGGCCACCCGGGCGCCCGAGTCGGCCTCGATCACGCCGATCTCGTGCCGCAGATGCAGGAACGTGCCCGTTTTCCCGCTCAGCCGCAGACTGTCGGCGCGCAGTTCGCTCGCCAGCCGCTGCGTGAACACCTGATGGCCCATCAGCCGCCGCAGCTCGGCCGTGGCGCTGGGGTGCGCCACCTCGTCGCGCCACACCCGCCCCAGCAGGCCGGTGAGCGCCGAGGCGGTGCCGAGGTTGGCGTGCGCGGGGTCGAGCGTCTCGATGGTGTGCCGTCCCGCCCGCTCGTCGCGGACGGCGAGTTCCAGGGCGAGGGAGAAGTCGTTGCCCGCGGCGCCGGCGGCGCACTCGTACATGTGGTTCATGCGGTGCCGTATCCGGATGCCGGCGCAGCCCCAGGCCCGCAGCCGGGCGTCGGCGTCGGCGACCGGCACCAGGTCGAACAGCGCGTCCGCGGCCGCGTTGTCACTCACCGAGAGCATGAGCAGGAGCAGGTCGCCTACGGCCACCGTGACCGGGTGGCGGAACGCCGCGATGCCGGTGGGGCCGACGCTGCCGGCGGCCGGGTCGACCGTCACCGCAAGGGCCGGGTCCAGGTCGCCGACCGCGATCAGGTCCAGCACGACCAGCGCGAACGGCACCTTCACCACGGACGCCAGGGGGAACGGCTCCTCGGTGTCGAAGCCGAGCTGCTCGCCGGAGTCGATGTCGCGGGCGAGGAACGCGCCGCGCACGCCGAGTGCCGCCCAGTCCCGGGCGATCTCCTCGGCGACGTCCAGGAGGGGGCCGTCGCCGCGGAACTGCGCCGGCCGGTGCGCCGTGTCCCCGGTCATCCGCGTGCCGCCAGCCGCGCCGGAGCGTCCGCGGCCTCCGGCCGCCCGGCGGCGCGTACGGCGGTCCCGGTGCCGGCCGCGGCGGCCAGCACCGCGGCCAGCCACTCCGGCACGGAGCCGCCCCGCTGACGCGGGGTGCCCCGCACGTCGTACCCCCGGTGCAGCGAGGTGTCGGCCAGCGGCGCCCAGTCGGCGCCGTGCCGCCGCGCGAAGGGCTCGTCGCACAGCAGCGTCGCCCGGCCGGCCAGCGTCTCGGCGAGCGCGGTGGCCGCAGGGCCGGCCGGCCGCACCAGCCGCTCGGGCAGCCCTGAGCGGGCCGCCGCGCGGACCAGCCGGTCCCACGCGTCGGGCACCTCGTCCTCCGTCAGGGTCAGGATCGGCAGGGGGTCGATCCGCTCCCGGGTGACGGCGCGGCGGCGCGGTCGCAGATCCTCCAGGTGGACCGGGTGCCCCCGGCCCACCGCGTGCGCCGGCCGCTCCGCCCCGAGGGGCGGCGCGCCGGCCAGGCCGAGCGGCACCCGGTGGGCGGCGTGCTCGGGCGGGACGCGCAGCAGCGCGTACGCGAGCGAGCCGTCCGCCAGCCGGGCCGCCCGCTCGTGGGGCGGCAGTTCGCGCACCGCGAGCGTGAAGCCGCGGTCCGCCCCGGCGCGGATGATCCGTGCCAGGGCCGCCGGCGCCCGGTCGGCGGGCACCCCCACGGCCCGTGCCTGGGTCCGCCGGGCGGCCCGGGCGACCTGTTGGAGCCGCTGGGTCCGGTCCAGGACGTCCTGCGCGTAGGGGAGCAGCAGCATGCCCAGCTCCGTCGTCGCGACCTGCCGCCGGGAGCGGTCGAACAGCAGGCCGCCGAAGTGGGCCTCCAGCGTCTTGATGCGGCGGCTGAGGAGCGGCTGGGCGATGCCGAGCCGGTCGGCCGCGCGCGAGAAGCTCGTCTCGTCCATGGTGGCGACAAACGCCTCGAGATGCGCGAGGAGATCCATCCAGCAGTCATATCAATTGGGTATGGGACCTTCAAAGTTCACTCTTGGACATGAGTGGTGTCCCGCTGTTTCGCTGTCCCGGTCGACGAAGATCCACCGAGCCGACGCCCCATCACCGACGAACTCGGGAGAACTCCGCACAATGACGAGTGCCGTTCCGACGCCGCGCCGCCGCCTGTTCAAGGCGGGCATCGCCCTCACCGCCGCCGCAGCGGTGGCCCCAGCTCTGACGTCCGCCCCCGCCTCGGCGGCCCCGAACGCCCGATCAGCACACCTCCGCGACCGGTTCGCCGAGCTGGAGCGGCGGTACGGCGCGCGGCTCGGTGTGCACGCCCGGAACGCGCGCACCGGCCGCACCGTGGTGTACCGGGCCGCGGAGCCGTTCGCGATGTGCTCGACGTTCAAGGCGTTCGCCGCCGCCGCCGTGCTGCGCGACCACGCCGACTGCGCACCGCTCGACAAGGTCGTCCACTATCCGCCGAACGACATCCTCGCCAACTCCGACCATGCGAAAGCGCGTCTGGACACGGGGATGACCGTGGACGAGCTGTGTGCCGCCGCGATCCGGTACAGCGACAACACGGCGGGGAACCTGCTGCTGCGTCAGATCGGCGGCCCGCAGGGGCTCACCCGGTTCTTCCGGTCGCTCGGGGACCGGGTGAGCCGGCTCGACCGCTGGGAGACCGACCTCAACACCGCCGTCCCCGGCGACCCGCGTGACACCACCACGCCGGAAGCCCTCGGCGGCAGCTTCCAGCGGCTGACCCTCGGGCGGGTGCTGGCCCGCGCCGACCGCGAGCGGCTCCTCACCTGGCTGAAGGGCAACACCACCAGCGGCGAGCGGTTCGGCGCCGGACTGCCGCGGGGCTGGGTCCTCGCGGACAAGACGGGCACCGGCGAGTACGCGACCGCCAACGACATCGGCGTCGCCTGGACCACCCGGGGGACGCCCCTGGTGCTCACCGTGCTGTCCACGAAGGACACCAGGGACGCGCCCGTCGACAGCGGGCTGATCCGCGAGGCGGCCGCCGTCCTGGCCGACGCCCTGGCCCCCGGCGAGTAGGGCGGCCCCTTCCGGCCCGCCGGCCGCGATTTTCCACTACCGCCAGTAACGTGATGATCTTCTCCCGGTTGTACCAGTCAGTCAGTTTGCACGTCCGGCGGACGTGCTCCGCCCGGAGAAGTCCATGTCCTCTGAAGCCTTCGAGAACGCGCGTCTCACGTACGAGCAGCACATGCGGACCTGCCGCCAGTGCCACGTGGACACCGTGCCCTGCGCGGTGTCCAAGCACCTGCTGCGGATCTGCAACAACGCCCGCAGGGAACTGCTGCGCACCCCGGACCGGCGGGCCGGCCAGGGCTGAGCCGCCGGTCCGGCCGCGATCCGTGCAGGCCCGGGGCTTTCGGGCGGGATGATCGGGGAACCCGGTCGGCTGATCCGCCCGCACGAGACGACGGAGGCCGCCGTGACGGACAAGCAGAGTCCGCAGCCCGACCCGACCACCCGGCACCCCCGGCCGGACTTCCCCTCCCAGGACCAGCCGCACCCCGGCTGGACCGGGCCGATGGATCCGCCGCCCGACCACGGTGAGGAGTCCTACCGGGGCGCCGGGCGTCTGAACGGCCTCAAGACCGTGATCACGGGCGGTGACTCCGGAATCGGCCGGGCGGTCGCACTGGCCTACGCCCGTGAGGGCGCCGACGTGCTGTTCACCCACCTCGCCGACGAGGAGGACGACGCACGCGAGACCGCCCGGCTGGTCGAGGACGCGGGCCGCAAGGCGGTCGCCGTGCCCTGCGACATCCGGGACGAGAGCGAGTGCCGCGCGCTGATCGGGCGGGCGGTCGACGAGTTCGGGCGCATCGACGTCCTGGTGAACAACGCCGCCTACCAGATGTCCCAGCCGGACGGGATCGAGGCGATCAGCACCGAGCAGTTCGACCGGGTGCTGCGCACGAACCTGTACGGCATGTTCTGGCTCACCAAGTTCGCCCTGCCGCACATCTCGGCCGGGGGCAGCGTCATCAACACCACCTCCGTGCAGGCGTACAAGCCCAGCCCGCACCTGCTCGACTACGCCATGACCAAGGGCGCGATCGTCACCTTCACCCAGGGGCTGGCCCAGATGGTCGCCGAGCGCGGCATCCGGGTCAACGCGGTCGCGCCCGGCCCCGTGTGGACGCCGCTGATCCCGGCGACGCTGCCCGACACGGCCGAGTTCGGCAAGCAGAGCCCGCTCGGCCGCCCGGCCCAGCCCGCGGAACTCGCTCCGGCGTACGTCTATCTCGCCTCCGACCAGGCGAGCTTCGTCACGGCCGAGATCCTCAACGCGACCGGCGGCACCCCGCTGCCCTGACCCGGGCACGGGGCCCGGCGTCCCCGGCTAGGCCGTGTCCGCGAAGTCGCGTCTGCGTCACGACGCCCGGCACGCACTCTCGCCGCACCGGGCCCAGACCCGGGCACATCCAGTACGAGGGCCAGGGCCCGGCACTCCCCCAGCCTTCGGCCGGGGGGACCCCCAGAGCACGCACCTGACGCCGCAGGGCCCGCCCTCCGGGCGGACGACGGGAATCTGACGACAGGACCTAGAGCGGGGGCTCCTCGGCGAGTTCCAGCAGCGAGCGGGCGCTCTCGGCCGTCAGGGGAGAGGCCTCGGCCGCGGACGGGAACAGACCGCCCCAGGCCCGGGCCCGCCCCAGGGCGCTGAGCCGCCAGGAGAGACGGACCGCGCGCCGGAGTTCCTCCGTCGTGCGGCCGTCTCCCGTCCACGGCTCCAGGTAGGCGTCGCGCAGCCGCGGCAGGACGCCGGGCCCGTACCGTTCGCAGGCCTTGCGGGCCGGGACCCGCAGGCTGCAGAACGGGTGGGAGACGGCCGAGTCGCCCCAGTCGAAGAAGGTGAACCGGCCCGGCTCCGGGTTGAACAACTGACCGTCGTGCAGGTCGACATGGTCGAGCGAGTCGGGCACCCCCAGGGCCGCAAGCTCGGCGCACCAGTCCGCCAGCCGGGGCCGCAGCTCCGCCAGCCGGGTGCGTTCGTCCGGCCGCAGCGCCGGGCTGCCGGCCAGCAACTCGTCGAAGAGGTACGGCATTTCACCGGTGCGGGCACTCGGCACGCCCAGCCGTCCGAGTTCCCCCGCGTGCGGGACCAGCGTGTGCTGCATGCTCGCGTACTGGCGCAGCAGGTCCTCCCAGGCCTCCGGCCCGACGGGCTCCCGCTCGAGCACGTCCCGGAACAGCGCGCCGCCGTCGGGCAGCAGCGACCAGCCCCGGCCGGCGTCGATCGCCAGCGGCGCCAGGACGTCACCCGGAACCCAGTGGGCGAGCGCCGCGGTGAGGGCGCCCTCGAAACCGCTGGCCGGCGGATTCGCCTTGAACCAGACCGTCTCCCGGCCCGCCACGGGGACCCGTACCAGCACGGACCACGGCCGCAGCCGTACCCGCAGACCGCCGGACATCCGCAGCCCGTGGGCGGCGAGCCCGTCCTCCAGCCAGCCGAGGGCCGCGGACCGCCAGTCCTCCTGCTCCCAGGGGGTCGGCGCGTCCGGGTACGCGCCTCGGTCCACGGTCGCTGACGCAACATCTCGCATCAGGTCATCCCAGCACGGGCGCATCGCGGCCGGCCAGCGGTTTTCCGGTTCGGCCGGCGGCGGAGAGGGCAGGATTCGAACCTGCGTGGACCCCTGGCGGGGCCCGACCTCGAGACGTGCTCTTGGTCCCCGATCAACCACTCCGGGCACCTCTCCCTGTTCCCGGCCCGGTCTCCCGCGCCGTTCACGACCACTACGTTGCCAGGCCCCGCTGACCGCGCCCTGACCCTCCGCTGACACCCGGACCGGCCCCGCGCCGCGCCGCCCGGGAATCCCGTGGCCGCCCGCCGTCCCGTTCAGCGCACCGGGAAACCGAAGGAGTAGCCCTGCTGCTTCAGCCAGGGCAGCACGGTCCGCAGGGCGGCAACCGTCTGCGAGCGGTCACCGCCGGCGTCGTGGAAGAGCAGGGTGGGGCCGTTGGGCACTTCCTGCTGCACGGTGGCGACGATGGCCTCGGTGCCGGGCCGCTCGAAGTCCTTGGAGTCGACGTTCCAGCCGAGCGGCCGCATGCCGTGGGAGGCCGCGAGGTGCCGGCTGTAGGGGGTGAAGGCGCCGCCCGGGGCACGGTAGTACAGGGGGCGCACACCGCCGGACGCCTTGGTGATCTGGCGTTCGGCGGTGAGGATCTGCTCCGACTGGTAGGACTGCGGCTTCTTGTCCATGGCGGTGTCGTGCGAGACCGAGTGGTCGCACAGCCGGTGTCCGGCCGCCACCACCTGCTTGACGAGATCGGGGTGGGCCTCGGCCTGGGGGCCGACCATGCAGAAGACCGCCTTCACGCCGTTCTCCCGCAGCACCTGGAGCACCTGAGGGGTCCAGGTCGGGTCCGGGCCGTCGTCGATGGTGATGTTGACCGCGTGGTCGCCGCCGTCGGAGGCGTGGACGATGCCGGCGGACACGGCGGCCGCCTTCGCGGCGGCGGGCTTGGCCGCGGCCTGGTCGCCGCCCGCGGGACCGGCCTGCGCGGTCCACACCGAGGTCGCGGCGGCCACCGCCGTCACCCCGACCGCCGCCGCGACCACCCGGCCGTACCATCCCCGCCCGCCGTGCCGTGCCATGTCCCGCCCCGATCCTGCCGTGTTGGTGTCTCCGTGCACCTGTGAGGACGGGCGGGAACGGCCCGAGGATCCCGCTGTTACCGATCAAGGACAATCCCGCGGTGCTTCCGGGACAACGAGCGAAGTCCCGGGACGGGAACGGCCGTCCGCCGCGCACCCGGGTGATTCCGCGACCGGGTCAGTCCGTGGACGGACGGCGCGCGTCCACCTCGATCTCGATCTTCATACGGGGGTCGGCCAGACCGCACACGAGCATCGTCGCGGCCGGCCGGACCTCGCCGAAGCGGCGGCGCAGCACCGGCCAGCAGGGCTCGAAGTCGGCGCGGTCGGGCAGGAGGTAGCGCACCCGCACCACGTCGGGGAAGCCGCAGCCGGCCTCGGCCAGCGCGGCCCCGATGTTGCGCAGGCACTGCTCGGCCTGTTCCACCACGTCGTCGGAGATGGTCATCGTGGCGTAGTCGAACCCGGTCGTCCCGGACACATGCACCCGGTCCCCGTCCACCACGGCGCGGGCGTACCCGATCTGCTCCTCGAAGGCGGAACCGCCGAGGATCGCACGTCGTATCGTCATGCGCCGCACGCTAAACGGCCCGCGCCGGTCCCTCCAACACGGCCCCGGCCGCCCGGAGTCCGGTCAGCGGCCGTAGCGGCGGTCCCGGGCGGCGTACGAACGCAGCGCGCGCAGCAGGTCGATCTGGCGGAAGGCGGGCCACAGGACGTCGACGAAGTGCACTTCCGCGTAGGCGGACTGCCACAGCAGGAAGCCGGACAGCCGCTGTTCGCCCGAGGTGCGGATGATGAAGTCGGTGTCGTGCCCGGCCGGCGAGTACAGATTGTCGCTGATGTGCTCCAGGTCGAAGTCCGCGGCCAGGTCCCGGGGATCGCCGCCGGCGCCGATGTGCTTGTCGAAGGCCGCCCTGACGGCGTCGACGATCTCCCGGCGGCCGCCGTAGCCCACGGCGACGTCGACCTTGAGCCCGCCCCGGCCGGCCGTGCCCGAGGCGGCCTCCTTCAGGACCCGGGCGGTGTTCCCGGGCAGCAGGTCCAGCGCGCCGATGATCTCGATCTCCCAGGGCTCCCCGGGGGCGCAGATGCGCTGGACGGTCTCCTCGATTATGGCGAGCAGCGGGCCGAGTTCGTCGGCGGGCCGGTGGAGGTTGTCGTCGGACAGCATCCACAGCGTGACGTGCTTGATCCCCGCGTCGGTGCACCAGCGCAGGAAGTCCGTGACCTTGGCGCCGCCGACACGGTAGCCCTCGCGCACGTCGCTGTGTCCCGCGCCGCGGGCCCAGCGCCGGTTGCCGTCCAGCATGATCGCCACGTGCCGCGGCCGGGGGAGACCCTCCAGCTTGCGGTTGAGGCGCCGTACGTAGACCGCTTCCAACGCCGCGCGCAAGGCCTTCATCGCCACACCGACATCCTTTCTCCGAAGCCGTGTTAGAGGGCGCAACGATAGTCCCACGTCCGCCGGCGGCACATGCGGAGCCCTGGAGTCCGCGTTCCGGGGGACCGCTGCGCCGGGCGTCACTCGCGATCCGTCACCGACTCGCCGTGTCGAGCGGGCGTCCGTCGGCCGGGCTCGCGCCGTCGGGCACGGACCCCGCGTTCCGGCCCCACCTCCACGGCAGGAGCTGGAGCACGCCGAACGCCACCTCGACGCCGAGGAACAGCCACAGGAGCCGCGACGCGCCATGGGCCAGTGCGTACGCCTGCCACGTCGCGAACAGCGTGCGCGCGGCGCCGTCGAACAGTCCGTGCTCCGGCAGCGTCCTGACGATGCGCAGAACGGCCCAGACGACCACCACCGAGCCCATCAGGTTGGCGAACAGGACCTGCCAGGCGTCGGGTTCGGGCAGGGCGCCGAACCCCAGCGCCCGGCTGCCCGACGACAGCGCGTCGTGTACCGGTGCGTAGGTCCACGGAGTCGCGAAGCCCGCCGTGACGACCAGGTCGTACCAGGCGCTCGCGCGTACGACGCGGAGGTAGGCGGGGTGCGCGGGGGTGCGAAGAGGGTTCACGATGAGGCTCCTACGGGGGTTTCGTGGCAGATGCCTCACGCTAAACAGTGGAGTACGCTCCAAGGTCAAGTCCGGCCTACCGCGGAGGGGCATGCGCATCGGCGAGCTTGCCGCGCGGGCAGGCATGACCAGAGACACGATCCGGTTCTACGAGAAGGTCGGTCTTGTCGCGGGCCGGCGGCTGCCCAACGGGTACCGGGACTTCCCGCCCGAGGCGGTGGTCTGGCTCCAGTACGTCCGCACCGCGCAGGCGCTCGGGTTCTCCCTGGCGGAGATCGCGCGGACCGGCGAGCGACTGCGCGAGGCGCCGGACACCGCCGCGGCGCTGTCCGCGCTCCTCGAGGAGAAGATCCGGGTCATCGACGCCCGCATGGCCGAACTGGCCGCCCTCAGGGCCGACCTGGCCACGCGCGTGGGCACCGGATGCCCCCTGCGGCCGGCCGGAGGGGCCGCCGGCGAGACGGCCGGCTGAGGCCGTCGGCCCGCTCCGCGCCGGTAGCGGAACATACAAGCAGTGACTTCCGGGCGTGGGATGTAACGCACGATGGTCCTCGTAAGGGCGATGGCGGGCGTGGCAAATCAGGGCAATCTGACCTATTCCCCGGCACCCCGCATGCGTTGCAGGAATGTAATCGGCGTTACATCTACCCATGATGACGGCCTGGCTGTAGTTTCCTGCGCTGTCAGGGGGCGAGGGCAGACCTCCCCCGGCAGTACGTCCGAGAGGGACCGATCGTGATGCCACATTCCTCCCGCCGCGCCATGCTCAGTGCCGCGACCGCCGTCGCGGCCCTGATGGCGGTGAGCGCCTGCGACGACGGCTCGGACACCGGCGGGGCCGCGTCGCCCGGCGCCGCGAAGGTCGCCGGCGTGACGGTGAAGAAGGACCAGGCGCTGCACGACGCGCTGCCCGCCGGGATCAAGAAGTCCGGCACGGTCCGCGTCGCCACCGACGTCCCCTACGCGCCGTTCGAGATGTTCGTCAGTGAGGGCGGCAAGGAGCTCACCGGGCTCGACTACGACCTCGGTCAGGCCATCGGCGCGAAGCTCGGCGTGCGGTTCGCCTTCACCCCGCAGAAGTTCGACGGCATCGTGCCCGCCCTGCAGGCCGGCAAGTTCGACGCCGCGATGTCGGCGATCACGGACAACAAGGACCGCCAGAAGGTCGTCGACTTCATCGACTACTCCCAGTCCGGGTCCGGCGTCCTGGTCGCCAAGGGCAACCCGAAGAAGATAACCACCCTTACCGACCTGTGCGGGTCGCCGGTCGCCGTGCAGGCGGCCACCAACCAGCTGAAGCTGCTCACCGCGACGCAGGCCGACTGCACCGCGGCCGGCAAGCCCAAGATCGCCGTCTCGACCTACCCGAAGGACTCCGACGCGCAGCTCGCGCTCCGCTCGGGGAAGGTCGTCGCCGACGTGCTGACCAAGCCCGCCGCGGGCTGGACGGCGAAGACGGCCGACGGCGGCAAGGCCTTCGAGCTGGTGGAGGACCCCAAGGCGCCGGGCGGCTACAACGCCTCGCCCAACGGCATCGCCGTCAGCAAGAAGCTCCCCGAACTCACCGCAGCGGTCCAGAAGGCCCTCCAGGCCCTCATCGACGACGGCACCGCCACCAAGATCTTCGACAAGTACGGCGTCGCCTCGATCGCCGTCAAGGAAGCCACCCGCAACGCGGCGGTGGACTGAGAATGACCGCCACCTCCACACCCGTGAGCGCCTCACCGCACCGCGAGTCAGCCGCCGAGGACATCGACATCGTCCCGGTGCGGCACTACGGCCGCTGGGTCGCCGCCGCGGCGGCCGTGGCGGCCGTCGGCGGACTGATCGGCTCCCTGGCCAAGAACGCCAACCTGCACTGGGACGTCATCGGCCACTACCTCTTCACCGGCCTCGTCTTCGACGGCCTGGCGACGACGCTGTGGCTGACCGCCGCGGCCATGGCCCTCGGCCTGGTCCTCGGCACCCTGATCGCGGTCATGCGCCTGTCGGCCAACCCCGTCCTGTACGGGCTCTCCTCCCTGTTCGTCTGGGTCTTCCGGGGGACACCGCTGCTGGTCCAGATCATCTTCTGGGGCTATGCCGCGGCTCTGTACAAGAAGGTGCTGATCGGAATCCCGTTCACCGACGTCACCTTCGTCCAGGCCGACACCAACTCGCTGCTCACCCCCGCGGTCGCGGCTCTGCTGGCGCTCGGCCTGAACGAGGCGGCGTACGCGAGCGAGATCGTGCGCGCCGGCATCCAGTCCGTCGACCCGGGACAGACGGAGGCGGCCCACTCGCTCGGTATGCGCCCCGCCCTGACCATGCGCCGGATCGTCCTGCCCCAGGCCATGCGGGTGATCATCCCGCCGATGGGCAACGAGACCATCAACATGCTGAAGATGACGGCGCTCGTCTCCGTCATCGCCGCCCACGACCTGATGTCGAACATCCAGGACGTGTACGCGCAGAACTACCAGGTCATCCCCATGCTCGTGGTCGCCAGCATCTGGTACCTGGCCCTGGTCAGCCTGCTGAGCATCCCCCAGGCGTGGATGGAGCGGCGCTACGGCCGCGGCACCTCGGGAGGCGGCCGGGTGTCCCCCGTGCAGCGCCTCCTCGCGGGCGCGTTGTCGCTGGGCCGCGTGAACAAGGAGTCGGACCGATGACCACACCCATGGTCCACGCCCAGGGCGTGCGCAAACACTTCGGGAAGCTCGAGGTCCTCAAGGGCGTCGACCTGACCGTGGGCGCGGGAGAAGTGTGCTGTCTGCTGGGGCCGTCCGGCTCGGGCAAGTCCACGTTCCTGCGGTGCATCAACCATCTCGAGACGGTGGACGGCGGCAGACTGTCCGTCGACGGCCAGCTCGTGGGCTACCGCCGGCAGGGCGGCCGGCTGCACGAACTGCGTGAGCGGGAGGTCGCCTCCCGCCGCCGTGACATCGGCATGGTCTTCCAGCGCTTCAACCTGTTCCCCCATCTGACGGCGCTGGAGAACGTGACCGAGGCGCCCGTACGCGTCGCGGGCGTCAGCCGTGCCGAGGCACGGGAGGACGGTATGCGCCTGCTGGAGCGGGTCGGGCTCGCCGACCGCGCCGGGCACTACCCCGCGCAGCTCTCCGGCGGACAGCAGCAGCGGGTCGCCATCGCCCGCGCCCTGGCCATGAAACCCAAGCTGATGCTCTTCGACGAGCCGACCTCGGCACTCGACCCGGAGCTGGTCGGTGACGTCCTGGACGTCATGCGGCAGCTCGCCGCCGACGGCATGACCATGGTCGTCGTCACCCATGAGATCGGCTTCGCCCGCGAGGTGGGCGACACCGCCGTCTTCATGGACGGGGGGGTCGTCGTCGAAGCCGGACGCCCCCAGCAGGTCCTCGTCGATCCCGAGCAGGAACGCACCCGCGGATTCCTCTCGAAGGTCCTGTGAGCGCCTCGGTCCGTCAGCGGCCGCGCACCGCCGCACTGCTGACGCTCGCCCATGCCCACCAGCCCCGGTACCTGCGGGAACTGGCAGAACTCGTCGCGATCGACTCCGGCTCCTACAGCCCCGAAGGCGTCAACCGCGTCGGCGAGATCGTCGGCGACCGGCTGCGGGCCCTGGGATTCGACACCCGCCGCGTCGGCATGGGACCCGCAGGTTCCCGCGGCACCGGCGACCTGGTCGTGGCGCGGAAGAAGGGGGCGCTCCCCGTCGAGGAAGGCGGCCGCCGCATCCTCCTGGCCGCGCACATGGACACGGTCTTCGAGGACGGGACGGCCGCGGCGCGGCCGTTCGGCCTGGTCGGCTCGCACGCCCGCGGGCCGGGCGTGAGCGACGACAAGGGCGGCCTCGTGGCAGGTCTCACGGCGCTGCGCGTCCTCGCGGAGGCGGGCTTCCAGGACTACGCCGAGCTGGTGTTCCTCGCCGTCCCCGACGAGGAGATCGGCTCCCCGGCGAGCCGCCCCCTCACCGAGAAGGCGGCGCACGGCATGCACTACGCCCTGGCGCTGGAGTGCGCCCGCGAGAACGGCGACGTCGTGATCGCCCGCAAGGGCGTCGCCGACTTCCGGCTCACCGTCACGGGCCGCGCCGCCCACGCCGGCATCGAACCGGAACGGGGCGCGAACGCCGCGCTGGCGGCGGCCCACCTCACCGTCGCCCTCCAGGGACTCAACGGCCGCTGGGACGACGTGACGGTCAACGTCGGAATGGTGCACGCCGGCACGCGCATCAACATCGTCTGCCCCGAGGCGGAACTCCACGTCGAGGTCCGCTCGGCGACGACGCGGGGCATCCGGCGGGCCCGGCAGGCGATCGAGGAACTCGCCGCGCGCCCCACCGTCCCCGGGACCACGGCGACGGTGGAGCAACTCGACCTCTGCCCGCCGATGGAGGACACCGACGCCTCACGGCGGATCCTGCACGCCGCCCAGTCCATCGGCGCGGAGATCGGACTGTCCATCGGGGCGGCCGCGACCGGGGGAGTGGGCGACGCGAACCTGATCGCCGGCGTCGGCGTACCCGTGCTCGACGGTCTCGGGCCGGTGGGCGGCGGCGACCACAGCCCGCAGGAGTGGCTGGACACCACCACCGTCGCCCCCCGCGTCGCCCTGCTCGCCTCGCTCATCGCCGAACTCGGCCGCGAGCACCTCCCCGCCGCCTGATCGCACAACTCCCCGACAGCACATCCCCCACGTCCGCACACACCCGGAGGCACCTCATGCGCATCCCGTACGGAACCGGTCGCACCGTCCTCGCCGCGAGCACCACTCTCCTGCTGGCTCTGGCAACGGCTCCGGCCGCCACCGCGCACCAGGCCGCCGCACACCGCTCCGCCGGCTCGCTCGTCCTGGTCGGCGGCGGGCTGAAGGACGACAACGACCAGGTGTACGGCGAGATCATCGACCGGGCCGGTGGCGCGGGGCGCGCACGGATCGGCGTGCTGACCGCCGCCTCCGTGCCGGAGAGCCAGGACCCGAACGCCGGTGACCCGGCCACGTGCTCCAACTCCGCCTGCAACGGCGCCTACTACGCCGGCCTGTTCACGCGCCACGGCGCCGCCGACGCCGAATGGATCCCAATCGACATCGACCATGTCGCCGAAGCCGACTCCGACCGTGTCGTCGCACAGGTCAACAGCATGACCGGCTTCTTCTTCGGCGGCGGCGACCAGTACCGCTACGTGACCAGCCTGCTGCACGGCTCCGGCCACACCGACTCCAAGGTGCTGGCCGCCATCCGCGCCAAGCTCGCCCAGGGCGCCGTGGTGGCCGGGTCGAGCGCCGGTGCCCAGATCGCGGCCGGAGCCGACATGGTCACCGGCGGTGACTCCTACGAGGCCCTGCGGGACGGCAGCGCTCCCGGCTACTTCGACGACGCGTCGAAGCTCGGCTACCTGCCCGAGGGCGGCTTCGGCTTCCTGCGCTCGGGACTGCTGGACACCCACACCGGCACCTCGGGACGTGAGGGCCGCTCGCTGCGCCTGGCCGCCGACACGGGCCACCGGCGGGTCTACGCGCTGGAGGAGAACACCGCACTCGTCGTCGAGCACCCGGGCTCGGCCGACGAGAGCATGCGCGTCGTCGGCCCTCAGGGCCTGGCGGTGTTCGACCTGCGGCACATGCGCGTGAGCCGGCGCGACGGAGGCTGGTCGCTCAGCGGGGCGACCTACGACTACCTCACCGACGGCGACCGCTACGAGCCGAGCCGCTGGCGGGTGCGGCCGGCATCCGGCAAGACGCGGCTCCACCCGCAGGACCGCACTCCGGTGCCCGCGAACAACGACGTCTTCTACTCCCTCGCCAATGACGACGGCGTCCCCTACAGCTTCCTGCGGACCGCGCGCGCCCTCGCGCGGTCCGCAGGACAGCGCGAGGCGACCGCCACCACGTTCGAGTCCGGTCCGCGCTTCACCGTCACCTTCCGGAAGGACCGGCACTTCACCCCCCTGACGGACGACGGCACGACGGCGGACACCCTCATCGGGATGAGCGTGTCCATCACCCCCAGCTGAGACTCCCCGCACAGGCCGCGCAGGGCCTCGATCCTCCAGCGGGCGCCATCGGCGCCGTACCCGCCGCTTAAGCTCCACGGACAAGGCCCTCCCGGCACGGAAAAGGAACACACCGATGGCTTCTGGCACGCTCGCCGACAGGATCCGGCTCAAGCTGGGTGAACTCAGCCCCGCCGAACGCAAGGTCGGCCGGGTCATGTTGGCGGGCTACCCGGCGCCCGGATTCGAGACCATCGCCACCATCGCCGAGCGTGCCGCGGTCAGTGCGCCGACCGTCCTCAGGTTCGTCGGACGCCTCGGCTTCCGCGGCTACCCCGACTTCCAGGCGGCCCTGCGCGAGGAACTCGAGGAACGAAGCGCCTCACCCCTGGCGCTGTACGAGTCGGCCCCCCTGACCCGGGCCGACGACGCCGACCACGCGGACGCCAGGGAACCGCTGCTGACGAGCGGCAGCAGGCTGTTCGCGGCCGCGCTCACCCAGTCCCTGGCCGAACTCCCGCCGCACGACCTGGACCGGGCCACCCAGCTCCTCGCCGACCCCAAGCGACGGATCGTCCTCGCCGGCGGCCGGTTCACCCACCTGCTGGCGCAGTACCTCGGTCTCCACCTCATGCAACTGCGCGACGACGTGTCCTTCCTGCCCGATCGCGACGTCGAGCGCACCGCCGTCCTGGCCGCGCTGACACGCCGCGACGTACTCGTCGTGTTCGACTACCGGCGCTACGAGGACGACAAGGTCGGCATGGCTCAGCTGCTGCGGGAACGCGGCGGCAAGGTGGTGCTCTTCACCGACACGTGGCTCTCGCCGGTGACCGCGCACGCGGAGGTCGTCCTGCCCAGCCAGGTCACGTCGCCCTCGCCGTACGACAGCCTGGTCCCGACGATGGCCGTGATCGAAACCGTCGTCGCGTCGGTCATCGTGTCGCTGGGCGAGGCCGCGCACCGACACCTGAGGCACGGGGAGGACGTCGCCCAGCAGATCGGCCTGGTCTGACCGCCGGCCGGCCGGGTGAGACCTCGCCTCTCCGGGAGAAGTGGCGGGGTCCGGGTGTGGATGGCTGTCACTCACTTTCGGGTGTCGGCCGGACGGCGGAGCGGGACCGCGCAGCGGCGTTCGCGGCGGTGGTACGGCTTGACGGGGCGTCAAAAGCCGCTTTGCGCATGTGGATGGTGCATGAAGGTAAGAGTCACGGAATTGTGGGTGATGTGTAACACCGCTCGTGTACCGCTCGTACGTGGCGTGTCGGTGGGGAGGGTGGGGTGTGCGGCCACCCGGGCGAACCGAGCGCACAGCGCACTCGGCCCCACGGGCGAGACGTGCCAACGAAGCGTAGGCAGAACGGAGCGAGATCATGCAGACCATCACCGCATCGACCGATCGAGCACTGGACGACGCCCCGGCGGAGGACTTCCTGCTGGCGCCGCCCAGGTCCGCGGACCGCATCACCTGCCGCGTCGACCCCCGCGATCTGCGGCGCCTGAACCTGTACGCGGTGCTGACCGCCGCCGGGATCGCTCCCTGGCCAGGAGACCGGGAAGCGATCGAGGAGCTCAGCGCACTGCCCGACAGCGTGCACGAGGCACTGCACCACTGGCTCAACTCCGGCAGGTGACGCGCTGAACGACGCCATCGGCGCCCAGGAGCGCCGGCTCGCCGCCGAGGAGCCGTCCTCACCACGGCCGCGGCAACGGGATACCCGGCGGCGAGCGGATCCACCGGGCGTCCGAGGGTGACGCCGAACGCGCCGGAGCAGGTGACCGATACAACGGTTCGATCTCTGTCCGCCCCAGGGCTGACACCGGGGTCCTGGTCTGCGATAACGTGCGCGCTCGGCCCGATCATCGTACTGTCCGGGGACTGTTATGCCTGATCCTTCCATACCGCCGGACGACCGGCCGGCGTCGCCCGTGACGCCCCGTCCGACGGCCGAGTCGCCCGCCGGCTCCTTGAAACGGCGTCTGGTGCTGTCCTCCGTGCTGCCGTCGGGGGTGGTCGCCGTGACCGGCGCGGTGGCCACCGGGCTGGTCCTCGACGGCCACCTGGACCAGGCGTACCAGGGCGCGGTGTTCGGCGGCGTGGCGCTCGTCGGTGCCCTGGCGGCCGCGATCGCGGGCACACGGGCTTCGGCGGAGGCGCGGGCGGTCACCGAGCACTGGGCGGAGCTGTCCCGCGCGGCCGACCGCAACCGGGCCGAGCTGGCCGAGCTGACCCGGGCCACCTCCGAGGGCAGGGCCGAACTGGAGTCGCTGTGCCGTCGGTTGCGGGCCGGAGAGCGGCCTGTGCGGCAGCGGCGGCCGGAACTCCCGCCGCAGACCGGCCCGGACGCACTCTCCCGCCTCGGGTTCGAGATCACCGTGGCCCGGCACGAGGCGGAGACGGCCCTGCTGGAGACCGCCGCCTCCGCGATCGGTGCGGAACACCACTCCCGGCTGGAGCAGTTCGAGGTCTTCGCCAACCTGGCGCGCCGTCTGGAGTCCCTGGTGCACCGCGAGATCGGCCTGCTGGACGACCTGGAGAACGAGGTCGAGGACCCCGACCTGCTCAAGGGGCTGTTCCGGGTGGACCACCTGTCCACCCGGATCCGCCGCTACGCCGAGAACCTGGCCGTGCTCGGCGGCGCGAACACCCACCGCCAGTGGACCCGCCCCGTCGGCCTGACCGACGTGCTGCGTTCCGCCGTCGCCGAGATCGACCAGTACGCCCGCGTCAAGCTGGTCCCGCCCGTCGAGGGGTCGGTCAGCGGCCACGCCGTGGTCGACGTCGTCCACCTGCTGGCCGAACTGCTGGAGAACGCGACGGTCTTCTCACCGCCCCAGACCACCGTGCACGTGCGGGTGGAGCCCGTCGCCGCGGGCGTGGCGATCGAGGTCGAGGACCGGGGCCTGGGCATGTCCCCGGCCGAGCGCGGCCGGATGAACACCGTCCTGAGCGCACCCGACAAGGTCGCGCTCGGCGAACTGCTGCAGGACGGCCGCATCGGCCTGTACGTGGTCTCCGTCCTCGCGCAGCGGCACGACATCGCCGTGCGGTTGCAGAGCAACGTCTACGGCGGCACCCAGGCCGTCATGGTGCTGCCCCAGGCACTGCTCGGCCCGCAGCCCGCGGCTCCCGCGCCGGCCCCGCACACCGCCCCCGCGCCCGACGCCGAGCCGCACGACCTGGGGGAGCCCGAGACGGTCGGCCCCCGGGCGACCGACACGGCCGGCGTCGCGGATCCGGGCGTGTCCGGTCCCGGACCCGAGCCCGCCCCGGCCCTCGCGGACGGCGACGACGACCGCCCGCGGCTGCCGCAACGCCGCCGTCAGGACCACGCCGCCGAAGTGCCGCAGCCGGCCCGTGACGCCGTGGCCGCCGAGGACACCGCACACGACCCCGGCCTGATGGCCGCGTTCCAGACCGGACTGCGCAGGGCCGAGGAAGCCGAGACGCCCTGACGGCGCGGGCCGCCCCCGAAGGCCCGGCCTCCGCGCAGCACAACGTTCCTTCCGTCGAAGAGGAGTACACGATCGTGGCGAGCGAAGACCTTTCCTGGCTGTTGACGGGTCTGGTGAACCGGGTGCCGCACACCCGAAGCGCGTTGTTGCTGTCCTCGGACGGGCTGGTGAAGGCAGCGGAGGGCCTCGACACGGACGCCGCGGACCAGTTGGCCGCGCTGGCCAGTGGGCTGTACTCGCTGGCGCGCAGCGCGGGCCGGCACTTCGACGACGGCGGTGACGTGCGACAGATCGTGACGGAGCTGAGCAGCTCGCTGCTGTTCGTCTCGTCCGCCGGGCACGGCGCGGTGCTGGCGGTGCTGGCCGGACGCGATGCGGACGCGGCGGTACTGGGCTACGAGATGGGGATGATGGTGAAAAGTGTCCGTCCGCACCTGGCCACGCCGCCTCGGCGCCCGGTGGCGTGACCGATGACGCCGGTCCTCCCGGACGGACCGCGGCTCGACGAAGCGGCCGGGCGGCTGGTCCGTCCCTACACCGTGAGCGACGGCCGGACCAGGGCCACGTCCCACTTCACGCTGGTGACCACGGTACGGGCCACCGGCGCCCAGACGCAGGGCGCCTTCGGCCTGGAGCACGCGCGGGTGCTGGCGCTGTGCGAACAGCCGGTGAGCGTCGCCGAGATCGCGGCCCGGATGCAGGTGCCCGCCGCCGTGGTCAAGGTACTGCTGTCCGATCTGGCCGAGGGAGGCGCGGTCGTCGCAGGTGACACACGCCCGGCGTCCGCGGACCACTCCGCACGACCTGATCGAGACCTCCTGGAAGCGATACGCGATGGCCTCCTCAAACGACTGTGACCCGCTGCCCGCCGAAGTCCTGCCGGTGGGCGTCAAGGTGCTGATCGCCGGCGGGTTCGGCGTCGGAAAGACCACCTTCGTCAACGCGCTCAGCGAGATCGAGCCGCTGAGCACCGAGGAGACGCTGACCGCCGTCAGCGCGGCCACGGACCGGCTGGACGGAGTGGAGAACAAGGCCACCACCACGGTCGCCCTGGACTTCGGCCGGATCACGCTCAGCCGGTCCCACATCCTGTACCTGTTCGGCACGCCCGGACAGGAGCGCTTCTGGTTCCTGTGGGACGAACTCTCCGAGGGAGCGCTCGGGGCGGTGGTCCTCGCCGACACCCGCAGGCTGGAGCACTCCTTCGCGGCGGTGGACTTCTTCGAGCGGCGCGGCATCCCCTTCGTCGTCGCCGTCAACGAGTTCGACGGGGCTCACCGCTACCGCGGGGAGGAGGTGCGGACCGCGCTCGACCTCAGGCCGGAGGTGCCGGTGGTGCTGTGCGACGCCCGCGTCCAGCACTCGGGCATCCGCGTGCTGATCGACCTGGTTCAGCATCTGATCACGACAAGGAGTTCCCATGGCAGCGACACCGACCAACCCACCGTCCGGGCCTGAGTCCGGGATCGCCCTGCGCCATCTGCTCCTCCCCCCGGAGGACCCGCAGGTGCGCGCCCGGTCCGAGCGGCTGCGCGAGCTGGGCATCGACGCGCGCCCGGACGCCGGACTCGACGCCTTCGCACGGGAGCTGGCACACCGCACCGGCGGCTGCTACGCCGGGGTCAACTTCTTCCTCGACGCCGACCGCCAGTACTTCGCGGGGTTGTACAGCGCGGCGCAGGACACCACGGCCCACGTGGGACCGCCGTTGCTGGAGGAACCGGTGCCCGGCCGCGTCATGCCCCGCGACATCGACATGGGTATCTGCCCGCACGTGGTCAAGCGCCGCCGGGCGCTGGTGCTGGAGGACATCCGGGACTTCCCGCGGTTCGCCGGCAACCCGGTGGTCGACGCGATCGGCGTCCACTCCTACCTGGGCGCGCCGCTGATCGACAGCACCGGCGTGGTGCTGGGCACGATCTGCGTGGTCGACCAGGACCCCCAGCCGTGGGGCCGTGAAGGCCTCGAAACCATCAAGGCCATGGCCGCCGAACTGGTCGAGCGTCTGGAGGAGTCGGCGAACCGCCGCGGCTGACCGGCGCCGCCGTCGTCCGACGCGGGGCGGCGCCGCGGGCTGCGCCGTCGGCGCCGTGTCCGTGCCCGCTGGTTCCGTTCCGGGACGGCGGGTACTTGCCGCGGCATGGGATCTCTGGGTTCGCCGGTGCTGCTGGTGTTGTTCGTGGCCAGCGCGGCCGTCATCTGGGTTGCGGGCGTCAAGCTGTCGGACACCACCGACGTGCTCGCCGAACGGCTCGGCCTGGGCAGCGCGTTGGGCGGTCTGATCCTTCTGGCGATCGCGACGAATCTGCCCGAGATCGCGATCACCGCGAGCGCGGCGATGGCCGGCCGGCTCGACGTCGCGGTCGGCAACATCCTGGGCGGGATCGCCATCCAGACCGTCGTGCTGGCGGTCCTGGACGCGGCCGGGGTCCGCCCCCGGGCCCCGTTGACCCGTCTTGCCGCCAGTCTGCAGCTGGTCCTCGAAGGGGCGATGGTGGTGGTCGTCCTGGCGGTGGTCGTGATGGGCACTCAGCTCTCCCCGGATCTGCACGCCGCCCGCCTGGCCCCGTCCTCCGTGGCGATCGCCGTCCTCTGGGTGATCGGTCTGGTCCTGCTCGACCGGGCCGGCCGGGGCCTGCCGTGGCGCGAGGGCGGCGACGCCCCGGACGGCCAGCCGGAACCGCGCGGCCACTCCAAGGGCAAGAAGGAGAAGGCCGCCAGCGACAAGGGCACGAGCACCGTACGCGCCGGGCTGGTGTTCGGCGTCTCCGCACTGGCCACCCTCCTCGCCGGCGTCGTGATCGAACGCAGCGGCGAGGAGTTCTTCGCCCGCCAGGGCCTGAGCGGTGTCCTGTTCGGCGCGACCGTGCTGGCGGCGGCCACCTCCCTGCCCGAGGTCAGTACCGGCCTGACCTCCACCAGGCTGGGCGACTACCAGCTCGCCGTCAGCGACATCTTCGGCGGGAACGCATTCCTGCCGGTGCTGTTCCTGCTCGCCACCGTCATCTCCGGTGAACCGGTGCTGCCGGCCGCGCACGACACCGACGTCTACCTGACGGCGCTCGGGATCATCCTGACCGTGGTCTACATGGCGGGGCTGATCTTCCGCCCCCGCCGTCAGTACGCCCGCATGGGTATCGACAGCGTCGCCGTGGTGGTCATCTACCTGATCGGCATAGCCGGACTGGCCACGATCGCCACCTTACCGTGCGGGCCGTGCCCTCGCGGGGCGCGCCCATGGAGTCCCGAGCGCAGCGGGGAGCGGCGCGGGCGGCGGTGCCCCTCAGCCGGCCGGGTCGCGGTCGAGCGGACCCCAGCGGCCGGGCTGCGCGGTCACGATGCGGGATGCCTGGGCGATGACGGAGTCGGCGATCCAGCCGAGGGGCTCGACGTCTCGTACCAGGGGCTCGTTGTCCGGTCCACGGGCCGCCTCGTGGCCGTGCAGGAGCCACGGCCGCGTGCGTTCGTCCTTGACGCGGGGGAGGTGGCAGTAGTCGTACAGCTTGCGAGCCACCCAGATGTCCACGGGCCGCTCGCCCCACCAGTCCTCGACGTCCAGGGAGCTGGCCGACAGGCCGGGCAGCTTGACGCCGGTCAGGTCGTCGGTGCTGCTGACGGCCGTCAGGTCGCGCTCCGGGCCGCGGGACCAGCGTACGTAGAGGCAGCGGCGGCGGGTGACGAGCCGGGTCAGCTCGTCCAGGCTGGTGAAGGTCGGCAGACGGGCGGTGGTGCTCATGGCGGTCCGGTAGGTCAGGCGGTCAGCACGGAGTCGTCTTCCGGGCGGGTGCCGGGGAGGTGGTGACGGGCGGTGACGAGAGCCGTGTCGATGTCACGGGTGCCGGTCGCCACGCACAGCGTGTACGCCACGTCGTTCATGCGCTGGCGGACCCCCTCGTCGCCCTGTTCGGCGTGCAGGATGCGCAGCGTGTCGTACTGCTCGACCAGATTGTCGAGTACAGCAGGGTGTGCCATGAGCATGGGAACGCTCCTCGTCGTCGCCGTTCGCGTAGGACACCGGCCTGTGTGCCCAGGTATCACACCGGCAATCACTCCCACGCCGCACCACCAGCGGAAACGCGTGGGAAGCGGTGCCGCAGGAGCAGGGACGGCGTGCGCCGCGTCAGCCAGGCACAGGCCAGGCCGATCACGGCGCCGCCGGCGACGTCGCTGGGGTAGTGGGCGCCGGACTGGACGCGTTCGAGGGCGACCGTCGCGGCCGGTATCGCGCACAGGGCGCCGACCGCGGGCCAGGTGGCCGTGACCGCCGCCGTGAACCCGACCGCGGCAGCGGTGTGTCCTGACGGAAACGACGGGGAGTCGGGCCGATCGTGCACCCCCTCGTGCGGAATCAGCTCCTTGGGCGGCCGCGGCCGGTCGGCCAGGTGCTTGCACAGCCCGTTCGAGACGAACTGCGCCAGCGCCAGAGCGGACAGTCCGGCCCCGGCGGCCACCCGGCCCCGTCGTCCGCCTGCCGCGGCCAGCGCCACGGCCGTGCCCCACCACAGTTTGCTGTTCTCCGCCGCAGCCTCCACCGCCGACAGCACCCGGCCGGCGCGATTCGGGACGCGGGACGCCGTCCGCTCAATGAGGACGCGATCCAGTTGTTCGAAGAAAGTGCACACCGTCATGGACCGCTGATATCCCGCCGCATGCCGTCCACGCGTACACCCGGCCCCAGGGCCGTGACCACTCGGGACGTCCCTCTCATGGGCGAGGGCGCCGAGGGTTTGCTGACGGAACCGAGGGGCAGGCGGGGTTTCGTGCTTCGGACCGGAGGCGCGCGCCCAGCGGGAGGACCCTGGCCGCCGGCTCCGTCCAACGGTCACGGTGCTCCTCGCGTGGCGAACCCTGACAGCACCGTCGGGGTGGGCCCGGGAACACGCCGTCTTCGGGTGCCGCCCCTCAGATCGTTTCGGGAGCGACAGCGCATGCCGACCGACACATCGACGTCCCGTCCCGCCCCGCTCACCACGGCCCCCGGCACAACGCCCGCACGGCGGAGCCATGACGACGCCCCCGACACCTCCCGGCTGTTCGCCCGGCTGGCGGCGCTGGAGGAGGGGCCGGAGCGTGACGCCGTGCGCGACGAACTCGTCACCGCCTGGCTGCCCATGGCCTACCGGATCGCCGGCCGCTTCCGCGACCGCGGCGAGTCCGTCGAGGACCTGCGCCAAGTGGCCGCGCTCGGACTGGTGAAGGCCGTCGACCGCTTCGACCCGTCCCGCGGGGCCTTCGAGAGTTACGCCGTGCCGACCATCACCGGTGAGGTCAAACGGCACTTCCGGGACCGGATGTGGGCCGTCAGGGTGCCGCGCCGGGTGCAGGAGCTGCGCAACCGCGTACGGGTGGCCCGCCGGGAACTCACGCAGAACCCGGGCAGCCCCGAACCCACCGTCGCGGACCTCGCCGCCCACACCCGCCTCACCGAGGACGAGGTGTCCGCGGGCCTGGAGGCCCTGGAGAGCTTCAGCACCCTGTCGCTGGACGCCGAACTGACCTCGGGGGACGACGGCTACAGCCTCGCCGACACCCTGGCCGCGACCGACGCCTCCTACGACGTCGTGGTCGACCGCGAGGCCGCGAAGGAGGGTCTGCGCCGGCTGTCCGAACGGGAACGGGCCGTCCTCTACATGCGCTTCTTCGAGGACATGACGCAGAGCAGCATCGGCGACCGCCTCGGCATCTCCCAGATGCACGTCTCCCGGCTGATCAGCCGCAGCTGCGCCCGGGTCCGCGACGAAGCCCTCGCCCGCCGGACCGCCGACCGCCGCCGGCTGTGACAACCCCCCACACCTCACGGAGCCTGCACCGATGCCACATCAGCACGCGGCGACCACACTGACGGCCGCAGCGGTCATCGCCGCGATCCTCGTGGCCCGAGCCGCTCTCCTGCACCGCACCGGCCGGAGCCGGGACCTGCCCGTACTGCGTGCGTCGCGCCGCGTCATGACATCGGAGGCCGTGACACGCCGACCGGCCGCCGTGCCGTCGGACGATGTCGTGCCCTTCGCCGTACGAGAGGCCGAACGGCACGTTCACCGCACCTGGCAGCAGATGCGGGCACACCCCGACCCGTCCGAGTGACCGGAGCGGTCTGTGCGTGATTCAGCGGCCGTGGGGGACACGCGGTGCATGTCCTCCGTCCAGAATGCGCAGCCGGACACCGCCTCCGGCTCCGGTCTCAAGCGAGCTCTCACCACCCCGCTGCTGTACTTCTTCATCCTCGGCGACGTCCTGGGCGCAGGGGTCTACGTCCTGGTGGGGCAGGTCGCCGCGGACGCGGGCGGGGCCGTGTGGGTCCCCCTGCTCGTCGCCCTCCTGCTCGCCCTGCTCACCGCCGCCTCCTACGCCGAGCTGGCGACGAAGTACCCGAAGGCGGGCGGCGCTTCCCACTACGCGACCAGGGCGTTCGGCCCGTTCGCCGGCTTCGTCGCCGGCTTCTGCATGCTCGCGGCCGGCATCGTCTCCGTCGCCGCGCTCGCCAGGGGATTCGGCGGCGACTACCTGTCGGCGTTCGTCGACCTGCCCGTGGCCGCCGTCGCCGTCGTCTTCCTCGCCCTGCTCGCCGCCCTGAACGCGCGCGGCATCCAGGAATCGACGCGCGCGAACGTCGTCGCCACCGTGATCGAGGTCAGCGGGCTGCTGATCGTCGTCGCCCTCGGCGGATGGCTGCTGCTGCGGGGCGACGGCGACCCCGGCCGGCTCACCCGGCTCGGGACCCCCGGCCACGGCGCCGCCGGCGCGGTGCTCAGCGGCTCCGTCCTCGCCTACTACTCCTTCGTCGGTTTCGAGACCTCCGTGAACGTCGCCGAGGAGACCCGCAACCCCAGGCGTTCCTACCCGCGCGCCCTGTTCGGCGCGCTGGCCACCGCCGGGGCGGTGTACGTGCTGGTGGGCGTCACCGCGTCGGCGGCCGTGCCCACCAGCCGCCTCGCCGCGTCGAGCGGGCCCCTGCTCGAGGTGGTCGAGGCGGCGGGCGGAGTGCCTCAGCGGCTGTTCAGCGCGATCGCGCTGGTAGCCGTGGCGAACGGCGCGCTGCTCACCGGGATCATGTCCTCGCGCCTCGCCTTCGGCATGGCACGCGACGGACTGCTGCCCTCGGTGCTGACCACCGTGCTGCCCGGCCGCCGTACGCCCTGGGTCGCCATCGCGGCCACCACGGTCCTCTCGACCGCCCTGGCGCTGACCGGGGACGTGGCCACTCTGGCCTCGACGCTGGTCCTGCTGCTGCTCGTCGTGTTCTTCATGGTCAACGTCGCCGTCCTCGTCCTGCGCCGCGACTCCGGTACGGCGGACCACTTCCGTACGCCGACCGTCCTGCCCGTGCTGGGAGCGGCCTCCTGCGTCGTGCTGGCCACCCAGGTCGAGACCGAGGTCTGGTGGCGCGGACTCGCGGTGCTCGGCGTGGGCGCCGTCCTCGGCGCGGTCAGCCACCGCGCGGCCCGGCGGAAGGGCGCGTCGCGGCCGTGACGCCGCGCGACTCCCGGGCCGGAGGAACGCCCGCCGCCCGGCGTGGACCGGGCGGCGCCCGGCCCGCGCCGGGCAGCGGGCTCACAGCGTCAGGTACAGCCGCGTGCCCCGGGGCCGGAAGCCGACGCGTTCGTACACCCGGCGGGAGCCCTCGCCCGAGTACTCGAGCCACACCGACGACGTGCCACGGCTGAACGTCGCCCCGGCCAGGGCGGCGGTGACGGCGGCCGCGATGCCGCGGCCCCGGTACGCGGGCCGGGTGCCGACGCCGGCCAGTTCCGCGGTGTCCTCGGCGGGCGCGGAGCAGAGTGCGCCGCCGGCGCACGTGCCGTCGGGCGCGCGCACGAAGCGCACGGCGCCGCCCTGCTCCTCGGTGCGCCGCAGCCGGGCGGCGCCCGCCTCGGAGGGGCCGAACTCGCCCGCGAACGCGTCGGCCAGCGCGGTGTCGATCGCCCGGTAGTCCTCGTCGGTGTGCGGCGCGCGCACGTCGAGGCTCCCGGCCGGTGGCGCCACCAGGGTCGCGGGGGTGCAGACCAGGTACTCGTGGACCGCCTCGGTGCGGAAACCCGCCCGGCGCAGCGCGGGTTCGACGGCGGGCGCGGCGTCCGGGGCGAACTCCAGACGGGGCCGCAGGCCGCGTGCGCGGAACGCCCCGATCAGGGCGGTGACGTCCCGGTCGGCCGGCTCGGCGCCGGGGAACGGGGTGGCGTAGTTGACGTACGGGCTGTCCGTCGCCGGATCGAACCCCGCGACGAAGCCTCCGGTTTCGAGCGGCGCCGGACGGCGGAGGAGATGGGCGACGGCGAAGTTCTGCACGTTGTCGTGCACGGTGATGTGGACCTCACGGTGAAGGGCAGCCGCGAAGGCTGCGGGACCGGCCGTGGCCGGGGACACGGGACATGCGTGGGGCCGCCGTGGGAAGACGCGAGGGCACCGGCCGCCGCCGTGGCGGCGGGGATGTCAGTGCCGACGGCGGCCGCTGCGGGACGCCGCGATCAATGGCTTCAGTCCTTCATCGTGCAGAGGTCTGCGTGGATCGACTCGCGGGATCGTGCCACAGGTTGGGGAGCCGCACAAGCCGTCGCCCGCTCACAGCCGGACCACGATCAGGGCGATGTCGTCGCGGCCGCCGCTGGCCACCCCGAGTTTGGTCAGCAGGGTGTCGGCGAGCCGCTCGGCGCCCAGGCTGCCGCACTGCCTCAGCGCGTGCATCAGCCGGTCGAGGCCGGCGTCGATGTCCTCCTTGCGGCGTTCGATGAGTCCGTCCGTGTAGAGCACCAGGGTGTCGCCGGGCGTGTACGGGATGCTGGCCTGGGGGCGCGGCACATGCATCGGCCGTGCGCCCAGGGGCGGGTCCGTGGCCCGGTCCAGCAGCTCCATACGGCCGTCCGGGTGAGCCAGCACCGGCGGCGGGTGGCCGGCGCAGCTGTAGGTGATCAGGTGGCTGCGGCGGTCGACGATCGCCTTGACCGCCGTCGTGCCCAGGGCTCCGTCGATCGAGCGGGCGTACAGCCCCAGGACCTCCAGGGCCTGCGCGGGCCGTTCCAGGGCCCGGATGGCCGCCGACAGCGCGCTGCGCAGCATGCCCATCACGGCGGCGGCCTCCAGGCCGTGCCCGATGACGTCGCCGACCGCCAGGGCGAGCTGGTCCGGCGGGATGTCGACCACGTCGTACCAGTCGCCGCACACGTTCAGCGAGCCGATCGCGGGCAGGTAGCGCACCGCCACGTCGTGCGGATGGTGGGCCAGGTCGGGAGCGTGCAGCATGGCCTCCTGCAGGGTGACCGCGACCTCCCGCTCCCGGGTGTTGGCCTGCCGCAGCTCCTCGTTCAGCCGCTGCAGCTCGCGCGCCCGGGAGTACAGCTCCGCCTCCAGCGTCTGGGCGGCCTCCAGTCGCTGGCCGACCCGTATCCGCGTGGGGTCGCCGGCCTGGTAGGCCTTGACGAACGCGGTCACGTCCTCGACCCGGTGGATGATCCACGCCACCTGCCCGTCCGGCCCCATGACCGGGGTGTTCACCGGGGACCACCAGCGTTCCTCGAACTCCCCGGGCCGGCGCACGACGGGGATGTCGTACTTCTGCAGCGCCATCGTGTCCGGCTTGCGGGAGGACAGGACCCGGTGGAGGGACGCGTTGAGATTGCGCGTGCCGTCGGCCTCCGGGTCGTTGGGGTTGTCCGGGAAGGCCTGGAAGACGTGCTGCCCGATCAGGTCGTCGCGGGTCCGCCCGGTCGCGTCCAGATACGCCCGGTTGACGTCCACGATCACCAGGTCCGGCCCCAGGACGAGGTACGGGCTGGGGGTGGCGGCGAACAGCGCCGCGTGATCGACCTCCGCCGGCATCCTCCGCTCCCTGCTCCGCTGGTGTCCGCACACCCAGGCTGCACCAGCCGGACGAGTCCCGCTCTCCCGGCGGCGCCCGGACGCGACCGGGGTACGACGGCGGCATGCCGGGGTACGACGGCGGCGCGGGCCGTGTCGGGCCCGCGCCGCCGTCGTACCGTTCGGGTGTCCGCGCCCCGGGGCGCGGTCAGACGGCGGGCCGGACGGCCTCCACCGCCTCGGGCCCGGCGGCGTGGGCGCGGCCCGGCAGGGTGAGCACGGCCACGAAGCCCAGCACGGCCACGGCGGCGAAGAAGTAGAAGCCCCACGGGTGGCCGACCCCGGAGGCGACCAGGGCGCCGGTGATCGACGGGCCGACGATCGACCCGATGCGGCCGATGCCGGAGGCCGAGCCGAGGGCTGTGCCGCGCACGGCGGCCGGGTAGAAGTTGGTCACGTAGGCGTAGACGAGCACCTGCGCCGAGAAGACGAACACGCCGGTCAGGAAGACCACGGTGTCGAGCAGCAGGTCGCTGTCCATCCTGACGCTCAGGCAGGCCAGCATCACCACCGAGACCGCGAACCAGCCGAGCGTGACCGGCTTGATGCCCCGCCGGTCGGCGACGAAGCCGCCCAGCACCAGCCCGGCCACACCGCCGGCGTTGAGGATCAGGAGCTGGGTGACGGCGGTGGGCACGGGGTAGCCGGCCTCGTTCATCAGCTTGGGCAGCCAGGTGTTGAGGCCGTAGACCAGCAGCAGGCCCATGAAGGAGGCGACCCAGATGCCGATGCCCGCGCGCAGGTACGCCGGCTTGAGCAGCTCGGCGAACGGCACGCGCTGCGCCCCGGTCGCCTGCCGGGCGCGCACGAACGCCTCCGACTCCGGCAGCCGGAACCACTGGACGGCCGCGACGACGAGCCCGGCCGCGCCGAGGACGTAGAAGAGCACCTCCCAGTTGTCGGTCACCTGGAGGGCCAGCAGCGAGGTGATCACGGCGCCGGTGTGGTAGCCGGTCATCGTCAGCGTGCTGGCCCGCGCCCGGCGCCGGGCGGGCATGTGCTCGGCCATCATCGTCAGGGACACCGGCATGCAGGCGCCGAGGCCGACGCCGGCGATGAGGCGCAGCACGGCGAACATCGCCACGGAGGAGGCGAGCGGAACCAGCAGGGTGAAGACGGAGAACAGCACCACCGACCCGATGAGCAGCAGGCGCCGCCCGAGCCGGTCGGCGAGCGGGCCGACCAGGACCGCGCCGATGGCCACGCCGACCAGCGAGAGCGTGGCGATGGTGGTGGCGTCCCCGGCGGTGATGCCGAGGTGCTTGGTCTTGATCAGGGTCGGGATGATCGCGCCGAGGACGACGAGGTCGTACCCCTCGAGCATGACGGTGATCCAGCACAGGACCACCGTCCAGACGCTGCGGCCGGCGGCGCCGGTGCCCGCGGAGGTGTTGGACGCGTCGGACGCGTCGGAAGAGACGACGGATGCCATGGTGACATTCCCCCCAGAGCGGCTACGGGAGACGGAGACGGGTGAGCGGGAGCCGGAGCGGCCGCGCGGCGAGCCGGAGGGTTCGCGCGCGGGTCCGGCGGAACGGGGACGCGGGGATCAGAACGGGTAGTCGGCGATGTCCGGCCGGACGGTGACCCACTGGGTCTCGGTGAAGGCCTCGATGTTGGCGGCGGCTCCGCCGAACCGGGACCCGGTGCCGGATGCCTTGACCCCGCCGAACGGGGCGTTGGGCTCGTCGGCGACGGTCTGCTCGTTGATGTGGATCTTGCCGGAGTCGATCCGGTCGGCGAGCTTCATGGCCGTGCCGACGTCGCCGAGGATGCCGACGGACAGGCCGTACTCGCAGTCGTTGACGATCCGGGCGGCCTCCTCCGGCGTGGAGAAGCCGATGACCGGCGCCACCGGACCGAAGATCTCCTCGCGCCAGGCCGGCATGTCGGGGGTGAGGCCGGTCAGCACGGTGGCGCGGTATCCGGCGCCCACGATCTCGCCGCCCGCGGCCAGCTTCGCGCCCGCCGCGACGCTGTCGGTGACGATGCCGTGCACCCGCTCGAGCTGCCGCCGGTCGATGATCGGACCCAGCGCCACGTCCTCCCGGGCCGGGTCGCCCACGGGCAGCGCCTCCGCCTTCGCGGCGAGCACCTCCGCGTACTCCTCGAGCAGCGACTCGTGCACGAGGTGGCGGCCGGTCGTCATGCAGATCTGCCCCTGGTGCAGGTACGAGCCGAACGCGCCGGCGGAGGCCGCCTTGCGCACGTCGGCGCCCGGCAGCACCACCAGGGCGTTGTTCCCGCCGAGTTCGAGGTGGGCCCGCTTGAGCAGGCGCCCCGCCCGCTCGCCGATCGCCCGGCCGACCGGGGTGGAGCCGGTGAAGGACACGACCCGCACCTCGGGCGCCTCGACGACCGCCTGGCCGACCGAGCCGTCGCCCGGGAGCAGGTGCAGCAGACCGGAGGGCAGCCCGGCCTCCTCGAAGACGCGGGCGATGACGACGCCGCCGCTGACCGCGGTGCGCGGGTCCGGCTTCAGCAGGACCGCGTTGCCCAGCGCCAGCGCGGGCGCGACCGAGCGCAGGCCGAGGATGAGCGGGAAGTTGAACGGCGCGATCACGCTGACCACACCGGCCGGGCGGCGCCGGGCGAACGACCAGCGGGACTCCTCCGAGGCCAGCACCTCGCCCTGCGGATGCGTCGGCAGCGCGGCGCACTCGAAGCACTCGCCCAGCGCGAGCCGCACCTCGAAGGCCGCCTTGGACCGCACCGAGCCGGCCTCCCGCACCAGCCAGTCCTCGATCTCGGCCGCGTGCTCGGTGAACAGCTCGCCCGCGCGGCGCAGCACGGCCGCCCGCTCCGCCGCGGGGGTGGCCGCCCAGTCCCGCTGGGCCTCGGCGGCGCGGGCGGCGGCCCGGCCGGCGTCCTCGGCCGTGGCGAGGCCCACGGTGCCGAGCCGGTCGCCGGTCGCCGGCTCGGTCACCGGCTGGTCGAGGGACGCGTCCCGCCAGCCGTCGCCGAAGAGCTTCTCGCCCCAGACGGCGCTGTCCAGGAGTGTCATCGGTTTCCCTTTCCGCCACCCGGGGAGGGGGCGAGTTGTCTGAGAGGGCACAGGGGAGAGGGGGGGATCGGGAGGGTCGTCAGGAAGGGGTCGTGAGCGCCGTGTCGACCTGGACCAGCCGGGGGCCGTCCGGGCGCTCGGCCAGCACGGCCCGCAGCTCGTCCACGCCGCCGACGTGCCGGGCGGGCACCCCGTACCCCTCCGCGATACGGGTGAAGTCCAGACCCGGGATGTCCAGGCCCGGCGCGTCCGGCACGCCGAGGAGTCCGCTGAACCAGCGCAGCGCCCCGTACGTCCCGTTGCGCAGCAGCACCACGGTGAGCGGGACCCGGTGCCGCGCGGCGGTCCACAGGGCGGTGATGCCGTAGTTGGCCGAGCCGTCCCCGATCACACCGACGACCGGCCGGCCGGGCTGGGCCATGGCGACCCCGACCGCGCCGGGCAGCCCGAAACCGAGGCCGCCGGCCGCCGGGAAGTAGTAGGAGCCCGGCTCGCGCAGGTCAATCTGGCGCCACCAGGCGGCGTTGGTCGAGGTCGACTCCACGACGTAGGCGGTGTCGCCGGGCTGCTCGTCCCGCAGGGCGGCGAAGACCTGCTCCGGGTGCAGCAGCGGCGCCTCGGCGGACGCCGGCGCGGGCGCGGGCCGGAACTCGCCGGTGGGCGCCGCGGGCGCGTCCAGCTCCTTCAGCAGCAGCTCGATCACCGCCGCCGGGTCGGCCACCAGCGCCTCGCCCATCGGCGCCCGCGCGGCCGCCGCGGCGTCCTCGGTCACCTGGATCAGCCGGGTGCCCTCGGGCAGGTACCGGCCGGGAAGGTACTCGTGGTACCGGAACACCGGGGCGCCGAGCACCAGCACCAGGTCGTGGCCCTCGAACGCGCGGGACACCGGCTCGATGCCGGCCGGCAGCACACCGCGGAACAGCGGATGGCGGTTGGGGAAGGGCAGCCTGAACTGCGACGGCGCCGCCCACACCGGACCGCCAAGCCGCTCGGCGAGGCGCACCGCGTCGTGGAACAGCCCGGCCGAGTCGACGTCCCCGCCCAGCACCAGCGCGGGCCGCCGCGCGGCGGCGACCCGCTCGGCCAGCCGGCGTCCCTGCTCCGCGCCCGGCACGCCCGCGCGCTCCACCCGCCGGTCCAGCACGGCCGGGGAGTTCTCGCCCGCGTCGGCCGCCCAGTCGTCGTACGGCACGGAGAGGTAGGTGGGCCGGCGCTGCAGTCCGGCCTCGAAGACCGCCTGGGCGAGCGCGCGCGGCACGTCCTGCGCGCACGCCGGTTCGGCGGCCCAGCCCACCAGCGGCCGCATCAGCGCGGGGGCGTCGACGTTGGCGAGGTTGGCCTCCGGCCCGATGGCCGGCCGCACCTGCTGGCCGGCCACGACCACCAGGGGAGTGCGCGAGGCCACCGCGTTCGTCAGCGCGCCCATGGCGTTGCCGGAGCCGGACGCCGCGTGCAGGTTGACCAGTACCGGACGGCCGGTCGCCTGGGCGTAGCCGTCGGCCATGCCCACCACGGCACCCTCGTGCAGACCGAGGACGTAGCGGAACCCGTCCGGCAGGTCGGCGAGGAAGGGCAGCTCGTTGGAGCCGGGGTTGCCGAACACGGTGGTGAGCCCCTGGCGGCGCAGGAACTCATGGGAGACATGACGCACGGATGGCACGGGTGCTTTTCCCTTCGGAAGTGACGCAGCACACGCTAGGGAGCCCACGACATGGTCACCAATAGATGTTGTCCGGCCCCGATATAGACTTCGTCGATATGAGCAGCTTCGACCTCAACCTCGCCCGGGTCTTCGTGCTGCTCTACGAGACCGGCAGCGTCACCGCGACCGCCGAGACCCTGCACGTCACCCAGCCCACCGTCAGCTACAGCCTGGGCAAACTCCGCCGCCACTTCGGCGACGACCTGTTCCGCCGGACCGGCCGCGGACTCACCCCGACCGCCGGCGCCCGCCGCCTGTACGAGCCGCTGCAGCGCGCGCTCGCCGACATCGACGGGGCCATCCGCCAGTCCGACGACTTCGACCCCGCGACCATGGGCGGCCGCTTCACCGTCTCCTTCTCCGACCTGGGCGAGGTCACCCTGCTCCCGCGCCTGGTGGCGGCGGCGCGCGAGCGCGCGCCCCGGGTGTCCTTCGCCGTCCGCTCCCTGGACGTGGACGACGCCGAGAGCCAGCTCCGCAGCGGAGAGCTCGACGCCTTCGTCGCCACACCGGTGCTGACGTCCCACCGCACCGTGCGCATCCCGCTCTTCCACGAGCGCTACGTCGGCATGGTCGCCGCCGACCACCCCCGCGTCCGCGGCGCCCGCGTCACCCTGGCCGAACTCGCCGCCGAGCACCACGCGTCGGTGTACGGGCCCAGCGGGCACGTCGTCCCGCGTTCCCTGCTGGCCACGCACGGACTGCTGGACCGCGTGGCCGTGGACGCCACCCGCTTCTCGGTGCTGCCGTACCTGCTGGAGCGGACCGACCTGATCGCCATCGTCCCCGAGTACGTCGGCGAGGTCTTCACCGCCTCGCACCGCCTGCGGCTGGTCCGTCTGCCGTTCGACACCGAGCCGATCGAGATCGCGCTCTACGCCCGGCACGAGGCGTCCCGCAGCCCCTCGCAGCGCTGGCTGGTCCACTTCATGGCCGAGGTCCTGGGCGAACTGGTCAGCCCGGCGCAACTGCCGCCGACCGCCATCCGGTAGGGCGCGCTCTTCTGGCGGTGCGGCGCTGCCGCGCGCACCGTGGAGAGGAGGGGCTGGGATGGACCGTCCAGGCGGGCGCTCGTGCCGCGAGAGAGGTGGGACACGTGGACAGCAATGTCTCCGGGCCGAAGGTCGTGGTCGGGATCGACGGCTCGCCGTCCTCGTACGCCGCGCTGCGCTGGGCCGTGCGCTACGCGGAACTCGTCGGCGCCACGGTGGACGCCGTCACCGCGTGGGAGCTGCCGGGCCTGTACGGCTGGTCGGGGCCCGCGGTGGACATGGACGTCGACCGGGACGAGGCCCGGGACCGGATGCGGCAGGAACTCACCGACGTGCTCGGCGCGGACGCGGCCGGCTCGGTGCGGACCCACGTGGTGCACGGCAACCCCGCCGACGTGCTGCTGCGGGCCGCCGAGGGCGCCGAGGCGCTGGTCGTCGGCAGCCGGGGCAGGGGCGGCTTCACCCGGGCCCTGCTGGGCTCCGTCGGCCAGCATCTGACGCAGCACGCGACCTGCCCGGTCGTGCTGGTGCGCCCCGAGCCGCCCAGGCCCGAGCCGAAGTAGGTCCGGCCCGGGACGGTCACCCGGTGGCGGCGCCCACGGTCACTCGGTGGCGGCGCCCTGACCGGCCACCGCGCCATGGCCCTCCGGCGGCAGATCGAACCGTACGTCGACCACGCCCTCGACGGCCCTGACCAGGCGGGCGGCCACGGGAACCAGGGCGGTGTCGCGCACCCTGCCGACGAGCGTCACCACTCCGTCCTCGACCACCACGTGCAGCGACGAGGTCGGCGGCGGGAAGAGGTACGACACGATCTCGCGCCGGACCTGCTCGGCGATGTCCTCGTCCCCGCGCAGGAAGACCTTCAGCAGATCCGCGCGGCTCACCACGCCCTGCAGCAGCCCGAGTTCGTCGACCACCGGCAGCCGCTTCACCGCGGACCGGGCCATCACCCGGGCGGCCTCGGCCAGGGTCGCGTCCGCCCGTACGGTCACGGCGGGCGAGGACATCAGGTCCCCCGCGCTGAGCGCGCCGGCCTTGGCCAGGTCGGCTGGGCGGCGCAGCCGCGTGTACTCCTCCGCGGGGTCGTCCCGCAGCTCCTCCGTGGGCAGCAGGTCGGCCTCGGAGACCACACCGACGACCCGGCCCTCGCCCTCGATCACCGGCAGGGCGCTGACCCGCCAGTCCTGCATCATCTCCACGATCTCCTTGAACGGCGCTCGGCGGCCGACGGCGGCCACCGTGTGCGTCATGACGTCGCTGACGATGTGCGGGGTGCCGTACATGGCGACTCCAGGGGGACTTGGCTTCGGCGGGAGTTTCAGGCGGCGGGCCGGGGCCCGGGGTCCGGGTTCCCAGGCAGTCGCGTGTGCACCTCGAAGACTCCGCCCAGGCCCGCGAGGCGCAGCATGCGCAGGAAGCCCGTGCTGTCGTCGGCGACCAGCCGCAGCCTGCCCCGGCGGGCCAGCGTCCGGTTCCGGGTCCGGCACAGGACGCCCAGGCCGGCGCAGTCGATGAAGGTGGCCGGCCGCAGGTCGAGCACCAGGTCCGGGTGCGGGCCCGCGGTGAGCGTGTCGAGCCGCCGCGCCAGCGCGTCCACCGCCAGCAGGTCTATCTCCCCGTTCAGGGCCACGACGGTCGCGCCGTCGGCCTCGCGGACCGCGGGGGCCGGGCCGGGCAGCGTGTTCTCGGACATGCAACGAGACAAGCGCCTGCGGGGGTGTGCGCGGAAGGGCCGGTCGGCCCCATCCCGGGGCCGACCGGGGCCCACGGGCCCCGCACGCGGCGCGCCGCGTGCGGGGGAGAACAGGCAGCGGCGGGGAGCGAAGGGCCCGGAGGGGCGCCCTCCGGCCGGCGGCGAGGGCCGGTCGGCCCCATGCGCGGACCCCCGGCACCGCACAAGCTGAACATGTGGGGCACTTCCGGCACCCCGCCGGAGTCCGGCCGACGCCCGCGCGTCCGCCGGACGCCCTGGTCCCGCGGCAGACCGAAGAGGTGAGGAGCGTCATGAAGGGCTACGTCTTCCACGGTCCCGGGCAGGCCTCCTGGCAGGACGTCCCGGACCCGGCGATCAAGGAGCCGACCGACGCGATCGTGCGGGTCGGCGCCGTGACCATCTGCGGGACGGACCTGCACATCCTCAAGGGCGACGTGCCCGAGGTGCGCCCCGGCACGGTGCTCGGCCACGAGGCCGTCGGCGAGGTCGTCGAGGTCGGCAGCGACGTGAACACCGTGCGCCCCGGCGACCGCGTGCTGATCTCCTGCATCACCTCCTGCGGCCGGTGCCGCTTCTGCCGGGACGGCTCCTACGGCCAGTGCCGCGGCGGCGGGGGCTGGATCCTCGGCCACCTGATCGACGGCACCCAGGCCGAGTACGTCCGCGTGCCCTACGCCGACCTGTCCGTGCACCCGCTGCCCGGCGCCGTCCGCAGCGAGGACGCCGTACTGGTGGCGGACATCTTCCCCACCTCCTACGAGGTCGGCGTCCTCAACGGGCGGGTGCGCCCCGGTGACACCGTGGCCGTCGTCGGCGCCGGCCCCATCGGGCTCGCGGCGATCATCACGGCTCACCTGTTCTCGCCCGAGCGGATCATCGCCGTCGACCTGGCGCCGGCCCGGCTGGAGGCGGCCAGGCGGCTCGGCGCCGACGCGGTGGCCGACGCGCACGAGGCGCCCCGGCAACTGGTGGCCGACCTGACCGACGGGCTGGGCGCGGACGTGGTCGTCGAGGCGGTCGGCGTCCCCGAGAGCTTCGAACTGTGCACCCGCATGGTCCGCCCCGGCGGGCGTGTCGCCAACATCGGCGTGCACGGGCGGCCGGCGACCCTGCACCTCGAGGACCTGTGGATCAAGAACGTGACCATCACCACCGGTCTGGTGGACACCTACTCCACCCCGACACTGCTGCGGATGGCCGCGGCGGGCCGGCTGCCGACCGGTCAACTGGTCACCCACACCTTCCCGTTGCAGCAGATGGAGGAGGCCTACGACATCTTCTCGCAGGCCGGCGAGACCGGCGCGCTCAAGGTGGTGCTCGGCGGGGAGCAGCACGCGGAACTGGCCGTGCCCGCGGCCTGACCGAGAAGGAGGCGAGGGACCATGACCGGCAGGACTAGGGCCAGGACGGTGGCCGACCCCTCCGCGGCGGCGACTGACGCGCCCGCCGAGGTGGAGACCCGTACCGCGCTGGGTGACCTCGGCCGGCGGCTGGCCGCCCGGCGACTGCAACTCGGCCTGACCAGGCGGCAGGCGGCGGCCCGCGCCGGAATGGCGGCCAGCTACCTCAGGTACCTGGAGGAGCACCCCGGCGCCGCGCCGGGCACGGGCGCCCTGATGAACCTGGCCCAGGCGCTGGAGACCACCGTCACCGAGCTCACCGGCGGCGATGCCGACCTGCCGCCCGGCACCGGACGGGCCGGGCGCGCACCGGAGTTCAGCAAGTTGCGGCCCAGCGAGTGCCGCACCCTGCTGGCCATGCACGGAGTGGGGCGGCTCGCCGTGCCCACGGCCTCGGGGCCGGTGATCGTGCCGGTCAACTACACCGTCGTGGACGGCGCGATCGTCTTCCGGACCGCGCGCGGCGCGACCCCCTCCCTGGCCGCGGGACTCCAGGTGGCGTTCGAGGTGGACCGCATCGACGACGCGTTCAGCGAGGGCTGGAGCGTCCTGGTGCGCGGGCCCGCCCGCGCGGTCACCGACCGGCACGAGCAGCTCAGGCTGGCGGAGCGGGCGTACAGCATGCCCTGGGCCGGCGGCCCCCGGAGCGTGTGGGTGCGCATCGACCCCTTCACCATCACCGGACGCCGGATCACCGTGTGAGGCGGTCCGGCGCCCGGCCTGGGCCACGGTCTGTCCGCCCGGCGCGGGAACGACGGAGCGACACCGCGGGGGATCGGTGCCGCTCCTGCCACCACTTTCGTGCGTGCCCCGCCGCGTCCATAGTGCCGATGGGCCCCCATGGGGGGCCACAGGTCCCTCGACCCGTGCGGCCCGCCGCGGCCCGGGCCGCTTCGGCCCCGGGAACGGGCCACTCGGCCCATCCCGCGGACGGGCCCGTGGCCGCACGCTGAAGGTGTCCCAGGAAGGGACCCCCGTCTCCGGGAGGACGCCATGAACGGCACTCCGACCGTCGTGAACGACGTGATGACCCGCACGGTGGTCGCCCTGCGCACCGGCGCGGCCTTCAAGGAGATCGTGCAGGCGATGCAGGACTGGGGAGTGAGCGCCCTCCCCGTGCTGGACGCCGACGGCCGGGTCGTGGGCGTGGTCTCCGAGGCCGACCTGCTGCCCAAGGAGGAGTACCGCGAGGGCGACCCTGACCGGTACGCGCAGGTCCAGCACCTCGCCGACCTCCGCAAGGCGGACGCGGTGACCGCGGCGGAGCTGATGACCTACCCGGCCGTCACCGTGCCGCCCGAGGCCACCCTCGCCCACGCGGCGCGGGTCATGGCCCGCCGCAGGGTCAAGCGCCTGCCGGTCGTCGGCCGGGACGGAACCCTCCAGGGCGTCGTCAGCCGCTCCGACCTCCTGAAGGTGTTCCTGCGCGCCGACGAGGACATCGCCGAGGACGTCGGCCGGGAGGTCGTGGTGAGGCTGTTCGGCACCGCGGACGCCCCGGTGCGGGTCGAGGTGCGCGAGGGGGTGGTCACCCTCACCGGACGCGTCCACGACGCGGTGCTCGTGCCGCTCGCCGTCCTGCTGACACGGTCGGTGCCGGGCGTCGTCGACGTGCACTGCGCCCTGACCGGCCCGCGCCGCCACCCGCACGCCGGTCCGGAACTCCCGGAGCCGCGCCGCACGGCCCCCGCCTGACGGCGGCCGACGGCAGACGGAGCCGAGAGGAGGCCAGCACCGATGCCGGCGAAGACGTCCCGCAGGAACAGGCCCGCCGTCCGGCTGTGGCGTTGGCGGCGCAACGCGCTGCGCAGGCACAGCGACGTCGTCGAGGCGTGGATCGTGCTCGGCGTCTGGCTCCTCGTCCTGGTCGGCGGAGCGGTGGCGGGCCTGGTGACGGCACGGACGGTGGACTCGGACCTCGCCGCGCGCCGGGCCCGGGCGCACCCGGTGGCCGCCGTGGTCACCGACGTCACGCCGGTGACGCCGGCCGCGACGAGCGCCCGCGACGACGGCCGGATGTGGGTCGCCGTGCGGTGGACCGACGCGGCCGGCTCGGTGCACCAGGCCCGGACCAGGATGCTGCCGGACGCCCTGACGGGCACCCGGCTCACGGTCTGGACGGACGGGGCCGACCGAGTGGTGGCGAAGCCTCTGGGCAGGACGGAGGCGGCCGTCCAGGCGGCTCTGACCGGCGTCCTCTTCGGCCCCCTCGCCGCCGGGACGATCTGGGCGGGCGGCCGCCTGCTCCGAGCCGGGCTCGTACGCCGTCGCCTGACCGAATGGGACGAGGAGTGGAAACGGGTCGGCCCCGAGTGGCGCAAACTCAGCGGCGGACGGGGGTGAGGGGGCGGTTTCAAGGATGCCCACCCCACGGAATCCGGGCCGTGCGCCGCGGCGCACGGCCCGGCCACGGCCTCTCAGTCGTCGGCGTCTCAGTCGTCGGTGGATGTGAGGTGGCAGTCCACGCCGACCACGCCCTCGACGGCGCGGACCATGCCGACCGCCAGCGGGATGCGGGCCGCGTCGGTGACGCGGCCGGTCAGGGTGGCGACGCCGTCCGAGACCGTGATGTGCACGGGCTCGGCAGGGGCCGGGAAGAGGACGTCGACGACGTCGCGCCGGATCTCGTCGGCGAGGTCGCCGTCCGGGCGCAGGAACACCTTGAGCAGGTCCGAGCGGCTGACGACGCCTTCGAGCACCCCCTCGGTGTTCACCACCGGCAGCCGCTTGACGCGCCGCATGGCCATGATCCGTGCCGCCTCGGCGAGCGTGGCGTCGGCGTGCACGGTGACGGCCGGGGTGCTCATCACCTCGTCCGCCGTCACCGCCCCGGCCTTGGCCAGGTCGGGCAGCCGGCGGAGCTGGGTGCGCCGGTCCGGATCGCTGTCGCGGAACTCCTCCTTGGGCAGCAGATCGGCCTCGGAGACCACACCGATCACCCGGCTGTCGCCCTCCAGCACGGGCAGCGCACTGACCTTCCACTGCTCCATGCGCTCGACGATGTCCTTGAACGGGGCCTTGCGGCCGACGGCGACGACGGCACGCGTCATCACGTCGTTCACCCGGTACGGGCTGCCTGCCATGGTGTCCTCCTCACCGGGCCGGGTGCTCACACCAGGCCGCCGCTGCCGTAGGGGGCGTAGAGGTCGAGCAGCCGGATCCGGGACGCGTGCAGCCGCTGCGCGACCACCCGCCCGACCCAGACCGCGATCGCCCGGCCGAACTCCGGGTCCGCGGCGCACATCTCCAGGACGGTCCCGGCGTCGAACTCCCAGGCCCGCACCGGGCTCAGCGCCTCGGCGCCCAACTGCCAGATGTGCGGCGGGTAGTGCCAGGACCAGCCGACCAGGTCGCCGTGGCCGAGCGACTCGATGACGGCCGGACGGCGGCCGGGCACCCGCAGGTCCAGGGCCACGGTGCCGGTCCGCACGATCCAGAAGCGGTCGGCACGCCTGCCTTCCTCGAACAGGCGGGTACCGCTCTCGAACGAGGCCTCGCGGGCGGCCCGCATCAGGCTTTCACGCTGCTCGGCGGGCAGAGCCGCGTTCAAGGTGGTGGTGGCGGAGGTCATGGCACCGGCTCCCTTCATGGCGTCTGCTGCCAGCGTGGGCCTCCCGGGCCCCTGGCACCACGGGCCGCTCGGGCCCGACTCCGGGGCCCTTCGGCCCGGACGTGCACGCCGGGAAGGGCGAGCGGCGGGACGGACGCACGGCGGGACGGACGTACGACGGGGACGGCGTGACGGCGTGACGGCGGGAAGGACGCCATCCGCTTCTCGTGGATCCTGATTGCGCGGTGCACGGCCGTGAGCCGCTTCTCCGCGTCTCCAAGGAGTCCTTCCCGCTACCTCCAGCAGACCACGGGAAGCGCGGGTCCACCAGTAGTGCCCCGCCGCCGTTCCCCTCCGGCCTCCAGCCGCTCCAGCCCCTCGTCACTCCCCGGACAGGTCGAGCAGCACCTTGGAGGCGACGGTGCGGTCCCGGGCCGCGGCGAAGGCGGCGGCCGACCGCTCCAGCGGGAACACATGGGTGACGGCGGGCTCCACGTGCAGTCCCTGGGCCAGCAGCGTCAGCGCCTCGTCGAACTCGGTGTCGAAGCGGAACGCCCCGCGCAGCTCCAGCTCCCGCGTCACCGTGACGTTGCCGAGCAGCCCGATCTCGCCCGGCGGCAGCAGGCCCAGCAGTACGACCGTGCCGCCGCGGCGCGCCCGCTCCACGCAGGTGCGCAGTCCCGCGGGCGCGCCGGACGCCTCGACGGCGACGTCGAAGCCGCCGGACCAGGCCGCATCGGCGGGCCGGTCCGCGCGCACCGTGGCGGTGGCGCCCATCGCCTCGGCGATCCGCAGCGGCTCCTCGTGCAGATCGCTGACGACGATCTCGGCCGCCCCGGCGTGCCGCAGCGCCGCCACGACCAGGCAGCCGATGGGACCGGCGCCGGTGACCAGGACCCGCCTGCCGCGGACCTCGCCCGCCCGGCGCACGGCGTGCAGCGCCACCGACAGCGGCTCGGCGAGCACCGCGCGGCGCAGGCTCAGGCCGGGCGGCAGCGGCCGGACCTGGTCGGCGGGCACGCTGACGAGCTGGGCGAAGCCGCCCTGGACGTGCGGGGTGTGGGCGGCGCTGCCCAGGTAGCGGGTATGGCCGCAGATGTTGCGCCGGCCGCGCGCGCACTCCTCGCAGGCGCCGCAGGGGGTGGCGGGATGGATCGCGATGGGAGTGCCCGGCGCCGGCCCGTCCGGTACGCCGGCGCCGGGCCCGAGGTCGGCGACATGGCCGACCACCTCGTGCCCGAGCACCATCGGCTCGCGCAGCGCGAAGTCACCCACCCTGCCGCTGTGGTGGTAGTGCAGATCGGATCCGCAGATCCCGCCGAGGGCGACGGCGACCGCGATCTCACCCGGTCCGGGGCCGGTGAACGGCCGCTCCTCGATCCGCAGGTCGCCGGCTCCGTGGACGACACAGGCTCGCATGGTCAGGGGCTCCTTCACGGTCACAGGACGGAGAGCATGCCGCCGTCGACGTACAGCAACTGCCCGTTGACGAAGTCGGAGGCGGGGGAGGACAGGAAGAGCAGGGCGCCGACGAGGTCCGCGACGTCGCCCCAGCGCCCGGCCGGGGTACGCCCGCGCACCCAGGCGCTGAACTCCTGGTCGGCGACCAGCGCGGAGGTCAGCTCGGTGTCGAAGTAGCCGGGGCCGATGCCGTTGACCTGGATGCCGTGCGGCCCGAGGTCGGCGCACATGCCCTTGGTCAGCATCTTCAGGCCGCCCTTGGTGGCGGAGTAGGGCGCGATGCCGGGGCGCACCACCTCGCTCTGCAGCGAGCAGATGTTGACGATCTTGCCCTGCCCGCGCGGCACCATGCGCCGGGCGACCTCGCGGCCGACCAGGAAGGCGCTGGTGAGGTTGGTGTCCAGCAGGCCGTGCCAGTCCTCGTCGGTGAAGTCGAGCAGGGGCGCGCGGCGCTGGGCCCCGGTGTTGTTCACCAGGACGCCGATCGGCCCCACCCCGTCCTCGATCCGGGCGACGGCGGCGGTGACCGCGGCGGAGTCGGTGACGTCGAACGCCTCCGCCACGACCGCCTCCCCGAACTCCGCCGCCAGCTCCGCGCGGGCCGACTCCAACGCCACGGCGTCGCGACCGTTGAGGACCACCGTGCAGCCCGCCTCCAGCAGCCCCCGGGCGAGCGCCTTGCCGATGCCGCGACTCGATCCGGTGACCAGGGCCACCTTGCCGGTGACGTCGAAAAGGGGGTGGCTCATCTGTGTCGTCCTCCAGGGTGGCCTCGACCGCGATGCACTGCAGTTCTTTCCATTCAGTGGAAAGGCTGCCTGCTCAACGGAAAGCATCGTGGTCATGTCCGGGACTCGCTGTCAACCGCTGGATGAAAGGCCTTTCCGCTCAATGGAAAACAGCTGTAGAACTGCGTACGCTGCCACCCGTGACCTCCAGTGACTCCAGAGATCCCGCCGCCGCCCCGGCGGACGTCGTGGGCCGGGCGATCCGGCTGCTCGTCCTGGTCGGCGAGCACGCGCACGGCAGCACCCTGTCCGCGCTGGCCCGGGAGAGCGGTGTCCCCGTGAGCACCGCGCACCGGCTGCTCGGCACGCTGCGCCGTGAGGGCCTGGTGGAGTTCGAGCCCGACGGCAAGCGCTACAGGCCCGGCCTCAAGCTGTTCCAGCTCGGCCAGCAGGCCGGACAGGCCTACGGGTTCGCCGGCACCGCCCTGCCCGTGATGCAGCGCGTGACCCGGCAGACCGAGGAAGCCACCCTGATGTCCGTGCTCGACGGCGCCCGGCACCTGTACGTGCACTACGTCGACGGGCCGCTGCCGGTCGGCGTGCGCAGCGAGCCGGGCCGGCACGGGCCGCTGCACTGCACCTCGATGGGCAAGGTGCTGATGGCCTTCGCCCCCGACGACGTGCGCGCCGATCTGCTGGACCGCGTGGAGCTGACGCCGCACGGGCCGAACGGCATCACCGACCGCGACGTCCTGCGCGCGGAGGTGGCCCGCGCCGCCGACCTCGGGTACGCGACGGTCGACGAGGAGCACCATGCCGGGCTGCGCGCCGTGGCCGTCCCGATCCTGCGCGCGGACGGGAGCCTCTTCGGCGCCCTGTCCACCGCCGCCCCCGCCTTCCGGCGCGAACTGGACGACCTGGTGGCACTGGTTCCCGTGCTGCGGTCGGCCGCCGCGGAACTGGGGGTCCGACTGCCCGCCCGCTGAGCCGGGCGATCCGGCTCTGGACGGCGGCGGAGGCGCTGGGTTAGCCTCCGTGTCCAGAGTTGGATTTCCAGTCTAGTTTTCCGGATGGCCACCGATGGACCACGTCATGGACGGCGCCGAGCCGGACCGCCGCGCCGGTGCGGCGACCTCGGCGGCCGCCGAGGCGGACGAGCACCTCATCCGGGAGACGGAGAAGATCGCCGTCGCCCTCGGACGCATGTTCCCGGGCCTGTGCGAAGTCGTCCTGCACGACCTGCGCGACCCCCGGCACGCCGTCCGGGCGATCGAGAACAACCTCTCGGGCCGCCGCGTCGGGGACTCCGCGACCGAGCTGGGCCTCGCCCGGATCGCCGACCCGGAGTACCCGGGCGTCATCCAGAACTACCCCAACCGGTTCCCCGACGGCCGCCCGGCCAAGAGCACCTCGATCGGCATCAAGAACGCGGCCGGCGACTACGTCGCCGCCCTCTGCCTGAACCTCGACGTCTCCGTGCTCTCACCCGTCACGCTCGCCCTGTCCAACCTCGTCGCCACCGACGACGACCACCGCGACCAGCCGCTGGAGACCCTGCGCGACCGCAATGCCCGGGAACTGCGCCGGGCCGTCGAGACGCTCGCCGCCGAGCGCGGCGGGACACCGCGTTCGCTGAGCCGCGACGCCAAGAAGGCACTCGTACGGCATCTGCACGCCGAGGGGTACTTCGACTCGCGCGACGCCGCCCAGACCATCGCCGACCTGCTCGGCGTGTCCCGCGCCACCGTCTACAACTACACCAGGTGAGAGGCCGCCCATGACCGCCGCGGACCACCGTCTGCCGCTCATCGCCGAGGAGCGGACCGCCGCCCCCGCTTCCGCCCGGACCCTGGCCGACCCCGACACGCCGTTCGCGGTCGTCGACGCGCACCGGGTGCGGCGCAACATCGCCCGGCTCGCCCGGCGCGCCGACCGCCTCGGCGTCACCCTGCGCCCGCACGTCAAGACGGCCAAGAGCCTCGACGTCGCCGCGCTCCCGCACGACGGCGCACCCGGCCCCGTGACCGTCTCCACCCTCGCCGAGGCCGAGGCGTTCGCCGACGGCGGTCACACCGACATCACCTACGCCGTCGGCATCGACCCGCACAAGCTGCCCCGGGTGATCGCCCTGCTGCGCCGAGGCGTCACCCTGCGCGTCCTGCTCGACAGCGCCGAGCAGGCGGCGTCCGTGGCCGAAGCGGCCAGGGAGGCGGGCATCGCCGTGCCCGCCCAGATCGAGATCGACTGCGACGGCCACCGCGGCGGCCTGCGGCCCGACGCGCCGGAGCTCGTCGGCATCGGCCGCGTCCTGCACGCCGCGGGCTGCCTCGACGGGGTCCTGACCCACGCGGGCGAGTCCTACTTCGCCCACACCGCCGAGGAGCGCCGCCGGGCGGCGGAGGGGGAGCGCGACGCCGCCGTCGCGGCCGCCGGACGGCTGCGCGCCGCCGGTCTGCCCGTGCCCGTGGTCAGTGTCGGCTCCACCCCCACCGCGCACGCCGCGGAGGACCTCACCGGGGTCACCGAACTGCGCGCCGGGAACTACGTCTTCTTCGACCTCGTGATGGCCGGCCTCGGCGTCTGCGACCTCGACGACCTCGCCCTGTCGGTCGTCGTCACCGTCATCGGCCACCGCCCCGAGTACGGCTGGATCATCACCGACGGCGGCTGGATGGCCATGTCCCGGGACCGCGGCACCTCCACCCAGCCCCAGGACCAGGGGTACGGACTGGTCGCCGACCTCGGCGGCCGGCTCGTCCCCGGGCTCGTCATGACCGCCGCCAGCCAGGAGCACGGCACCCTCACCGCCCGCGACGGCGCCCGCCTGCCCGACCTGCCCATCGGCACCCGGCTGCGCGTCCTGCCCAACCACGCCTGCGCCACCGCCGCCCAGCACCAGGGCTACCACGTCGTCGACGGCACCCTGCCCGCCGAACCCGCCCCCGCGGTCCAGGCGGTCTGGAAACGCGTCACCGGCTGGTGACCCGCACCCCGCCGGCCACCGTCCCGCCCGTCGCCCCCGCCCGCTCCTGCCGTAAGGAACCAGCATGGCCGCCGCATCACCCGTATCGTTCGACGACGTCCGGGAGGCCGCCGCACGCCTCCGCGGCATCGCCCACCGCACTCCCGTCCTCACCTCCCGCACGCTGAACTCGGCCGTCGGCGCCGAGGTGTTCGTCAAGTGCGAGAACTTCCAGCGGGTCGGCGCCTTCAAGTTCCGCGGCGCCTACAATGCCGCCGCCCGGCTCTCGCCCGGACAGCTCGCCAAGGGCATCGCCGCCTACTCGTCCGGCAACCACGCCCAGGCGACCGCGCTGGCCGCCCGGGAACTGGGCACCAGCGCCGTCATCCTGATGCCCGAGGACGCCCCCCGCTCCAAGCTGGCCGCCACCGCCGGATACGGCGCCGAGGTCGTCACGTACGACCGCTACGCCCAGGACCGCACCGCGCTCGGCGAAGCCCTGGCCGAGGACCGCGGCCTGGCCCTGATCCCGCCCTACGACCACCCCGACGTCATCGCCGGCCAGGGCACGGCCGCCCTCGAACTGCTGGAGGAGACCGGGGAACTCGACGCGCTCCTGGTGCCGGTCGGCGGCGGCGGCCTCATCGCCGGCAGCGCCACCGCGGCCAAGGCGCTGCACCCCGGCATCCGCGTGATCGGCGTGGAACCCGAGGCGGGCGACGACACCAGGCTGTCCCTGGCCAGCGGCGCGCGCGTCACCATCCCGGTGCCCCGCACCATCGCCGACGGCCAGGCGCTCGCCACGCCCGGCGAGATCACCTTCCCGATCAACCAGCGCCTCGTCGACGCCGTCAGCGTCGTCAGCGACGAGGAGATCGTCCACACCATGCGGTTCGTCTTCGAACGCCTGAAGATCGTGCTCGAACCGAGCGGAGCGAGCGCCCTCGCCGCCCTCATGGCCGGGCGCGTCGACAACCCGCCCCGGCGGATCGGCGTCATCGCCTCCGGCGGCAACATCGACACCGAGAGGTTCGCCGCACTCCTCGCCCGCTGACCCTGTGACTTCTCCCACCTGCTCTTGCCGCGGCGGCCGGGGCCTCCTTACGTTCGGACGCATGTCCACCCATGGCCCCATCATTCCTGGCGAACCGGACGAACCCGTCGCGGCGGGCGAGCTCCCGGCGGACCGGCCCGGCACCGCCGAGCCGGTCGAGTTCACCGTCGACCTCAGCTCCCACGAGATGCTCCGGCGCACGCACACCGTGGCCGCCCTCGGCGCCGGCTGGGACCCCGTCGCGGCGCTGCACGGCGAGCAGGCCGCGTACGACCTGCTGTACTCCGGCCTCGACGACGAACAGCAGCGGCTGTACGAGGAGCTGATCGCGGCCGGTGTGCTGCCGCGGCGCGGCGGCGGCGATGCTGCCGCTTGACCCGCAGGCCGACATCGGCCGCCGGGCCTGGGTGGCCTGCCCCAACTGCGACGACCGCCGCGGCTGCGCCACCTGCCAGCAGGGGCGCCCGTGCCGGGGGCACTGGCGCTACCTGCTCTCCAACACCGGCAGCCTGCTGCACCTGCAGTGCCCCTCCTGCCGCCACGTCTGGAACCACGAGACGCACTTCGGCGCCACCCGCTCCCGGATGTGACGCGGGCCGGGACACGCGGCGCCGCTCAGCGGGCCCCCGTCCAGTTGTGGGCCACGTCGACGACCAGATGGCCCGACACCTGCTGGACCCGGAACGGCAGCCGGGCCCGGACGCCGAGACCCACCTGCGTCTCGCCCTCGAAGCTGCCGGCGAACCGGGTGTCCCGGAAGGTCCGGTACCCGTGGACGTTCACGCCCGGCAGGGTGCGGCCGACCCGCCCCGGGTAGGTGACCGCGCCGGTCGCCGGGTCGTAGCTCGGCGCGCCGACGTGCACGTCCAGCACGGCCCCGCCGCCGACCGGGATCGTGTGCCCGGTGGCGCTCTGCCGCAGCCGGTTCACGTACCGGACGTAGTAGCCGACGGCGCGGCCGCCGCCCGGCACGTCGAACACCATGCGGTCGTAGCAGTCGTGCCGGCCGGTCCTGATGTTCTTCAGCGGCACCGCCCCGGTGGCCGTACCGCCCTTCGCTCCGCTGCCCCAGCCGGTCGGACAGGCCGTGGCCCGCGCGGCGGCCGCCGGAGCCGTGTCCGCGGCCGTCGCCACGCCGCCCAGTCCGGCGCCCGCCAGGACGAGAGCTGTCGCTATTACACCTGTTCTCCGCATGATGTCCCCCTTGGTCACGCCATGCTGTTATGGGATGAGACATGCGGATATGGCGAATGGTTGCACGCGGAGCGGGGGAATCTGCCGCGTGTTCGCCGGGGGCTCAGGACAGGGGCGGCGCCCGGTGCGGGGCGGTGGGCATCGCGAGGTGCGCGAGGTCGCCCGGCGGCGGGGTCCGCACCGGCCACAGGGGAGCGGCTTCGCCGTCGGCGAGCGCGGCGGGAGCGTCGGTGAGGTTCATCCGCTCGCGCAGCCGGCCGTAGAAGTCCATCGGGCCCAGCCGGACCGCCTTGAGCCGGCGGGGGGCTGCGTACACCCCGATCCAGTCCCCGGGGTTCAGCACCCCGCGCACCTGGCCGTCGATGCTGACGGCGGCCGGCCCGGACCGTTCCAGCACCCGCAGCGCGATGGGCTCGTCCGGCGCGGCCACGACCGAGCGGTTGAACGCCATGTGCGGGGCGACCGGGGTGAAGATCAGCCCCTCGGCGCGGGGCGAGACCACCGGCCCGCCCGCGGCGAAGCTGTACGCCGTCGAGCCCGTGGGCGTGGCCACCAGCAGCGCGTCGGCCGAGTAGGCGGCGAGCAGCCGGCCGGCGAGATAGACGCCCACCGACACCTGCCGGTCCCGGGTCAGCTTCTCCAGCACCACGTCGTTCAGCGCGACGACGTTCAGGGCGACGCCCCAGTCGTCGCCGATCTCGCACTCCGCGCGCACCCGGGGCGGCGGCAGCATCGGACCGCGGCCGTAGCGCACCAGCTCCTCCATGGGCTCCGGCACCTCCAGCCGGCACGACGCCCGCAGGGTGAGCAGCATCCGGTTCTCGACCGTGATCCGCTCCTCCCGTACGGCGTCCAGCGCGACGCGCACGGCCGGGGCGGGCACCTCCGTCAGGAAGCCCACCCGCCCGAGGTCGACGCCCAGCACCAGGGCGTCGTTCTCGGCTGCCAGCCGGGCGCCGCGCAGGAAGGTCCCGTCGCCGCCCAGGGTGATGACCAGGTCCGGATCGCCGGCCGCGTCCATCTCCTCCCGGGCGCTGTGCCGCTCGCCCTCCTGCCACACGTCGATGTCGGCACAGGCCACCTCGTGCTCCGCGCACCACTCGCGCGCCGCACGCGCGGCGGCCACGGCCTCCGCCCGTCCGCCGTGCACGACGAGGCCGACACGGTTCACCGTCATAGCCGCCTCCCAGCCGGTTCGCCCAGAAACCCATCCTCGCCGGGAATCCCGGCGGGCACCTCCCGCGGGCGGGTTCCGTGCCGGTCCGAACCCGTCCGCGTCACCGCCGTGTCACAGGTGGGCCGCCGCGGAACCCCTGGTCAGGCTGCTCTGTCTGGGTGGGTGAGCGCCGGCGCCGAGCCGGCCGACCTGAGCACTTCGAACCATCGGGGGATCCCATGCCGTACCGCAGCACCGTCCGGGTCGCCACATCCGCCGCCGCCGTGATCGCGGCCGCCCTGTCGCTGGCGGCATGCCGGTCCGGCGGCGACGAGCCGGCCGCCGGGGCGTCCCCGGCACCGGCGGCCACCGCCGCTTCCCCCACCGCCTCCGCCGGACACGCCACCGCCCCCACGAGCCCGGCGCCCACGGCCTCCCGGCCCGCGGGCGCCGGCACCCCGGCCGCCACGGCGGCCCCCGCCTCACCGGCGTCCCACACCTCGGCGAAGCCCGCGCCGCCGTGCCCGGCGACGGCGCTGAAGACCAGCGCCCGCCAGGCCGCCGACCGCCCGGACGGCACCGGCACCGGCGCGGCGGTCGTGGAGTTCACCAACGTCTCCGGCGGGGCCTGCGTGCTGCGGGGCCACCCCACGGTGGCCGGGGCGGGCAACGGCTCGCCCGGCCACAACAAGCCGCTGTCGGTCACCGCGCAGGGCGCCGCGTCGAGCGTGCGGCTCGCACCGGGCGGCAGGGCGTGGGTGAAGCTGACCTTCGTCCAGGTGCAGGGCGAGGGCGACGGCTACTGCGCGTCCGGCGCCGAGCCCGCCGCCTACCCGACGCTGGTGGTCGGCCTGCCCGGGGCGGGAGCGCACCAGGTGGCGCTGGACGACGGTGTGTTCGCCGAGTGCGACGACACGGTCACGGCGACCGCGGTGACGTCCGTCGAGCCGGCCTGAACCGCGTCGGCCGGCCCCGCCGCGCACGGGCGAGGGCGGGGGCGGCCGACGTGGGGGCGGGGACGCGGCGGCCGGTTCCGTACCCTGGCGGCATGCGCATGCGCCCCACCCTGACCTGGACCCCCGCGGAGGACCTGCCGCCGGGCACCACTGACCTGGAGCCGGTCGCCGACGCGCTGAGCGGCGGCGGTGTGCTGGTGCTCAGCGGGGCCGGCATCTCCACCGAGTCGGGCATCCCCGACTACCGGGGCGAGGGCGGCAGCCTGAGCCGGCACACCCCGATGACCTACCAGGAGTTCACCGCGGACGCCCTGGCCAGGCGCCGGTACTGGGCGCGCAGCCACCTCGGCTGGCGCACCTTCGGCCGCGCGCGGCCCAACACCGGGCACCGGGCCGTGGCCGCCTTCGAACGGCACGGCCTGCTCTCGGGCCTGATCACCCAGAACGTCGACCGCCTGCACCAGGCGGCGGGCACCGCGAACGTCGTGGAGCTCCACGGCAGCCTGGACCGGGTCGTCTGCCTCTCCTGCGGCGCCCTCAGCCCGCGCCGCGACCTCGCCCGGCGCCTGGAGGAGGCCAACCCGGGCTTCGATCCGGTGGCCGCGGGCATCAACCCGGACGGTGACGCCGACCTGACCGACGACCAGGTCGGCGACTTCCGCGTGCTGCCCTGCACGGTCTGCGGCGGCATCCTGAAGCCCGACGTCGTGTTCTTCGGCGAAGCCGTGCCACCGGCGCGCGTCGAGCACTGCCGCACGCTGGTCCGCGAGGCCTCCTCGCTGCTGGTCCTCGGCTCCTCCCTGACGGTGATGTCCGGCCTGCGGTTCGTCCGCCAGGCCGCCCAGTCCGGGAAACCGGTGCTGATCGTCAACCAGGACCCCACCCGAGGCGACCGCCACGCCCGTACCCGCGTCGCGCTCCCCCTGGGAGCGGCCCTCACCACGGTGGCCGCCCGGCTGGGCGTCCCCGTCGACGGCGGGACCGGGGACATGACGCGGCCCTGAGCCGTCGGCGGCTCCGCCAGGGCACCGGAGCCCTCGGCCGCCCGGCGGGACCTCAGGAGGCGCGGGCCGCCGTGGTGCCCACCGCGGTCCGGGACGCGCGTTCCACCAGCGAGACGCCGTCCTTCATGGTCTTGTTGCCGTCCGACAGGACCGCGACGAGGTAGTGGTGTCCGCCCGCGGTGATCCGGCCGACGCTGTTGACGTCCCACAGGTCGGTCGTGTCGCGCTGCAGCCAGCCGTTCTTCAGGGCCGGCCCGGAGCCGCCGGCCGCCGACACGCCCCAGGACTGGTCGTCGGCGACCTGGCCCATCAGCGTGCGGACGTAGGCACGGGACGCGGTGCCGAGCGCCGGCGCGGAGCCGGTCGTGGCGGCCTGCCCGGTGTCGAACACCGCGCGCAGCAGCCGTATCTGGTCGGCGGACGTGGTCCGGGTCAGACCCCACTTGCCGCCGGGGCCGCCCTGGGTCTCGGTCAGCCCCAGCCGCTTGTTCGCCGCCTTGAGGCCCGGCGCGAGACCGATGCGCCGCCACAGGGTGTTCGCCGCCGCGTTGTCGCTGTGCTCGATCATCTTCTTCGTCTGCGCGCGCTCCTGGGCGGTCAGGACGCGCCCCGAGTCCTGCGCCTTGAGCAGCAGCGCGGCGAGGATGTCGACCTTGACGATGCTGGCCGTGTCATAGGGGGTGTCCTCGCCGAACACGGCGGGCGTGTGGCCCGGGCGGTCCAGGTCCAGGACCGCGGCGGTCACCCGCGCCTTGCCGTGCGCCCCGACCGACGCGGGGAAGTCCGCCGGGCCGGCGGCGGCCGGGGCCGCCGAGGCGGCGGAGGGCAGCAGCGTCGCCGCGGCGGCCGCGAGCGCGCCGCAGAGGGCCGCGCGCTTGCCCGGGCGGGGGAGCAGGAGGGTTCGGAACGGCATGGTGGCAGGCCTCGGCGGTGCGGGGGACAGGGACACGGACTTGCGAACGTAGCCAGAACCCCCGGCCCGCGTAGTGACCGCTGCCACGAAAAGGCCCCTTCAGGGCGATTTGTGAGCAGAGCAACAGATTCCGATGGGCGCAGAATGAGACCAGGGAGGCGTCACAGGTCCGGGAGGCGTCATGAGCACATCAGGCGAGTCCAGGGTGTCCGGGCTCGAGGTCCGGTCCATCGACTACGTGCCCCTGAGCGAGCGGCACGGCAGGCTCTGGCACCTGGGCCCGCTGTGGTTCATGTCCAACGCGCAGATCGCCACCCTGGCGGTGGGGCTGATCAGCATCACGGAGGGCGGCAACCTGCTCTGGTCGCTGCTGGCCATCGTCGCCGGCACCGTCATCGGCACCTTCTTCATGGCCTTCCACTCGGCCCAGGGCCCCCAGCTCGGCCTGCCGCAGATGATCCAGTCCCGGCCCCAGTTCGGCTACGTCGGCGCCCTGCTGGTGTGGCTCTTCGCCTACGTCCAGTACGCCGGGTTCAACGTCTTCAACAGCATCCTCGCCGCCGACGCGCTGCACACCACGCTGCACGGAGGCGTCAGGTTCTGGGTGGTCGTGGTCACCGCGATCGCGCTCGTCATCGCCCTGGTGGGCTACGACATCATCCACAAGGCCGAACGCTTCCTGACCTACACCTTCCTGGTCGTCTTCGGCGTCTTCACCGTCGGGGTCCTGGTCAACCTGCACTACCCGGCGGGCTCCTTCGACGTCGGCGGCTTCCGGTGGACCCCGTTCCTCGCCCAGTTCGGCGTGGTCGCCGGCTACCAGATCAGCTGGGCCATCTACGTCTCGGACTACTCGCGCTACCTGCCGCCGGACGTGACGGTCCGCAAGACCTTCTACTGGACCTACTTCGGCTCCGCGCTCGGCGGCATCTGGCTGATGGTGCTCGGCACCCTGCTGGCCGCCTGGGCCGGCAAGGACTTCGAGACGATCCGGTCCATCAACGCCGCCGGCGACAAGGTGTTCGACGGGTTCGGCGCGATCGTGCTGCTCTTCGCCTCCCTGGGCCTGATCTCCGTCACCGCACTGAACATGTACGGCGGCTCGCTGACCCTCATCAGCGGCATGGACTCCTTCCGGCGGGTGCGGCCGACCCTGCGCGTACGGCTGCTGACCATCGGGCTGACCGCGGCGCTCTCGCTGGTCGGCGCGCTCGCCGCGACCGCCCACTTCCTGGAGAACTTCAACGACTTCCTGCTGCTGGTGCTCTACCTGTTCATCCCGTGGACCGCTGTGAACCTCATGGACTACTACGTCGTGCGCCGCGGTCACTACGCCATCGCCGAGATCTTCAACCCGCGCGGCATCTACGGCCGCTGGGGGTGGCACGGCATCATCGCCTACCTGGTCGGCTTCGCCGTCATGGTCCCGTTCTTCTCCGTCGGGAAGCTCTTCGTCGGTCCCGCCGCCGAGGCGCTCGGCGGAGCCGACATCTCGCTGTTCGTGGGGCTGCCGGTCTCCGCGCTCCTGTACTGGTGGCTGACGCGCTCCGTGGACGTGGAGGCCGAGACGCGCATCGCCGAGGCCGAGGCGGAGGCCCTGGAGCAGGCGGCGCACGAACACCGCGAACCCTGAGCGTCGGCACCGCGCGGCGCCGGGGTGGCCTGCGGTGGTTAATTACCTGCGCGACGCAGGGGAATCGGGATATGTTTCTGCGTGGCGCAACCGATGTGCCGCGCAGTGTTCGCTGCGCGCCGTCCCGCGCCACCCCGAACCCCGACTCTCCTCGGAGGAGCCCCCATGCTCACCATCGCCGTCACCGGTGCGACCGGCGCCCAGGGCGGAGCCACCGCCCGCGCACTGCTCGCAGCCGGCCACCGCGTCCGCGCCCTCACCCGCGACCCGGCCGCACCGGCGGCCGCGGCCCTGGGCCGGCTCGGCGCCGACGTCCGCCGCGCCGACTTCGACGACCGCCCCTCCCTGGACGCGGCCCTCGCGGGCGCCGACTCCCTCTTCGCGGTGACCACCCCGTTCGGCACGGACACCGCGACCGAGGTGCGCCAGGGCAGGAACCTGCTCGACGCGGCGGCGGACGCCCGTCTCGGGCACGTCGTGCTCACCTCCGCGGCGCACGCCGACCGCCGCACGGGTATACCGCACTACGACAGCAAGGCCGAGATCGAGCGGCACCTGGCGACGACGGGCATTCCCTGGACGGTCGTCGCCCCGGCGGCCTTCATGGACAACTTCACCACCGGCTGGACGCTGGAGGGCCTGCGCGAGAACACCTTCGCCTGGCCCATGCCCGGGGACCGCCCCCTCACCCTCATCCCCGCCGAGGACATCGGCGCCTTCGCGGCCCTGGCCCTGGTCTGCCGCGCCGAGTTCACCGGCCGCCGGATCGACATCGCCTCGGACGAACTCACCGCCGTCGGGATCGCCGAAGTGCTGGCCGGCGTCACCGGCCTGCCGGTCGGACACCACGAGGTGCCCCTCGCCCAGGTCCGCACCCACTCGCACGACCTCGCGGCGATGTTCGGGTACTTCGGCACCACCGGCCTCGACGTCGACGTCAGCGCCCTGCGCCGCGCCCACCCCGAGGTCGGCTGGCACACCTTCGCCGGCTGGGCCGCCGCCCAGGACTGGCCCGGCCTGCTCGCCGCACCCGCCCACGCCTCATGAGCGCTGCCGCACCGCGCGGCGCGACTCTCACTCCTCGTGGACCGGCATCCAGTGGTGCTCGCAGAACCAGCGGCCGAACAGCGCGCCCCCGTACACGACGAAGCCCACCCCGATCAGCCAGGACTCGACCACCAGCACCGTCCCGACCGCCCCGTAGTTCAGCGCGTTGGTGACGATGAGCGGGGTGAAGACGAGGTACGAGAAGGCGCGCAGCCCGGCCAGGCCGGCGACGGTGGCGATCGCGCCCGGCAGCAGACGGCGCCAGTTGACCTGGCCGCCCAGCAGGAAACGCTGGCCCCACCAGAAGAACAGCACCCCGCTCAGCACCGACACCACGATCCGCGCCGTCCCGTGCAGCGCCGGCCGGGTCTGGACCTCCTGATAGAGGTAGCCGGTCAGCACCACGAGCCAGGTCGCCTGCCGCCAGACCCGGTGCCAGGGGCCGGCCGCGAGACCCCAGACGCGTTCGTAGCCGTTCTGCACACTGCCGGCGAACGACACCCCGAACACGGCCAGCAGCACCAGGCTGAGCAGGCTGGTGGTGCCGATGACCTTGCGCGGTGGACTGATGATCCCGGTGAGCGCGTCGGCGGACTGGCCGGACAGGCCCATGCCGTCGGTGAGCCAGGACGCGAAACCGCCCCGCACCAGCGGATCTCCGGCCGCGACCACGATCAGCAGCGGAGCGAGCGTCACCAGGGCCAGTGTGGCGAACCCCATCGCCCGGTGCATCAGTTCCAGATCCCGCCCGCGCCGGAACAGCACGCGCACACCGAGCCACTCCCACGCGCGGTGGAGGCCGCGCCGCCACTGCCTCACGGGTCCCTCCCGTGCTCGCCGCACCCGGGCTCGTCACCGACGGCCGTACGTCGCCCCCCGGAGCGGGCGGGCACCGGTCGAGCCCCTGGTGCCATGATCCGACGAAAGGAGCCGCTCCGCTCGGTCCCCTCCGGAGGGCGGCACGCTCAGCTCCGGCTGCCGGGTCCCCGTCACCGGAGGGAGTACACCGGGCGAACGGCGCCGGGAGCCATGGCCCCAGAGCCGTTCCGCGGGCATCGTCACCCGGGCGTCTCCCGCACCGTGGTGGTCACGCGTACGAGGGAGGGCCGGGGCGGGGTGGAGCCGAAACCGAAGCGCACGGGCGGAGCGACGGGTCGGAGGGCGCCCAGGTTCCGGCCCTCGAACGAGGCCGTCGCCGAGGTGAGGGCGTGCAGATCACGCGCTCCGTACCACTCGCGCCGGCCCCCGCCCGCGCTCCCGCGCGTGCGTACGCCCATCAGCAGCCGGGCGAGCGGATCCGTCACGGCGGTCCAGGCCGGCGACGCGGCCAGCGCACCCGGGACGGCCCTCAGCAGCAGCCCCGTCGCTCCGCGCCGCCCCACGGTGAAGCACAGCCGCAGCAGCGACTCCGCCTCCACGGTCCAGGAGCGGTCGCCCGTGTGCACGCTCACCGGCACGACCCGTACCTCGTCGAAGGCGTACGTGCCGGCGATGAACCGCGCCGTGCGCGGGGTGGGGGCCATGAGCAGCCGGTGGCCGTCGGCCCGTTCGAGCATCACGTCGCTGAACGGGCCGAAGGGCGTGCGGACCCAGTGCCCCACCACCAGGCGGGTGCCGGAGGACGTTCCGACCCCCGCGATCCAGCCGTCGAAGCGCAGCGGAGCGGGCCGGGCCCGGTTCCGGGCGCGGCCGCTCGCCGGCGCGGGCCGTTCGGGGGGCGGCGTCATGGGACGGACCGCCCTGGCGGCTGCTAGACCGTCCCGCTCTCGGCGATCGTGACCTTGGCGCTCGGCGTGCCGCTGCGGCTGCCCAGCCCCTCGATGCGCTTCACCAGGTCCTGGCCCTCGACGACCTCGCCGAAGACGACATGCTTGCCGTCGAGCCAGTCGGTGACGATCGTGGTGACGAAGAACTGCGAACCGTTGGTGTTCCGGCCCGCGTTCGCCATGCTCAGCAGGTACGGACGGTCGTGCTTGAGGTTGAAGTTCTCGTCCTCGAACTTCTCGCCGTAGATGCTCTTGCCGCCGGTGCCGTTGCCCCGGGTGAAGTCGCCGCCCTGGAGCATGAACTGCGGGATGATGCGGTGGAAAGAGGAACCGGCGTAACCGAAGCCGTTCTGGCCGGTGGCCAGCTCGCGGAAGTTCCTGGCGGTCTTGGGGACCACGTCGTCGAACAGCTTGAAGACGATCCGGCCGGCCGGCTCGTCGTTGATCGTGATGTCGAAGTACACGTTGTCACTCATGGCGATCAACCTACCGTCGAGCGGCGTCCCGGCGCGCGGAAGGGTCTGCCTGGACGCCCGGTGTCGTAGCCGGCGGCCGAGGCGACCCGGACTGCCGGCACCCTGCCAAACCCTACCGGAAGTCTCGCGGTGACATGATCGGCCCCAGGCGGCGCGCATGGGGTACCGGGGGAGAGGCGCCCGTCGCGGCCGAGGGCCGGACCTGGGACGAGCCGCAGAAGGCCTCACGGACGCCTCGATGCCTCCCAGCGACCGGCTGGGAAGCGGCCCAGGGGAGTGCCCGGACGGACTACTGCGGGCGTGGGCCTGTGCCGCACTGGCACGGATGCAGTGCGACACAGGCGTCCGGGGCCCCGCGGGGCCAGTGCGCTTCGAGGACTGGCTGACCCGCACCCCGTGGCCGCCCCGCCACGCCCGATCCGGGCACCTGCGCCTGATCCAGGGCGGCAGGAAACCCTCACCTCTTCTCGAGGCGGCGACTCGCCCGGTTCGAGGCCGAAGCCCGCGATCGAGGCGTCACAAGATCGACCAGCCAGTTCCCACCGGATCTCACGCCTGGGCGCGCGATGGGCGGGAACGCGATCAATTCCAGATCGTCCGGTGGTGCGGAGGCCACGGACCCTGACCCGGCCCCACGGGCCATGCCGGCCATGCAGTGCTCGGGCCGCCGGCGGACGGGTCCTGCGTGCCCGGGACCACGGACGGTGCCGACGGTGCAGTGCTCGGGTCACCGGCGGACGGATTCCCCGTGCCCGGGGCCACGGGCGGTGTCGACGGCGCAGTGCTCGGGCCGCCACCGGACTGGTTCCCCGTACCCGAAGCCTGCGCGCCACCGCCGGCCCACAGCTCGTCGACACGCGCACGCTCGGTGGCGTTCGGGTTGCGGTTGGTGCAGGACGGGCCGGGTCCGCCGCCCGACATCAGCTCACTGCACGGCCCGCTGTAGTCGTCCGGCAGGCCCAAGACGTGCCCGGTCTCGTGGGTGACGACGCGAATCGCGTCGTACTGCTGGACCTGGGTGTAGTCGAGGAAGATCTGGCCGCTTCCGTGGCCGTCGGTGGAGGCGTGGGACCCGCGGGAGTCGTTGCCCTCGGAGTAGGAGAAGTCGGCGCTGCTCGAACCGCTCGAGGCCTCCTCGAGCTTGACGTTGGACTCGGAGCTGTTCCAGATCTCGGCCGCGCTCGATATCTGCGAACGGAAGCTCGGCGCCTTGGAGACGTCGTAGTGGAGCGTCACCGCCTGCCCGCTCGGCTGGGCGGCGCCCTTCTCGGCGACCGACTTGAGTACGGCCTCGAAGAACGCCTTGTTGTTCGCAGCCTCCTCAGCCGACCCGGTGTAACCCGCCACGGAGGTATCGGCGGAATCGGAGGGGGTGGCGGTCGGCTGGGCGCTCGCCGGCGCTGCCACAGCCAGCGCGCTGGAGGACAGACCCAGGCCGAGAGCGAAGGCGAGGAACATCGGGGACAGTCGGGACGACTTCATGTGGGGGGCTCCTACTTACTCGGTGACGCCGAGCGCCACAGCGCGCGGTCGACTCGGCGTGAACACCGGTTCCGAACTGCAGCGACGTCCTGTGGGGCGACATTCTTAGAACGGCTCGACAGGCACGCAATGGGTCCTACTACTACGTCGCTTCGTAGATCTCAGGACCTCGCCAGGGCCGTGCGCGGGCCTCCGGTCCCCACGCAGCGACAGGAGAGAAATCTGTCGCAGCGTCAGAAGCCCTACGGTGGGGGGCAATAGGCGCGCCGGTCGGTCGGACGGAATTCCGACACACACCGCAGGATTCACATCCAGGTCAAGACGGACAAACACTCAGATGTACGCCATGGCGCATCTACTAAGTACACAGGGCAATTCGCTGAGCATTGTGACCGACGTCACGAAATAATTGACCTTCCGCGCCTTTTGCGCCCAACAGTGGGGTCTGGATGGTGGGCCCAGGCTGCCGCCGGCCACATGAGCGAGGCGTGTGAAGGACCAGGTTCGGCGCCCGCGGCCGGATCTCGCGCAGCGCATGGAACGCGAGGTCGCCGACCGCCGGCAGCCGCAGGTCCGCGCGCGGGCGCGACGGACCGCGGCCACCAGCACCGGCATCGTCGTCGACACCCGCGCGCGGTTCGGCTACCCGGCCGCGCCCGGGTCCACCGACGACGCCCGGCTGCGCCACCTCGCCCTGGCGCCTGCCTCCGCAGCAGGCCGCCCGCCTCTTCGAGGCGCGGAGGCGGGGGCAGGCGAGGACCGGCTGCGGCAGATCACCGCGGAGGCCCTGGGCGAGGACTACTTCCGCGGCAGCGGCCGCCGCGCCCACGGCCTGGAGGTGGAGTTCACCGACCTGCGGCACGTGGAGTTCGACCTGTAGCCCTGGCCCCTCGCCCCCGTGCGCCGGAGCCTCAGGGGTACGAGACCACCGTGGACGGCGTCGTGGACGTGCCCGAGGTCGGGGCCCCCGTCTCGTTGATCACGTGCTCGTACTGCCCGTTGCCGCCGAGCGAGACCACCAGCAGGTCGTGGAACTTCACGCCCGGCCGGTTCGGCGCGGAGAAGCCGTGGTGCTGGACGATGCCCGGATCGACGTTGTAGTAGCAGTAGCTGCCCAGGCCCCAGCCCTCGTGCGCGGTGACGTGGTCGCCGACCTTGTAGGCCGCGTAGCCCTTGACGGAGCCGTTCTGGATCGCCGCCTGGTTCGGGGCGTCGTACGCCTTCTCGTTCTGGAAGAAGATCGTGCGGCCCCGCTGGCCGTTCCACTGCACGTCGTACTTGTTGAAGTGCTCCACGAAGAGCCCGGTGCAGAGCACGTCGTCGCCGTTGACCACCACGCCGTAGTCGGCGCGGTTGGTCTCCCAGCCGACGCCGGTGCCGTGGTCGGCGCGCCACACCCAGGTGTGGTCGACGATGGTGTGCCGGTTGTTGACCACGATGCTGGTGGTGGCCTTGCCGGCGCCCGCGCCACCGATGCGCACGAAGACGTCCTGCACCGTGGTCGGGTTGGCCGAGTGGTCCTTGGCGGCGCCCGCCGGGCCGATCTCCAGCAGCGTCCGGGAGGTGACCGGCCCGGCGTCGATCAGGAACCCGGCGAGCCGGACGCCGTCGACGTCGGCGACCTTCAGGGCCGTGGTCCCGTTGTCGGGCACGAGAGTGGCGTAACCGAGGCCGAGGACCACGGTGTTGGGGCGGTCGACCTGGATCGGCCGGTCCAGGTGGTAGACGCCGGGTGTGAGCAGCAGGTGCAGACCCTGGGCGAGCGCCTGGTTGAGGGTGGCCGCGCTGACGCCCGGCTTGGCGACGTAGAACCGCGACAGCGGCAGGGACGTGCCCCTCGGCGTGCCGTTGCCCCAGGTCACCCCGCGGGCGTTGGTCCGCTTCTCCGGCAGGAAGACCCGGAACTCGGCTCCGCTGACGTACAGGAACGGCTTCTCCCGGGAGACCGGGGTGGTGTCCAGCGTGGTGTACACCGGGTTCGGGAAGCCCTGTGCCGGGGCGCCCTGGACGCCGGAGAACACCATGTTCCAGACGCCGTTGAGCCAGCTGCCGATGACGCTGTCGCGGGTGTACCACTGCTGCTGCGAGTAGGGCCCGACCTGGCCGTCGATCCGGCAGTCGGCGATGTAGCCGCCGCTCGCCCAGCCGTAGCCGGACGGCGCCAGGTCCAGTCCGCCCCGCACGTGCATCCGGCGGAACGGCGCCGCCTGGGCGACCGCCCACCGGTTGGTGCCGTTGGCGGGTACCAGGGCGAGGTTCTCGGCCGAACGCCAGAAGTTCTGCGTGGCGTTGCCGTCGAACCAGCCCGCGTCGACCGTCACGTCACCGTTGATGGTCGTGTCGTCGGGGGACAGGCCCAGGCCCGCGATGGAGGTGTAGAAGCCGATCTGAGCGTTCAGGCCGTGGTACGTGCCGGGCTTGAACAGCAGCGCGTAGCGGCCGGTGCCGAACTGGGCCGACTCCTGCTTCGCGAAGACCTCGTCCAGTTCGGCCTGGATGCCGGGCGTCGCCGGGTCGAAGACGAGCACGTTCGGACCGAGGTCGCCGCCACCGCGGAGGGCGCGCGGGGACCGGCGGCGCCCGGTCGCGGCGCCGGCCGGGGCGGCCGCGCCGGCCAGCACCGGCACGGCCGCGGCCGCGGCGCCGAGCACGGTCCGGCGGCCGACCGAGGGCGAGGAGGGGGAAGTGGGGGAGGAGGGGGGCATGCGCGGCTCTCCTGGTTCAGGAAATGAACGATGCGGGGCGTGGGAGCGCTCTCTCGACGTTGGATGCTTCATTGGCGTGAACGATGCGTCAAGAGTTACGACGGGATTTCTGCGCAAGGCCCCTGAGTGACCGTCACATTCCCACCCATGCCTTCGAGAAGTGAGCGAAAGAGCATCGCTGATCCTTTGGTCGATTCCCTTGACACCTCCCGTCGCCGCCCCAACACTCCAGCGGTGGGAGAGCGCTCTCCCAGTCCGTACGACAGCCCCCACCTCCCTCCGAGGAGCCCGTATGTCACGGAGATCGAAGATCCTGTCGGGCGCGCTCGTCACCTCCGCCCTGCTGCTGACCCCGCTCGGACTCGGCGGGGTCGCCGCGTCCTCCACGCCGTCCGCGGCCGTCACGCACACCGGCCACACCATGGCGCTGTCCACCGCCTCCTCACCCGAGGACCCCGACGGCGACGGCTACATCCCCGCGAACCCCCCGGTCACCGGCGTCACCCCGTCGGCGCAGAACCCCCCGCACCGCTACTTCCACGAGTTCCAGGCCAACTGCTCGGTCAGCCACACCAGGCCGGACGACCCGATCGTCTATCCGCAGCAGCCCGGCAAGTCCCACGACCACACGTTCCTGGGCAACACCACCACGAACGCGAGCAGTACGACCGCGACGCTGAGCGCGGGCGGCACCGCCTGCAAGGCCCCGGGCGACCTCTCCGGCTACTGGATGCCCACCCTCTACAACGGGGACAGGCCGGTCCTGCCGACCGGACCGCAGGTCATCTACTACAAGGCCGGCGTCACCGACTACACCAGCGTCCGGCCCTTCCCCAAGGGGCTGCGGTTCGTCGTCGGCAGCCCCACGCAGAGCGCCGACGAGTTCCGCCACCACCCCGGCTTCGTCGAGGGCTGGGAGTGCGGAGACAGCTTCTTCAACACCGAATTCCCGGCGAGCTGCCCCTCCCGGCCCGACGTCCAGCTCAACATCCGCTTCCAGGCCCCGAGTTGCTGGGACGGCCGGTACCTGGACACCCCCGACCACAAGAGCCACATGGCCTACCCGGTGGTGAAGCCCGGCACCAACGACAACGTCTGCCCCGCCGACCACCCGGTGGCGCTGCCGATGATCGAGTTCAAGATGGCGTTCCCGGTCAACGGCGACATGTCGAAGGTGCGGCTGGCCAGCGGACCCGGCCACAGCTTCCACTACGACTTCTTCAACGCCTGGGACGACCGCACGCTCAAGGCGCTGGTCGACCACTGCGTCGTCGGCGGACTCCAGTGCGACGCACGCGGCTACGACGAGACGCACCCGGAAGCGGGCGCGGCCCTCGGCGCCGACTACCGCCTCCCCTGACCCCCTCACCGACCGGAAGACCCCACACCATGACCCCACCACCCCGCACCCGCGCGCGCCGCCTCGCCGCGCCCCTCACCGCCGGCGTGCTGACCCTCGGCGCCCTCACCGCACTCCCCGCCGCGCAGGCCCGCGCGGCCGGCGGCGTCGTCGAGGTGACCGGAGCCCAGGGCGACTGGCAGTTGACCGTCGACGGCAAGCCGTACCAGGTCAAGGGCCTGACCTGGGGCCCGTCCATCGCCGACGCCGACAGGTACATGCCCGACCTGAAGTCCATGGGCGTCAACACCATCCGCACCTGGGGCACCGACGCCTCCAGCAAGCCGCTGTTCGACTCCGCCGCCGCGCACGGCCTCAAGGTCATCGCCGGGTTCTGGCTCCAGCCCGGCGGCGGACCGGGCAGCGGCGGCTGCGTGAACTACGTGACCGACACCGCCTACAGGACCCGGATGCTGGACGAGTTCCCCAAGTGGGTCCAGACCTACAAGGACAACCCCGGCGTCCTCATGTGGGACGTCGGCAACGAGTCGGTGCTCGGCCTGCAGAACTGCTACAGCGGAACCGAGCTGGAACGCCAGCGCGACGCCTACACCTCCTTCGTCAACGACGTGGCGAAGCGGATCCACGCCGTCGACCCCGGCCACCCGGTGACCTCCACCGACGCCTGGGTCGGCGCCTGGCCGTACTTCAAGAGGAACGCACCCGACCTCGACCTGTACGCCGTCAACTCCTACAACGCGGTCTGCGACGTCAGGTCCGCCTGGGAGCAGGGCGGTTACACCAAGCCCTACATCATCACCGAGACCGGTCCGGCCGGTGAGTGGGAGGTGCCCGACGACGCCAACGGCGTGCCCCAGGAGCCGGGAGACCGCGCCAAGGCCGACGGATACACGCGGGCCTGGAGCTGCGTCACCGGGCACCGGGGAGTCGCCCTCGGCGCCACGATGTTCCACTACGGCACCGAGTACGACTTCGGCGGCATCTGGTTCAACCTCCTGCCCGCCGGCCAGAGACGGCTGTCGTACTACGCGGTCAAGAGGGCCTACGGCGGCGACACCTCCCGTGACGACACGCCGCCGGTGATCTCCGACCTGACCGTCGAGGGAGACGCCGGCCGGGTGCAGGCGGGCCGGGACCTGACCCTCGCCGTCCGGGCCGCCGACCCGGACGGGGACGCGCTCTCCTACGAGGTCCTGGACAACAGCATGTACATCGACCAGAGCAAGGACCTCACCCCGCTGCCCTTCACCGATCTCGGCGGCGGCCGCCTCAGGGTCACCGCGCCCGACCGGCCCGGCGTCTGGAAGGTGTACGTCAAGGTGACCGACGGCCACGGCAACGTCGGCGTCGAGACCAGGTCCGTCCGGGTCGTCCCGCCCGCCCCGAGCGGCACGAACCTCGCGCTGGGCAAACCTGCCACCGCCTCCTCGTACCAGCCGGGTTACGGCGACTGCCCGTGCCCCGCCGCCGACGCCGTCGACGGGAACCAGAACACCCGCTGGGCGAGCGACTGGAGCGACCCGCAGTGGATCCAGGTCGACCTCGGCGCCCGCACGGCGTTCCGGCACGTCCAGTTGCTGTGAGAGGCCTCGTACGCGAAGGCGTACACCGTGCAGACCTCGGACGACGGGCGGACCTGGCGCACCGTGCGCACCGTGACGGACGGCAACGGCGGCGTGGACGACTTCGACGTCACCGGCACCGGCCGCTACGTGCGCGTCAACGGCACCGCGCGGGGCACCGGCTACGGCTACTCGCTGTACGAGTTCGGCGTCTACGGCTGACCCGGGCGGCCGGCGGAAGGGAGGGGTGAGGATGACCGACGGGGACGAACTCGACCGGCTGCTCGGCAAGCTGACCCTGCGGACCGCGGTCCGCCTGCTGACCGGCGCCACCACCTGGCGCACGGCGGCGGAAGCCTCCGTGGAACTGGGCCAGTTGGTGCTCTCGGACGGGCCGGCGGGGGTGCGCGGAGAGGGCTGGGACGAGCGCGACACCTCCGTCCTGCTGCCCTCGGCCACCGCGCTCGCCGCCACCTGGGACGAACCGCTGGTCGAGGAACTCGGCGGTCTCCTCGCCTCCGAGGCCCGGCGCAAGGGCGTGCACGTCGTCCTCGCCCCGAACCTCAATCTGCACCGCAGCCCCCTTGCCGGGCGGCACTTCGAGTGCTTCTCGGAGGACCCGCTGCTCACCGCCCGGACCGGGGCCGCCCTGATCCGGGGCATCCAGGCGCACGGAGTCGCCGCCACGGCCAAGCACTTCGTGGCGAACGACGCCGAGACCGACCGGCTGACCGCCGACGCCTCGATCGACGAGCGGACCCTGCGCGAGGTCCACCTCGCGCCGTTCGAGGCGGCGGTGGCGGCGGGCGTCCGGCTGGTGATGGCCGGGTACAACCGCGTGAACGGCACCACCATGACCGCGCACGCACTCCTGACCAGGCCCCTGAAGGCCGAGTGGGGGTTCGACGGCGTGGTCGTCTCCGACTGGGGCGCGGTACGCGGCACCCTGGACACCGCCCGGGCCGGTCTCGACCTCCAGATGCCCGGACCGGCGGGGGAGTGGGGCGAGTCGCTGGCGCGGGCCGTGGAAGCGGGCGAGGTCGCGGAGCGGGCCGTGACGGACAAGGTGCGCCGGCTGCTGGGGCTGGCCGCCTGGTGCGGCGTCATCGGCGGCCCGGACCGCCCGGCCCGGCCGCCGCTGCGGTCCCGGCAGGCGCGGGCCCTGGCCCGGCGGGCGGTCGCGGCCGGTTCCGTACTGCTGGCCAACCGGGGCGTCCTGCCGCTCGACCCCGGACACCTCGGCACGGTCGCCGTCGTCGGCGCCCCCGCGGCCCGCACCCGCACCCAGGGCGGCGGCAGCGCCGGTGTCTTCCCCCAGGACGAGGTGTCGCTGCTGGACGGCATCCGGGCCGGTCTGCGCGGCCGGGCCCGGGTCGTCCACGTACCCGGACCGGCGCCGGACGGCCCGCCCCCGCCGCTGGACATGACCCTCGCCGCCGACCCGCGCACCGCCGCCCCCGGTGTGCTGCTGCGCGTCCTGGACTCCTCCGGTACCGAGCTGTACGCGGGACACCGGCGCGGCGGTCGGCAGCTCGAGCCGCCGCTGCCACCGGGCGCGCACACCGTGGAGATCAGCGCGCGACTGCACCCCCGCACCTCCGACGCCTGGCGGATCGGCGTCGCCGGATTCGGCCGCCTCAGCCTGCACCTCGACGGAGACCCGCTGCTGGACGGCGAGTTCGCCGCCACGACCGACGACCCGGCCGTCCTCCACGTCAGTCCGCCCACCAGGGTCGTCACCGCGCGACTGACCCGCGGCACGACCCCGCTGCTGGTCGCCCGCCGCGAACTCGCCCCCGGCACCGGCCGGGCCACCGTCGTCGGCGCCGAACCCCCCGCACCACGCGCCGCCGAGGCCCTCGCGGCCGCGGCCCGGGCGGCCCGCGAGGCGGACGTGGCGGTGGTGGTGGTCGGCACCGGCGAGCAGCAGGAGTCCGAGGGACGCGACCGCTCGGACCTTGGGCTCGGCCCGGAGCAGGACGCCCTGGTCCGCGCGGTCGCCCGGGCCAACCCGCGCACGGTGGCCGTCGTCAACAGCGGCGGCCCGGTGGAACTGCCCTGGCGGGACGAGGTCGGCGCCCTGCTGCTCGCCTGGTTCCCCGGCCAGGAGGCCGGCGGCGGCCTGGCCGACGTACTGCTCGGCCGGACCGAACCCGGCGGTCGGCTGCCCACCACCTGGCCCGCGACGCTCACCGACGCCCCCGTCACCCGCACCCGGCCGGAAGCCGGCCGGATCTCCTACGACGAAGGCGTGCACGTCGGCCACCGCGGCTGGCTCCGCGCCCGGCGCACCCCCGCGTACTGGTTCGGGCACGGACTCGGCTACACCATCTGGGAGTACGAGCGGCTCTCGGGCCCCGAGCGGACCCCGGCCGGAGAGGATCTCACCGTACGGGTGCGGCTGCGGAACACCGGCACGCGCGCCGGCCGTGAGGTAGTGCAGATCTATCTCGCCCGCCCCGGCCCGAGCGCCGTCGGCCATCCGGAGAGATGGCTCGCCGGCTGGGCGGCGGTCCGGGCCCGGCCCGGCGAGAGCGCCGTCGCGCAGGTGCGGATCCCGGCACGTGCGCTGTGCCACTGGGACGTCCGCGCGGGCGCCTGGCGGACGGAGCCCGGACCCTGCCGGATCCTCGCGGGCCGCTCGGCGGGAGACCTGCCCCTGAGCCTGGAGGTGGACGTGCTCGACCGGCCCTGAGCACCGCGCGGGCCGGCGCGGAGAGCGCTCTATCCCCGTGCGCCGCCGGGCCGTTAGGGTGCGGGCATGAGCAGACAGGCCCCCACGCTGGAGGACGTCGCCCGGGAGGCCGGCGTCTCCCGCGCGACCGTTTCCCGGGTCGTCAACGGCGTGCGCAACGTGGACCCGGCGATCCAGGAGGTGGTCCGCCGGGCCATCGAACGGACCGGGTACGCGCCCAACCGGGCCGCCCGCTCCCTCGTCACCCGGCGGACCGAGACCGTGGCCCTGGTCGTGTCCGGCGCCGGGGAGACCTCAGGCGAGGCCCAGGCGGCCTTCGCGGCCCGGGTGTTCGCCGACCCCTTCTTCGGGCGGGTGGTCGCCGGGATCGTGGGCCGTCTGCGGCCGCGCTCGGTGCACCCCGTGCTGATGTTCGCCGAGTCCGCCGAGGCCCGCCAGGAGGTGCTGACCTATCTGCGGCAGGGCCGGGCCGACGGCGCGCTGGTCGTCTCCAGCCACGCGGACGACCCGCTGCCCGCCCTGCTGGCCGAGGCCCGGCTGCCCGCGGTGCTCTTCGCCCGCCCCTCCCGCCCGGTCCCGCTCAGCTATGTCGACCTGGCCCACCGGGACGGCGGCCGGCTCGCCGCGGAACACCTGCTCGCCCGCGGCCGCCGCAGACTGGCCACGATCTGCGGCCCGTTGGCCGTCGCCGCGAGCCAGGAGCGGCTGGCCGGCTTCCGCGACACCCTCGCCCGGCACGGCCACCCGTACGTGCCCGTCGCCGAGGGCGGCTTCACCCTGGACACCGGCATCGCGGCCATGACCGACCTGCTGGCCGAACACCCCTACCTGGACGGGGTGTTCGCGGCGAACGACCTGATGGCCCAGGGCGCCTGCCAGGTGCTGCGCGAACACGGCCGCCGGGTGCCCGAGGACGTCGCGGTGGTCGGCTTCGACGACTCCACCGTCGCCACCACCTGCCGGCCCCCGCTCACCACCGTCCGCCAGCCGGTGGAGGACATGGCGGCCGACATGGCCCGGCTGCTCGACGAGCACATCCACGGCGTCCGCACCGCTCCCACCTCGGTCGTCTTCGACCCGGAGCTGGTGGTCCGGGACTCGGCCTAGCAGCCGCCTTGCGCGGTCGCCGGGCGGCCGGTGCCTAAGGTGGAGTGTGATCAGTAGCGCCACAGAGCACCGCGGTCAGGACCGGCGGGCGGACCGGCGGCGGCCGGGTTACCTGGCCGCCGCGGCCGTCTTCGCCGTCGGGATGATGGGCACCACCCTGCCCACGCCGCTGTACGGGCTGTACCGGCAGCAGCTCGGCTTCTCCGAACTCGTCGTGACGGTGGTGTTCGCCGCCTACGCGGTCGGCGTCATCACCGCCCTGCTGGTCGCCGGAGGCTTTTCCGACGTGCTCGGGCGGCGGCCGATGCTGCTGGCGGCGCTGGGCCTGTCCGCGCTCAGCGCGGTGTGCTTCCTGACCGAGGGCGGACTGCCCCTGCTGTACACGGGCCGGGTGCTGTCGGGTTTCTCGGCCGGAGTGCTGAGCGGCACCGGCACGGCGGCCGTCCTCGAACTGGCCCCGCCGGGCAGGCACGCCAGGGCCGGGTTCGCGGCGACCGCGGCCAACATGGGCGGGCTGGGGCTCGGCCCGCTGATGTCCGGCGTCCTCGCCGAGTACGCGCCGCAGCCGCTGAAACTGCCGTTCGCCGTCCACCTCGCCCTGCTCGCGGTGGCCGCGGTGGTGGTCTGCCTGCTGCCCGAGACCGTGCGCCGCTCGCATCCGAGGGAGTCGCTGCGGCCGCAGGGGATGAGGGTGCCGCCGGAGGTGCGGGGGGTGTTCGCGCCCTGCGCCCTCGCCGCCTTCGCCGGGTTCTCCGTGCTCGGGCTGTTCACCGCGGTCGCCCCGGCCTTCCTCGACCAGACCCTGGGGGAGCACAACCTGGCGGTCGCCGGCGCCGTGGTGTTCTGCGTGTTCTGCGCCTCCACCGGCGGGCAGCTCCTCATGGGCCGGATCGGTGCGCGCCGGGCCCTGCCCTGGGGCTGCGCGGTGCTCGTCGCCGGACTCCTCCTCATCGCGCTCTCGCTGCTGCTGACGTCCTTCCCCGTGCTGCTCGCCGGCGCGCTGACCGGCGGCGCCGGACAGGGAATGGCGTTCCGCGCCGGCCTGAGCGAGGTCAGCTCGGCGGCGCCGGAGGCCCATCAGGGCGCCACCATCTCGGCGTTCTTCGTCGTCGCCTACGTGGGGATCTCGCTGCCGGTCGTCGGGGTGGGCGCCCTGACGTCGGCGCTGGGGCTGCGCGGCGCCGGGCTGGTGTTCGCGGGGTGCGCGGTGCTGCTCGTCGCGGCCGTGGGCGTGCGGGTGAGCCGCACCCTGGCGCGGGACTCCGAGCGGTGACGTGGACGCCCCGGACCTGGGCCGAACTTCTTGACGTCCACCGGCGTCGAAGGAGGGACACCCGAAGAGGCCGAGAGGCGACCCATGAACTCCGTACGCTCCACATCCCGCTCCCCGCTGCCGCGCCTCGCGTCGGTCGCGGGTCTGGTCTGCGCGGCCGTCGCCTGCCAGGCGCCCACCGTCTCCACCCGTCCGGCGCAGAGCATCGCCTGGCGGGAGCCGTCCGCCTACACGTACACCCTGCGCTCGACCGGCGGGGAGCGGGAGCTGATCGGCTCGTTCCGGGTGAGCGTGCGGGCGGGGAAGGTGGTGCGGGCGACCGGACTGGACGCGGAGAGCCGCGCCGTGGTCAGGCGCTCGCCCGCGATCGTGCCCACCATCGGCACACTGGTGCGGGAAGCGGAGCGGGCGCGGCGCGAGGGAGCGGACCGGGCCGACGCGCGGTACGCCTCAGCCGGCTACCCCCGCCTGATCACCGTGGACTGGTCGGCCGACGCCGTCGACGACGAAGTCCGGTACGAGATAAGCGACTACACGCCCGGCGGGCGAGGAGCCCGCGTCGGGTGAGCGCCGCTCGCCGGGTGTGCGCGTACGGGGGGGAGCCGGTCACCCGCGCGGGGTCAGGACTTCCTGGAGGAGAGCGCCGTAGCGCGTGACGAGTTCCTCGCGGTCGGTGCGGAGCAGGCCCTCGTCGCGGGCCACCCACAGGCCGTAGAGCAGACCCCCGGACATCGACGCGGCGAGCCGGGCGCGCAGGTCGGCGTCGGGGCCGCGCAGCCGGTCGCGCAGGGGCGCGATGAGCACCTTCTCGTGCGTCTCGCGCAGCCGGTCGAGGATCTGCGGTTCACCGCTGCCGTGCACCAGCGCCAGGAAGATCCCGCGGGCGGTGCCGTCGAGGTCGAGGAGGAGTTCGGCCAGCCGCTCCCCGAGCCGTTCCAGCGGTACGTCGAACAGGGGCGCGTCGTCGATCGCCAGGTGCATCGTCTCCAGGAACAGCATCTCCTTGCTCTTGAAGTGACGGATCACCAGGGCCGGGTCGGTCCCGGCGGCCGCGGCGATCCGGCGCACGGTGGTCCTGGCGAACCCCTGGTCCCGGAACAGCCGGGCGGCTGCCTCGTGGATGGCGTCACGGGTGGTGGAGCCGGAACCGGTCTGCAGCATGCGGCACAGCCTATGCGGGACTCCGCCCGGTTTACCGGGCTCTTCGCGACCGCCGCGCGAACAGGGCGTGAACCGGCCGCCGAGCGGCTGGAAGATCGGGTTACGTGAGCGTTTCAAGAAGTTCGGTCAACATTGTTGACTCGCCGCTGCGGCGCCCGCACATTACCTATCAGTAGAACCGCACGGTAATCCCGTGGCCGGTTCTGCGCGGCCGCGACGTGCGCTTTTTCGCCCGTACTCCGCCGGCCGGCACTCCCCACTTGCTCGAGCCGCCCCGTTCTCGCGAACCGGTCCGCGCGCACCGCTGTGCCCGCGTACTCCCCACGCGCCCCACGCGCTCCACGAGAAGAGAGAGCAGATGCACATGCCCGCTTTGCGCCATGTCATGACCACGACAGCGGCCGCCGCCGGTGCGCTGGCACTCGGCCTCACCGGAACCACCGCCCAGGCCGCCACGCCGCTGAACTACGCGGCCCTCGGCGACAGTTACAGCGCCGCCTCGGGCGTCCTCCCCGTCGACCTCTCCAGCCCGCTCTGTCTGCGCTCCACGGCGAACTACCCGCACGTCCTCGCGTCCCGCACCGGCGCCCGCCTGACCGACGTCACCTGCGGCGCCGCCCAGACCAAGGACTTCACCACGTCCCAGTACCCCGGCGTCGCCCCGCAGGTGAACGCCGTCGACGCGGACACCGACCTGGTGACCGTGACCATCGGCGGCAACGACAACGGCACCTTCATCAACGCCATCCTGGCCTGCGGCACCGCCGGCGTCCTCAGCGGCGGCCAGGGCAGCCCCTGCAAGGACAAGTACGGCTCCTCCTTCGACGACGCCATCGACGCGAACACCTACCCGGCCCTCAGGACGGCTCTCGGCAGCGTCCGCGCGAAGGCGCCGGGCGCCCGCGTGGCGGTGCTCGGCTACCCGTGGATCACGCCCGCCACCGCCGACCCGTCCTGCTTCGTCAGGCTGCCGATCGCCTCCGGCGACGTCCCCTACCTGCACGCCATGCAGGCCCATCTCAACGCCGTCGTCCGGCGCGCGGCCGAGGAGAGCGGGGCCACGTACGTGGACTTCGCGCAGGCGTCCACGGGCCACGACGCCTGCCAGGCCGTCGGCACCCGCTGGATCGAGCCGCTGCTGTTCGGGCAGAACATCGTCCCCGTGCACCCCAACGCCCTGGGAGAACGGCGCATGGCCGAGCGCACCATGAGCGTCCTCGGACTCGGCTGACCGAGCCGCCGGCCGGCCCGGCTTGCCTTCGAGCGGACTCCAACGGCCACACTGGGCACGACGGAATCCGCAACGGGGAACGAGGACGGGCGCAGCCGATGGACACGACGAGCAGGGCGGGGCACCCGCTGCCGTACGACACCTACCGTGAGGCGATCGCACGCGAGACGCTGCGCTTCACCGAGGCCGTCGACGGCGCCGACCCCACGAGCGCGGTGCCCTCGTGCCCCGACTGGACCCTGGCCGACCTCACCCACCACGTGGGCGCGCTGCAGCGCTGGTTCTGCGCGCTGCTGACCCGGCTGGTGCAGGAGCCGCCCCGCTCCCGCGACGTGGAGCTGGGGCTGCCCGGCAGCCCGGCCGGGTACCCCGGCTGGGTGGCGGCCGGGGTGCCGGCCGTGGCGGCCGTGCTGCGGGACACCGACCCCGGGGCGCCGATGTGGGCCTGGGGCGAGGACCAGCACGCCCGGTTCTGGGCGCGCCGCATGCTCTTCGAGACCCTCGTGCACCGGGTGGACGCGGAGCGCGCCGTCGGCCTGGAGCCGGACGTCGACCCCGCCCTGGCAGCGGACGGCGTGGACGAGTTCCTCGTCAACCTGCCCTACGCGGGCCTCTTCGCCCCCGGCGTGCGCGAGTTGCGGGGCGACGGCGAGACCATCGCCTTCCGGTGCGCGGACACCGGCGAGGAATGGCGGGTCCGGCTGGACGCGGACGGCTTCCGCCCGCTGCCGCCGGCGGCGGACGGCGCCGCCGGCACCGGACCGTGCACCGCGGCGGTGAGCGGCACGGCGGCGGACCTGCTGCTCCTGCTCTACGGCCGCAGGTCGCACAAGGAACCCCTCTTCGACGTGTCGGGCGAGACCGCGGTCCTCGACCACTGGTTCGCCCACACGGCCTTCTGACCCGGCCGCCGGCTACCTAGGGCTCGGCCGCCTTCCGCTCGCCGGTGAGCAGGCAGGCGGCCAGCGCCGCGGTGTCGTCCTGCAGCCGGTTGTCGCCGTACTCCAGCAGGTCGTCGTGGAGCCGGTCCAGCAGTTCCCGGGGCGGCAGCGGTCCCCACCGGCGCAGGCGCTCGGTCAGCGGGTAGAAGGCGCCGTCCGCGTCCCGCGTCTCGGTGACGCCGTCCGTGTACAGCAGGAGCTGGTCGCCGGGGTGGAAGGGATAGACGTCCACGTGATACGCGTCCCCGACGAGCACGCCGAGGTTCAGCGGCGGCGCCGACCGCCCCCGGTCCAGCTCGCGCACCTCCCCGGGGAGGATGAGCAGCGGCGGCGGATGGCCGCAGTTGACGACGCGGACGACCCGGCCCTCGCTCGGGATCTCGGCGAACACGGCGGTGACGAACCGCTCGCCCGCCTCGCTCCCGCCGAGCTGCGCCGCCCTGCGGCCGATGCTCGTCTCCACCCGGTCGGCCAGAGCGGCAAGATCGGGCTCGTCGTGCGCCGCCTCGCGGAACGCGCCGAGCAGGGCGGCCGCGGTCTCCACCGCCAGCAGCCCCTTGCCGCGGACGTCGCCAATGAGCAGCCGGACGCCGAACCGGGTGGGCACGGCCTCGTACAGGTCCCCGCCGATGCGCGCCTCCGCCGCCGCGGAGACGTACAGGCTCTCCAGACGGAGGTCGCCGATCCGGTGCGGCACCGGCCGGAGCAGCACTCGCTGCGCGATGTCGGCCACGAAGCGGACGTCCGCGAGGGTGCGTTCGCGGCGGATCCGGTGCGCGGCCAGGATCGTGCCGAGCACGCCGACCAGGGCGGTGCACACGTACGCGGCGACGTAGTGGCGCTCCCACAGGTAGCCCACCTGCCGGCCCGCGCAGCACGGGGTGCCGGCCAGCGCGCCTTCGAGGAGCACGGCGAACGCGGCGGCGGCGAGCACGACGACGGGCCGGTGGGCGAACGCGGCGACCAGGGGCAGCGCGATCAGTACGAAACTCACCGGCCACTGCACGGGGGTGACGGGTTCGAGCAGCAGCACGGCCGCGACGAACAGGACCGGCAGCCAGCGCATCCACGCCGGGGCGGCCGGTAACCCGATCCGCGAGACCGTGCCGTCCACCGGTCCGTGACCGGTACGTCCGTGCTTCGCCCCTCGCACCCGCCACTCCCGTCACACGATCCCGACGGGACCCAGCCTGGTGCGCCGGGCGGCGGCGCGCCCGTTATTGCTCCACCCAGCGGCATGTTCCGCCACCCGCCGGTGGCGGCGCCCCTCCCGCGTCCGGAGACACGAACTGGTAACGGCGCACAACTGGACCGGAGCCGACGGGGTCTGCACCGGCATGAAGATCTCTTTCCTGCTCCACAACGCCTACGGCATCGGGGGGACCATCACCACGACGTTCAACCTGGCCCAGGCACTGGCCGAGCGGCACGACGTGGAGATCGTCTCCGTGTTACGGCACCGCAAGCGCCCCCAGATCACCCCCGACCCGCGGGTGAGCCTGCGACCGCTGGTCGATCTGCGGCAGGAGAAGGACCACACGTCGCATCGGACGCCGGCGAAGGTGTTCCCGTCCGCCGAGTACCGCTACCGGCAGTACAGCCGGCTGACGGACGAGCGGATCGCCGAGTGCCTGGCGGACACCGACGCCGACGTCGTCATCGGCACCCGGCCGGGACTCAACGTGCACCTCGCGCTCCAGGCCCCGGACCGGGTGCTGCGCGTCGGCCAGGAGCACCTCACGCTGGACAACCACCCGGCGCCGCTGCGCACGGCGCTCCGCCGGGCCTACCGGCGTCTGGACGTGCTCACCACGGTCACGGAGGCGGACGCCTCCGACTACCGGCGCAGGATGCACCTGCCCGGCGTACGCGTCGCGGCCCTGCCGAACAGCGTGCCCGACCCCGTGCTGCCGCCGGCCGACGGCCACGCGAAGATGATCGTGGCGGCCGGCCGGCTCGTCCCGGTGAAACGGTACGACCTGCTCATCCAGGCGTTCGCCCGGGTCGCGAGCGAGTACCCCGACTGGCACCTGCGCATCTACGGAGCGGGCGAGCAGCGGGACGCGCTGCGGGCGCGCATCGAACGGCTCGGGCTGAGCAACAACGCCTTCCTCATGGGGCCGGCCGCGCCCATGGAGGCGGAGTGGGTGAAGGCGTCCATCGGCGTGTCCACCTCGTCCTTCGAACCGTTCGGCATGACCATCGTCGAGGCCATGCGCTGCGGCCTGCCGGTCGTGAGCACCGACTGCCCCTACGGTCCCGCCGAGATCATCGAGGACGGCGTGGACGGCCGGCTGGTGCCGGTCGGGGACCGGGACCGGCTGGGCTCGGCGCTGCTGGAACTGGTCCGCGACGACGAGCGCCGCCGGGCCATGGGGCGGGCGGCCGCCGAGAACGCCCGCCGCTTCGCTCCCCGGAGCGTGGTGGCGCAGGCGGAGCGCCTGCTGGAGGACGCCCTCGCGGCCCGGTCGGCGGGGCGGAGCACCGCGGAGGCGCCGCGCGACCTGCGGCAGAACCTGGTGAGCCACGGGTTCGCGGCCCGCGACATCGCGCACACCGCCACCGGGCGGGTGCTGAGGACTCTGCGCAGGGGGCAGCGGTGACCACGGAGACCGGCGCCGGAGCGCGCGCGAACTGCGTCGTGGACGCCGAGGGCCGCATCGCCCTCGAACTGCCGACGGCCGCTCTGGGCGCTACGGCCGGGGCAGCCGAGACGGTCGGGGCAGCCGAGACGGCTGCGACGGCCGGGGCAGCCGAGACGGCCGCCCGGCCGCACCTGCTGCTGCGGTTGCGGCCCAAGAAGGGCGAACCCGTCACGGTCCTGCGGACCGTTCCTCTCGAAGCCGCGGGGGACGGCCCGGCGCGGGCCGTCCTCGAACCCCTGCCCGCCCTGGAGGAGGGCCGCTGGGACGTGTTCCTGCAGGCCGGGCCGGACGACACCGCACCGGTGCGGCTCCGGCAAGGCCTGCGCGACCTGCGGGCCCTGGTCGACGGGCAGCTGCGGGACCGGCCGTCCCCGGTGGCGGTGCGGATTCCGTACGCGACGAAGGAGGGCTACCTCGCCGTACGGGCCTGGCTGCGCACGGCCCACGCGGAGGCGGCCCGGATCGAGGTCGGCGACCGGTCGACCACGGTCACCGCCCGGCTGCACGGCGCCACGTTCGAGGACGGCGCCGTCGTCCGCCTGCGGATGCGGGGGAGCGACACCCCCGGGTGCGACGTGCGGCCGGTGACCGACGGCGACCGGCGGGGCTTCCGCTTCACCGTCGACCACGAGGAGCTGGTTGCGGGCACCCCCGCCGAGGGCGGCGTCTGGGACGTCTTCGTCCACCGCGCCGCGGACGCCTCCCCGGTCCGCGTCGCCCGGCTCCTGGACGACGTGGCGGACCGCAAGGCGTCGTTCGTCCACCCGGCCGCGCGCGCCGCCGGCGCCGTCCTGAGGCCCTACTACACCCTCGACAACGACCTCTCCATCCGGGTGGCCAGGGGCTGACTTCCCGGCCTGCGCCGGGGGCACGGGCCGGGATCCGCACCGCGGCGACCCGGCCCGTGCCTTGCCCCCGCCGGGCGCCCGGGCGCACGCTGTTGCTATGCGCGCGCACGACAGCCCCACGCTGATCACGTCGGTACAGCGCGCCTTCCGCCTGATGGAGGCGGTCAGCGCACACGAGAACGGCGCGCCCGCCAAGCAGCTGGCCCGGGAGACCGAGCTGCCGCTCGCCACCGCCTACCACCTGCTGCGGACGCTGGTGCACGACGGGTACCTCCGCAAGCTGGACGACGGCGGATTCGTCCTGGGCGACCGGCTCCACACGCTGCACACCGCCAGCCGCGCCCAGGTCCTGCTCAACCGGGTCCGGCCGGCCCTCGCCGCGCTGCGCGACGAGCTCGCCGGCGCCGCCTACCTCACCTTCTACGAGGACGGAGAGATCAGGATCGCCGAGATCGTCGACGGCCCCCGCGCGCCCCGGGCCGACCTGTGGGTGGGCTTCGAGGACGCGGGGCACGCCACCGCGCTCGGCAAGTCGGTGCTCCGCGAACTCGACGACGACTCCCGCCGTGACTACCTCTCCCGGCACCACCTCGCCGACCTCACCCCACGGACCGTCACCAGCCTGACCGAACTGTTCAGACGGCTCGACTCCGCCCCGCTCGCCCCGGCCGTCACGGACCTGGAGGAGTACGCGCTCGGCACCGTGTGCGTGGCCGTGCCGGTGTACAGCGGCGACACCCTGGGCTCGCTCGGAGTGTCCCTGCCGGTGGAGCGGCTCTCCCGGCTGCCGGAGATCGGCGCCCGGCTGCTGCCGGCCGCCAGCCGGGTGACCAGAAGCCTCTCGCTCACTATCTGAAAACCCGCTTCTTGAAGCCGTCCCCGCCGAGCCCTTTTCCTTGAATGCGAAACAGGGCAAGGGGCCGGGCAGGGGAGCACCCCGTACACACGTGAGGGACAGCGCGACAGGTGAGCGACTCCGCACAGAACTCGAGCCGGCGCTCGGAGCACGGTGGCGAGCACTGGGCGACACGGCTGCTGATGCCGGCCGGGCCCGGCGCGCCGGCCCCGTGGCGCGTCCCCGCCCAGGCGGTCGCCGCGCTGCCGGTGGTGATCGTCGTGGTCGTCGTGGTCGTCGACCTGCTGACCGGAGCCGGCCTGCCCTGGCTGCCCATGCTGGCGGCGGGACCCGCGCTGGCCGCCACCACCAACGGGCCACGCGGCGTCCTGTGCGTCGGTCTGCTCGCCTCCGTGCTGTGCGCGGCCCTCAGCACGGTCTACACCGTGCCCGGGCGAGAGCCGGCGGCCGTGCTGTGCGCCGTGCTCGCCGTCACGGCGGCGAGCACCCTGGCCAGCGAGCTGCGCGGCCGGCGGGAGCGGGTGCTCGCGGCGGTCCGCTCGGTCGCGGAGGCCGCCCAGCACGCCCTGCTCAAGCCAGTCCCGGAGACCGTCGGCCCGTTCCAGGTGGCGGTCCGCTACAGCGCCGCCGCGGCGGAGGCCCGTATCGGCGGGGATCTCTACGCGCTGGTGCCCACCCCGCACGGGGTCCGGCTCATCGTCGGCGACGTGCGCGGCAAGGGGCTGCCCGCGGTGAGCACCGCCGCGCTGGTCCTCGGCGTCTTCCGCGAGGCCGCCTGCGACGAGCCCGACCTGCTGGCCGTCGTCGGCAGGATCGAGCGCAGCCTGGCCCGCAACCTCGGGCCGGACGACTTCGTCACCGCCGTGGTCGTGGGCTGCCCGCGGCCCGGCGAACTGGAAGTGGTCAACTGCGGGCACGCGCCTCCGCTGCTGATCACCGCGGGCGGGGGAGTGGAGCCGGTGGAACCCGCGCGTCCCGCCCCGCCGCTCGGGCTGCGCGCGCTGTCCGGCGAGCACCCGGAGCTGCACCTGCTGCCCTTCGCGGACGGCGACCAGCTCCTGCTCTACACCGACGGGGTCACCGAGGCCCGCGACCACGCGCGCGAGTTCTACCCGCTGGCCGAGGGCGTGGCGCGGCACGTGTCCGACGACCCGGCCCGCACCCTCCGCGCGGTCCACGCCGACCTGCTGGCGCACGTGGGCGGCCGGCTGCACGACGACGCGGCCCTGCTGCTGCTCCGCAGGTCCGTCGACGAGACGGCGGAGACGGCGGAGGGCCTTCGGGAGGACGCGGCCGGAGACGAGCCGGAGGAGGGCGGTCAGGCGCCGGACGCGCGGCGCGAGATCCTGCCGGAGCGGTCCGAGACCGCCGCGGTGGCGGTCACCTGCCGCGGCGGGGGCCGCTGAGAGGGTTGCTCAGGGCGCCGCTCAGGCCGCCACGAGGTCGGCCCAGCGCGTGCAGCCGCCGGGATGGACGTCGAGGCCGTGCCGGTCGGCCAGCGCGTGCACGATGCCCTCGCCCCGGCCGTGTTCGTCCGGGTCGTCCCACGCGGCCGACCGCCCCGCCGGGCGGGCCGGCCCCGCGTCGGTGACCTCCACCCGCAGCACCCCGGGCCCGTCGCCGGGCCCCCACGCGAGCCGCAGCACCGCCGGGGGCAGCGCGTGCACGATCGCGTTGGTCAGCAGCTCCGACACCACCAGCAGCGCGTCCTCGGCGATCGCCGGGGCGACCTTCCAGCCTGCGAGGATCGCGGCCACCCGCCGGCGTACGGCCGAGACGGCCGCGGCGGAGGGCGGCAGCACGAAGACCTGCTCACGGGTCTCACGCGCCAGCGTATTGAGCTGTACCGCCATGTCGGTCTCCTGGGGGTGGAGCAGTGCGGGCCAGGCGCCCGGGCCCCGGCATGTGCCGGGCTTCATACGCACGCTAGGGAGGGGCGGCGGGCCGGTCAATGAACCTCGGTCGGCATTGCCGAACGGCACTGCGCGAACGGGGCCACCGTACGGCCCCGGCGCACGCGAAGCGAATCTCCCGCAACGGTAATAGGCTCGCCTCATGGCCGGTCCGGTCCAGTCGATCGAACGGGCGGCGGCGATTCTGCGTCTGCTCGCCGGTGGGCCCCGACGGCTCGGGCTGGGCGAGGTGGCCGCCTCGCTCGGGCTGGCGAAGGGAACCGCCCACGGCATCCTGCGCACCCTGCAGCACGTGGACTTCGTCGAGCAGGACGCGGCGACCGGCAAGTACCAGCTCGGGGCCGCCCTGCTGCACCTGGGCACCAGCTATCTCGACGTCAACGAACTGCGGTCGCGCTCCATCAACTGGGCCGACGCCCTCGCCGCCCGCAGCGGGGAGGCGGTGCGCCTGGGCACCCCGCTGGAGGGCAAGGTCCTCGTCGTCCACCACGTGTTCCGCCCCGACGACAGCCTCCAGACCCTGGACGTGGGCTCGCTGCTGCCGCTGCACGCCTCCTCCATGGGCAAGGTCCTGCTGGCCTTCGGCACGGCGCCGTTCGAGCAGGCACTGGAGTCCGGCCTGGAGACGTACACCCGGCACACCCTGGTCAGCCCCGACCAGCTGGGCCGGGCACTGGCCGAGGTGCGCGAGCACGGATGGGCCGCCGAGGTCCAGGAGATGAGCATGGGCGAGGCAGGCGTCTCCGTGCCGATCCGGGGACACGGCGGCCTCGTGGTCGGCGCCATCGGGCTGTCCGGGCCGGTCGAAAGGATCTGCGACAACCAGGGCCAGCCCCGGCCGAACCTGATCACCCTGATCCGGGAGGCGGCACGGGCCATCTCCAGAGACCTGGGCGCGGCCCGCTGGTAGGTCCTCCCGCCCCCGACGCGACGCACCGGAAGGTGAACCCGATCATGGTTGAGCGGTATGTGATGTCCATCGATCAGGGCACCAATTCCACCCGCTGCATCCTGTTCGACCACCGGGGGCGGCTGGTGTCCGTGGCGCAGCGCGAGCACGAGCAGCACTTCCCGAAACCCGGCTGGGTGGAGCACGACGCCGTCGAGATCTGGCAGAACCTCCGGCGCGTCGTGCCCGAGGCGCTGTCCGGCGCCGGCGTCGACCCGGGCCAGATCGCCGCCATCGGCGTGGCCAACCAGCGGGAGACGACCGTGCTCTGGGACCGGCGCACCGGCGCCCCGCTGGACCGGGCGATCGTCTGGCAGGACACCCGCACCGAGCCGCTCGTCGAGGCCCTGGGACGCGACCCCGGCAAGGAGTTCTTCCTCGACCGCTGCGGCCTGCCGCCCTCCACCTACTTCTCGGCGCTGCGCCTGCGCTGGCTCTTCGACCACGTCAAGGGACTCGAGCAGCGCGCCAGGGACGGCGAGGTGCTGTTCGGCACGATCGAGACCTGGCTGATCTGGAACCTCACCGGGGGCGCCGACGGCGGACTGCACATCACCGACGCCACCAACGCCGGCCGCACCATGCTGATGAACATCCGCACCCTGACCTGGGACGAGGAACTCCTGGCGTTCTTCGGCGTGCCCCGGGCGATGCTGCCGGAGATCAGGTCGTCCGCCGTGCCCTACGCCGAGTCCCGCGCCCTGCTGCCCGGGGTGTGGATCACGGCCGCCCTCGGGGACCAGCAGGCCGCCCTGTTCGGCCAGACCTGCTTCTCCCCGGGCGAGGCCAAGTGCACCTACGGCACGGGCAGCTTTTTGCTCCTGAACACCGGTACCGAGCCCGTGCGGTCCCGGCACGGGCTCCTCACCACCGTCGCCTACCAGATCGGCGACCGGCCGCCGGTCTACGCCCTGGAGGGCTCGATCGCCGTCACCGGCTCACTGGTCCAGTGGTTCCGCGACCGGCTGCGGCTGATCAACAGTGCGCCGGAGATCGAGACGCTGGCGCGGACGGTGGAGGACAACGGGGGCTGCTACATCGTGCCCGCCTTCTCCGGGCTGTTCGCACCCCGCTGGCGCAGCGACGCGCGCGGGGTCATCGTCGGCCTCACCTCCTACATCACCAGCGGCCACCTGGCCCGGGCCGTCCTGGAGGCCACCGGCTGGCAGACCCGCGAGGTCGTCGACGCCATGAACGCCGACTCCTCGGTGCCGCTGCGGGAGCTGAAGGTGGACGGCGGCATGACCGCCAACAACCTGCTGATGCAGTTCGTCGCCGACGTCCTCGACGTCCCGGTGGTGCGGCCCATGGTCGCCGAGACCGTCTCCCTCGGCGCCGCCTACGCCGCCGGACTCGCCGCCGGGTACTGGCCCGACCTGGAGGTCCTGCGCCGCAACTGGCACCGGGCCGGCCAGTGGCTGCCCGACATGGATCCCGCGCTGCGCGACACGGAGTACGAGGACTGGCAGCGGGCCGTGGAACGCTCCCTGGGCTGGGTCAGACCACCCCGCCCGTCCTGAGCGCGGGCCGCGCGGCGGCCCCGGCGGCCCGCGGCCCGGCCCGCCTCAGCGGCTCGCGCGCTGCGCCGTCACGATCGCGTCCATCGTCCGCTCCGCCCCCGCCAGCCGCTGCACCCGCTCCGCGAACCCCGGGAACTGGGAGGCGACCTTCGTCAGGAGGCGCAGTTCGAGCGGCGCCACGTTGACCTCCGCGACATCGCGCTCGATCGCCCGCACCACGCCCCTGACCACCTGCCCCGGCGCCACCGTGCGGACACCGCCTGGCGTGGGCGAGCCGGTGTCGGCGAACATCCCCAGCTCCCGGACGAAGCCGGGCTGCACGATCGAGACACCGACGCCGGTGCCGTGCAGGTCCTGGCGCAGGGCCAGCGAGAAACCGCGCAGCCCGAACTTCGTGGCGTTGTACAGGGACGACGACCTGGTCGCGGCGACGCCCGACAGCGAGCCGACGAAGCAGATGTGGCCGCGGCCGCCGGCCACCATGGCGGGGGCGAGCAGCCGGGCGAGCATCGCGGGCGCGCGCAGGTTCACCGCGAGCGCCCGGTCGATCTGGTCCGGCGTGTAGTCGAGCAGGTCGCCGCTGGACGGCAGCGCCGCGTTGGCGAGCAGGATGTCCGTGCCGGCGGCTTCCCCGGCGAGTCGCGCCACGTCCTCGGCGTCGCCGAGATCGGCCAGGATCATGCGCGCGCCGTACCGCTCCGCCAGCGGTTCCAGCGCCTCGCGCCGCCGGCCGGTGAGAACGAGCCGCGCGCCGCGCGCGGACAGCTCCGCGGCGAGCGAGCCGCCGATCCCGCCCGTGACCCCGGTCAGCAGAACTGTTGCCCCAGCGATGCGCACGGCCATCCTCCAGTGTGTTGTTCGTTCGAACGAACAATAGGCAGCAGGGGAGGCCGTGTCCACTGGTGGAACAATGCGGGGCATGCCGAACGACGCCCCCGCAGCCTCCGCCCCGACGCGCCAGCGCATCATCACCGCCGTCCTGCGGATCATCGGCGAGGACGGGGTCGCGGCCGTGACCAACCGGCGGATCGCCAAGGAGGCGGGCGTCTCGCTCGGCTCGGTCACGTACCACTTCGAGACGCAGCACGACCTGCTGCGGGAGAGCCTGCTGCACTTCGTGCGGGAGGAGGCGCGGCACTTCACCGAACTGGCCGACCAGTGCCAGACGGACGGCCTCGACATCGCGGACGCGGCCTCCCTCGCCGGCCAGGTCGCCTGCGGCGCGGCGCTCGACAGCGCCCATCTCGCGCCCTTCGAGCTGTACCTGCACGCCGGGCGGGACGAACGGCTCAGGGAGTCGGCCGCGGAGGCGTTCCGCGCCTACGACCGGCTCGCCACCCAGATCCTCACCGCGCTGGGCGTCCCGGACGCCGGACGTCTGGCGGCCACCACGGTCGCTCTGGTGATGGGCCTGCAACTGCGCCGCCTCGCCACCGGCGGACCCGCGGACGACCTCGCCGACGCCCTGCTCCTCCTCGTGCGCGGAGCCGTCGGGCCGTCGGCGGGACGCGGCTCCGAAATCTGACGTTGTAGCAGTCTCGTCGTTCCTGCGATGAGTTGAGGGGCTGCGCGGAACTCCAGCACGTCGTGCCGCGGCCATTGACGCCGCGCGTCCGTGTTGGTTGAGTGGCTCATCCACTGAGCCACTGGGAGGACGCGTGGAGGCACTGCCCCGGGAGACCATCGTCGACGTGCTGGAGGGCCGGCTGCGGGAGGACATCCTCACGGGGCGTCATCCGGCGGGCAGTTACCTGCCGCCGGAACGCACCCTCGCCGACGGCTACGGCGTCACCCGCACCACCCTCAAGCACGCCTTCGGACGCCTGACCCAGGCCGGACTGCTGGAGACCCGGCACGGCGTCGGCACCCGGGTGCGGGACTACCTGCGCCTCGGCGGCGCCGACCTGCTGCCGATGCTCGTCCGGCACAGCCCCGACTGGATCCGCGAGGTCTTCGAAGTGCGGCGCGGCGTCGGGGGGTTGATCGCCGAGCGGGCCGCCGCCCGGGCCGACCGCCGGCAGCGGGACGAACTGCGCGAACTGCTCGCCGCGGTGGGGGAGGCGGCGGACACCGACGCCGTACAGCTCGCCGACATCGAGGTCCACCGGGCCCTCGCCCGCGCCACCGGCAACCGCGTCTACGTCCTGCTGACCAACACGCTCTTCAACGCCTACCTGCCGGTCCGGTCCGCGCTCAGCGGTCCGTTCGCCGACCCGGAAGTGGCCCGCGAACGCCTGGCGCCGGTGGTCGAGGCGGTCGTGGCCGGTGACCGGGCCGGCGCCCGGAGCGCGGCCGAGCGGTATCTGACGGCGACCGAACGGATCATGCTGGAGGGCCTCGCATGAGCGACGGCACACAGGGCCGCCCCGGCGCTGCCGCGCGCGGCACCGCCTTCGCCGAGACGATGCTCGGCACGCTGCGGATCGACGGCGAGGACCGCGCCCGCCGGATCCGCCTCGACCTGACGGTCCGCGCGGACCGCCGGCTGCGGCTCCTCGGCACGACCGAGGCCCGCGCCACCGGACGGGTGCGGGTGGCCGGCTGGGCCGACGACCCGTGCGCCGACGGTGAGTTGGAGATCTCGCCGGTGGCCCGCCGCCGCATCCACTACCGCCTCGCGTTCGGCGCCGGCGGCCGCCGGTTCACCCTCGACGGCTGGAAGTCGGTCACCGCGCTGCGGCCCCTGGCCTCGATGACCGTGCTGCCGTACACCCTCCTCGAGGACGGCGAGCGGATCGGCACCGGCACCCTCCGCTTCCCGCTCGGCACCCAACTGCTGCCGTTCCTCGCGAGTTTCCGCTTCCCCCGATCCGAGGACCCGGCCGTCTTCCTCGCGCCCCGCTGGCGCGGCGAGCCCGGCCGTACCGAGGTCTGGTACACCACCCTCACGGATCCGGAGAGCGGCAGCGGCCTGTGGCTGCACCACGAACTGACCGCGCCCGCCGACGGATCCGAGCCGTACGCGCACGGCTGGGCCGCGGTGTTCCCCAAGGACGGCCCCGTGCGGCACGCCCGCTTCGGCCCCGCCGGGTGGACACCCGGAACCTCCGGCTTCCACGCCTGCGGCGTCACGGCCGCTCCCGGGCGCCTGACCGGCACGGCCGAGGACGGAGCCCTGAGCTGGGACCTCACCGAACGCGTCACGGACGAACCGCTGTTCACCTTCCCGCGCTGGTCCTGGCGCCGCTCCCGGCTGCCGGCCGCCCAGATGCTCCCCGCCGCCCGCGCCGCCTACGACGGCACCTTCACCCACGACGGCACGACACTGACGCTCACCGCGGCCCCCGGCGCCTCCGCCCGGATCTACGGTCACGGCAACGCCCGCCGCTGGGCCTGGCTGCACGCCGACCTCGGCGGCGGCGACGTCCTGGAGATCGTCGCCGCCGTCTCCACGCGCCCGGGCCTGCGCAGGCTCCCGCCGCTGGTCTTCCTGCAACTGCGCCGCTCCGGCCGCACCTGGCCCCGCCGCCCCGAACGGGCGGCCGTCGGCTGGGCCGGCGCGGGCCGGTTCCGGGCCGGCCTCGCCCTGCCCACCTGGACGGTCACCGGCCGCAGCGGCCTGCGCCGCATCCGGGTGGAGGTCACCCAGCCCCCGGAAGGCACCCTCGCCCTCGACTACACGGACCCCGACGGCCGGCACGCGACCTGCCGCAACAGCGAACGCGCCGACGCGCACGTGCTGCTGGAACGGTGGTGGTTCGGCGGCTGGCGCACCGAGGCCGAGTGGACCCTCGACGGCACGGCCCACGCGGAGGTGGGCACCCGATGAGCCTCACCGGGCTGGTGTCCGCCCTCGTCGCCGACGACGGCACCGCCGACTGGCCCCGGCGCGTCCCCGGCAGACTCCGCACGGTCCTCTCGGCGATGCCGCTGCCGGCCCGGGCCGGACTGCGGGCGGCGGCGAGCGCCGTCGACGCCTACGCCCTGGCGCGCACCGGACGCACCCTGGACACCCTCGGCGCGCCCGAGAGGCAGTCCGTCCTGGACGAACTGGGCGCACGGCCCGCCCTCCTGCCGCTCCTGGACGTCCTCAAGGTGCCCGTCCTGCTGGCGGCCGGAACCGAGCGGATGCTCCAGGACGGCCCCGCACCGCGCGGCCCCGCACCGCGCGGCCCCGCCCGCGAGGACCCGCCGCTCGACCTGACGCCCGCGGCCGACTGGCCCGCCCGCTCCCGCGCCGACGCCGTGGTCGTCGGCTCCGGCGCGGGCGGGGCGATGGCCGCCCGGACCCTGGCGCGGGCCGGCCTCGACGTCGTCGTCCTCGAAGAGGGCGAGCACCACTCCACCGGGTCCTTCGGCCGGAGCGCGCCCCTCGACCGGTTCACCCGGCTCTACCGGGACGGGGGAGCGACCGTCGCCGTGGGCCGCCCACCGCTGCTGCTCCCGGCGGGCCGGGCCGTCGGCGGTACCACGGTCGTCAACTCCGGTACGTGCTACCGGACTCCGGCCCACGTCCTCGCCCACTGGAGCCGGGACCTGGGGTTCACCCTCGCCGACGGCTTCGACCGGCACCTGGACGAGGCCGAGCGCACCCTGAGGGTGGCGGTCCAGCCCACCGGCGTCCTCGGGAACAACGGCAGGCTCACCCTCGCCGGCGCACGCCGACTGGGCTGGAGCGCCGCGCCGTTGCGCCGTAACGCGCCCGGCTGCCGGGGCTCCTGCCAGTGCGTGGTGGGCTGTCCGACCGGCGCCAAGCAGAGCGTGCAGCTCTCCGTGCTGCCCGACGCCTGCGCCGCCGGGGCCCGGATCGTCACCGGCGCCCGGGCCGAACGCGTCCTCGTCGACCCCGACCGCCCCGGCGGCCCGCGCGCGGCCGGAGTGCGCGTGCGCCGGGCGGACGGCGCGTTCGAGATCCTCGCGCCGCTGGTCGTGGTCGCCGCCGGCGCACTCCAGTCCCCGCCCCTGCTGCGCCGCTCGGGACTGGGCCGGCACCCCCGCCTCGGCCGCAACCTCAGCGTCCACCCGGCCACGAGCGTCGCGGGACGCTTCGCCGAACCGGTCACCGCGTGGGAGGGCGTGCTGCAGAGCGTCGGCGTGGAGGAGCACCACGCCGACGGCATCCTCGTCGAGGCCACCGCCACCCCGCCCGGCATGGGCTCCTTCGTCCTGCCCGGACTGGGCGGCGAACTGCGCCGCGAACTGGAGGGCGCCGACCGGCTCGCCACGCTCGGCGCGATGATCGCCGACCGGCCCTCCGGCCGGGTCCTCGGGCGGGACCGCACCCTGATCCGCTACGACCTGGACCCCCGCGACGCGGGCCGGCTGACGCGGGCCGTGCGGGCCATGGGGGAGCTGCTGTTCGCGGCGGGCGCCGACGAGGTGCTCACCGGCATCCCCGGCACACCCCGCGTCCACCGGCTCGCCGAACTGGACGAGCTGCTCGCCCGGACGACGGCCCGGCAGCTCCACCTGTCGGCCTACCACCCCACCGGCACGGTGGCGGCGGGCTCGGATCCCCGGCTGTTCCCGGTGGACCCGCACGGCCGGCTCCGCGGAGTGCACGGGGTCCTGGTCGCCGACGCCTCGGTGCTGCCGAGCTGCCCGCAGGTGAACCCCCAGCTCAGCATCATGGCGGCAGCCCTTGCGATAGCCGAGGCGCACACGGGCGCCTGACGCGCGACTCGCGGGCGCGCGGTCGTTGCCCGGGGCACCGGTGATCGTCAGCATGGTCGGGTGGTTCTCGTTCCCGGCTGGGTGTGGCAAGGGGGCCCGGTGCGCAGGGCGCTGGGCGCCGGACTGGCCGCGGGCGTCTTCTTCGGGCTGTTCGTCCTCGTCGAGTCCGGGGCCTGGGCGGCCGCCGTGGTCGTGCTCCTGGTGCTCACCCCGCTGCACGGCGTACGCGTGGCCCGGCGGATGAGCGCGGTCTGGCCCGCGGGGGCGGATCTGGACCCGGCGGACCGCGCGGCGGTGGTGCGGGCCACCCGGAGCGGCGGGACCGTACCGGACCCCCGGCTCGCGCCCGACGTCCTCCGTTACGCCGAGGCGCTGCGCTTGACCGCGGAGCGCGACCGGATCCGCCAGTGGGTGATGGTGCTGGTGGCCGTGGTGTCGCTGGTCCTCGCCGGGTACGACACCGTGGCCGGGACGGCGCGGCAGGCCCTGGTGTCGTGGCTGGTGGTCGTCCTGGTGGCGCTGGACCTGGTCTGGTGGCCGAAGCGCAGGGACCGCCTGATGGCCCGGGTGGAGCGCGCCGAGGCGGCGGCCCGCGCGCCGGAGCGACGGGACGCGCCGGGCGGGTGACGGATCCCGCCCGACGCGTCCCGGCCCGGTCAGGCCGCCGCCGAGGGGCGGATGTTCTGGTTGAGGCGGAACACATTGGTCGGGTCGTAGGCGTCCTTCACCCGCACCAGCCGCTCGTGCACCGCACCCGGGTACGAGGCCCGCACCCGGTCCTCGGCGGCGTCCCCGGTGAAGTTCACGTACATCGAGCCGTCGCCGTGCCGGGCGATGTCCTCACGGGTCGCGCGGGCCCAGGCGACATGCGCGTCGAAGTCCGCCGCGCCGGGCGACCGCGCGATCACGTTGCACAGCACGCCCGGCGTGCGCCGGCTGAACGCCGTGGCCTCGGCCGGGACCCGCGCGAAGGCGCCGCCGAGCTGGTGCAGATGCACCTCGCTGAACGGCGTGGGCGTCGTGAGATGGTGCCGCAGCACCGCGTCGAGGGCGTCGTCGGACGGCTCGATGAACGCCGAGGTGAAGTAGTTGTGGGCGCCGGACGTCCACATCGGGTCGAGCAGCGACTGCATCGCCGTGTACGGCAGCGGGCCCATGAGGTCGGCGATGGGCGTCCCCAGGGTGCGCAGCGGGCCGACGGCCGCCTCGCCGGCCGCCGGGTCGCCCGCGTAGCAGCCGGCCAGCGCCACGACGCGGGTGCCGTGCACCTCCGGGGGCAGGAACGGCGCCGGGGGCGCCGTCGTCAGGACGGCCATGGTGGTCAGCTCGTCGGGCATGCCCCGGGTCAGGTCGCGCCAGCCGGTGACCACCTGGCGCGCCTGGTCGAGGGGGTAGAAGATCAGCCCGCCCAGGACCTGGGGCCCGACCGGGTGCAGCCGGTACTCGAGCGAGGTGACGACGCCGAAGTTGCCGCCGCCCCCGCGCAGCGCCCAGAACAGCTCGGAGTTCTGCCCGGCGTCCGCGCGGACCACGCGGCCGTCGGCGGTGACGACCTCGGCCGCCGTCAGGTTGTCGGAGGCCAGCCCGTGACGGCGCACCAGCCAGCCCACCCCGCCGCCCAGCGTGAACCCGGAGACGCCGGTGGAGGAGACCAGCCCGCCGGTCACGGCGAGTCCGAACGCCTGCGTCTCGTGGTCGAGGTCGCCCCAGGTCATGCCCGCCTGGGCGACGACCCGCCGGCGTACCGGATCGACGACGGCCCCCTTCATCGGCGACAGGTCGATCACGATGCCGCCGTCGCAGGTGGAGAACCCGGCGATGCTGTGCGCGCCGCCGCGCACGGCGACGAGCAGATCCTGACTGCGGGCGAACTCGACGGCGCGGATCACGTCGGCGGCGCCGGCGCAGCGCACGACGAGCGCCGGCCGCTTGTCGTGGGCGGCGTTCCAGACCGCCCGCGCCTCGTCGTAGTCGGCGTCGCCGGGGCGGACGACGGTGCCGCGCAGGCCCGCCTGGAGTTCGGCGATGGTGGCGTCCCCCAGGACGCCCTGTGCCGTGTCGATCGACATGGTCGGCTCCTCGGTCACGAGTGCTTGTGCTGACATCCGTGACCGTAGGCGGCGCCGCTTAGCAACCACTCAGCAGCCGCTTTGCCCCTGCGGGGGCGGCGCCGGCACACCTGCCGCCCCGCCACCGCGCCGGTCCCCGAGGCGGGCGAAGTGGGCCGCGGCGCGGGCGGCCGACGCGGCGGCGGCGTCCCGCTCGCCCGCCTCCGCCGCCAGCCGCGCCAGCATCAGCTCGACCCATCCGGCGGCGGGCACCGACCCGGGGACCCGCTCCAGCCGCCGGGCGCGGGTCAGCAGCGTACGGGCCCGTGCCGGGTCGCCCGCGGCCCGGGCCACCAGCCCCAGGTGGAGCAGGGTGTTGACGGCGCCGGGCAGGTCGTCGGTCTCCTCGAACCCGGCCAGCGCGCGGGCCAGGGTGGCCCGTGCGCTCTCGGTGTCACCGGCGGCCAGGTGCAGCAGGCCCAGACAGCCGAGGCCGATGCCCTCCTCCCGGCGGTCGCCGAGCCGGCGCCTGATCGCCAGGGCGGTCTCCAGGTGCTTGCGCGCCGTGTCGTGGTCGCCGCCGCGGTGGATGTTGCCCAGTGTGTTCAGCGCCAGCGACTCCCCGTGCGGGTCGGCGAGCGTCCGGAAGCACTCGGCGCCGCGCTCGGCCGCCTCCGCGGCGGCATCCCTGTCGCCCGCGAGACGGGCGGCCCAGGCGAGGGTGGTGAGCACATGGCCCCGGGCCCGGGCCGGCCCCACCGTGCGGCCGCCCAGCACCGTCTCCTCGAAGAACACCGACACCGGGCCGGCGCCGTCGCTCTCCACCGTGTAACCCGGCGTCAGCACCGGGAGGAACGGGCCGGTCCGGGCCTCGACGCCGTCCAGCAGCCGCAGACTCTCCGCGCAGGACCGGCCGGCCGCCTCGCCCTCGCCCCGGCAGACCGCCCACACGGCGTCGAGGTGGGCGACGGCGGCGAGGACGGCCGGCTCGTCCGCGTCCAGCGCGAGCGAGCGCGCCCGGTCGAGCGCGCCGCGGGCCCGCTCCCAGGCGCCGCGCATCCACAGCAGGATGGCCTGCTGGTGGCAGGCGTACGCCAGGGCCGCCCGGTCCGGCCGCCGCTCCTGGATACCGACGATCTCGGCGGCGATGTCCTCCAGCGGGGCGCCGTCACCCAGCCGGATCGCCAGCACGGCCCGGCCCATCAGGGCCTTCGCCCGCTGAGGGGTGGGCTCCGGGGCGGCGGCCAGCGCGTCGTCCAGCCAGCGCCGGCCCTCCGCGAGCCGTCCGCGCTCGGGCCAGAACGAACGCAGCGCCACCGCCAGGCGCAGCCCGCTCTCCGGCCGGTGGCGCAGGAACGAGCGCAGGGCGGCCCGGAGATTGCCGTAGTCCGCCTCCAGCTCCAGCGAGGTCGCACCGGCCACCCCGGTGGCCGGCTCGCGGTCCCGCGCCTCGGCGAGCCGCAGGTAGAACCGCCGGTGCCGGTCCTCGACGCCTGCCGATTCCCCGCTGTCGCGCAGGAGTCCGGCGGCGTACTGCCGGATCGTCTCCAGCAGCCGGTACCGGGCCTCGTGCGGCCCCGGTTCCACGGACACCAGGGACTTGTCGGCCAGCCGGCCGAGCAGGTCCAGCACCGAGCCGGCCGGCACGCCGTCCGCGCAGACGTCCTCGGCCGCCGCGAGCGAGAACCCGCCCGCGAAGACCGCGAGCCTGCGGAACAGGCACTGCTCCTCGTCGTCGAGCAGCCGGTGGCTCCACTCCAGGGTGGCCAGCAGCGTCTCCTGCCGGGTCACGCCGTGCCGGCTGCCCCGGCTGAGCAGGGCGAGCGCGTCGTCGAGCCGCTCGGCGATCTGGTCCGGGGCGAGCAAGTGCACCCGGGCGGCCGCCAGTTCCAGGGCCAGGGGCATGCCGTCGAGCCGGAAGCAGATCTGCGCGACGGCGGCCGCGTTCCGCGCGGTCAGCCGGAAGCCCGGCGCCGCGTCGGCGGCCCGGTCCACGAACAGCCGTACGGAGGCGAAGCGCGCCAGTTCCTCGACGGGCGGCAGCCGCCGCGGATCCGGCAGTTGGAGCGAGGGCACCCGGAAGGTGCGCTCGCCGTAAGTGCGCAGCGGCTCCCGGCTGGTGGCGAGCACGGCGACCCCCGGGCAGCGGGCGGTGATCTGCGAGACCAGGGCGGCGCACGCGTCGACCAGGTGCTCGCAGTTGTCCAGCACGAGCAGCGTCCGCCGGCCGCCGAGCTGTTCCACCAGTGCTTCCCGGGCTCCGCCGGACGGCGGGAGCTGGAGCCCGAGCACAGCGGCGACGGCCTCGGGGACCAGGTCCGGCTCGGTCAGCGCGGAGAGGTCCACGAACCAGGCCCCGTCGCGGAATCCGTCGCCGCCGCGGTCCGCCACGGCGAGCGCCAGCCGGGTCTTGCCGCAGCCGCCGGCCCCGGTGAGGGTGAGCAGCCCGCTGCGCCCGAGCAGCCGCCGCGCCTCAGCGATCTCCCGTTCCCGGCCGACGAGTTCGGTGGCCGGCGTCGGCAGCCGCGCCCGCCGGCCGTCCCCGGTCCGTTCGTCCTGCTCCACCGAGCCCGCCAGCAGAGCGCGGTACAGGCGGCGGGTCTGCGGGTCGGGATCGGCCCCGGTGTCCCGGCCGAGCGTGTCGCGCAGACGCTCGTACGCCGCCAGGGCCTCCCCGCGCCGCCCGGACTCGGCGAGGGTCCGCATCAGGGCCCGCTGCCCCGGCTCGTCGAGGGGGTCCCGGGCGACCAGGGCCCGCAGCACGTCCACCGCCTCGGCGGTGCGGTGATCGCGCTCCAGCGCCTCGGCCAGCCGCAGCCGGACGGCCGTGAGCCGGGTCTCCAGCGCCCCGGCCGCCTCGGCGGCCCAGGTCTCGTAGCGGTCCTCGGGCAGCAGTCCGGCGTCGGCCAGGGCGAGCGCGGCGCGGCAGTCCGCCGCCGTCCCGCCGGACGCGGCCCGCCGGATCGCCTCGTCGAGCCGGTCCAGGTCGACGCGCACGCCGCCGTCCGGCCCGAGCAGCACCATGTCGTCGCGCAGCACGACGAACTCGTCCCGCGCCCCGGCGGAGGCCAGCGCCCGCCGCACGGCGTGCAGCACCTGGTGCAGGTTGTTCGACGCCGCCGGCACGCCGAGGTCCGGCCACAGGAGGTCGTAGAGCCGCTCCCGGTGCAGCCGGTGGCCCGGGGCCAGGCAGAGCAGCTTCAGCAGGGTCCGGGCCTTGCGCAGCCGCCACGCCCCGGTGGCGACCGGGCGGTCCTCGACCGCGACGGCGAAACCGCCGAGGAGCCGGATACGCACCTCATCGGCCATGACTGTCCTCACGAGCAGGCTACCGCCCGGTGGGCGGCCGCACCCCCGCACGAGCCCACGTTTGCGGGCTCCCTGAGGGGCAAGCCGCATCCCATGAGTGAACCGACCAAGGGCACCAGTCAGCAGACGCAGGACAAGAAGCGCACGGCCGCCTCGGCGGCCCGGCGCACCGCCGCCAAGGCGACCGCGCCGGCCTCCGGCGCGGCGAAGAAGGCCGAGGAGGCCGCCGGTGACGGAGCGTCAGCGGCGAAGGAGGCGACCGGGCGAGCCGCCGACGGCGTGGCCGGCACGGTGAGCGCGGCGGCCAAGGGCGTCGAGGCGGGGCGGCGGGCCGCCGTCGCGGCCTCGGGCCGGGTCGCCTCGGTGGCCACGACCGCGTGGACGGTCCTCGCCCACCGCAAGATCGTGGCCGCGGGCGTGAGCGCCGGCGTGACCGCGGTCGGCGTCGCGTCCTACGCCGTGGGCCGCCGTTCCGGCCGCCGCACCCAGGGGCCGATCACCCGCCTCACCGGCGGCCGGATCTGAGGTCCGGCGGCCCGCGGTGCGGCGGGACCGTCCGGCGCCGGCGGCCACCTGACCGCCGCCTTGGGCCGTGTCCGCGAAGTCGCGCCTGCGTCGCGACGCCCGGCACGCATTCTCGCCGCACCGGCCGAAAGCCCGAGTACACCCGGTACGAGGGCCGGCCGGCACTAGCCGCCTTCGGCCGGGGGAACACCGGAGCACGCACCGGACGCCGCGACGCCCGCCCTACGGGCGGCCGGCGCGACTTCGCCGACACGACCTGGGCGGGCGCTCCCGCAGCGCGCCGTACCCGATGAAGTACGCCGGGAGGCGGCCGAGCCGCGATCCGGTGACCAGCGCCGCGAGGCGCCGGGCGCGCGCCGCGCTGCCGAGCGGCGGCCGCCCCGCCAGCACCGGGGCGACGAACCGGGCGTGGGCCGCCCGCTGCAGCGCCTGCGTGGCCACCGTGGTGGGGCGGCGCCGGCGCTGCACCCTGCGGACGTCGCGCAGTCCCACGGTCCCGCGCCGCAACGGCGCGGCCAGATACCGTGCGGCGGCCACGGCGTCCTCGACGGCGAGGTTGATGCCGATGCCGAAGACCGGGGACATCGCGTGCGCGGCGTCGCCGATGCACAGCAGTCCCGGCCGGTGCCAGCGACGCAGCCGGTCCAGGCGCACGTCGAGCAGCCTGACCTCGTCCCATGAGCCGAGTTCCCCGGTGCGGTCCGCGATCCAGGGGACGGCGGCGGAGAAGTCGGACCGGAACCGGTCCAGGCCGGCCGCCCGGCGCGGGCCGTCGGTGCCCTTGCGGATGAGCGTCGCGCACTGCCAGTAGTCACCACGGTCGATCATCGCGGTGAGGAATCGCTTCCCCGCGCCGCCGACCAGTCCGCTGGGATCGCCCTCGCGGCGCGGCAGCCGGAACCACCAGGCGTCCATCGGGCAGTCGAAGCGGCGCAGGCCCAGTTCCGGCAGGTCGCGCGCCAGAGAGCCGCGGCCGTCGCAGGCGACGGTGAGCACGGCGCGCAGTTCGCCGGTGCGGCCGTCGGACGTGCGGTAGCGCACCCCGGTCACCCGGCCGCCCTCGGTCAGCAGGGCGGTCGCCTCGGTGTTCATCCGCAGCTGGAACGAGGCCTCGCGCCGGGCCTCCGCCGCCAGCAGGTCGAGCAGGTCCCACTGGGGGACCATCGCCACGTAGTTGTACGGGCCGCGCAGCACCGACAGGTCGGCGACCGTGACCGGTGAACGCCCGTCGCCCAGCGGCAGCTGGACGGTCCGCACCCTGCGCTGCGGCAGCCGGGCGAAACGCCCGGCGAGCCCCAGGTCGTCCAGCAGCGCCAGGGTCGAGGGGTGCACGGTGTCGCCGCGGAAGTCACGGAGGAAGTCGCCGTGCTTCTCCAGCACCGTCACCTCGACGCCCGCCCGCGCCAGCAGCAGGGCGAGCACCATTCCGGCGGGACCGCCTCCCACCACGCAGCACGTTGTCCGCTCCATCGTGCCCCCGCCTCTCCGGAGAACAGGAATTCATCGTCTGATGAATACTGTACTCCCCGGCGGTCGGCGAGGGCACGGGAGAAGAGGCGGCGCGTACGCCCTACCGCCTCCGGCGCCGCCCCGGCGAACGGCCGGCGGAGCCGACCTCCTCGGACGGGCCGTCCACCTGGACCCGGTCCCCGACCGAGTCGAGTATGTGTTCGCCGTACAGGTCCTGCAGCCAGTTGGTCTGGTAGATGGTGTCGAGGTAGCGCTCCCCGAGGTCGGGCGCGATGGCCACGGCGGTGAGGCCGTCGGAGCCGTGCTCGGCCAGCCAGTCGGTCGCCCCGCTGACCACCGTCCCGGTGGAGCCGCCGAACAGGAAGCCGCGCCTGGCCATGCGGTGGCAGGTGCGGATGGTGTCGGCCTCCTCCACCCGGATCACCTCGTCCACGTAGGACTCGTCCAGCAGCGGCGGACGCATGCTCATGCCCAGGCCGGGGATCATCCGGCGGCCCGGCTCCCCGCCGAAGGCCACCGAGCCCACGCTGTCCACCGCGACGATCCGCACCGGGCGGTGCCACTGCCGGAAGAAGCGCGCGCAGCCCATCAGGGTCCCGGTGGTGCCCGCACCGACGAACAGCACGTCCAGACGCGGGAAGTGACCGGCGATCTCCGGCCCGGTGGTCCGGTAGTGGGCCCGCCAGTTGCCCGCGTTGGTGTACTGGCTGAGCCACACGTACCGGTCGTCCGACTCGCACAGCGACCGGACGTACTCGAGCCGTGTGCCGAGGAAACCGCCGTTGGCGTCCAGGTCGGCCACCACGTGGACCTGGCTGCCCAGGGCCTCCATCAGCAGCCTGGTCGACAGGTTGCAGCGGGCGTCCGTGACGCACAGGAACCGGTAACCCTTGCTCGCGGCGATCATGCTGAGCGCCACGCCCAGGTTGCCCGACGAGGACTCCACGAGGATGGAGTCCGGCTTGAGGACCCCGTCCCGTTCGGCGCTCTCCACCATCTCGTTCGCGGCTTTCAGCTTGATGGAGCCGGCGAAGTTGAAGCCCTCGCATTTCAGGTAGAGGGAGCACCCGAAGATCGACTCCAGGTCGACGAAGAGGTCGCCTTCGTTGAAGGCGCTGGGGGAGGAAATGACGGGCACGGCGGGCCTCCTGGTCCCGGCTGAGGACGGCCTCAGCCGTACCGGCGCAGGTCGTGGAAGAAGTCGTCGACGAGGCGGAGGTTCCCCGCCCGGGCCACTTCGTCGTAGACGTACTTTCCGACGGCGAGATCGAGCACGCCGAGACCGAACGGCGAGAAGATCACCGGCTGGTCGGGCGGCGGCGCGGCCCGGCCGAGCATCACGTCGTACAGGGTGCCGTTCAGGAAGTCCCGGCTGCCGGTGCGCTGTTCGACCAGGTGGGGCGAGGTGTCGGCCTTCAGGCAGTGCTCGACGTCGTCGACGAAGTTGGCCGCCCCGAGCAGGATCTCGGGGGCGAGGTCGCGCAGCGACACGTGCAGCACCACCGGGTTGTGCTCGAACCAGGCCGGCGACGTGACGTGCGGCCGGCCGGCGACGGTGGCGAAGACCACGAGGTCGCTGGAGCGCACCAGCGCCTCGGCGCTGTCGTGGACCGTGACCCGCGCCGCGGTGCCGGTACCGCGCAGATAGCCGCTGAAGCCCGCAGCGCTGTCCGCGGACACGTCGTGCACGCCGATCGAGTCGAACGCCCAGCCGCTGCCCGCCAGGAAGGTGTGGATGTACCGGGCGATCAGGCCGGTGCCGAAGAAGCCCACGCGGGTGGGGCGGGCCCGGGTGCGGCTGAGCCAGTCGGCCGCCAGCGCGGCGGACGCCGCGGTCCGGGTGGCGCTGATGATGGAGCTCTCCATGCAGGCGAACGGGTAGCCCGTGTCGTGGTCGTTGAGGATGAGCACCGCGGAGGCCCGGGGCAGCCCGGAACCGACGTTATCGGGGAAGCTGGAGATCCACTTCACCCCGTCCACGTGCACCGAGCCGCCGATGGAGGCCGGCAGCGCGATGATCCGGGAGGTGGGCCGGTCCGGGAAGCGCAGGAAGTACGACGGCGGGTTCACCGAGTCCCCGGCGCCGTGCAGCCGGTAGGTCGCCTCGACCAGCTCCACGATCTGTTTCTCGCGTCCGCCGAGCGCCTGCTGCACCTGTTCGCCGGAGATCACCGCGAACGTCGGCACGGTGGCCGGGACGGGCGTGGCCGGCTGGGTCCCGGCCGGCAGAAGATGCGTCATCGCTCGCTCGCCTCCGGGGTCGGGCTGCCGTCGGCCAGGCGCTGCGGCTCGGCCATGCCGACCACCACCCGCCGCTCGCCGGTGAAGGGCTCCCTGCTGTGCGCGGTGCGGATGTTGTCCACCAGCAGCAGGTCACCGTCCTGCCAGGGCTCGCGCCTGGTGTGCTTCTCGTACGTCTCGTTGAGCAACCGCACGACGTCCTCGCCGATCGGGGTGCCGTCGCCGTAGCGGGTGTTGAACGGCAGGCCGTCGGCGCCGTACTCGTCCACCAGGTACTCGCGCACCTCCGGGGCGAGCGTCCACTCGTTGAGGAACGCGATCTGGTTGAACCAGCAGCGCCTGCCGGTCAGCGGGTGCCGCACCACGGCGCTGCGCCGCTGCTCGGTGCGCAGCGAACCGTCCGGCTGCCAGTGGAAGTCGATGGCGTGCGACCGGCAGTAGCGCTCGATCTCGCCGCGGTCCTCGGTGCCGAACGACTCCGCCAGCGAGGCCCCGATCTCGTCGTTGTAGCTGCGGGTCAGCAGCCAGCCCTCGCGCTCGAACCGGTCGGTCAGACCGGCGGGGAGCGCCCCGAGCACCTCCTCGGCGTCCGCCACCGCGGTCGCGCCGCCCTCGCCGGGCGCGGTCAGGCACGCGAACAGCATCAGGCCGGGCACCTCCAGCGTGTAACTCAGCTCGTGGTGCATGCACATCGGCTGGTTGGCCGGCCAGTCCGTCGAGGAGTACAGCCCCGGGCCGAGGGGCTCGCGGGGGGCGAAGGCCTCCCGTTCCGTCATGAGGACGCCGGCCAGCTTCGCGAAGACCGCTCCGGCCCGGTCCGCGTCCCGCAGCCCAAGGCCGCGGACGAGGAGCGCTCCGTGCTCGGTGACCTGCGCGCGCAGCGACTCACGGTGCTCGGCCGCCCAGCTCGCCGCGTCACCGGGGGAGTCGACGCGCAGGAGGGCGGGACTGCCCGGCCGGGGCTCCACGTCGAGCGGGGCGGCCAGAGGTGAGGAGGACATCTCGGATTCCTTTCGTTGCCCGGCTGCGGGCTCGGCGAGGTTCAGGAAGAGGCCAGCGGCGCCACGGCGGTCAGTACCGCCCGCGCCGCCTCGTCCGGCCGCGTGCGCGGGAAGTAGTGGCCCCCGTCGCGGAGTTCGTGCAGCTCCACCCGGTCGGCCAGCAGCAGCCAGTCCCGGTGGCGGTCGGTGTGCCCGGCGGTGTGCGGGTCGTCAGCGGCGACCACCACCGTGACCGGAGCGGCCAGCCGCGTTGCCGGCGGGCTCTGCAGCGCGTCGCGGAAGTAGCGGTGCGCGGACACGCAGTCGTGCCGGTAGGCGGCGCCGATGTGCCCGGCGTGCCGGTCGTTCAGCTCCGCGAGTTCGGTGTAGCCGCTGTCCGAGGTCAGCCGGGCGGCGATCTCGGCGTCGCTCCGGCCGGCCAGCTCCTCGGCGGCGGCCCGCCGTTCGTCCGCGGTGCCGAGCAGTTGCGCGCCGAGGAACACCCGGGTCACCTCCACCCCGCGCTCCTCCAGCCGCCTCGCCGCCTCCAGTGCCGGCGCGGCCCCCGACGAGTGGCCCCAGATCATGACCCGGGTCAGACCGCGCCCGGCGATCTCGTCCGCGACCCGCTCCGCCACCCGCGTGATCGTCGCGAACGGCTCGGGGCGGTCGGACAGGTCGTGGCCGGGCAGGTCGACCGCGAGAACCGGCAGGCCGCTGCCCGCCAGCACACTCGCCATCGGCTGGTAGTTGACGGCGTTGCCGCCCGCGTAGGGGAAGCAGACCAGGGCGCACTCCGCGGCGCCGGCCGGTGTCGACAGCGGCTGGAGCAGTTCGGTGCGCCGCCGGTCCGCGCCGTCGAGCAGGGCCGCCAGGTCGGCGAGGACCGGGTGCCGGGTGATGTCCTTCAGGGACACCGCGCGGTCGAGGGCGATGGTGAGGCGGACCGCCGTCAGGGAGGTGCCGCCGGAGTCGAAGAAGTGGTCCGTCCGGCCGATCCGGTGCTCGGGCACACCGAGCAATTCGGCCCAGGCGGCCGCCAGTTTCCGCTCGGTCGGGGTGAGCGGGCCGCCGTCCCGCTGCTCGGCGCCGTCGCCGGGAACGGGTGCCGGGGTCTGCTCGGCCAGCGCGGTGAGCGCCTTGCGGTCGGTCTTGCCGTTGGCGGTCAGCGGCAGTTCCGGCTGCCAGTGGAAGGCCGAGGGCACCATGTAGCCGGGCAGCACACCGCCCAGCGACTCCCGCAGCGTCTCCACCGGCTGTCGCTCACCCGTGTAGAAGGCGATCAGGTGCTTGCCGCCGCCGCCCTGTTCGGCGACGACCACCGCCGCGTCGCGCACCCCGGCCACGCGCAGCAGCGTGTTCTCGATCTCGCCGATCTCGATCCGGAAGCCGCGGATCTTGACCTGGTTGTCCCGGCGGCCCAGGAACTCCAGCTTGCCGTCCGGGTGCCAGCGCCCCCAGTCGCCGCCCAGGTAGAGCCGTTCACCCGGCGCGTACGGGTCCTCGCGGTACGCCTCCCGGGTCCGCTCCGGGTCGTTGACGTACCCCCGGCCCACGCAGACGCCGGAGAACGCGATCAGGCCCGGGGCGCCCATCGGGACCAGCGCCAGCCGCTCGTCCACGACGAGGACGCGGACGTTGTTCACCGCGCGGCCCAGCAGCACCCGCTCGGGCACCCGGTCCATGACGTCGTGGTTGGTGTCGTCCGAGGTCTCCGTCAGGCCGTAGGCGTTGACCAGGGCGACCCCCGGCCGGCACGCGAACCACCGCTGGACCAGCTCCCGTTTCAGCGCCTCACCGGTCACCGACACACAGCGCAGATCGGGAAGTGCGCGGGGGTGCCGCTCCAGGTACGCGACCACGACCTCCAGGTACGAGGGCACGACCTGCGCCACGTCGACCCGGCCCCCGGCCAGCGTGTCGACGAACCGCTCCACGTCCACGATCACGTCCTGCGGCACCAGCAGCGTCCGCCCGCCCACCAGCAGCGCGGACACCAGTTGCCACAGCGAGATGTCGAAGCACTGCGGAGCGGTCTGCGCCACCACCGAGCCCTCGCCGATCCCCAGGTCGTCGATCTTGGCGAAGAGGTGGTTGAGCATCCCCGCGTGCTCGCACATCGCCCCCTTCGGCTCGCCGGTGGAGCCGGAGGTGAAGTAGATGTAGGCCAGCTGTCCGGCGTCCACCCGCACCCCGGGGTCGTCGTCGGCGTGCGGCTCCGCGTACGCCTCCCCGACGAGCAGCCGCGTGGTGTCCGGGAGCGTGGCCAGCGCCTCGTCGAGGGTGCCGGTGCTGCCGGCCTCGGTCAGCACCAGCCGGCAGCCGGCCCGGGACAGGGTCGCCGCGATCCGGCCGGCGGGGAAGTGCGGCTCGATCGGCAGGTACACACCGCCCGCCTTGAACACCGCCAGGGTCGCGGCCAGCCAGTCGAGGTCGCGTTCGGTGACCACGGCGACCACGTCCTCGCGGCCGACCCCGCGGGCCAGCAGGGACCGGGCCAGCCGGTTGGCGCGCGCGTTGAGCTCGCCGTACGTCCACTCGCGGTCGCCGTGCACCGCCGCGACGGCCCCCGGGTGCTCCCTGGCCCGCCGCTCGAACAGCTCGTGCGCCCGGGCGTCCGGCAGCGGCCGCCGCCGCCCGGCGAACCCCTCGAGCTGCTCGCGCACCTCGTCGTCGCCCAGCAGGCTCTGTCCCGCGTGCCCGGCGTCCACGTCGGCCGCCATCAGCCGCAGCGCCGTCAGGTGGTAGCCGCCGATCCGGTCCGCGCAGGCGGCGTCCAGCACGTCCGTGCGGTACCGCAGCCGCAGTACCGGCCGCCCGTCCCGCTCGCACCACCGCACCTGGAGCACGCCTTCGTCGGCGAAGCCGTCCCCGGCGTCCGGCGGCCCGAGGACGACCTCGTACGGGGGCTCGGTCAGGCCCAGTTCCCGTCGCAGCCCGGCCACCGGGAACTCCCGGTGCTCCCGCACCTCCGCCTCGGCCCGCCGGGCGGCGGACACCAGGTCCCGCCAGGAGCCCTCGGGCACGGTGAGACGGCAGGGCAGCGGCTCTCCGCGCATTCCGGCGGCGTACCCCGTCACCACGTCACGCTCGCCGGAGAGGGCGGCCAGCACCTTGGCGTGCGCCGCCAGCAGCAGCGCGCCGGCCGGCGCCCCGCACCGCTCGGCGAGGCCGCGCACCGCCCCGGCCACGTCGTCCGGCACGGCGGCCTCGTGCTCCGCCGTTCCCGGCACCGGCTCCCGGGCCCACCGCGGCACCGCGGTGGAACCGCCGGCGGTCAGCACACGGCTCCAGAACTCCCGGTCCGCATCCACGCGCGCTCCCATCGAATGGCCTTCCTCAACTCACCGTCATCGAAGTGGCGCCGGCCGGGCACGAGGGCGCCGCCGGGTCGCCGTCGCCGGGCCGGCCGGCGGCCTCGGGCATGTCCACGGCGGGGTTGCCGCCCCACCGTGCGTGCGGCGGGACCTCCTCGCCCTTCATCAGGAAGGAGTCGGCGGCCAGCACCGCGCCGTCGCCCAAGGTCACGCCGTAGTGCACATGGGAGCCGACGCCCAGCGTGCAGCCGTCGCCGAGGGTGGTGCCCTCGGACTTGAACGTGCCGTCCTCCTGCGAGTGGCACTGGATCTTGCTGCCGGCGTTCAGGGTGCAGTCGTCGCCGATGACGGTGAGGGTCCGCTCCGTCAGGTAGCAGCCGTCGTCGAACACCCTGCGGCCGATGCGCACGCCCATCAGGCGCCAGGCGAGGCTCTTGTACGGGGTGCCGTTGAAGATGTTGAGGTGGCGGTCCGGGACCTTCCACAGGCGCTCGTGCCGCCAGAAGAGGGGGTCGTAGATGGAGCACAACCGGGGCCGCAGCCGGCGGAACCGCATGATCAGGCGTTCCACCAGGACGTGGTAGAGCGTGGTGAACAGGAGCGTCCCCGCCAGATAGAGGGCGATCACCACCTGCCCGGCGACGCCGTACAGGTCCACCGAGGCGAGGGCGAACAGGGTGAGCCCGAAGGTGTGCACCCATCGCGCGAACAGCATCACGGCCATCGAGCGCAGGTTGTAGCGGTTCTTCGCGGCGAGCCTGCGGCGCAGGGTCTCGCCGGTCCTGAGGTCGTCGAACCGCGCGTCCCGCTCCACCGTCCGGGGGATCTCGAAGCACGGCGAGCCGAGCAGTCCGACGCCTTCCCTGACCTCGCCGTCGAGGGGCACCATCACCTTCGTCGCCAGCAGGCAGTTCTCGCCCGTGCGGCCTCCGGCGGGATACGCGATGTTGTTGCCCAGGAAGTTGTGCGCCCCGATCGACGCCCGGGAGATCCGGAACGACGTGCTCGAGTACTCCGCGTTCAGGACGGAGAGGCCGTCGGCCACCATCGTGCCGCTGCCGACGCTCACCAGGAACGGGGTCTCGTGCTGCACCTCGGTGCCGAAGTTCGACCCCGTCTGCTCCACGTGCGACAGGTCGTACCCGAGTCCTCGCAGGTAGTGCACGATGTAGGAACTGTCGCCGAACAGCCAGGCGAAGAACCGGACGTTCGTCATCCGGGCCGTCGCCCGGTGCACCGCGTAGTGGAACCCGTAGAGCGGGTACACCCGGTCGGGCCTGACCGCCAGTCTCAGCAGCCGCGGCACGGTGTACAGCACCAGCAGTCCGCCCACCACGAAGCCCACGAACAGCACGAGGGACAGCAGCAGCGCGTCCGGGATCAGCTCGGCCCGCGACACGGCGGCCGACTGCGGGTCCAGCCGTTTGCCGAGCGCCGGGACCTCGGTGAACAGGATGTAGATCCCGCCGACGGTCAGGGGGATGTACAGCAGGAAGAGCTGGACCAGCGTCATGCACGCGAACCAGGCCCGGCGCACGGTCCCGCACGCGGCCGGCTCCACGCGTAGGTAGTCGGTCCCGCCGGGCTCCGCGGGGGAGCCGTGCCACCGCTCGCCCGCCGGGACCGCCTGGCCGCGGTGCAGGGCCGAGGAGTGGCCGATCTGCGCGTCGTCACCCAGCGAGGTGTCGATGTCCAGGACCGTCTTCTCGCCCACGAACGCACCCCGGCCCAGGGTGATACGGCCGGTCTGGATGCGCCCCGCGTGGGCCCGGTAGCCGAGGAGGAAGGCGTCCTTGCGGATCACCGCCCCGGCGCCGATCGTCACCAGGTCGGTGCAGACCGGCACGGAGTGGGAGAGGATCGTGACGCCCTTGCCGATCCGGGCGCCCAGGGCCCGCAGGTACAGCACGTACAGCGGGTTCCCGACGAAGAGGATCATCGGGTTGGCGTGCAGCAGCGCCTTCAGGAGCCAGAAGCGGAGGTAACGGGGGCCCCACAGCGGGAACTCGCCCGGTTTCCAGCGGCCCACGAGCGCCCACTTCGCGGCGATGGGGAACGCGCACAGCGCGATGAACCCGGCGCCTCCGAAGAGCACCGAGCGCAGGTAGACGTCGACCGCTCCCGAGCCGGCCGCGATCCACCGGTACCCGCGGTCCGCGACGAAACCGGCGACCAGGGAGTACACCAGGAAAATCAGCAACTGGAAGAAACCGCAGAGGAAATGACTACGGCTGCTCGCACGCGGTACCCGGTCCGGCGTGGTGGGCGGCGCAGGTGCCGAGGCGGCGGCAGCGCCTTGCGGGACGGTCCCGGGGGCGGTCTCCGTCAGGGCGGCCGCCAGGCTCCGGATCGTGGGGTACCGGTAGATGTCCTTCATGGACGGGGAAGGCAGGTCGGTTCTCTTCCTGACGCGGGCGCAGAACTGGGCCATCACCAGGGAGTTGGCGCCGAGGTCGGTGAAGAAGTGCCCGTCCACCGGTACGTTCGCGACGCCCACGACGTCGGCCAGCGCGACGGCGAGTTCTCTCTCGGTGTCCGCTCCTGCCGGGCCCGCGTCGTCCCGACTGGTGACCGTGCCTTCGCCCGGTCCCGCTATCCGGACCTCGGAGGACTGCTCCACCATTCGATCTCCTGCAGGGCTTCAGGGACGGCCGACGGCGGGGCACGGCCGGCCCGCGGTCCGAGTGGACCGGGACGCGGCCCGACCGGGCCGTCGGAGGTTCATGGCGTGTCATTACTGATCACGAACCGCCAGATTCAGTTTCGGTCGATCACCGTGAGGCTGCCACTTCGCGGCCTTGGCGAGGCTTGCGACGGATGACCTGAATACCGGGATTTCCCTGCCCTCCGGCGCTCAGGGGGCGCGCGGCGGATCACCCGACCGGCGGTCCCCGGTGCGCCCGCGAGCCGGTTCACGCCCCCGCCCGGCCGGCCCGCCCATGCTCGTGTGAGCCCTGTACGCGCCCCCGTCGGGGCGAGCAGACTCCGCCGTGCCGGCAGGCGGGACACCGGAACACCGGGGCGCCGCCACGCCGGCTGCCCAGTCGTCCCAGGAAGGCAGGTCGGCCGTCGTGCTGCTGCGTCTGCCCACGTCCGTGTCCGAAGCGCAGGACTGCCTGGCCGAGGGGGCCGTGCCGGTCGGCGGTGCCACCCTCGTGTGGGCCGCCTGGCAGCGGGACGGCTTCCCCGCGAGCGCCATGTCCCTGCGGGAACTCCCCGAGGCCAATGTGATCGGCCGTGAGGAGCTGGGCGCCGCCGTGGTCCTCGCCGGCCTCGACGACCGGGTGCCGGACGTGCTGCGCCGCGCGGCCGCCACGGTGGGCACCGGAGCCGTGCGCCGGACGGCCACGGTCGGCGGCAACCTCGCGGGCAGCGCCCTGCGGTGTCTGCTGCCGCCCGCGCTCGTGCTGGACGCCCGCGCCAGGGTGCTGGACCCGGCCGGCGTCCGCGAGACCGGCCTCGCCGAGGCGGCGGCCGGACGCGCGGTGCTGCTCGGCGTCCACTGGCGGGAGCCGGTCGCCGCCGCGTACCGCAAGCTCCCCGGCGTGGACGGCGGCGCCCCGCCCCTGGTCGTCGCCTCGGCGCTGCACGACGGCGAGCGGGGCCCGCGCCTGCGTGTCGCCGTGCGCATCGGCTACGACGTGCTCAGCGAGGCCGTCGACCGCGGCAACGGTGCCGGGGACGCCCTCGCCGCGCTGCGCGAGACGCCCCTGGGCGGCCTGCCGCCGGTGGCCTGGAAAGCCGTCCGGGAACAGGTGTCGGGCCTCCTGGACCGGCCGGAGGGGCGGTGAGCGGCCCGCGCGCGGTCAGGCCCACAGCTCCCGGCTGTCGCACACACGGGCGCCCATGTTCCGCTCCATCATGCGCAGCGCCGCATCCGCCAGGTCGGCGTGGATGTGCGCCACCGCGTCCCGGGGGATGACGACGTCGAAGTGCCGGATGTGGGCGTCCAGCGACGAGTAGAGCACGCACTGCTCGGTGACCTGGCCGGACAGCACGAGCCGCTCGATCCCCTGCTGCCGGAGCAGGTACGCCAGCGGGGTGTCGAAGAAGATCGAGTGCCGGGCCTTGACCACGAACAGGGAGCTGGGGTCCGGCCGCAACGGCTCGACCAGTTCGGCGCGCGGCCCGGCCAGCGCGTGCTCCAGCAGCTCGCCGTGGTGGGAGCGCCACTCGCCGAAGTTGTCGTTCACGTAGATCACCGGCACGTCCTTGCGCCGGGCCCGTTCCAGGAGGTCGGTCAGCACGGGGACGACGGACTCCACCGAGGGGAGCAGCAGCTCGGCGTCCTTGTGGTCGTAGGTGTTGATCATGTCGATGACGATCAGCGCGGTCTTGCCCATGTCCGCAGAGTTCCACTCCGAGGGGCCCGCCAACCGGTCGGTGACAGATAACGATCTCGGTGAACACCTTGCGTAATTCCCCTGCCCCTCTAGCCTCCGGCCATGGCTTTTCTATCGCGTCGCCGCCGAGGGGCACGCCTGGCGCCGGAACTCGGCGACCAGGACCTGGGCAGGCTGCTGAAGTCCCTGCTGGCGACCACGAGGACCGGAACGATCGCGACGACGGACCTGTGCGCCGCCCAGCTGTCCCGGCTCCTGAGCCAGGAGCCGGGCGACTGGGACCGCCGCACCCACCGGCTGGGCGTGCTGGGCGGCTTCCTGGCCGGATCGCACCTGGCGCGGTCCTGGGCCGCGCGGGAGCCGCGCGACGCGAACGCACTCGTCCTGCACGCCTGGACCGAGGTCGCCCAGGCCCGCGCGCGGGGAGGTCTGGACGACGCGTCCGGCACCGTGGACCACTGTCTGCGGGCCGCCGAACTCGCACCGGAGGACCCCGCTCCGTGGGTCGCCCTGCTGGCGGTGGCACGGCTGGAACGCTGGGCGCAGCCCCGGGTGTTCGGGGTGTGGAACGAGGTGCTCGCGCGCGACCGCTGGAACCGCGAGGCCTACTTGAGCATGCTGGGCTATCTGAGCCCGGAGGAGGCCGGATCACGCATCCAGGTCCTGGAGTTCGTGGACACCCTGCGGGCCCGTATGCCCGCGAACGCCCCCTGCGCGGCGACCGAACTGACCGCCCAGGTCCAGCAGTACCAAGCCGTGCTGGACCGGGGCGGGTTCGAGGCGCTGGTGGCGCGCAACCACTGGTCCCAGGCCATGGCGGCCCAGGCCCTCGACCGTGTCGCGCACACCTGGCCGCGGCCGGGGTTCCTGAGCCACGCGGCGGCCGCGGCCGATCTCAACGTGCTCGCCTACGCGTTGCTGGCCGCCGATCGGCGGGTGGAGGCCCGTGCCGTCTTCGAGACGCTCGACGGCACCGTCACCGCCTGGCCGTGGCAGGCCGGGGGCGATCCGGTCGAGGAGTACGAGCAGGCGCGGCGCAAGGCGACGGCCGGGATGTGACCGGCTCCCGTACCCGGGTCAGAGCGCTCGGGTGAGCAGGGGGAGGTAGCCGAGGGAGTGGCCGGTCGCCGTCGGGTGGTAGGACTCGCCGAGGTCCAGCCAGTCCACGCCGTGAAGCCACGGTTCGGCCGAGCAGATCCCGTGCCCGTCGAAGACGGTCCGCACGTCGACGAAGGTGAAGCCGTGGGCGGCGGCGCGCGCGGCGAGCACCTGGTTGAGGTGGTCCGAGGCGTCGTTGAGCGCGGACCGCTCGGCGTCCGGCAGCCCGCCCGAGCAACTGCCGTGCAACTGGTACAGGCGCGGATAGCCGAGCACCACGACGCGGGCGGCGGGGGCCTTGCCGCGGATGGCCGAGTACAGACGGTCGAGGCTGGCCGGCAGCGTCTCGTCCGTGGCGGCGCGGGCCTTGGCCACGGCCGACAGGCAGGTGCCGCTGCCGCCCAGCACGCAGGACGCCATCACGGTGGTGAACCCGGCGTCCCGGCCGCCCGCCGTGAGGGTGACCAGGCCGGTGCGCGGGCCGAGCGGACCGAGCTGCTTGTTCAGCACGTCGCCCGTCTTGGCGCCGTCGCAGGCGGTGAAGCTGAACGACGAGGGGGAGTGGGCCGCGGCCCACAGCGCGGGGAAGGACAGGCTGCTGCGCAGGCAGCGCGGCGCGGCGGTGAGGTAGCTGCCGGCTCCGACGCCCGCCGAGTAGGAGTCCCCGAGGGCCACGTAGCCCGTGGCCGCGATGCCGGGTGCCGCCGCCGTGGCCGCGGGACCGGCGAGGGTGCAGACGGCCGCGAGGAGGAGGGCGGCCGCCCAGGGGGCTATTCGGGACTTTCTCATGACTCTCCTCTATCCCGGCCTGGCCGGGGCCGCCCGCGCCGGACTCCCGTGCGGCCCGCCCCGGTTGACGGATGGCGCCGCTCATGGCGTCGGCAGGAGCGGCCCCGGGGCGGCAGGGCGACGGGCCCGACGCGGGGCGCCCGGCGAGGCGCTTCGCTCCCCGCTGATTTCACCCGATGAGCCGTCACCCGCCCGGCGGCGCGCGGATCGCCGCTTACATCGTCGAACCGGAACCGTGCATTGGCATGGACCTGACCTACGCATCGGGGCTAGGCTCTGCCCCGCCACGCATGAGAGCGCTCTCAGACATCGGCTGTTCCACCCCCACCCCTGGAACGACGAAGGGCAACCCCCATGAGACGCACCAGACTTGCGCATGCCGCCCTGGCCGCACTCCTCGTCCTCGGCGGACTGAGCGCGGCCGGCGCCTTCCCCGCCTCCGCGACCGGCTCGCCCGCCGGACCCGCCGTTGCCGTACGATCCGCCGAGCCCGCCTCCGACGGCATCGTCACCGCCATGCGGCGGGACCTCGGCCTGACCCGCGCCCAGGCGGTGGCCAGGCTCGCCGCCGAAAAGACCGCCGCCGGGCTCGACCCCGAGGTGCGCCGCACGGCCGGCGCCGCCTACGCGGGCTCCTGGTTCGACGCCCCGAGCGGGCGCCTGACCGTCGCCCTCACCCCCGACGCCCCGGCCGCCACCCGCCGGGCGATCGAGCGCTCCGGCGCCACCGTCCGCACCGCCGAGCACAGCGCCCGGCGGCTGGACGCGGCCAAGGCGCGCATCGACCGGCTGTCCGCGCCCTCGGGGATCAGCGGCTGGCACGTCGACCCGAAGGCCAACACCGTCGTCGTCGACGTCGTGCGCGGCGAGCGTGCCGACAACGATGTCCGGCGCTTCCTTTCCCTGGCCCGCCGGACCGGCCCCGTCACCGTCGAGACCTCCGCGGCTCCCAGGACCCTCGCCGCGGGCACGGTGGGCGGCGATCCGTACTACACCGGCAACGTCCGCTGCTCCATCGGCTTCTCGGTCTACGGAGGCTTCGTCACCGCCGGGCACTGCGGGCAGCCCGGCGCCGGGGTGAGCGGCTGGGACCACTCCTACGTCGGCACCTTCCAGGGCTCCTCCTTCCCGGACAACGACTACGCCTGGGTCAGCGTGGGCAGCGGCTGGTGGACGGTGCCCGTGGTGCTCGGCTGGGGCACGGTGCCGGACCAGCTCGTACGCGGCTCGAACGTGGCGCCCGTCGGCTCCTCGGTCTGCCGCTCGGGTTCCACCTCGCACTGGCACTGCGGCACGGTGCTGGCGCTCAACGAGACCGTCAACTACAGCCAGGGCGCGGTGCACCAGCTCACCAAGACCAGCGCCTGCGCCGAGCCCGGCGACTCGGGCGGCTCCTTCATCACCGGGGACCAGGCCCAGGGCGTCACCTCCGGCGGCTGGGGCAACTGCTCCAGCGGCGGCGAGACCTGGTTCCAGCCGGTCAACGAGATCCTCAGCCGGTACGGTCTGACCCTGCACACCTACTGACCGCACGCGGCGGCCCGGGGGTTCCGCGTCCGGCGCGGGACCCCCACCGCGGACCCCGGGAACACGGGGCGGCGAGACCGTCCGCGCGACGCCACCGCGGAACGGACCTCATCCCATGCACGACACCTGGACCACCCGCCCCGAGACCGCCGCCGACCACGCCGCCGTACGCGAGATCCACCTCGCCGCCTTCGACACCCCGCTGGAGGCCGACCTCGTCGACGCCCTGCGCGCCGACCCGGCCTGGATCGACGGGCTGTCCTGGGTCAGCACCGGCACGGACGGCACACCCGCCGGCCACGCGCTGCTCACCCGGTGCCACATCGGCGAGGCTCCGGCCCTGTGCCTCGGCCCCGTCGCCGTACACCCCGAACACCAGCGCACCGGCGCCGGATCGGCGGCCGTGCGCGCCGCGCTCCGGGCCGCCGGCGCCCTCGGCGAGCGCCATGTCGTCGTCCTCGGACATCCGGAGTACTACCCGCGCTTCGGCTTCACCCGGGCCTCCGCCCACGGCGTCGGCCTGACCGTCGACGTACCCGACGAGGCCCTGATGACCCTCACCCTGGACGCCGGCGGCCCGCCGCCCGCCGGAACGGTGCGCTACGCCGCGCCGTTCGGCATCTGAGGACGCACGTGCCGCGCGGGGCGCCGCGGCCCCGCGCGGCGGGTCACTGACCGCCCAGTCCCGTCGTGGCGACGGACTTGACGATGTGCCGCTGGAAGAAGACGAAGACCACCACGAGCGGCAGCGCCGCGAGCACGGCGGACGCCATGGTCTGGGCGTACTGGATGCCGTAGGCGTCCTTCACCGAGGTGATGCCGACCGGCAGCGTCATCAGCCCCGGGTCGGACGTCGAGACGAACGGCCACAGGAAGTTGTTCCAGGCCCCGATGAACACGAAGATCGCGACGGCGGCCAGCATCGGCCGCGACAACGGCAGCAGCACGGACCAGAAGACGCGCCAGTGGCCGGCGCCGTCGATGCGGGCGGCCTCCTCCAGCTCCCGCGGCAGCGAGTCGAAGTGCTTCTTCAGGATGAACACCATGACCGGCGCCACCGTCTGCGGCAGGATCACCGCCGCGTAGGTGTCGACCAGGTGCAGGGTGAGCATCTGCCGGAACCACGGCACGATCAGCAGCTGCGGCGGCACCAGTACCGCCGCCACGGTGAGCGCGAACAGCCACCGGCGCCCGGCGAACACCGTGCGGGAGAAGGCGTACCCGGCCATGGCGGAGACCAGCACCGTGATGACCGTGACCGCCGCGGACACCAGGAAGCTGTTGAGCATCCACAGCGGAAGGTCGCCGCGCTCCCACACGGTCGAGAAGCCGTGCAGGGTGAAGCCGTGCCGGGGCAGGAACCACTGCCCGGGGTCGCTCGCGTCCTGCTCGGACTTGAACGCGGTGAGCAGGGCCCACGCCATCGGCAGCAGCCACACCAGGGCCAGCACCGCGAGCACCGCCAGGGCCAGGCCCCGGGCGAGCCGGCTGTCGCCGAGGGTGAGGTTCCGCTCCGGCCGGGCGGCCCGGCGATACCCGCCCGGGCGTCTCGGCGGACGGGCGGCGCGGGCCGGCGCGGCCGGGCGGACGGGCAGTTCGGTGGAGGTCATGTCACTTCTCCCGGCGGCGGAGGGCGGCGTACTGGGCCGCGGAGGCGATGAGGACGAGGGCGAAGAAGACGTAGGCGACCGCCGAGGCGTAGCCCAGCCGGTAGCCGGTGAAGCCGACGTCGTACATGTACTCGATGACCGGGCGGGTCGAGTTGTTCGGGCCGCCCTTGGTCAGCAGGTACACCTGGTCGAAGACCTTCAGCGAGGCCAGGATCTGCAGCACGGTGATGACGCCGGTGATCCGGCCGAGCTGCGGCAGCGTGATCGACCGCAGCCGCCGCCAGGCGCCCGCCCCGTCGATGGCCGCCGCCTCGTACAGGTGGTCGGGGATGGCCTGCAACGCGGCCACGTACAGCAGGAAGTTGAAGCCGACCGTCCACCACAGGGTGGTCAGCACGATCGCCCACATCGTCACGGACTCGTCGCTCAGCCAGGACACCGGCCCGACTCCGACCGCCTCCAGGAGGTGGTTCAGGAGCCCGAGGTCCGGCTGGTACAGCCAGATCCACAGCAGGCTCACCACGCCGACCGGGAGAAGGTACGGCGCGAAGAACGCCAGCCGCCACACCCACTGGCCCGGCAGGCCGGTGTGCACCAGCAGCGCCATCCCGAGTGCCACCGCGACGAGCGGGACCGTCGACAGGACGGTGAACCACAGGGTGTGGCCGAGGGAGCGCCACATCTCGGCGTCCCCGAGGGCCTCGGTGAAGTTGTCGAGGCCCACGAAGGACGGGGCGTGGGCCGACAGCGAGGTGTCGGTCAGGCTCATCCAGAGGCCCTGGGCCAGCGGCCACACCATGAAGAGGGCGAACAGGACGAGGAAGGGCAGCGCGAACAGCAGGCCCGGGGGCAGCAGCCGGCGCGCCGACGGTGCCCCGGTGCGGGGCGAGGCGTGGGGAGAGGACATCGTTGTGCCTCCTGCGCGGTGGATCGCGGCCGGGTCAGGCCGGGCTGGGCTTGGACAGGAAGGTGTTCAGGCGCCGCACCATCGCGCGCGCCGCGCGGTCGGGGGCGAGACCGTCGAGCAGGGCCTGCTGCAGGACCTGCGACATGGCGTTCTGGAAGTCCGAGCCGGCGCCCGCGAACCACACCGAGGGGTCGAGCACCACGTGGTCCTGGGCGTTCGCGTAGTGCGACTGCGGCTGGAGTCCGGCGTAGGCCGCCGTCCGGGTGACCGGGCCGTAGGCGGGGATGTGCCCGGCCGTCGCCCAGATCTGGCCGGCCTTCAGCAGCGCCGCCACCGCCTGGTGGGTGCGACGGCGGCGCCCGGGGTCGGGGTCCGGGTGGTGCGGGAGGACGAAGGAGTGCGAGTCGGCGTAGACGGCCGGGGTGCCGAACACCGTCGGGAACGGGGCCGCCCCCACGTTCTTGTCGGCCGTGCGGAACGTGCCCAGTTCCCACTCGCCGGAGAGGATCATCGCCGTCTGCCGGTTGCTGAAGGCGGCGATCGCCGAGGCGTAGTCCAGCCGCCTGGGGTTCACCCGGCCGTCGACGATCCGGGCCATGAAGGCGATGACCTCGGCCATCCGGTCGACGTCGACCTCGGCGGGCCCGCCCTGGGGCAGCCGGAACACCCCGCCGGTCTGCCGGTACAGGCCGTAGAACAGCCGCCACCCCTGGGCGGTGTCGGTGACGTAGCCGAAGGCGATGCCCTGCTTGCCCGAGGCCTTCGCCAGTTCGCGCCCCGCCGCCAGGAACCGGTCGGGGGAGGAGAACGCCTCGGTGTCCAGCGCCCCGTCCTTGGTGAGCAGACCCGCCTCGCGGGCCGGTTCCGGGTGGTAGAAGACGATGAACGGGTGCGTGTCCAGCGGGATCGCGTAGGTGCGGCCCTCGAACTGGGTGCGGGACCACACGGCCTTGGTGAAGGCGTCCTCGGTGACGCCGTACTCCGCCAGGACGTCCAGGTCCCACGGGTCCAGCAGTCCGGTGGGCGCGTAGCCGGCCAGCCGGGACATGTGGGAGACCGCCACGTCGGGACCGCGCCCGCCGGCCGAGGCCATGGCGAGCTTGGTGTAGTACGGGGTCCCCCACTCCAGGACGGTGCGCTCGACACGGGTGCCCGGCATGTCGGGGCGCGCGGCGCGCACCATGTCGTTGAGCAGTCCGCCGTCGGCCCCGCTGAACAGGTCCCACAGGCGGACGGTCGAGGCGTCGGCCGCCTGGGCGGAACCGCAGCCGCTGAGCGCGCCGGCGCCCAGGACCGCGGCACCGGAGGCGAGCGCGGCCGTCAGCACCCGGCGCCGCGTGGGCGCGGGCGGACCGACGGGTGCGGGTATGCCGGTCATACAGCTCCTCTCCTACGGGCGGCGGTCCGCGGGACGCCCTTCGCGCCCGTGGTTGCCGCCCATGGACATACATCGATGTAAATCACGGGGTCGTGCGTCCCTCCGGTGTCCCAGGGGAGGGACGGGAGGTCACGGGGTGTTCTCGAAGGCCGCGGGACGGGTCTGGGCGGCGCGCAGCAGGGCGGTGTCGACCTTCTCGGAGCGGTCGAAGCGGTAGACGCCGTTGCGCTCCTGGAAGACGTCGGTGAGCTGGGTGTAGCAGTACCCGAACATGTCCGGGTCGTCGAGGAGCACGGCGGTCAGACCGGTGAAGCGCTCGACGAACTCCTCGGCGGTGCGCGGGCGTTCGCCGTAGCCCCAGGAGGCCTCCGCGTCGTCGCCGGCGGCGTTCGCCGCGGCCTCGGGATCCCACCAGACACCGCCGAACTCACTGCAGAAGTACGGCTGGCCGCGGTAGGGCAGCGACCAGGGGCGGCCGTCGGGGCCGGTGTTGACGTACGGCCGGTCCGCCGCCAGACCGGCCATCGTCTTGGCGAAGGCCGCCGGGTCCTGCTCGTAGCAGTGGGAGTCGTAGACGTCCGTCTCGGCCACCCGGTGGGCGTAGCCGGAGGCGTCGATCACGGGCCGGCTGGGGTCCGCCTGCTTGGTGGCGAGGAACATCGCGCGGGTGACGTCGTCGAGCCCGGTGATGCGGTCGTGCAGGTGCTGGTAGGTCTCGTTGAGCGGGCACCAGCCGACGATCGAGGGGTGCGAGTGGTCGCGCTCCAGCGCCTCCAGCCACTGGGCGACGTAACTGGCGTCCGGGCGCTGGTTGTCGTCGCGTACGCCGGTCTCGCAGCCCCAGTCGCCGAACTCGCCCCAGACCAGGTAGCCGAGGCGGTCGGCGTGGTACAGGTAGCGCTCCTCGAACACCTTCTGGTGCAGCCGGGCGCCGTTGAAGCCCGCCGCGAGCCCCAGTTCGATGTCGCGCACCAGGTCGGCGTCGCTCGGCGCGGTCATCAGGCCGTCCGCGTAGTAGCCCTGGTCGAGGACCAGACGCTGGAAGAGCGGTTCGCCGTTGAGCAGCAGGCGCTTGCCGTGGATCGCGACCGAGCGCAGGCCGGCGTAGGAGCGGACGGAGTCGACCGCCTTCCCGCCGGCGTCCAGGACTTCAAGCAGGAGGTCGTACAGGTGCGGGTCGGCGGGCGACCAGACCCGGCGGCGGTCCTCGGGGACGGTCAGCACCAGGCGGGGCGCGAGGCCGAGGTCGGCCCGGGACTCGGCGGTGACGACGGCGCCGTCCCGGTCGCTCAGGGTGGCGCGGACGCGGTGCCCGGGTGCGTTGGCAGTGAGCGGCAGCTCCACGTGGAAGGAGTTCGAGGCCAGGTCGGGGGTGACGCGCGGGCGCCTGAGGGCGGCCGAGCGGGGGACCGGCTCCATCCAGACCGTCTGCCAGATGCCGGTCGTCCGGGTGTAGTGGCAGTGCGAGTTGGCGTACCAGGTGGCCTGCTTGCCGCGTGCCTGGACGCCGTGGCGGCTGTCCCGGGCGCGGACCACGACGGTCAGCTCCCTGCCCGGGGCCGCCAGGTCGCCGAGGTCCGCGGTGAACGGGGTGAAGCCGCCGCGGTGCCGGGCCACCTCGGTGCCGTCCACCCACACCGTGGTGTCGTGGTCCACGGCGCCGAAGTGCAGCAGCACCCGGGCGTCGGTCCAGTCGTCCGGGACCGTCACCGTGCGCCGGTACCAGACCGCCTCGAGGAAGTCGGTCTCGCCGACGCCGGAGAGTTCCGACTCGGGGCAGAACGGAACGACGATCCGGCCGGTGAGCGGACGGTCCCTCAGCCCGCGCTCCAGGCCGGTGTCCGACCGGTCGATCTCGAACTCCCACTCGCCGTTGAGATTCAGCCATGCGTCACGGACGAACTGCGGCCTGGGGTACTCGGGGCGGGGCAGGTCCGCGGGGTGCGGGACGGGCATGGTGCTCCTTGCGTCCGGGGTGCTGTTCGGTGCGAGCACATGGCACCATGAGATTTACATCGATGTAAATACCCGGGACGCAAGAGGTCCCGGGCAGGTGGGTTCTGAGCCGATCCGGCCACCGGACGGGATCGGGCCCGGTCCGTGCCGATCGGTATGATCCACGGCAGGCGGGAGGATGATCGGCGTGGCAGCCAGACCGAGGATCAAGGACGTGGCGGAGTACGCCGGGGTCTCACCCAAGACCGTCTCCAACGTGATCAACAACTTCGAGCACGTCTCGGAGCGGACCAGGACCGCCGTCCAGGAGGCCATCGACGCCCTGGGCTACCGGGTCAACATCGCGGGACGCCAGCTCCGCCAGGGCCGTACCGGAATGATCACGCTGGCCGTCCCGGAGCTGGACGTCGCCTACTTCGCCGAGCTGGCCAAGCACGTGACGGCCGAGGCGGACCGCCGCGGGCGCACCGTGCTGCTCCACCAGACCGGGGGAGTGCGGGAGCGAGAACTGGCCGCGCTGCACGGCTTCGACGCGCAGTTCTCCGACGGCGTCGTGCTCAGCCCGCTGTCCCTGCTGCCGCGCGACCTCGCCACCCGCGACCGGAGACTGCCCGTCGTCCTGCTCGGCGAGCGCTCCGCCGCCGGCACCACCGACCACGTGGGCATCGACAACGTCGCCGCCGCCCGCGAGGCCACCGGGCACCTGCTCTCCCGGGGACGCCGGCGCATCGCGGTGATCGGCGGCTCGGTCCGGGGCCGGCAGGGCACCGACCGGCTGCGCACCGACGGCTACCGCGAGGCGCTGGCCGCCGCCGGACTGCCCTTCGCCGAGGACCTCGTGGTGCCGGTGCGGGCGTTCCACTGGCAGGACGGCGCCCGCGCGGCCGCCGCGCTGCTGGACCGGCCCGCGCCCCCGGACGCCCTGCTCTGCCTCAACGACCACCTGGCGCTGGGCGCGCTGCGCGCCCTGCACGAGGCGGGCCGTTCGGTGCCCGGCGACCTCGACGTCATGGGCTTCGACGACATCGAGGCCTCCCGCTTCAGCGTCCCCTCCCTGACGACCGTCGCCCCGGACAAGGAGGAGATCGCCCGCAGCGCCGTCTCCCTCCTGCTGGACCGCATCGACGACCCGGAGTCCGGCTCCCCGGAGGACCGGGTCGCCGGGCACCGGGTGATCGTGCGCGAGAGCACCGGGGGCTGAGGCCGCGCCGCTGGGACGGGCGGGGACGCCCGGAGGGCACGCGCGCCTCTGCGTCGCCCACGGGGACGTGAACTCGTGAGCCGTGGGCCCCGGCAGGACCCGCGGGCCCTCGGACCGGCGCGTCCCGCGGGCTCGGCGTGTCCGACGGGCCCGGTGCGACCACCGGATCCTCGGACAGGCATGACGCGCAGGCCTGGCGTGTCCCGGGGCCCCGGCATCTGCGGGGCCTTGGACTGGAGTGTCCCGCAAGGCCGGGTGTTCGCCGGGCCCGGCGTGTCGTGTCCGGCGGGCCCGCCGTGCCCCGAACGCCCTTGCTCTACCTGCGGGTCTCGGGCCCGTCCCGAACCGCGGGGTGGCCGGCCCGAACCGCGAGCCCGGCTGAGCTGCGGGCCCTGCGACCGGTTGTCACGCGGGCTCGGCAGGCCCGGCTGATCCGCGTCCCTGGCATGACGTGCCATCGGCGTGTCGCGCGGGCCTGCGTGTTCGACGGGCCTGGCGTGCCGTGCCGGGCCCGGCTGGTCCGCGGCCCCGGCATGACCCGTAGGCCCACGAGCCCGGTCGGAGTTCACGGGCGCGCGGGCCTACGGGGGACCGGTCCGGGCCCGACGTGCCGGGAGGCCGGGGGAGCCGCCGGCGGCGTCGGGTCCGTAGTTCACAGCACCCGGCGCCGGCGTCCCAGCCAGGTCTGGGCGATGACGACCACCGCCAGGAAGGCGCCGCTCACCACCTGCTGGTAGGCCGAGTCCAGGGAGCCGATCTGGTTGATGACGTTCTGGATGACCTTCAGCAGCGCCACGCCGACGAGCGAGCCGCTGATGAACCCGAACCCGCCGGTCAGCAGCGTGCCGCCGATGACCACCGCCGAGATCGCCTCCAGTTCCATGCCCGAACCGAGGATCGTCACCCCCGACAGCAGCCACGCCGCGTTCAGCGCGCCCGCGAGGCCCGCGCACAGGCCGGACACCGTGTAGACGGCGACCTTGGTGCGGGCCACCGGTGCGCCCATCAGCGCCGCCGCGTCCTCGTTGCCGCCGACCGCGTACACGTACTGGCCGAAGCGCGTGCGCCGCAGCACCGACGCGCCCAGCACGAACAGCGCCAGCGTGATCCACACCGGCACGCCGACGCCCAGCAGCGAACCCTGCCCGAGCCGGGTGAAGAACGCGCCCTTGTCCACGAGGTACGTCCGCGAACCCTCGTCGGTCAGTGCCAGCAGGACACCGCGCGCCCCGAGCATGGACGCCAGGGTCACGATGAACGGGGCCAGCCCCGAGCGTGCGATCAGCAGCCCGTTGAGCAGTCCGACGAGCCCGCACACCGCGAGCGGCAGCAGCAGCGCCACCGCGGTGCCGTACTGCGACCCCCACGCCGCGAGCACCCCGCCGAGGGCGAACAGCGAGCCCACCGACAGGTCGATGCCGCCGGTGACGATCACGAAGGTCATGCCGAGCGCGACGACGGCGAGGAACGCCGACGACAGCGCCATGTTCTCCAGGTTGTCACCGGTCAGGAAGGTGTCGAAGCTCAGCGATGCGACGGCCATCGCGAGCACCAGGGTGACCAGCGCGCCGTGCTGCTGGGCGAGCGCGCTCAGCCGTTCGGAACGGCTCGCGCCCGGCGGGTCGTCGCCGGCCCGGTCGATGGGGGTCTCTTTCCGCATGGTGGCTTCCCCGGCGTCCGTCGTCATCGCTTCCCCCGTTCGCGTGCCGCGTAGACGGCACCGACGATCACCACGGCCTGCGCGATCTGCGTCCACGACGGAGGCAGGTCGTGCTTGACGAGCGTGGTGGTGAGCAGTTGGATCAGTACGGCGCCCGCGACCGTGCCGCCGATGCGGACCCGGCCGCCGCTGAGCGGGGTGCCGCCGACGACCACCGCGGTGATGGCGGACAGTTCCATCAGGGTGCCCAGCGAGGTCGGGTCGCTCGCGGCGAGCCGGGCGGTCGCCAGCACGCCCGCGATCGCGGCCAGCGCGCCGGAGCACACGTACACCACGACCAGCACCCGGCGCACTGGCAGTCCCGCGAGACGGGCGGCGGGCCGGCTGTCGCCGACGGCCAGCAACTGCCGGCCGAAGGTGGAGCGCCGGACGACGAACGCCACGAGCAGTGCCAGCGCCGCCGCGATCAGCACCAGATGGGGGACGCCGAGCACGTCCCCGGAGCCGAGGGACGCGAGGCCGGGGTCGTGGACGTCCTTGAGCTGGGGGAGCAGCACCAGGGCGAGGCCCCGGGCGGCGACCATCAGCGCGAGGGTCGCGACGATCGGCTGCACCCCGACGAAGGCGACCAGCGCCCCGCTCGCGAGGCCGGCCGCCATACCGCCGACGACCGCGATCAGCGTGGCGATCCAGGGCCCGTACCCGAGGTACAGCGACAGCAGCGAGGTGGACAGCGCCATCACGGAGCCCACCGACAGGTCGACGCCCTCGGTGCCGATGGCGAGCGCCATGCCGAGGGCCACGATCAGCACGGGCGCGACCTGCACGGCCTGGGTGCGGAAGTTCTCCGCGGAGGCGAAGTGCGGGGTGAAGAGGAAGTTGAACAGCAGCAGGACCACCACGCCGCCGTAGACGCCGTAGTCCTGCAGCAGCCGCAGCGTCCGGTCCCGGTCCACCGTGCCCCGGGCGAGGCTGAGTTCAGTCATCGTGTCCTCCGGCCGGTACGGCGGCGATCGCGCGCATCAGCTCGTCCTCGGTGACGGCGTCGCCGGTCAGCTCGCGCACTACCGCCCCGTCCTTGAGGACGATCACGCGGTCGCTGCCCTCGATCAGTTCCTCGGTGTCGGAGGAGATCAGCAGCACCGCCAGCCCGTCGCCGGCCAGTTCGTCGACGAGTGCCTGCACCTCCGCCTTGGCGCCCACGTCGATGCCCCGGGTCGGCTCGTCCAGCAGCAGCACCTTGGGGTGCAGGGCGAGCCACCGGGCGAGCAGCACCTTCTGCTGGTTGCCGCCGGACAGTTCGCCCACCTTCTGGTGCGGTCCCGCCGCCTTGATGCGCAGCCGCTTCATGAAGGTGTCGACGATCCGGTCGACGCGCGCGTCGTCGACCAGGCCGAACCGGGAGAGTCCCGGCAGTGCGGCGAGCGCGATGTTCTCGCGCACCGACAGACCGGGCACGATGCCCTCAGTCTTGCGGTCCTCGGGGAGCAGGCTGATGCCGGCCCGGATCGCCGCCGCGGTGGAGCCGCCGCGCACCGGCTCGCCGGCCACCACGACCCTCCCGCCGTCGACGGGCAGGGCGCCCGCGATGGCCTTCGCGGTCTCGCTGCGTCCCGAGCCGAGCAGCCCGCCGAGCCCGACCACCTCGCCCGGCCGCAGGGACACCGAGACGCCGTCCAGCTGATGACGGATGGTCAGGTCGTGCGCTTCCAGCACCGGCTGGGCCGCGGTGTCGTGGGAGCCGGTGAACTTGGTGAGCCCTTCAGCGCGCACCTCGCCGATCTCCCGCCCGAGCATGAGGGCGACCAGCCGCAGCCGGTCCAGCTCGGCCAGCCGGCCGGTGTGCACCACCCGGCCGTCCCGCAGCACGGTGACCGCGTCGCAGATCTCGTACAGCTCGTCCATGCGGTGACTGACGTAGATCACCGCGATGCCCCGCTCCCGCAGCGTGCGGATCACCCCGAACAGCGTGCGCACCTCGCGGGGTTCCAGCGAGGAGGTGGGCTCGTCCATGATCACGACCCGGGCGTCGATCGCCACCGCGCGGGCCAGCGCCACCATCTGCTGCGCCCCGACGCCCAGTTCACGCAGCGGACGGCGGACGTCGACCCGGATGCCCATGCCGCGCAGGGTGTCCTCCGCGTCCCGGTGCATCCGGCGGAAATCGATCAGGCCCAGCCGGCCGCGCGGCTCGCGGCCGAGGAAGAGGTTGCGGGCCACGCTCATCAGCGGGACGAGGTTGACCTCCTGGTAGATGGTGGAGATCCCCGCCTGCTGCGCCTGGAGCGGCGTGGCGAAGCGGACCGCGGAGCCGTCGTAGGACATCTCGCCGGCGTCGGGCTGGTACACGCCGGTGAGCACCTTGATCAGGGTCGACTTGCCCGCGCCGTTCTCGCCCACCAGGGCGTGCACCTCCCCGGCGCGCGCGGTGAAGTCCACCTCGGACAACGCCCGTACGCCGGGGAAGGTCTTGCACAGTCCGGTGACCTGGAGCATCTCAGAAGGCCTTGCCCAGGTCGGACTCGGCGTTGGCCTCGGTGTACGAGCTGTCCTGGATGACGATGTCCTGGGCGACCTTCCGGCCCTGGGTGAAAGTGTCCAGCGTCTGGAAGGCCAGCGGCCCGAAGCGAGGGTTGGACTCGATCACGCCGGAGATCCAGCCGTCCACGATGCCCTGCACGGCGTTGCGGGTGCCGTCGATGGTCACGACCTTCACGTCACCGGGCTTCTTGCCCGCGCTCTTGAGGGCGTTGACCGCGCCGAGACCCATCTCGTCGTTCTCGGCGTAGATGCCCTTGATCCCCGGCTTGGACTGGATCAGGTTCTCGGTGACCGACTGGCCCTTCTCCCGGGCGAATTCGGCGGTCTGCCGGAACACGATCCTCAGGCCCGGGGCCTTCTCCTTGACGCGGTCCTCGAAGCCCTTGGTGCGCTCGGTGGTGACGTTGTTGCCGGCCGCGCCGAGCAGGATCGCGATCTCGCCCTTGCCGCCGGTCGCGGCGATCATCTGGTCGGCCGCCCGCTTGCCCTGCTCGACGAAGTCGGAGCCGATGAAACTCACGTAGTCCTTGCAGGCGGTGGCGTTGATCTTGCGGTCGACCGTGACGATCGGGATGTGCTTGGCGGCCGCCGTGCGCAGCACGGGCTCCCAGCCGTCCGAGTTGAGCGGCGCGATGACCAGGAGGTCGGCGCCCTTGGCGATGAGGTCCTGGACGTCGCTGATCTGCTTGGAGAACTGCGACTGGGCGTTGGCGGTGAGCAGTTCGACGCCCCGCTTCCGGGCCTCGGCCTTGATGGAGGCGGTCTCCGCGATCCGGAAGGGGTTGGCCTCCTTCTCGGACTGGGAGAACCCGACGGTGGCGGACTTCAGGTCCAGCTTCCTGCCGCCGTAGGCGTCGATGGCGCAGGTCGGTCCGGAACCGCCGCTCGGCGAGGCGACGACCTGGCCGGCGTCCTTGTCCTGCGAGGCGGCCTTGTCACCGCCGGAGTCGTCCTCGGACTTGGCGCATCCGGTCATGAGGGCCAGGCTCGTGACGAGTCCGGCGGCGATGAGGGTCCGCGTGCAGGTGCGACGCAGTGGTGCTGTGGGCTTCATGGGAGTCCCCAAACGGCGCGGCCCCGGCGCGCCGTCGGCGCTCACGGGGGGTAGGACGGCTTGCGGTCAACTCGGCGTGCACGTCGTTCAGGGGAGGTTTTTACATCGTTGGAAGAGCGCTGTAAACCCTCCCGTCCGAAATCCCGGCCGAGCGCGCGGGGCCCCGCCTCACCGCCGCCCCAGCGTGCTCTCGCGCTCCACCAGCCGGAATTCGGCCACGAGTTCACGTCCTCCGGGCTCCTCGCGCCCCGACAGACTCCGCAGCAGCGAGGCCACCGCCATCCGTGCGATGGCCTGCTTGTCCGGGGCGATCGTGGTGAGCGACACCGCGCCGAAACGGCCCTCGGCGATGTCGTCGAAGCCGACCACGGCGACGTCCCACGGCACTCGCAGACCCCGCTCGTGCAGCACCCGCATGGCACCGATCGCGATGAGGTCGTTCAGCGCGAACACCGCGTCGGGCCGCACGCCCGAGTCGAGCAACTCGGCCATGGCCCGGGCGCCGTCGTCGCGGTCCCAGCCGCCGACCGGCACCACCAGGTCGTCCGGCGCCGGCACCCCGGCCGCCGCCAACTCCTGCCGCCAGCCGACGAGTCGCAGGTGGGCCGGGCGGTTCGCGGAGTCCGTGCGGGCGCCCAGGTAGGCGATCCGGGTGCGGCCCCGGCCCAGCAGATGGCGCACCGCGGCCCGGGCGGCGGCCACGTTGTCGATGGCGATGTGGTCGTGCGGCGCGTCGTACTCGCGCTCGCCGAGCAGCACCAGCGGGACGTCGTCGGACCGCCCCTGCAGGTCCTCGGCCTCCAGTTCCAGCGGGCTGAGGATGAGCCCGTCGATCACCCTCGCCCGGAAGCCCTGGCTGACCAGCACCTCCTGCTCGCGCTTGCCGCGGGTGTGGTCCAGCAGCACGGTGAAGTCGTGCTCGGCCGCCGCGTCGACCACGGCGCCCGCCAGTTCGGCGAAGTACGGGTTGCCCAGCTCCGGCACGGCCAGAGCGATGATGCCCGTGCGGCCCTTGCGGAGATGCCGGGCCGTCAGGTTCGGCCGGTAGCCGAGCTCGTCGATGGCCTGCTGCACCCGGGACCGCATCGCCGGTGTGACGTGCGGATAGTTGTTCACGACGTTGGACACGGTCTTGATCGAGACGCCGGCCCGCTCGGCCACGTCCTTCAGGCTGACCCGCAAAGGGATCTCCTCGGCATCGATGGGAGCTCCGAAGGGCGGAGCCATGTCATGACTCTGGACAGCGGCCGGGAGCCGTGCTCTCATGCCAACTGCCGTGCTTCCAACGTTGTACAGACTGAAGCAGTGAGCCGCCACCCTTCCTCAGGCATAGGGAGTTCCGTGCGCATCAGATCACTCCGACATCGCCTCTCACTCCTCCTCGCGGCCGCCCTCGGCGTGGCCGGACTGACCGCGGCGCCCAGCGCCACCGCGGCGGACGACCCCGTCGAGGTCCACGGACTCAAGGGCGAGTACTACACCCAGTCCGCCCCCGGCGCCTTCGACTTCGACCAGCTCAAGGCCACCGGCTTCGACCCGAAGCTCGACTTCGACTCCCTGGAGTCCCGCCTGAACTCGGCCACCGGCCGGTCGGACGACGTCAGCGTCCGCTGGACCGGCCGGATCGTGCCCGAGAAGACCGGCGCCACCACCTTCTCGATCATCGGCGACAACGGATTCCGCCTCTGGGTCGACGGCAGAATGGTCATCGACCACTGGGTCGACGACTGGGACCGCGAACAGACGGGTGCTCCGGTCGAGTTGACCGCCGGCAAGGCGTACGACATCAAGGTCGAGTACTTCGAGCACTACGGAGGCTCCAACCTCCACCTGCGCTGGACGCCGCCGGGCGGCACCAAGACCGCCGTACCGCAGTCGGCGTTCCTGCTGCCCGAGGGCTACGCCTACGACGGCGCCATCGCCACCACCGTCCTGAAGGACGGCCGCTCCCTGCGGCTCGACTTCGCCCAGGCGCTGGCCAAGCCCACCGCCGCGCTGACCAGCCACCTCGACGCCGTCATCGGCGGCGCCAGCTGGCCGCTCGGCGGCGCCCGGCTGGACCCCGCCGACCCCAGGGCCCTGCTGGTCTCCCTGAAGGAGCCCGTCGTCGGCGACAAGTCCGGCACCGCGCCCGGACTCGCGGACGTCCGCTACGACGGCGAGGGCGGACTCGCAGGCCAGGACGGCAACGTTGTCAGCGCCTTCTGGAGCAGCGGCGCCAACCACTCCACCTACGAGCTGCGCACCAAGTGGGCCGACGACGTCACCCCGGCCAACGCGCACCGCGAGTACCCCAGGCCGCAGTTGACCCGCGACGCCTGGCGGAACCTCAACGGCAGCTGGCAGTTCGCCGCGGCCAAGGCGGGGGAGCAGCCGCCGGTGGGCCGCACCCTCGGTGAGCGGATACTGGTCCCGTACCCCGTCGAGTCCCAGCTCTCGGGCATCGAACGGCACGAGGACCGCATGTGGTACCGGCGCACCTTCACCGTCCCCGCGGGCTGGAAGGTAGGCGGCCACAAGCGGCTCCAGCTCAACTTCGGCGCCGTCGACTGGCAGGCCGAGGTCTACGTCAACGGCACCGAGGTCGCCGAACACAAGGGCGGTTACGACAAGTTCAGCGCCGACATCACCGACGCCCTCAAGCCCGGCCGCACCCAGGAACTGATCGTCGGCGTCTACGACCCGACGGACGCGGCCGGCGGCGAGAACCCGCCGATGGGCAAGCAGCGCCTGGACCCGAGCGGCATCTGGTACACCCCGTCCTCCGGCATCTGGCAGACCGTGTGGTTGGAACCCGTCGCCGCCGACCACGTCGACCAGCTCAAGCTGACCCCGCACGCCGACACCGGCACGCTCACCGTCGAGCCGCAGGGCGTGCGCGACGGCGTACCGGTGACCGCGACCGCATACGACGGCAAGCGCCGGGTGGCCACGGTCACCGGCAGCACCGGCCGGGCGCTCACCCTGAAGATCCCGAAGGCCCACCTGTGGTCGCCGGACGACCCGTTCCTCTACGACCTCAAGGTCAAGGTCGGCGACGACCGGGTGGGCAGCTACTTCGGGATGCGCTCCATCGCGGTGGAGAAGGTGAACGGCGTGCCGCGCACCGTCCTCAACGGCAAGCCGGTCTTCATGATGGCCACCCTCGACCAGGGCTTCTGGCCCGACGGCCTGCACACCGCGCCCAGCGACGAGGCCCTGGCCTACGACCTGAAGATGCACAAGCGGATGGGCTTCAACTCCGTCCGCAAGCACATCAAGGTCGAACCCGACCGCTGGTTCTACTGGGCCGACCGGCTCGGCCTGCTGGTGTGGCAGGACATGCCCGCCATGACGGCCGGGGTGAACCCGTCGACCGCGGCCCGCGCCGAGTACGAGCGCGAGATGAAGCAGATGATCGACGAGCACATCAGCAGCCCGTCGGTGGTCATGTGGGTGGTCTTCAACGAGGGCTGGGGCCAGTACGACATCGGCCGCGTCGCCTCCCAGGCCAAGTCCTGGGACCCCACCCGCCTGGTGAACAACATGTCCGGCCTCAACCTGGGCGCGGACGGCGGGGCCGGCGACATCATGGACGAGCACGGCTATCCGAGCCCGGCCCTGCCACCGCACCCGGACGGGCAGCGCGCCCTGGTCGCGGGTGAGTACGGCGGCCTCGGCCTCGCGGTGCCGGGCCACGCCTGGTCGGTGCAGCAGTCGTACGTGGACGTCGACCCCAGCACGTACACCGACGACTACCTGAAGAAGCTCGACGAGGTGCACGCGCTGGCCTGCAAGGGCGGCAACGGCGCCGTCTACACGCAGATCTCGGACGTCGAGGGCGAGCTCAACGGCCTGATGACGTACGACCGCAAGGTGACCAAGCCCGACGTGCGGCGACTCAAGGCGGCCCAGGACGCGTTGATCGACGACGCGTCCCGGGCGGCCGTGGCGGGCTGCGCCTGACCCGGAGCCGCGGCGGCCGTCGCCTCCCAGCGAGCCGCCGCGGCGCCTTACGGGGGCGCCTTGAGTGACCGTCCCCGGCCCGGGCCGTCCACCGCGTCGACGGTGGACGGCCCGGGCCGGACCCGTCCGGCGACGAACGGGCGATTCCGTGAGTCTGTGTAGGCGTTCAGGGGGCAGACGGGGCAGGGAAGGCACTTCCCAGGAGAGGAATCCCCCATGCTCGGCATAGGCGCGGCAGTACTGTTCTTCATCTCGTTCCTGATCAACGCGGCGGACATCAGCACCAACGACACGTTCTCCTCGGTCAACGTCATGCTGCTGGGTCTGACCCTGCTGGCGCTGCACGTGGCGGGCATCGGCTCCGGCTGGTCCCGCAGACGCTGAAGTCCGCGTGCAGGAACGGCCGGTGACGTCCCGTCACCGGCCGCTCCGCGTTCTCAGGGCCGCCGCCCCCAGGCCATCAGCATGCCCGGGCCCAGTTCGGCGAACCGGGGCGAGGCCAGGTAGGCCAGTGCCTCGTCGACGACGGCGCCGTCCACCCGTCCGGTCGCCTCGAGTTCGGGCCGCATCCGGTTCCACGTGTCCGACCAGAAACGGGCCAGGGGGCTGCCCGCCACCAGCGGCGGGCAGAGGAGTTCCGCGGCGACGTCGCACAGCCCCTCCTCCCGCAGGAATCGCGGATAGGCGGGAACGGACGAGGTGTCGGTGCCGATCGTCGTCCTGAGCGCCTGCCACATGGCGTCCATGACCCGCCGGTAGGCCGACGACGTGTCCAGCGGGTCCGGCACCTCGACGGCGTCGGCGAGCACCAGCAGGCCGCCGGGATTCAGCCAGCCCGCGAGCCGCGAGATGATGTCGCGCCGGCCGGGCAGGTGCATGAGCACGAACCGGGCGTGGATGAGGTCGAAGGTGCCGGGCCGCAGGGCGTCGTCCGTGAGGTCGGCGGTCAGTACCCGGACCCGCGGGTCCTTCAGGGCGTCCAGGCCGCTGGTGTCCCGGTCCAGCGCGACGACCTCCGCCGCCCCGGGTTCCTCCAGCAGCCAGCGGGTCACCGTGCCGGTGCCGGCCCCGACGTCCAGGCAGCGGCTGCCGTGCTCCACGCCGAGCGCCCGGAGCCTGCCGGTGGTGAAGGGGTCGTACGCGAGAGCGGCCGCGTCGATCCGCTCGGATTCCCCGGGATGCTTCGGCTCGAAGAGGTCCTCTCCGTAGTGGCCCTCGCCGGCCGGGCCGCCGGGCGCGGGCGAACCGGCCGTCATCGGGCCTCCCAGAGGCCGGCCGCACCGGTCCCGTGCGCGACGCCGTGGGCCCGGGGCGGAGGGGCCGGCGCTCCGGCGGGGAGGGTGGCGAGCGGCATGCGCCGAGCGTCCGCCACGGTGTCCCGGCTGTCAATCGACACACCTGCGGGAAGGCCGGACGTACCGCCGGACGGCGGCGCCGGTACGCCGGTCGGGCCGCCTGAGCCCGCCCCGTCCCCGTACGCCCTCCGCGGGTCCCGGGCCGGGGAATATCCCGGGCCGGTGTGACCTTAGGCTGGACGAACGTACAAGCAGCAGGGCGAGGGAGCGACCGATGACTGTGGGAACCCAGCGAGCCGTACTGGCAGGCGGTTGTTTCTGGGGCATGCAGGACCTGATCCGCAAGCAGCCCGGCGTCGTGTCCACGCGCGTCGGCTACTCCGGCGGCGACACCCCGAACGCCACCTACCGGAACCACGGCGACCACGCCGAGGCCATCGAGATCGTCTTCGATCCGGCGGCCACGAGCTACCGCGACATCCTGGAGTTCTTCTTCCAGATCCACGACCCGACCACGCGCGACCGCCAGGGCAACGACATCGGGCGCAGCTACCGGTCCGCGATCTACTACGCGGACGAGGAGCAGCACCGCGTCGCGGTGGACACGATCGCCGACGTCGAGGCGAGCGGGCTGTGGCCGGGCAAGGTGGTCACCGAGGTGGAGCCCGTCGGTGACTTCTGGGAGGCCGAGCCGGAGCACCAGGACTACCTGGAGCGCTACCCGAACGGCTACACCTGCCACTTCCCGCGCCCCGACTGGAAGCTGCCGCGCAGGGCCTCCTCCACGGCGAACTGAACGGCGAAGGGCCCGGAGCGGGAAGCTCCGGGCCCTTCGTGCCGCGCGAGGGAGCCGACCGGGGTCCCCGAGGGATCCGGCCCGGATCCGGCGTCCACCGGCCGGTAGCCCCGGCACCGGAGGTGCGGCCGCACCGCCGGGGGTGGCTGCGGGAGGCGCTGGGGGAGTCGAGGGCCGTGACGACGGGCGCCTGGCCGGCGGCCCCCGCTGGTGACGCGGGCGCCGGGGGCCGGCGGCCGCGTGCATCGGCCTCAGAACGCCGGCCGCACCTCTCCCACCTCCCGGCCGCCGCCCAGCAGGGGCGAGCGGCCCACACGGTCGACCACGGGCGCCGTGACACCGGCCAGGCGCAGGGCGCGGGCGAGGACCGGCCCCAGCGCCCGGCCGCCGCCGTCCTCGATCTTCAGGGCCAGGGCGCGTCCGTCGGGCAGGGCGAGCCCCTGGACGGCTTCCGCGCCCACCTTCGCCAGGGTGCCCGGCAACTCCCGCATCAGCCAGGTGTCGTGGCGGCGGGTGCCGGCGACGTACTCGGGGTGGGCGCGCATGGCGTCGGCGACCCGGCGCACGGGCGTACCGGGTTCGGCGAGGACGCAGGAGCGGAAGGCGCGGGCCAGTCCGGTCAGGCTGACCGCCATGAGCGGCGCCCCGCAGCCGTCCGTGCCCACCGCAGCCACCGGCTCCCCGGCCGCCTCCTCCACCGCCGTCCGGATCAGCCGCTGGAGCGGGTGTCCGGGGTCGAGGTAGGACTCCAGCGGCCATCCGCGCAGCGCGGACGCCGCGAGCATCGCCGTGTGCTTGCCGGAGCAGTTCATGGCCACCGGATCGCGACGCGCGCCCGCGGCCAGGTACCTCTCCTGCTCCTCCTGGTCCAGGGGGAGGGCGGGCGGGCACCGCAGGTCCTCGGGGCTCAGCCCGTGCTCGTCGAGCATCGTGCGGACCAGGTCCCGGTGGAACGCCTCGCCCGAGTGGCTGCCGGCCGCCAGGGCCAGCCGTTCGCCGTCGAGCCGCAGACCCGCCCGCAGCATGGCCGCCGCCTGCATCGGCTTGTTGGCGGACCGAGGGAAGACCGGGGACGTCACGTCGCCGAGCGCCAGTTCCACCGAGCCGTCCGCGGCGAGCAGCACCAGGCTGCCCCGGTGCCGCCCCTCGACGAATCCGGAACGGACGACCTCGGCGAGGACCGGAGCGGTGCGGGGGCCGGCTACGGCGGTGGTGGTGGCAGTGGCTGACTCGGACATGGGCGCTGACCTCCCGGACGCGGATCGGGACGGCCCGCCCGCCCGGCCCCCGGGTCCGCCGGAGCCGCCGGCCGGCCGAGCGGGTCGTCCACCTGGGCTACCGCGTCACGGTACCCGCGGGTGATCTCCGCGCCGCGGCCGCATGCGCGGCGCCCTCGAGGTCCGGTCGCGCCGCCCCGGCCGTCTCCGCGCTCTGGCCGTGGTTGCGCCGCGTCGGCTGTCTCTGTGCTCTGGCCGTGGTTGCGCCGCGTCGGCTGTCTCTGTGCTCCGGCCGTGGTTGCGCCGCGTCGGTCGTCCCCGTGCTCTGGCAGTGGCCGCGCCGCGCCTACCGGCCCTGCGCCCCGGGCGCTCCCGTGCGCAGGCCGTCCATGACGAGGTCGAGGAGGCGGGCGGCGCGTGACCGCCAGTCGTCGTCCGGGTCGAGCTGCCACAGGCCCGCGATGGCCAGCACGAAGTCGTCCGCCGTGACGCCTGGGCGGATCGTGCCGGCCTCCTCGTTGGCGCGCAGCAGCAGCTCCGCGGCGGAGGTCACCGGGGTGTGCGTCGGCTTCGCCGGGCTGCCCGGTGTGCTCGTGACCTGGCGGATCGCGCCGGCGAGGCCGGCCTTGGCCATGGCGAACTCGGCGAGCCGGTCCATCCAGGCACGCAGGGCCTCCTCGGGCGGCCGGGTCCGCAGCAGCTGGGCCGCGCTGTCGGCGACCTGCTGTATCTCGTGCCGGTAGATCTCCAGGACCAGCGCCTCGCGGTTGGGGAAGTTCCGGTAGAACGTGCCCTGGCCGACACCGGCCTTCTTGGCGATCGCGCTCAGCGGGGCGTCCGCGCAGCGCGTCAGCTCCACGAGGGCCACCTCCATGATGCGCTCACGGTTGCGCTGCGCGTCCGAGCGCCGGGGTGAGTCGTCTCTGGATGGCACTCGTCCTCCTCGCAGGTCCGTGGCCGAACCTCGCCCTTGCTAACCGGACAGCTGTCCGTTAGGTTTTCCAGGTAGCGGACAGCTGTCCGGTTGTTGCGTCCACGATAGCCGGGGCCGCGAACCCGCGGCAGTCCGCGTCCGTCCTTTCGGTCCAAGCGCCCCGCACCACGCTTCGCCCCCTGCGGCAACGGCCCGCACCACGCACGCTCCGCACCACGCTCCGACCGCCCGGCATCCCGGTCGCCGGGCGCCCCCCATCTTCTGGAAATGCGAAAGAAGCTGCTCATGGCCTCATCGACGTCCAGTGTCATCACCTTGAAGATCAACGGCGAGAAGTACACACTGCCCGTCGACCACCGCACCACCCTGCTCGACGCCCTGCGCGAGCGCCTCGATCTCACCGGCACCAAGAAGGGCTGCGACCAGGGCCAGTGCGGCGCCTGCACGGTCCTGGTGGACGGGCGCCGCACGGTGGCCTGTCTGCAGCTGGCCGTGGCGGCCGAGGGCCGCGAGATCACCACCGTCGAGGGCCTGGCCGACGGCGACCGGCTCCACCCCGTGCAGCAGGCCTTCCTCGACCTGGACGGCTTCCAGTGCGGCTACTGCACGCCGGGCCAGATCTGTTCGGCGATCGGGGTGATCCAGGAACACGCGGCGGGCTGGCCCAGCGCCGTCACCGGCGACATCAGTCCCGAAGCGGGGCCGCCACCCCTGACCGCGGAGGAGATCCGGGAGCGGATGAGCGGCAACCTGTGCCGCTGCGGCGCCTACGTGTCGATCGTCCGGGCGGTGGCCCGCGCGGCCGGCGCCGAAGCGGACACCGCCGTCTCCGCCACCCCCGCGGCGAGCACGAAGGAGGCCTCGGCATGAGGGAGTTCGGCTATCAGCGGGCGTCCGACGTCGCCGGCGCCGTCGCGGTGCTCGGCGCCGACCCGGACGCGCGCTTCCTCGGCGGCGGGACCAACCTCGTCGACCTGATGAAAACCGGTGTGGAACGGCCGGCCCGGCTCGTCGACATCCGCGAACTGCCGCTGGACGAGATCGAGTCGGCCGAGGACGGCGGCCTGCGCATCGGCGCGACCGTCACCAACGGCGACCTGGCCGCGCACCCCGCGGTCCGGCGCCGCTACCCGGTGCTGGCGCAGGCGGTGCTGGCCGGCGCGTCCGGACAGCTGCGCAACATGGCCACGGTCGGCGGGAACCTGCTGCAGCGCACCCGCTGCGGCTACTTCACCGACGTCACCAAGCCGTGCAACAAGCGCGTCCCGGGCAGCGGCTGTCCGGCCGTCCAGGGCGAGCACCACAACCACGCCATCCTCGGGGCGTCCGGCCACTGCGTCGCCGTGCACCCCTCGGACATGGGCGTCGCGCTCACCGCGCTCGACGCCGTCGTCCACTTCGAGACCGCCGACGGTCCGGGGCGGTCGCCGCTCGCCGACTTCTACCTGCCCGTCGGCGACACCCCGCACCGCGAGACCGCCCTGCCGGCCGGCGCCCTGATCACCGGCGTCTCGCTGCCGCCCGCGCCGGTCGCCGCCCACTCCCGCTACCGCAAGGTGCGCGAGCGGGCCTCGTACGCCTTCGCCATCGGCTCGGTCGCCGCCGCGCTCGACATCCGGGACGGAGTGGTCCGGGACGCGCGCCTGGCCCTGGGCGCGGTCGCCTCCCGCCCCTGGCGCGCCCACGCGGCCGAACAAGTCCTGACCGGCGCCCCGGCCGGCGCCGACACCTTCGCCGCCGCCGCGGACGCCGAACTGTCGGCAGCCCGGCCGCTGCCCCGCAACGGATACAAGGTGACCCTGATGCGCAACCTCGTGGTGGCCGTCCTGACCGAACTCGCCGAGGAGGCCGCCCGATGACCACCGTCACCACCGGCACCCCCGCGCGACCCGCCTCCGTCGGCACCGCGCACACCCGCGTCGAGGGCAGGGACAAGGTCACCGGAGCCGCCCGCTACTCGGGGGAGATCCCCTTCGCCGGCCTGGCGCACGGCTGGCTGGTGCTCTCCACGATCGCCCGCGGCCGCATCCGCGCCCTCGACACCGACGCCGTCCTGGACATGCCGGGCGTCGTCGCCGTCCTGGACCACCGCAACGCCCCGCGCCTCAACACCGACTACGTCGGCATGCTGGGCACGCCGCCGGACCCCACCTGCGCCGTCTTCCAGCACGACCGGGTGCCGCACCTGGGCTGGCCGGTCGCGCTGGTCGTCGCCGAGACGCCGGAACAGGCCAGGGAGGCCGCCGAGTCGCTCGTCGTGGACTACGAACAGGAGCCCCACGACATCGACTTCGACGGCGAGCACCCGGACGCCTACCCGGTGGACGGCTTCATGCCGGCGGTGACCGGTAAGGGCGACCTGGACGCCGAACTCGCCGCCTCCGCCCATGTCGTGGACGCCGAGTACACCACGCCCGAAGAGCACCACAGCATGATGGAGCCGCACGCGGCGACCGCCCGCTGGGACGGCGGCCGGCTCGAGGTGGTCGACTCCAACCAGGGCGCCACCTGGGTCGTCGGTGAACTCGCCAACCTCTTCTCGCTCGACCCGGCGTCGGTGCGGGTGCGCTCCGAGCACGTCGGCGGCGGCTTCGGCAGCAAGGGCGTCCGCGCCCACCAGGTCGCCGCCGTGATGGCGGCGACCGCCCTGCGGCGGCCCATGCGCGTGGTGCTGACCCGGCGTCAGATGTTCTCGCTGGCCGGCTATCGCAGCCCCACCACGCAGCACGTCCGGCTGGGCGCCGACGCGACCGGCCGGCTGCGCGCTCTCGAGCACCGCTCGGTGAGCGTCACCTCCACCGTGCACGAGTTCGTGGAACCCAGCGCCGGCGTGGCCCGGGTGATGTACGACGCCGACGCCCACCACACCGCCAACCGTGTGGTACGGCTCGACCTGCCGACCCCGACCTGGATGCGGGCCCCGGGCGAGGCGCCTGGCTCGTTCGCGCTGGAGGCGGCGCTGGACGAACTGGCCGAGCAGTGCGGCGTCGACCCGATCGAACTGCGCCTGCGCAACGAACCGGAGCGGGGGCCGGTCTCCGGGCTGCCCTTCGCCGGCCGCAGTCTGCCCGCCTGCTTCCGGGAGGGCGCCCGCAGGTTCGGCTGGGCGGACCGCGACCCGCGCCCCGGACGGCGCCGCGACGGCCGCTGGCTGCTCGGAACGGGCACGGCCGCGGCGTCCTTCGGCGCCGGCGCCGCACCGTCCACCGCCACCGCGACCGCTCACCCGGACGGCACCTTCACCGTCCGTATCGCGGCCGCAGACATCGGCACCGGAGCCCGCACCGCGCTCACCCTCGTCGCCGCGGACGCCCTGGGCGTCGCCCCCGACCGCGTCCGGGTCCGCATCGGCGACAGCGACTTCGGGCCGGCGATGATCGCCGGCGGCTCCATGGGCACCCGCTCCTGGTCCTGGGCGGTCACCACGGCCGCCGCCGAACTGCGCGAACGGCTCGCCCTGAGCGGCGACATCCCGGCGGAGGGCATCACCGTTCGCTCGGACACCACCGCGGCCGTCGGCGCCCTCGCACCCGCCGAACGGCACTCCTACGGCGCCCAGTTCGCGGAGGTCGCCGTGGACGTCGCCACCGGCGAGGTGCGCGTGCGCCGCATGCTCGGCATCTTCGCGGCCGGCCGGATCGTCAACCCACTCACGGCACGCGGCCAGTTCCTGGGCGGCATGACCTGGGGCATCTCCATGGCCCTGCACGAGGAGGCCGTCCGGGACCGCGCGAGCGGCGGCCACGTCGGGCCCGACCTCGCCGGCTACCACGTGGCCACCCACGCCGACGTGCCGCACATCGAGGCCGACTGGATCGAGGACACCGATCCCGACGACCCGGTCGGGATCAAGGGCATCGGCGAGATCGGCATCGTGGGCGCCGCGGCCGCCATCGCCAACGCGGTCTGGCACGCGACCGGCGTACGCCACCGGAACCTGCCCATCCGGCCCGACCGCGTCCTCACCGCCTCCGGAGGAGCGCCGGATGCTTGACCTGGCCGGGGAACTGAACGACTGGATGGCACAGGGGCGGGAGTTCGCCGTCGCCACCGTGGTGGCCGTCGCCGGCAGCGCGCCCCGCGGGCCCGGCGCGGCCCTGGCCGTCGACCGTGCGGGCGCCGTCATCGGCTCGGTCTCCGGCGGGTGCGTGGAGGGCGCCGTGTACGACCTGTGCCAGGAGGCGCTGGAGACCGGTGAGAGCGTCCTGGAGCGGTTCGGCTACAGCGACGAGGACGCCTTCGCCGTCGGCCTGACCTGCGGCGGCACCCTCGACGTGCTGATCACGCCGGTGGGCGCGGCGGCACCCGCCCGCACGGCGCTGGCGCCGGCCCTGGCGGCCGCGGCCCACGGCGAGCCGGCCGCGCTCGCCCGGGTCGTCCGGGGCCCGGCCGGGCTCCTCGGCCGAGCCGTGCTGGTGCGGCCCGACGGCACGTACGAGGGGGGCCTGGGCGGCCATCCGGACCTGGACCGGACGGCGGTGGCGGAGGCCGGGGCGCTGCTGGAGGCGGGGCGCACCGGCACGGTCGACATCGCCGAGGACGGCTCGCGCTGCCCCGGCGGCATCACCCTGCTGGTCGAGGCGAACGTGCCGCCCCCGCGCATGATCGTCTTCGGTGCGGTGGACTTCGCGTCCGCGCTGGCCCGGGCCGGAAAGTTCCTCGGCTACCACGTGACCGTCTGCGACGCCCGGCCCGTCTTCGCCACCCGGGCCCGCTTCCCGGACGCCGACGAGGTCGTCGTCGACTGGCCCCACCGCTATCTGCGGCGGACGGAGACCGACGCCCGCACGGTGCTGTGCGTCCTCACCCACGACGCGAAGTTCGACGTACCGCTGCTCAAGGCGGCGCTGGCGCTTCCGGTGGCGTTCGTCGGCGCGCTCGGCTCGCGCCGCACCCACGAGGACCGCCTGCGGCGGCTGCGGGAGGAGGGCGTGAGCGCCCGGGAACTGGACCGGCTGCGGTCCCCGATCGGACTCGATCTCGGCGCCCGCACCCCGGAGGAGACGGCCCTGTCGATCGCGGCGGAGATCGTCGCCGCCCGGCGCGGCGGTACGGGGGTCCCCCTGACCGGCACGGACACACCGATCCACCGCGACCGCGCGGAACACGGAGGGGCGACGGCGGCCTGAACCGGCGCCCCGGCCCGCTCAGGCAGCCGGTTCCGGCTCCGCCGGGCGCGTTCCGCGCGCCCCCGCCGCGAAGGCGAGGATCTCGGGCATCGCCTCGCGCAGGGTACGGAAGTGGCGGTGCGCACCGGGCACCGGTGCGGGAGCGTTGACGCCCCACACGGTCATGCCGGCGCGCCGTCCGGATTCGACCCCGGACGGCGCGTCCTCGACGACCAGGCAGTCCCGCGGCTCGGCCCCGAGCCGTCGCGCGGCCAGCAGGTACGGGACGGGCGACGGCTTCCCCTCCTCGACGCATCCGGCGTCCACGAGCACCTGGGGAACCGGCAGCCCGGTCCGGGCGAACCGCCCCCGCACCCGGTGCTCGTAGTTGGAGGTCACCAGCCCCCAGCAGCCGGCGGGCAGGGCCGCCAGCAACTCGCCCGCGCCGTCGACGGCGGAGTACTCGCCGTACCGGACGTCGTGGTCCTCCAGTTCGTGCAGCGCCGCCAGGCACACTCGGGGGTCCTCGTCCGGAGCGACGACGGCGAACGTCTCCATCGGCCGTGTCCTGAGGGCGACTTGGTAGACCTCGGCGGGATCCAGACCGTAGCGCCGGGCCCAGGTGGCCCAGACCCGGCGCTGGTTCGCCACGGCGTCGATCAACGTGCCGTCGACGTCGAAGAGGACGTACTTCCGTGCCCCGGTGCTGCAGAGTTCGCTGGTCACACGGTGATCATGTCATCCGACCGGCGGGACAGAGGGCGCGGTGAGCGCTCCTGGCGCGCGGTGGGCGTCACGGCAGTTTCACGAAGGGGGACAGGAACGCCCGGGCCCCCGGGGTGTCGAGGCGGTAGGTGACGTTCGTGGCGTAGCACGGGCCGTCGCCGGTGATGGTCGTGGAGGTGAGGACCCTCCGGCCGCCGAGCTGGGCGAAGTTGGGGCCGCCGGAGTCTCCGTAGCAGGCCCCGCCGTTGCCCTGGGGCGCCGTCATGGCGAGCCGGACCCATGCCTTGTTGAGCGCGTCGAAGCTCACGGGCGCCTTCATGCGGACTCCGCCGCCCGGGTGCGTCTGGCCTCCCGGACCCCGTGCGGCCTCCTGGGTGCCGTACCCGGCGACGGTCCACTCGGTGGAGTTCAGCTCCTTGGAGGTGAGGCCGTCCAGTTGGTTCGCGGCCGGCAGGGCGGCCGGGGTGAACGACCAGCGGGACGCGACCTTCGCGGCGGGCAGTTCGATCACCGCGATGTCGTGCGGGTCGGAGGAGGGGCCGGGGTAGGCGGGGTGCGTGTGCGCGACGCCCTCGACCCCGACGGCGTCCGCCTGGGCGGCCGGGTCGCCCGGGTACCGCTTCGCGGCGGCGTCGAGCCCGGCCTGGACGTCCTGGTCGAGGGAGACGTGGAACCTGACGCCGGCCGGCCAGTCGCTGGTGCAGTGCGCGGCGGTCAGGAAGGTGTTCGCGTCGACCATGGTGCCGGAGCACACCCAGTCGGTGCGGTCCGGGGTCGCCGGATCGCCGTCGTCGTCCCAGGTGGCCACGAGGGCGCCCACCTCGGTGCGTTCGGGCGCGGGAGCGGCGTTGTACGAGTTGATCGCGGAGGACGGCAGCGCGGCGGCGAGGACGAGGGCGCAGGTCGCCGCGGTCACGGCGGTGGCGCGTATGGCGGTCAAGAAGAACCCCTTCACTGGGTGTGTGGGACAGGTGTTCTCCTGTGGGGAGGTAGGGAGCATTGAAGTGGCTGTGACGGCTCGCCACAAGACGGCGCCGCGGGATGGGCGCCGGCGGCGGGCCGGCTCTCCGCTCGCTGCCGGGGTCCGGCAGGTCCGCCGGGGTGCGCGTTGCCGGTGCCGGGCCTGGGCGGGCCCGGCACCGCCGTGCTCGGATACGAGCAGGGAACGGCACGGGTGAGGCGAGGGGGCAGGGTGGGGGCGGGGGAGCACAACGGGGTGCGGAGCGTCATGTGGCTGCTGATCGCCGTGGTGGCTCTCGGCGGTGCGGTGGCCTCGGCCTCCGAGATCCGCGGGGCGCTGGAGCGGGAGCGCGCCTACCGGGCCGCGCCCGCGTGCCCCTCCGTGCCCGTGAAGCCCTCGGCCTGCGTGTGGCGGCAGGGTTTCACCGTTCGCACGGCCGACCCGCACCGCGCGCAGCGGAACGAGTCGCCGGAGGCCCGGCTGGCGCTGCCCTCCGGCAAGCCGTGGCGGGTGACGTTCCGGCAGACGGACCCCGTGCTGTCCGAGGTGGAACCGGGCGACGAGGTCGTCGGGCTGATCTGGCACGGCCGTGTCGTCGAGGTGCGGGACGCCCAGGGGCGGCGCCAGCAGACGTCCGACGGGCCCGTGGGGTGGCCCGAGGACCGACTCGGCGGCGCCCTGGCCTGCGGCTCGTTCGGTCTGGCGGCACTCGTCGGAGCGCTGTGGTCCCTGTTCGCCCGGAGCGACCGGCGGCACGCCCGGGCGGCGGCCGTGGTGCGGTGGCACGGTTTCGGCATGGCCGTCACCGCCCTCATGACGCTCTGGGCGCAGTCCGCCAACGACTGGCCGATGTGGGCGATCCCGGCGATCTGGGGGCCGCTGGCCGTGGTCCTCGCCGCCTCCATGGTGGCGTTCGCCGTCGCGGCCCTGCGCGGCGAACTGGACGACGAGGACCCGGCCGCCCCGTCGTCCGCCGGGCCCGTTCCGCCGCCTGCGCCCGCGGGCGTGCCGGGCGGAACGGCGGGGTCCGGGAGCGGCCGCTCCTGAGGGGCCGGGGCCGCCGGCGTCAGCCGCTGTGGACGCCGACCTCGTAGAGCGAGTAGCCCCACCGGGTTCCGCGCCCGGTGCCCGTGACGCGGACGTAGCGGGCCGGCCCGGGGGAGAAGCGGGCGGTGTCCAGGCCGCCGTCGCCGCTGGTCGTCGACCAGGCGGTCCGCCAGTTCACCCCGTCCGTCGAGAGCTCGACGCGGTACGACCTGCCGTACGCCCGCTCCCAGTCGAGCGTGACCCGCCCGACGAGCTGGGTCGAGCCCAGGTCGATCCGCAGCCACTGGCCGTCGCTCCAGTCACTGGCCCAGCGGGTGTCCCGCCGGCCGTCCACCGCCCGGCCCGGCGCGTAGCTGGTGAACGGGTTCCACTCGGACGAGCTGGCCGTGGCCGGCGCTCCGGCGGCGAGGTCGGCCGAGGCCTGGTACCGCTCGGCCGCTCCCCAGGTGCCGAGGTAGGACTCGGCCCCGCGGAAGAGGTCGTCCACCGTGTCCTGGCCGCCCACCCGCCGGATGTCCTCGATCCAGTCCGGCACCATGCCGTAGTGCGCGGCCCCGTCGGTGTTCAGGTCCCAGGTGCGCTCGCCCGTGGTCTGACGGTCGATCAGGGAACCCCCGTCGACGCTGCGGAAGGGGTAGACGACCTTGTCGGGGGCGTCCGCGCCCCGCGGCCCCGGCCAGCCGCCGACGCCGTTCATGTCGGTGCCGAAGCCGTAGCCGACGCCGTACTTCTCCCGCAGCGCCTTGGTGCGGTTCGCCTCGGCGACGAAGCCCTTCGAGCCGTTCATGTACTGGGCGACGAAACCGCCGAGGCCGTAGACCCGCTCGGTCCAGTTCATGTCCATCCAGCTGTGCGAGGACATCACGCCGGGGTAGGAGCCGGCCTCCAGGATGTCGAGCGCGCGGCCGGCGGCCTTGACGCCCATGTGGTCGATCTCCAGCATCATCCTGCGCTTCATCATGCCGCGCACGGCGTACTCGCCGAGGTCGGTGAGCCCGCGCGCGTTGCACTGCGCGTCCGCGCCGTACCCGGGAACGCTCACCCCCGGCGGCAGCTTGGCCTCCGCCCCGGGCGCGGCCGCCGAGCCGATGGGGTTGTCGTGCTGCGGGCCCGCGCACTTCTCGGTCTTCCAGAACGTGCCGGTCGACAGGAACTGGCCGACATTGATCGCCGTTCCGAGTCCGCCGGAGTCGAAGCGCACTCCGCACAGCGCGTTGTCGAACTTGTGGCAGAGGAACATGCTGCGCACGCCGAGCGCGTACAGCTCGTCCAGGCCCGCGTCGATGTCGTGCCGGTCGCACTGCGGGACGTCCAGGACCTGCTTGCAGCCGAACGGCTCGGAGGTCTCCACGCCCAGCACGACCGCGAGTTTGCCCTGCTCGACGACCTCGCGTGCCTGCGCGCTGTCGGTGACGATCCGGAACCAGCCCTTGCCGGGGCCGCCGTACATCCGGTCGACGTAGGACTGGAGGTCGTACGTCAGCTTCGCCTGCAGCCGGATCGAGGTCATCTCGTCGCAGCCGCGGTCCTTGAAGAAGTAGACCGAGCAGATGACGCCGTTGGTGACCAGGTCGTTGACGAGCACGCGCTGACCGCCGCGCCAGGCGCGCTCCACCCAGGCGTAGTAGTTCTGCTGGTGGGTCAGCGAGTCGTGGGCGGGCCAGTCCTTGAACGTCGGCCAGCCGACCGGGTCGTGCCTGCCGTCGCCGCCCTTGGTGATGAAGTCGAAGACGGCGAGCGAGCCGTCGGGGTAGTGCTCGGGGCAGTCCTTGAGCGCGTCGGCGATCCCGGCCTCGGAGAACACCCTGCCGCAGATGAGCCGGCCGCCGAAGGCCTCGTTGGCGAACAGGTGGTCGTGGGCGTCGGCGAACCCCCGCACCCGGCCCTGGGCGTCGGTGCCCTTGAACGGCTCGCCGGTGACGCCGATCCCCGAGTCCGGCGCGGGCCGTGACACGGGTGTCCACCAGTCGTTCCCGGCGGCGGCCGCCGAACTCGGCGTGGGGCTCAGGACGACGGCCAGCACCAGGAGCAGCGCCGTGAGGACGCCCGCCTCCCTGCGGTGGCGCTGGGGGTCTCTGCGTACGGTCACGGCCCACGTCCCTCGGTCGGCGGGATGGCGCGGTACGGTCGGGCTGACGTTGTCATGTACGACACAATCTGCCCCGAGGATCGCCACTGCCGCCCGGAACGTCAAGACGCCCGCCGCACCCGGGCGCGGGCCGCGCCGATCCAGCCGGTGCGCGAGCGCGGCCCTGGGCGAATAATCGACGGCATGGGGCGCCGACTCACCGACGTGAGCGCTCCCGCCCGGCTGGCCGCGGCGGGCGAGGGCCTGGGACAGGACGAACTGGCGCTTGCCGCCCGCAACCACGGCCTGCCGCTGGAGGCCCTGCGTTACGACCTCACCCCGCCCGGCCTGCACTACGTCCTCACCCACTACGACATCCCGTACGTGTCCGACGACGACGCCTGGCGGCTGACGCTGGGCGGACGGGTGCGGCACTCGCTCACCCTCTCGGCCGCCGACCTGCGCGCCCTTCCCGCCGTCACCACCCGGGTGACCCTGGAGTGCGCCGGGAACGGCAGGGCCCTGCTGTCGCCGAGGCCGGTGAGCCAGCCCTGGCTGCTGGAGGCGGTGGGCACGGCGGAGTGGACCGGGGTACCGCTGCGCCACCTGCTCGCCGAGGCCGGGGTCGCCTCCGACGCCGTCGACGTCGTCTTCACCGGCGCCGACCACGGCGTGGAACGCGGCGTCGAACAGGACTACGCACGCTCCCTCCCGCTCGACGTCGCCACCGGCGCGGAGCCCGAGGTCCTGGTGGCCTACGCCATGAACGGCGCGCCGCTGCCGCCCCAGCACGGCAGACCGCTGCGCCTGGTGGTGCCCGGCTGGTACGGCATGGCCCAGGTGAAGTGGCTGCGCGCGATCACGGTCGTCGACGAGCCCTTCACCGGCTTCCAGCAGTCCGTCGCCTACCGGATCAGGCAGGAGACCGGGGAGGCGGGACGGCCCGTCACCCGGATCGCTCCCCGTGCGCTGCTGATACCGCCCGGCTTCCCCGACTTCATGTCCCGCACCCGGATCGTCGCGCCGGGCCCGGTCCGCGTCGAGGGGCGGGCCTGGTCGGGGCGCGCCCCGGTGACGACCGTGGAGTTCAGCACGGACGGCGGCGCGAGCCGTCACCCGGTGGATCTCGAACCGGACCACGGACACCGCTGGGCGTGGCGCCGGTGGGCCTGCGAGTGGTCCGCCGAGCCCGGCGACCACCTGCTGAGCGTCCGCGCCCACGACGCGGCGGGGAACACCCAGCCGCTCGAACAGTCCTGGAACCGGGGCGGCTTCGCCAACAACCTGGTTCAGCGGGTGCCGGTGTTCTGCCCGGACCCGGCTGACAGGGACCCCGGCGACACCGTATGACGGCCCCTCGCCCGTCGCCCGACGCGTCACGGCGACCTCCCGCGCGCCGCGCGCGCCACGCCGCCCGCCGTGCGATCCCGTTCCCATACGGGCGGCCGGGAAGGGTACCCGGGCGGCCCGAGCAGAGGAGACGGCACCGATGATCAGCACCTCGTTCCCACCGCACGCGCTGCACGACTACGCGCTGCTGGCGGACGGGGAACGCGGCGCGCTGATCGGCCCGGACGGCGCCGTCAACTGGCTGTGCGCGCCCACCTGGCACGACGACGCCGTCTTCGCCTCCCTCATCGGCGGCGCGGGCGTCCACGCCGTGACGCCGCGCGGCCGCTGGGTGCCCGGCGGCTATTACGAGGAGGGCTCCCTGATCTGGCGCAGCCGCTGGATCACCACGGACGGAGTCATCGAGTGCCGCGAGGCCCTCGCCTTCCCCGGCGAGCCCGGCCGCCTGGTCCTGCTGCGGCAGTTGCGCGCCGTCGACGGCACCGCCCACGTCCGCCTCGTACTCGACCCGCGCGCCGACTACGGCCACGCCCCGCCGGCCGCCACGCACCGCGACGACGACGGCGTCTGGCACCTCACCACCGGCCACCACCGCCTGCGCTGGCAGGGCGCGCCGACGGCCGCCGTACGCGCCGAGGGACTGACCGCCGACCTCGTGCTCGAGCCCGGCGAGAAGCACGACCTGGTCCTGGAGTGCTCCGACTCGCCGCTCCCGCACCCGCTGCCGAGGGCCGACCGGGCCTGGGCCGCCACCGAACGGGCCTGGCGCCGGTCCGTGCCGGCGCTCGAGCACACCGTGGCCACCGGCGACGCCCGCCGCGCCTACGCCGTGCTGCGCGGCCTGACCGCCCACGGCGGCGGCATGGTCGCCGCGGCCACCACCAGCCTGCCCGAACGCGCGGAGGCCGGCCGCAACTACGACTACCGGTACGTGTGGATCCGCGACCAGAGTTACGCCGGGCAGGCGGCCGCCGCCGCGAACGCACCGGAACTCCTCGACGCCGCCGTCCGTTTCGTCAGCGAGCGGCTGCTCGCCGACGGCCCGCGGCTCGCCCCCGCCTACACCGTGCACGGCACGCCCGTCCCCGAGCAGCGCGAACTCGACCTGCCCGGCTACCCCGGCGGTTTCAGCCGCGTCGGCAACCACGTCGAGCGGCAGTTCCAGCTCGACTGCTTCGGCGAGGCGCTGCTGCTGTTCGCCGCCGCCGAACGCATGGACCGGCTGGACCCCGACGGCCGCAAGGCCGCCGAGACCGCGGTACGGGCCGTCGCCGAGCGCCGCTGGGAAGCGGACGCGGGCATCTGGGAGCTGGACGACCGGCTCTGGACGCACAGCCGGCTGAGCTGCGTCGCCGGGCTGCGCGCCCTCGCCGACGCGGCCCCCGGCCTGCCGTTCGCCGCCACCTGCGCCGACCTGGCCGACGCCCTGTTCGCCGAGACGGCGGCGAGCTGCGTGCACCCGCGGGGGCACTGGCAGCGCACCCCCGACGACCCGGCCGTCGACGCTGCCCTGCTGCTGCCCTCCGTGCGCGGCCTGCTGCCCCCCGACGACCCGCGCACCCGCGCCACCCTCGCCGCCTGCCGGACCCAGCTCACCCAGGACCACTTCGTCTACCGGTTCCGGCACGACGACCGGCCCCTGGAGGACGCCGAGGGCGCGTTCCTGCTGTGCGGCTTCCTCATGGCGCTGGCCGAGCACCGGCAGGGCGACGAGGTCGAGGCGCACCGCTGGTTCGAGCGCAACCGGGCCGCCTGCGGCGCGTCCGGGCTGTACGCGGAGGAGTTCGACATCGCCCAGCGCCAGTTGCGCGGCAACCTTCCGCAGGCCTTCGTCCACGCCGTGATGCTGGAGACCGCAGCCCGGCTCGCCGGCACACCGTAGAGCCCGTCAGTGCCGGTGGACGAGGTGGTGCGGCGGCGGCTCCGGGCGCCGTTCGCCGCTGGGCATCACCGGATGCCGGCCGAGTACGAAGACGCCGGTGAGCGCCGCCACCACGCCGGCCGCCTGCCAGGCCAGCGCGCCCGGTGTCGTCCGCAGTTCGTCGTTGAGGAAGCCGATGCCGCAGGCGATGCCGCTCAGCGGCTCGGCGGCGCTCAGCGCGGGCAGCGACAGCCGCAGCGGCCCGGCCTCGAAGGCGCTCTGCACCAGCAGCAGCCCCACCACCGCCAGCGCCACCACCCCCCAGGGCTGCCAGGAGGCCAGCAGCCCGGTGAGCCCCTTCGCGCCGAAGATGCCGCCGCAGACCCGGGTGAGCGCGTCCTGCAGGCCGTACAGCGTGCCGGCCGCCGCGGCCAGCAGGGGCGGCCGGTGCAGCAGCCGCAGCCGCTGGGAGACGACGACGAGGATTCCGGCCACCCCCAGCACGCACCCGATCACGAGCCAGTGCCGCAGCGCGCCCACCTCGCCCTGGCCGCTGTGCGGCCGCCCCGCCACCACGAAGGCCGCGACCCCGCCGCTCAGGGCCAGCGCTCCCAGCCACCCCGACCAGCCCAGCGGCTGGTCGCCCATCCACCGTGCCAGGGCCATCGCGAAGAGCAGGTTCATGGTGAGCAGCGGCTCCACCTGCGCCAGGCTGCCCTGCGTCAGCGCCAGCGCGCCGAGGACCTGACCGACCACCATGCAGGCGATGCCCGCCAGCCACAGCGGCACCCGCATCAGATCCAGCAGCAGCCGGAAGGACAGCATCAGGGACAGGGGTTCGCGTTCGGCCGCGTGCTGCTGGAGCACGAAGCCGAAGCCCAGCAGACAGGCGGCGGGAAGGGCGAAGAGGTAGACCACGGCGTGCCATCCTCCCGCCCGGGCCCGGCGAAGGCTCCGGACGGCGGGACCCCGGCCGGGACCGTCCCGGAAAGAACACCCGCATGGCTCATCGCCGCGCCGCCCGCGCGGCGCCCGCAAGGGCACCGGAGCGCCGGACGGCACGTGGGCGGTCACCTCACCGGTTCGGCGCGGCCGGACCCGGCCACGCGGCGGCGAGGCGGCTGCCGTGCCCGCGGGCCGGCGCCGGCCCACGTTTGAAAGCCGTGGGCTCCGGCTATCCCTCGATGGTCGCCGGCACCGACGGGCGCACGGCGCACGGACGCACGGGGACGGGCGGGGCAGAGAGTGCGCTCACGGGCGGCCGGCGGACCCCCGGGCCGCGCCGGGGCCCCACCACTCGAGGAGGTTCAGCTTGGGACGCGCCACGGCGGATCCGTACCCCGCCCCGTCCACCCTCCTGCCGGGCGCCGCGCCCACGACGGGCGTGGCGCTGGTGACGGGCGCCTCCTCCGGGATCGGCGCCGCGGTGGCGCGGGCCCTGGCGGGGGAGCGGTGGACGCTGCTGCTGTCCGGACGCGACCGGGCCCGGCTCGACGCGGTGGCGCGCGAGACCTCCGGCGTGGCGATCCCCTGCGACCTGGCCGGCGCCGACGGCGCCCGGCGACTGGCCGAACAGGCCCTGAACCGGGCGCCGGGCGTCGATCTCCTCGTCGCCGCAGCCGGAGTGGGCTGGGCCGGACCGTTCACCTCGATGCCCGGCGGCGAGGTGGACCGGGTGCTCACCGTCGACCTGGCCTCGGTGGTGCACCTGGTCCGCCAGGTGCTGCCGCACATGGTGGCGCGCGGCCGGGGCCGGCTGGTGCTCGTCGGCTCCGTCGCCGGGTGCGTCGGGGTGCGCGAGGAGGCGGTGTACTCCGCGGCCAAGGCGGGTCTCGGCGCTTTCGCCGACGCGCTGCGGTACGAGCTGAACGGCACCGGCGTCGGGGTGACCCATGTCGTGCCGGGCGTGGTGGACACCCCGTTCTTCGCGCGGCGGGGGGTGCCCTACTCCCGCCGGCGCCCGCGTCCGGTCCCGCCCGAGCGGGTGGCCGCTGCGGTGGTCGAGGCGGTGCGCGGCGGCCGCCACGAGGTGTTCGTGCCGGGCTGGCTCCGCCTCCCGGTGGCGCTGCGCGGCCTGGCACCGGCGCCGTACCGGCGCCTGGCGGCCCGGTTCGGCTGACGACCGTACGGCGACCCGCCCGCGCCCGGCGATCGCGGGACCGGAGGCGAAGGGAGACGCGCATGAGGAGCGGCGCCGACCGGGGCCGGCGGCTCACCGCGGCCGTCGCCGCCGTGCCCGTACTGGCGGCCGCCGCGCATGTCGTCCCGGCCGCCACCTGGCTTCCGGGACCCCGCCGCGCCTGGCTGCCCTCCCTCGCCGGCGCCGGCCGCGCCGACCATGTGGCGCTCACCTTCGACGACGGCCCCGATCCCCGCTCCACCCCCGCCTTCCTCGCCGCGCTGGACGAGCTGGCGGTCCGCGCCACGTTCTTCGTGCTGGGCGAACAGGTGGCGGCCCACCGGGAGCTGAGCCACGAGATCGTCCGGCGCGGCCATGAACTCGCGGTGCACGGCTGGACGCACGACCGCCCCTGGCGGCCCGCGCCGGTCAGGGAGGCCCGGCGGCTGGCCCGGGCGGCGCACGCCGTGGCGGAGGTGTCCGGCGCACGCCCCTTCTGGTACCGGCCCCCGTACGGCATCCTGACCGGCGACCGGCTGCTGGCCGCCCGCCGCACCGGGCTGCGCCCGGTCCTGTGGACCGCCTGGGGCCGCGACTGGGCGGCCGACGCCACCGCCGGTTCCGTGCTGGCGACCGTCCTGCCGGAGCTGACGGGCGGCGGCACGGTGCTGCTGCACGACACCGACCGGCAGGCGGCGCCGGACTGCTGGCGGGCGGCGCTGGCCGCGCTGCCCCGGCTGGTGGACGCCTGCCGCACGGCGGGCCTGACCGTGGGACCGCTGGGCGAACACGGCGTCGCGCACCCGGCACGCACGCCCCGCGCCCGCTGACCCGGTCGCCCCGGTCTCAGGAGCAGAGACGTTCCAGCGGGCCCACGACGTCACCCCGGACCAGGCCGCGGCCGGCCGGGGCGCGGCGGCCGGGCCCCGGGCCGTCCGAGGTGAGGCGGTCCAGGCACTGCACGAGCCGCCACGGGTCGGCGGCGTAGTCGGTCAGGCCGAGCGCCGCCATGCGGCGCACCCCCTCGGCGCCGTGGCCGGGGATCGGGCGGTAGCCGACGACCGGGACGCCGACGGCCAGCGCTTCCAGCGCCGTCTGCCCCGCCGCGTTGTCGACCACCGCGGCGCACGCCGCGAGCAGGCCCGGCATGTCGTCCACCCAGGACAGCGCGAGCGTTCCGGGAACCCTCGACAGCAGGCGGCGCAGGCGTTCGTTGCGCCCGCACAGCACGACCGGCAGATAGCCCGCGCCGGCCAGCAGCCGGGCCGTGGCGCCGAGCCGGCTGCCCGCCCCCCACGCGCCCGCGGAGAGCAGCACGGGCGGACGGCCGTCGTCCGCCGTGAGCCGCCGCCGCCAGGACGCCTCGCCGGCCGGGTGCGGCCGGAAGCGGTCCGCCAGCAGCGGGCCGCAGGCGGCGGCGGGGCGCCCCAGACTCCGCCGCACCTCGCGGGCGATCTCGGGGGTGAGGCACAGATGCAGGTCGTTGCCCCGGTGCAGCCACTGCCGGTGGACGGCGAAGTCGGTGACGACCACCGCGCTGGGCACCGCCAGCCGCCCCCGGGCCCGCAGCCCGCCGGTGAGCTGGGCGGCGAGGTGGAAGACCGCCACGACCGCGTCGGCGCGCTCGTGCGCCACCTCCGCCCGCAGCCGGTCCCCGGCGAGCGCGGCGAACGGCGCGCTGCCCGGCCGCGGCCCCGCGCCGCCGCGGAAGAAGGCGGCGTAGATGCCCCCGTAGAGCGCGGGGACATGCCGGATCGTCGTCCGGTAGAAGCCCCGCAGCCCGGCCCCGACACGGGCCGGCAGCAGCTCCAGCACGTCCCGGTGCACGGCCTCGTGCCCGCCCGCACGCAGCCGGCGGGCCAGCTCACGGGCCACCGCGTCGTGGCCCGCCCCCATGCTCGCGCTGACGACCAGCAGCCGGCTCACGGCAGACGCCGCACCGGCGCCGCGGCGGCCCTCCGCCCGGTCCGGCGGACCGGCGGAGCGAGGCGGGCCGGAGGACACGGGCACGGCCGGGGGCGGGTAGGCGGCATGGTCACCTCGTGGGAACGGCGGGCGACGGGTACGACGGGTGGACGTGACAGCGGCGCCGGCGGGCGCCAACCAGTCCGCCACCCGTCGTGTACGGGCGATATGAACAGGTTTATCACCGCGCACGACGGATACGTCTTTGTTCGCTTTGGCTATCTTTGTCCGTCTACCGAGCGTGCGGTGGCCGCCCGCCGGGTTCCTCCCGCGAAGACAGGCAGTCGCATGAACGTGCTCACCGTCATCACGGCGCTGCTGTCCGCGCTGTCCAACGGGGCGGCGTCGGTCCTGCAGCGGCGGGCCGCGGTCGAGCCCGACGAGGTGTCCGGACACGGCGCCCGGGCGGCCGCGGCCCGCCTGGCCGGACTGCTGCGCCGCCCCTTCTGGTGGGCGGGAGCGCTGGCCATGGCGGCGTCCGCCGTCTTCCAGGTGATCGCCCTCGACTCCGGGCAGCTCTCGCTGGTACAGCCCCTGCTTGCCAGCGAACTGCTGTTCACCCTGCTGATCGGCGCGGTCGTGTTCCGCCGCCGGCCCACGGCCGGCACCTGGCGCTCCTTCGTGATGCTGGCCGGCGGACTGGCGCTCTTCCTGCTCAGCGCCTCCCCCTCGCCCGGCGGCGACCGGGCCTCCGACTGGCACTGGCTCGCCGTGGGAGGCGGGCTGACGTGCTGCGTCGCCGTCCTCCTGGCGGCCGCCCGGCGGATGCGCGGCCCGCTGCAGGCCGCCACCCTCGGCACCGCGACCGCCGCCTGCTTCGCGGTCACGGCGGCGCTGATCAAGGAAGTGACCGGCCGGTTCCCGGGGGGCGTCACCGCGGTCCTGACCACCTGGCACACCTACGCCGCCGCCGTCACCGGCCTGCTGAGCGTCCTGCTCCTGCAGTGGGCGCTGCGGGCCGGCACGCTGGCCGCCTCGCAGCCGGCGCTGACCCTCGGCGACGCCCTGATCAGCGTCATCCTCGGCGGCCTGCTCTTCGGGGAGAGCATCGCCCTGGGCTGGCGCATGCTGCCCGAGGTCGCCGGCGTCCTCCTCATGGCGCTGGGCATCATCGGCCTGACCCGGTCGCCCGTGATGTCCGCCGGACGGAGCTGGGACGCCGCGGAGCCGGAGCCCACGAGGGCCCCGCGGGACGCCTGAGCCGGACAGTCGTACGTCCCATTGTCAGTGCCGTCTGATTAATTCCGGTGCAGCGAGATCGACACGGCCCGAAGTGGGTAACCGGTCGTCAGTTCCTGCGGTAGGAGGCCGTTCTCAATGCAGATGATGCTCCCGCGTCACCAGAGGTCCCAGGGTGCCCGGCTCGGGCGCGGCGCCGCCGATCTCCTGCGCATCATCGCCGACCCGGGCACCTCGGTCTTCCTGACCGTCCACGAGGGCGGACGCCGCAGGTACGCCTACTGGCAGCCGTTCGACCCGGCCACCGGCAGGGGCGGCGGATACGTGGCGCTGCCCGTGTCCGAGTGCGACGCGCTGCACGCCGCCGGCCGCATCGTCCTCGGCGACCCGATCGTCGACCCCGGCAAGGTCACCTACCGCGTCAGATCCGCCCCGGCGCGGTCCGCTCGCGCCGGCGCCGTCCGGCCGGTGGCCCGGGCGGCCTGAGCGCCGGAGGGGCACGGCGCACGGCGCGCCCACCGGGCCGTCGCGGCCGATCGCGTCCCGCCCGGCGGCGTGACACGTGCGACGGGCGTGGTTCACGGGGCCCGCACCAGGTGATAGACACAGCGGCGTCACAGTTCCTGTCCGCCAGCAGGAAGGTTGCTGCCGCATGTCCGCAACACGCCGTCAGATCCTGGCCCGGGCACGTGCGGTGGGGGCGGGTATCGCCTTCACCGGGGCCCTGTCCGAGCTCTTCGCGGGCACCGCCGCCGCGCGGAACCTGGGCGACACCGGTTACGGCCCGCTGGTCCCCGACCCCGCCGGACTGCTCGACCTGCCCAAAGGTTTCCGCTACACCGTGCTCTCCCGTGAGGGCGACCGACTCCGTTCGGGGGAAGGCCCGGTGCCCTCCAACCACGACGGCATGGCCGCCTTCGCCGGCCGGGGAGGCCGTACGCACCTCGTCCGCAACCACGAGAACCGGGTCACCGCCAAGATCCCCGTCCAGACGGTCCGGGGCCTCACCTACGACCCGGCGGGCAAGGGCGGCTGCACGGCCCTGACGCTCGACGCCGGTCAGCGGGTGCTGTCCGAGCGGGTCGCCATCGCCGGCACGGCCGTCAACTGCGCGGGCGGCCGCACTCCCTGGGGCACCTGGCTGACCTGCGAGGAGACCGAGGACCGGGCCGGCACCAACGGGTACACCAAGGACCACGGCTTCATCTTCGAGGTCCACCCCACCGACCCGCACCGCACCGGCGCCGTCCCGCTGACCGCGATGGGCCGCTTCCAGCACGAGGCGATCGCCGTCGACCCGCGCCACGGCGTCGTCTACGAGACCGAGGACGCCTTCGACAGACCCTTCGGCCTGTTCTACCGGTTCCTGCCCGACAAGCCGCTGGGCGGCGTCGGTTCGCTGCGGGCGGGCGGCAGGCTCCAGGCGATGCGCGTGCCCGGAGTACCGGACCTGTCGACGATCCAGGAGACCGGCGCGCACTTCGACGGCGTCGAATGGGCCGACGTGCCCGACCCGCTGGCCGCGGCCACTCCCACCCGGCTGCAGGACTACGGCCCCGGGGGCATCACCCACGCGCAGAAGCTGGAGGGCTGCTACTGGGGCGGCGCCTGCGTGTACTTCGTGTCGTCCTTCGCCCGCAGCGCGGACGGCTCGGCGGCCGACCACTACGGGCAGATCTGGCGCTACGACCCGGCGCGCCGCCGGCTGACCCTGGTCGTGGTGTTCGGCCCCGACACCGATGTGCGATTGCCCGGCGAGTCACCGGACAACATCTGCCTCGCGCCCAGCGGCGGCCTGATGGTCTGCGAGGACGGCAACGGCGCACAGCACGTCTTCGGCGTCACCCGTGGCGGGGAGGTGTACGCGATGGCGCGGGGCCGCCAGAACATCGGGACGGCGCAGGAGCCGGAGTGGGGCGAGTTCGCCGGCGTCACCTTCGCCCCCGACGGCCGCACGATGTACGTCAACTGCTACACGCCCGGCACCACCTTCGCGGTGACCGGGCCGTGGCGCCGGTAGGGACGTGGAACCGCTGCCATGGCGGGGCGCCCGCCCCGCCATGGCAGCGCAGGCCGGGCCCCGCTACCGCGCGATGCGGTGCCGCCGGCCGCCGCGCCGCAGGCGCACGGCGCCGTACACCAGGTCGGCGAGCAGCACGACGGCTCCGATGATCAGCAGGTAGAACAGGCCGTGGGCGGCGAACCCGATGATGCCCAGGACGAGGGCCACGAGGATCAGGAGCAGGAACAGACTCATCGGCTCTCCAGGTGGCTCCGGCCGCCCGGCGGCGGTCGCGTCGACGGCGGTGGGTCCGCCGCGGCGGTTCGGGTGCGGGTGTTCAGCGGCGCCCGAGGCGGCGTTCACCGCCGGCGCCCGGCGCGTAGTCGAGGTCGTAGTGCGCGAAGACGGCCGGCTCGTCCGACGCCGGCAGCTCCCCGTCGGTGTCGATGGCGGGAGCCTTCTTCACGGCGTCCCTCCCGAAGGCGACCCGCAGATACCCCGGGCCGACGGTCGCGCCGGTCAGCGGCACGAACGCCAGGCGGCGGCGGGTGGGCAGCCCCACGGTCACCGTGGCGAAGAACGGCTCGTCGGTGGCGGTGTCGACGTAGACCGACTCCAGGGCGCCGATCTTGCGCCCGCCGGGGTCGACCACGTCGTGCCCGCGCCACTCACGGATGTCGCCCGCCTCGAACATCATGAACCTCCACAGATCTGGTACCCGCGTTCGGACGCCTGATGTCCCGGCGGCACGCGGGCCGACGTAACGTCTGCCCCGGCAGCCGCCGCACGACCCTGGAGACCACCGGTGCCCGTATCCCTCGGTGACGACGTGGTGGCGCTGCTGCGCCGCCCCAGCACCTGCTACATCGCCACGACGATGCCCGATGGCTCGCCCCAGCTCACCCAGACCTGGGTCGACACGGACGGCGAGCACGTCCTGATCAACAGCGTGGAGTCGCACCAGAAGACCCGGAACATCGCCCGCGACCCGCGGGTGGCCGTAGCGGTGTCCGACCCCTCGGACCCGGCCTCCTACGTCCAGATCCGCGGCCGCGTGGTGCGGGTGACCAAGGAGGGCGCGGTCGACCACATCGAGGCGCTCTCGCGCAAGTACCTCGGTGGCCCCTACCCGTGATTCGGCGGCCGGGACCAGGTCCGGGTGATCTACGTGATCCGGCCCGACCGTGTCAGCGGCCCGCGCGGCTGACCGGCCCGCCGGGGCTCCGGGCACGGGCCGGGCAGCGCCCGGCCGACGGCCGCTCCGCGGGCCGACGAGGCCGAGTGCGGGCAGAATCGAGGGTGTGGACGTGCGGCAGCCACCGGAGAAGACGCCCGACGGACGCTTCGTCGTCATCGGCGGGCGGCGCTGGCGGGCGACCGATCCGGACCTTCCCGAGGAGGCCGCCGCCCGCCTCCGGAGCCATCTCATGGCGGCGCGCCGCGCGGTGCGGTCCGCGACCTCCGCTGGCGACCCGGACGCCGAGAGGTCCGCACGCGCACGCGTGCACCGCGCGAAGGTCGCGCTGGGCGAACGCGGCACACCCTGGTGGGAGCAGTCCGGGGCCGAACGCCGCCGACGATGGCGGGACGGACTCGCCCGGCTCGACGAGGACGGCCCGCGGTGACCCGCTCAGGACATGAGGCGCTCCCGGTCACCCATCACCACCACGGGGTGGTCGCCGGGATCGAGGGTGCGCAGCAGGGTCCGCATGCCCGACTCCGGGATCGTGACGCAGGCCGACGTGCCGTCCCCGTGGTCCAGGTGCAGCCAGATGCCGCCGCCCTTCTCCACCCCTTCGGGCCGGGACCAGTCGTAGGGCGGGGCGCCCACGAGGCGGTTGTAGTTGATGGCGATGACGTAGTCGAAGTCGTGGGCGTGGGCCTCGTCGTCGGTGATCGTGGACGCGAAGGCGTGGTCGTCGTGCCAGTACGGCAGCCGGCTGCCCGGATTGCCGAGCGTGCCGCCCGCGTCGGTCAGGCCGAACACGCCGACCGGGGTGCGCTCGTCGTCCATCCGGTGCTCCGTGGTCCAGCCCAGCCTGCCGTTGTGCGCGGGCCAGGCCGCCGTCCGCTCCCAGCCCGCGGCCCGCCGTTCGTAGAGCACGACGAGGCTGTCGGGCGAGTCCCGGCGCTCGCCGTAGACCACCACGACCTGGCGGGAACCGGCCGGCACCTGCCGCCACATCCGGTCCCCGACCCCCGGCAGGCGAGCCCCCACGGCCGCCTGGGGAGAGGCCGACATCGCCGGGTTGTTCGTGCCCGGCGCGCCACCCGGGCCCTGCGGCTCACCGGAGCCGCACGCGTCCGTCGACGCCAGCAGGAGGCCGCAGGCCAGTGCCGCGCATATTGCGTGCCGCGCTCCGCCGTGCCGCGGCCGCCGCGCAGTGGACCCCGGGACGGACCCGGTAAGAGTGGATTTCCGCATGATCAGGATCCTGGGGCGCGCGCATCCGGCACGCATCCACACACGGCATCCGGCCTAACCCGGCGCGTCCACCGCCGGTGGCGCCCCGAATCGCGCGCCGCCCACCGGACCGCACCTCGCGCCGCGGAGTCGGCGCTCACATGAGTGGGGTGTGTGACACATGTGCGAACAGCGTTGATTGACACTGACTGATCAGGGAACCCGGCCCACGTCAACCGGCCGGTGCGGACTGCCTCGTCAGCGCACCGGCGGCTGTGGTCCATTCGCAGGGGAGAAGTCGTGACACCACGCCTCGGAGCGGAAGAAGAGTTCCATGTACTGGACGTGGAGAGCGGCCGACTCGTGCCACGAGCCGCGGAACTGATAGAGCACCTCGGCAGACCCGACTTCACCACCGAGCTGCAGCGTTCGGTGGTGGAGAGCAACAGCGGCGTGCACGGCACGCTGGAGGAGCTGTACACCGACCTCTCCTCGACCCGGCTCCGCCTGGGCGCGGCCGCCGCCGGGCTCGGCCTCGCCGTCGTGGCCGCGGGCACCGTGCCGCTGGCCCGTGTGCGCCCCCTGGACGTCACCGCCGACGCCCGCTACCAGCGCATGGTCGACGACTACCGCATGGTCGCCGACGAACAGCTCATCTGCAGCGCGCAGGTCCACGTCGACGTCCCCGACCGGGACACCGCCGTCCGCGCGATGTGCCTCGTCTCGCCCTGGCTGCCGCCGCTGCTCGCCCTCACGGGCAGCTCCCCGTACTGGCTGGGGGCCGACACCGGGTACGCGAGCTGGCGGACCATGCTGTGGCAGCGGTGGCCGACCGCCGGACCGGCCGGCTGCCACCAGGACGCCGCCGAGTACGACAGGTCGATCGAGGAACTGATCCGCTCGGGCGTCATCAGCGACGCCGGCATGGTGTACCACGACGTCAGGCCCTCGGCCCACCAGAGCACGCTCGAACTGCGCATCTGCGACGCCTGCCCGCGGGTGGAGACCGTGGTGCTCGTCGCGGGCCTCTTCCGGGCCCTGGTCCGCGACGCCTGCGAGCGCCTGGCCCAGTCGGACGGCCCCCTGTGCGACGGCCGCCACGACTGGCTGCGGGCCGCCTCCTGGCGGGCCGCGCGCTCCGGACTGGAGGGCCGGCTCGTCGATCCGGTCAGCCGCCTCGCGGCACCGGCCGGCACCGTGCTGACCGGCATGCTGGCCCGGCTGCGCCCGGCTCTCGAGGCGTCCGGCGACTGGGACACCGTGCACGCGCTCCTGGAGGAGGCACTGTCGCTCGGGAGCGCCGCGCACCGGCTGCGTCGCACGGCCCGGGGCCGCGGCCTGCTCGCGGGCGTCGACCTGCTGACGGCCGAGACCCGCGGCGAGCGGCCGGCAGGCCGGCCCTCGGCACGGCCGGCCCGGCCCGCCGCGTGGTGGGACCCGGCCGGAACGCAGACCCCAGGCCACGGCACCGCCGCACCGGCCCGCAGCGCCTGAAGCCAACCGTCCCCCGGCGGCCGGGCGCACCGCCTCACGACCGGCTCACGAGCCCCGGCCGACCGCGGCATCCCGTCCATCGATCCAGGAGAGTCAAGTCCTCATGCACACCTCGCAACACCCCCCGGCCTCCGCACACCACCGTTCCGGGCGTGCCGCGCGCACGCACGTGCCCGGGGCCCGGCACAGGCGCGGCACACGCGCGCCGGAGCCCGCCCGGCCACTGGGCGGGGGACGGAGGAGCAGCTGATGTGCGGACTCAGCGGAGAGATACGCCTCGACGGCGAGCGGCCCGACGTCGCGGCGGTGGAGCGGATGACCGACCGGCTCGCGGCCCGCGGCCCCGACGGCCGCGGAGTGTGGTCCCAGGGGGCCGTCGCCCTCGGACACCGCCGGCTCAAGATCATCGACCTCTCCGACGACGGCGCCCAGCCGATGGCCGACCCGCGCGCCAGGATCGCCGGAGTCTTCAACGGCTGCGTCTACAACTACCGCGAGCTGCGCGACGAACTGCGGGCGCTCGGCCACCAGTTCTTCTCCGACTCCGACACCGAGGTCGTACTCAAGGCCTACCGGCAGTGGGGCCCCGACTGCGTCCGGCACTTCCACGGCATGTTCGCCTTCGCGCTCGTCGAGCTGGACAGCGGACGCCTCGTACTGGGCCGCGACCGGCTCGGCGTGAAGCCCCTGTACCTGACGCGGACCGCCGACCGGCTCCGCTTCGCCTCCTCGCTGCCCGCCCTCCTGGCGGCCGGCGACGTCGACACCTCCCTCGACCCGGTGGCCCTGCACCAGTACTTCAGCTGGCACGCCACCGTGACCGCGCCGCACACCGTCCTCAACGGCGTACGCAAGCTGCCCCCGGCCACGGTGCGCGTCATCGAGCCCGACGGCACCCAGCACGACCACCGCTACTGGCAGCCGTCCCACACCCGGCGGCCCGAGTTCGCCTCCCTCGGCGCCGAGGACTGGACGGACGCCGTGCTGGACGCGCTGCGCACCGCCGTACGCCGCCGGATGGTGGCCGACGTCCCCGTGGGCGTGCTGCTGTCCGGGGGGCTGGACTCCAGCCTCATCGTCGCCCTGCTGGCCGAGCAGGGACAGCACGATCTCGCGACGTTCAGCGTCGGATTCGAGGCCGAGGGCGGTGAGGAGGGCGACGAGTTCCACTACTCCGACCTGGTCGCCCGCCACTTCGACACCGCCCACCGCCAGCTCCTGGTGGCGTCCGACCGCATCCCCGGAGCGCTGGAGTCCGCGGTGCTCGCGATGAGCGAACCGATGATGAGCCACGACGTGGTCGCCTTCCACCTGCTGTCCGAGCAGGTCGCCAAGGAGGTGAAGGTCGTGCAGAGCGGCCAGGGCGCCGACGAGGTGTTCGCGGGCTACCACTGGTACCCGGCGATGTCCGGCGTTCCCCGCGGCCAGGCCGCCGAGGCCTACATCGACGCCTACTTCGACCGGTCCCACGCCGAGCTCGCCCGCATCCTCGAGCCCGGATTCCTGGCCGGGCGGGACGTCTCCGCCGAGTTCGTGCGCGCCCACATGGCGGCCGAGGGCGCGGAGACGGCGCTGGACGCCGACCTCCGCCTGGACACCCAGGTGATGATGGTCGACGATCCGGTCAAGCGCGTGGACAACATGACGATGGACTGGGGCCTGGAGGCCCGCGTCCCGTTCCTCGACCACGAACTCGTCGAACTGGCCGCCGCCTGCCCGCCCGAGCTGAAGCTCGCCGACGGCGGGAAGGGCATCCTCAAGGCCGCCGGACGCAGGGTCCTCCCGGCGGAGGTCGTCGACCGGCCCAAGGGCTACTTCCCGGTGCCGGCGATCAAGCACATGGCGGGCCCGGTGCTGCAACGGGTCCACGAGGCCCTCACCGCGCCGGAGGCGAAGGAACGCGGCGTCTTCCGCGAGGAGTACGTCGCGGAACTGCTCGAAGCACCCAACGCGCACCGCACCAGGCGAGGAGCGAACACACTGTGGCAGGTAGCGCTGCTGGAGATATGGCTGCAGACGCACGGAATCCGCTGACCCCGGCCGACGGCCCCGGCGCCTGGGCGCCGCACCCGCCGAGGGCGGGCACCGCCACGGCGACGACCGCGCCCCCGGGCGCTGAACGGCCCGCGGGGGCGCCCCCGGCCGACTCCGCGCGCGTGGTCGCCCAGGCCGGCGCCGAGCCGGCCGGCGGCGCCACGGCGGCGGCCCGAGCGGCACCCGAGCCGGTCCTGCTCACCGACGCCGCCGCCGTGCACGACGTGCCGCAGCGGCTGACCGCGCACGGCTGCTGGTACCCCTCCGTCGACCCCGGCGGCCGCAACGTCGCCTTCATCTGCGACCGGACGGGGGTTCCGCAACTGTGGACCGGCCCGGTCGACGGCGAGGAGGCACGGCTGCTGGACGCCGACCCGGACCCGGTCACCGAGGTCTCATGGTCGCCGGACGGCCGCTGGATCGCCTACACCACGGCGCCCGGCGGCGGTGAACTCACCCGCGTCCTGTGCGTACGCCCCGACGGCACCGGCCGCCGGCTGCTGGCCGGCGGCCGGCCCGGCGCCTCCGCCTACCTGGGCTGCTGGACGCACGACGGTTCGGCGATCGCGGTGACGCTCACCGAACCCGCGCCCGCCGGCCGGGCCCGGCCCGGCCCCGAGGGACCGGTGGCGGACCTCCCGGACATCGCCCACACCGGCGGCTGGGCGGGGCGCGACGGCCGGGCGGTGCTGTTGGGCGGAACGCCGCTCGGGTCCCCGTACGGAGCGGACGCCACCGTGCTCCAGGGGCTCGACGCCTCGCCCTCGCGGGAGCCCGGCCATCGGGCACTGGCGGCCTACCTCGTGGACCCCGAGGGCGCGAGCGCGCCCGAGCTGGTGGCGAGCGAGGAGGGCGCACCGACCCTGCGCGTCTGCGGCCTCAGCCGGGACGGCAGGCTCGCCCTGCTGCGCCGGGGGCCGCGCGGCCGGCGCGAGGCGCTCGTGGTGCGCCGCCGGGACCGGGCCGTCACCTGCGCCGTGCGGGTCGCCGACGGCGATCCCTGGATCGGGGGCTTCGCCCCGGACGGCCGCACCGTATGGCTGCGCAGCGACAGCGACCGCGAGTTCGCGGCACTCCTCGCGGTGCGGCTGGACTCGCGGGGGCAGCGGCTGGCGCAGTGGCCGGTCGCCGCCCGCCCGGAGTGCGACCTCGAACTGCTGAGCCTGCACCGGGACGGGCGGCACGCCGTCCTGTCCTGGAACGTGCGCGGGGTCAGCGAGCTGGAGATCAGCAGGCTGCCGGCGACCGCCCCCGACGGGGACGGCCCGGCCGCCCTGCGAGGCGCCGCCGTGCCCAGGGCCGGGACGTCCCGCGGCGTCCCGCTGCCGCACGAGGTGGTCACCAGGATCGCGCCCACCCCCGACCCCGACGGCCCCGTCGTGGCCCTGTCGGGGTCGCGGCGGCGACCCGGCGTGTGGTGGCTGCCGCACGCCTCGGCCCTGCGCACCCCCTGGTCCTCGCGCGACGAGGACGCGGTGCCCGACGCCGGCCACGCACCCGTGCAGCCGTTCCCCGTCCGGCCCGTCGCCCGGGACGGGCTCGCCCTCGGCGGCTGGTACTACCGGGCGCCCGGCCGCTCCCCGGGCGAGGCGGCCCCCTGCGTCCTGCATCTGCACGGCGGCCCCGAGGAACAGGAGCGCCCCGTCCTGCAGACCCTCTACCACGAACTGCTCGGCCGCGGACTGGATGTCTTCGCCCCCGACGTACGCGGCTCCTCCGGCTACGGCCGCTCGTTCGTGGACGCGGATCTCGGCACCAACCGGTTCGCCGCGATCGAGGACGTCGCCGCCTGCGCGGCCCACGTCGTCGTGGCGGGCCTGGCCGACCCCCGGCGGCTGGCGGTGATGGGCCGCTCGTACGGCGGCTATCTGACGATGGCGTCCCTCGTCTGGCACCCGGAGCTCTTCCGCACCGGCGTGGCGGTCTGCGGGATGTCCGACCTCACGACGTTCTTCGCCGGCACCGAGCCGTGGATCGCCGAGTCCGCCGCCCACAAGTACGGGCACCCCGAACACGACCACGAACTGCTGCGGTCGTTGTCGCCGATGAGCCGCGTCGACGCCCTGCGCGTGCCGGTGCTCGCCGTGCACGGGGAGCACGACACCAACGTGCCGGTGGGGGAGTCGACGCAGTTCGTCCGGGCGGCGCGGGAACGCGGCCTGGAGGCCGAGCTGCTGATGCTCCGTCAGGAAGGGCACGACTTCCGCCGGGCCGACAACCGGCGCCTCTTCCGCAGGACCGCCGCCGACTGGATCCAGCGGCACCTGACCAGCCGGCCCGCCTGACCGGTCCGGCCGCCGGTACCGCTACCGGACCCGCTCGGCGAGGCCGTCGCGCCGGGCCGCCCGGTTCACGCGATCGACGGGTCGGACTCCTCCTCGACGGTCCAGGAGACGCCCTCGGGCAGGGCCTGGGAGGCCGCACCGGCTCCGCGCAGCGGGAACACGACGACCGCGACCGCCGCCAGCGCGCACAGCAGCCAGTCCAGCGCCCACGGCATCCCGTCGGGCCCGAAGTACAGGACCGGCGAGGCGCACACGGCGGCGAGCAGGGCGCCGCCGAGGACGGGCCCGTGCACGGCCGCGCTGAACGGGGTGGTGCGGGGCAGCCGCCGGACCGGGCGCGCGGAGACGGCGGGGCGGTGGGAGCCGTCGAGGTGCGGGCGTGCCTCGTCCGGGTCCGCGAGCCCCATGACCACCTCGCCGGTGTCGGCGACGAACGCGGCCGGCAGCTCGTCCTCGATCAGCTTCCACCGCTCCGGCCAGCACAACCAGCCCTCCTGCCCGCCGAGAAGCAGGGCGGCGCGGCCCACCTCCTGGGGCGGGGCCGCGAGTTTCAGCGCGCGGCCACCGGCCTCCAGGACGAGCCAGTGGTACTGCGTGACGTTCAACTCGCCGGGTTTCGAGCCTCGTTCGCTGTACCGCATCCTCACCGGCTTCCCGGCGCGGGCCCGGACGGCGTGCAGCTCTCCCCGGGCGGCGTCCTCCACCAGCACCCGCAACTTGCGCCGGACGGCGGCCTGACTGACCTGACGGCGGGCGAACAGCAGGGTCTTCACCGTCAGGACGAGAACGAGGAGGATCAGCACTCCGGAGAGCACTCCGCCCGAGCCGGCGGCCAGCCGGGTGAGCACCAGCGGAGTCAGCAGCAGAAGAACGGCTCCCGTGGTACGGCCCGCCTGCCGCGCGGGAAGGGGCAGCCGGCGGGGCAGCGGCGGCACCTCCTCCGGCGCCGACGGCGTGTTCGGGCTCAGCGGCGGCGCCGCACGGCCGGCGAGCGCCCAGCCGCCGCCGGCGACGGCAGCCGCTGCGAGGGCCGACAGTATGTCCCAGCGCGGGGCGGGGGCGTCATAGCGTGCGAAGACCAGGGACAGTGCCACGGCCGCGCAGGTCAGGGCGGCGCCGCCGAGGGCGCGGGTGATCAGGGTGGAGCGTCGCATGGGCGTCCTTCACCGGGTGCGGGGAGCCGGGGTGGGGGCACCGTCTCGCGAGGCCGGACTGGCACGGGGGGCGCACCAGTTTCTTACATGATCGGCGGCGGAGCAAAGGCATGGTGGCCCGGCCGGACCGCCATGCCCGCCCCGCTCAGGGGCGGGGCGCGGCGCCCTCGTCGACGGGCAGCGGGACCGGCTCCTCCACCGGCGCCGCCGGGGCGCCGACGGCATCGCCCTTGTCCCGGAGGCCGGTTCGCGTGCGCGTGCGGCGCAGCGCCAGCAGGAGCACCGGCATCAGCACGCAGGTGACCGCCGCGCTGTGCCAGAGCAGCGCGTCCAGCCGCCCGGCGGCCAGGTAGGCGCCCGCGGCGACCGCGGCCAGCGCGCACACACCCCGGTCCACGATGCTCTCCACCGACAGCAGCGTGGCCCGCGGCGCTTGCGCCGGGATCGCGTCGTTGACCAGCTTGCGCTGCACCGGATACACGAACCCGGTGATCGCGGCGAACGCGCACAGCAGCACGACCACGGCCCAGGGTCCGCCGACGGCGGTGCCCGCGAGCGTCGCGGCGAGCGCCACGCTCAGCAGGGACACCCACACCACCGGCGACAGCCGGCGGCCCAGCCACTGGGGACGGGCCGAGGTCACCGCCTCCGCGACCGTCATCGCCGCGAGCACCCCGCCGTGCGCGCCCTCCCCGACGCCGTGCTCCAGCAGCACCGGCTGGAACAGGTTCACCTGGCAGATCCGGGACAGCGTGAAGACGGCCACCCCCTGCACCATCAGCAGGGCCAGCCGCGGCGACGCCCGCAGGGCGCGCAGCGCGGCCCGGGTGTCGCGCAGGAGGCTGCCGTCCCGCCGCGCCCGGCCTTCCGGGCGGGCCCGCCCGCCCCCGGGCGCGGCGAGCCGTGGCAGGGCGAGCGCACAGCCGAGGGAACCGGCCGCGCTCGCAGCGCTGAGCACGTACGGGGCCTGCGGGGCCAGCGTCATCAGGGGCCCGACCAGCGGCCAGCACACCACCTTGGCGGCGAGCCCCAGGGCCCGGGCCGTGCCCTCGGCGCGCAGGTAGTGGGCCTGCGCGCCCTCGGCCCGCAGTCCGTCGTACAGATAGGCGCTCGCCGCCCCGGACGTCAGCGAACGCCCGGCGGCGATCGCGAGGAAGTGCACCAGGAAGCCCGTGTACGACGGGGACAGGACCGGCGCCAGATTGGCCGCCGTCATGACCACCGCCCCGGCGCTCAGGCAGTTGCGGGCGCCGATGCGGTCGGCGATGACTCCGGTCGGTATCTCGAAGAGGCAGAACGCGATGTAGTAGATGCTCTGGATGCCGAAGATCTGGTCGTCGGACAGGCCCGCGTCGCGCTGGTAGGCGTAGAAGACGGGCATCCACCACAGCAGGTTGAACAGGAGCTGGAAACCGTTGTTCAGGCGGATGAGGCGCCGCGCCGCCGGACTCGGGACCGGCGCTGGCGAGGTGGACCGCGAGAATGGCATACCGGGCCTCACCGGGAGTAGGGGCGGACCTGGACCAGGCGGAACGCTCCCTCCGCGGTCATGAGCCACTCGATGTCCAGGGCCCCGTCGGGGTCGTCCGCGCTGAAGTGCGACTGCAACAGCCGCCCGGCCAGGGCCAGTCGGGCCAGCGCGGCGCGCGTCGCGGCCGGCAGGTCCTCGCCCGAGGAGCCGACGTCCACGGTGCGCCCGCCGCCCTCCACGGTGTTGTAGAGGTACTGCTGCGGCAGGATCGTGCCGTCGACCACCCGCTCGGGAGAACCCGGCGCGCAGTTGACGTACACGTTGCGGAAGTCCTCGCGGCGGGTCGGATTGCAGGTCACCAGCACACCGCCGAGACCGGCCGGCACGTACTCCTGGACGATCACCCCCATGTAGGTGTCGTCCAGCGGGATGCCGGCCTGGTGCCGCAGGCGCACGCTGCGCGGCGACACCAGCGACGCCCACACCTGCCGTACGGCGTCCATGAGCTGGTCCGTGCCGCGCACCGTGGTGACCGAGTCGTAGATGCCCGCGGCCGAGAAGCCGGGCAGATCCTCGGCGTTGGACGAGGAGCGCACCACCAGACGGCGCCCGTCGGCCGACAGCGGCGCGACGGACGCGGTGATCGCGCGTTCCACCTCGTCGGGCATCGGCGTGGTGCGCGTCAGCTGCTGGAGACTGAGCGCGAGGGAGTCGACCACCTCGAAGGCCTCCAGCTCGAGCGCCATCTTCAGCTTGCCGATGCCCTGTTGCAGCGCGGGCGACGAGGTCAGGAAGAGGTGGTGCAGCCGGAACGGCAGCGCCACGCCCTCGGGCGCGCGGACCGTCTCCGCCACCCGTGCCGCCGCCACGGCCCGCAGCCGCTCCCGTGACGCCCCGGGCTCCCCGAGCCGGGCCGCGAGATGGCCCAGCAGGTCGGGCCGCGGCGGACGCGGACGCGCGTAGAACGCGGTGAGGTCCGCGGTGCGGCTGTCCAGGACGTGGTGCAGTTCCCCGAGGCTCGCCGCCTTCGTGCCGTAGCCGTCCCGGTCGGCGCTGCGCAGCCGGTGCAGCGCGAGGACCGGGGCGTCCTCCAGGAACGGCGCCTCCAGCCGGATCCGCTGCTGGTGCCAGGCGGGCTTGGTCAACTCCGGTGCCCGGGACAGCCGTTCCAGGGTGACGGCGTCCTCCTGCGCCCGGTAGCGCACCCACGCGCCGTCGAGCCCGTCGCGCCGCACCACCTCGTCGAGGTCGCGGACGATCGCGTTCGGGATGCCCCAGCCCGAGGCGAGGACGTTGGTGTGGGAGAGCGGCGTGATGGGGGCCGTGTTGATGATCCCGGCGACGCGCGGCACGTCGTCCGGCGGACAGGGCATGGCGACGATGTCCGACCAGCCCAGCTCGCCGGCCGCCTCCTCGTACTCCGCCGGGGTGCGGAAGTAGCGCAGCCGCCCGCGCGCCTCGCCCGGGTTGAGGCAGGTGCGGGTCCGGTTGCCGAACAGCTCGTGGCTGAGGATGCGCGGCACCCGCGTCTCGCTGACGCGGGACAGCTCGTGCTCCTGCCCGTGGTTCGCGGGCTTCAGCAGCAGCGGCAGGCGTCCGTCCACCCGCCCGCGCACATAGCCGTAGAACTCCTCCAGCAGCGCGCCGTGCATCGTGTCCGCCTCGGTCGTCTCCAGCACCAGGAAGGGCCGTTCGGCGCCGTCGGCCTCCTCGTCGGTGTGCAGGGACAGCACGCCCAGCAGGAAGCGGCGCTCGGGGTCCGTGTACACGGAGGCGTTGAACGCGTCCAGGTCCGCGTCGAGTTCGTCGAGCGTCAGGCCGAGGACGCGGGTCGCGATGTAGTTGACGTGGAAGGGGTGCACCCGGGTGTCGAGCAGATGCCAGGTGTCCTGCGCACGGTCCACCACGACCTTCAGGTAGGGATGTCCGGCCAGCACCCCGGACAGGGTGCGGAACAGCGGCAGCGAGAGGTTGGCCCCGACGACCGTGCGGTCACCGGCCGCGTCGGGCGCCCCCGTTCCGTCCAGCGCGAGAATCATGCCCGCACCCCCTCGCCGGCGTGCGCGGGCAGGAGGCGCGGCAGGGCGTCCACCAGCGCGGTGAGGTCGCGGACCACGGACTCCGGCCGGTCGGCCGACAACAGGCACAGCCCCGCCATGGTGTTGGCCCCGGCGGCCGGGTCGTAGACCGGTACCGGAGCGCCCTGCGGCAGCGAGCTCTCGTGGACGACGGACAGCGAGCTGCCCGCGCCGATCGGCGCGCCGCGCAGCACCGCCGCCGGGTCCCACAGATGCCGTCGGGCCCACGGCGCGCCCTCGCCGTCCACCGCGAGGACCACCAGAGAGCCGGCCGCCCCCTCGGCGTCCTCGCCGGTCAGCGCCCGCGAGGGCCACTCGGGCGAGCGGCCGAGCAGCTGGTCGGTGAACAGGCCCACCAGGTCCAGCCCGAACACCTCCTCGATCTGCGGCACCGTCATCGCGCCGCCGAACCGCGCTGCCGTCTCGATGACCCACATCCGGCCGTCCGCACCCAGCTTGATCTCCGTGTGGGTGCCGCAGTCCTCCAGCCCCAGGGCTTCGACGGCCTGCCGGGCCAGTTCCACGATCCGGTCCTGGGCGTCGCCGCCGAGCGCGGCCGGGGTGATGCCGGCGCGTTCGGTGAACGGCGCCACCGTCGGCATCCGCCCGCTCACGCACACCGGGCGGAACACACCGTCCACCACGACGCCCTCGACGCTGACGTAGTCGCCCCAGCCCGAGCCGTCGAACCACTCACCGGCACAGCCGCTGACGATCTCCTCAACGATGAAGTCCTCACCGGCGCCCGCCACATGGAGCTCCGCGAACCCCAGCAGCGCCGACTCCGTCATCACCGCCCGCGACCGGTGCCAGGCCTCCCGTGCCTGTTCGGGCGCCTCGATGACCTGGTGCGCCGTCGAACCGGCGCTCCAGGCGGCCTTCAGCAGCAGCGGGTACGACAACTCGGCCGCCGCGGCGTCCAGTTCGGCGGCGTCCGTGACCGGGCGGAACCTCGGCTGGGGTATGCCGCGGCGCTCCCAGGCGGCGCGCATCAGCCGCTTGTCGCGGGCCAGCGCCGCGGCCGGCCCCGCGCCCCGCAGCCCGAGCCGACGGGACGCCTCGGCGACCGCGACCACCGCGTACTCGGAGAACGTGACGACGGCGTCCGCGCCGACCTCGCGCGCCCGGTCGGCGATCAGCCCGACGAGGTCCGAACCCGGCAGCTCCCCGGCCGTGACGACCGACTCGCACAGCCCGCCGGCGTTCGCCGCCACCGTGGCGGGCAGTTCGCTGAGTGCCAGCAGGTGCACCGCGGACCTCGCGGCCACCCGCGTCAGGGCGTGCCCCACCGGGGGGCCGCCCTTGGCATGCACGTACAGCACCCTGCTCACGAATACCCAACTCCCTCTGATCCACTGTCGGTTGAGGCGCGCCCGTAGTGCCGCGCGCGTACGGCGGGACCGCGGCGCCCGTACGCGCCCGCCGTCTCACCGCCTCCTTCAAGCGAACCAGCCCCGACCCCCGCCGCAGGGCCCGAGACGCGCGAACGGCTCAGGCAAATGCCCGACTGCCGAACGCGTCGGCGGTCGCTCGCGGGTCCGGTCGTGCGCTAGGGCGCGGGCCGCTCCGGAAGCACCCCGTCCGGCCACCCCCGCATGTCCGCCGCGCTACGGGATACGCATGATGTGTTACGCAAAGTAACGTAGTAGACGGTTGAAGGAGTTGGGCCGTGGACGAGACCGAGCTCAAGGCGCTGCTCGAGACCCTTCCGGTGTCCTGGTGGGAGGCCGACGGCGGACTGACCGTCGTGGACAGCGGGGGAGGCGCGTTCGACGACGAACGCACCGCCCGGCGCTTCCTGGAGGCCCTCTGCGCCGACCGCGGCGGCACACCGCTCCCCGCCGACGCCGGCCCCTACCAGACGTCCTTCGAGGGCCGGACCTTCGACGTGAACTGGCCGGCGCGGGACCTGGGGCCGGAGCGCGGCAGCAGGGGAGTGGCGGTCGAGGTGGGCGGCGGCGCGGAGGACAACCCGTACGCCTCGTTCGCCGACCTCACCCCGGCCGCGGCCTTCGTACGGGACGCCGGCGGCCGCTATCTGTGGGCCAACCACGCCTACGCCCACCTGTACGGCACCACGCGCGACGCCGTGATCGGCCGCCACCTCGCCGACGTCGACGAACCCGGCGACGTCGAACGGTTCCTCGCCCTGGACCGCGAGACCCTCACCTGCGGCACACCCGTCCGGCACACCCTCGCCTACCGGCGCTCCGACGGTTCACCGGGCCACGCCGCGGGCTACCGCTTCCCCGTCCGCTGGGGCGCCGCGCGCTGCGTGGCCGGCATCTACGTCGACATCACCGAGCACACCCGGGCACTCGACCAACGGCACCGCGCGGAGGAGGACTTACGCGCTCTGCGCGATCACAGCGGCCTGCCCTGCGTCCGCCTGTCCGCGGACGGGCTCGTGGAGGAGGCGGGTACGGCGGCCGCGCAACTCCTGCGTGTGCGCCTCTCCGACCTCATCGGCCGGCCCGCGGACTCCCTGCTGGCGGACACGCCGGAACGCACCGGCCTGCACCGGATCTGGCACGACCTCGTGAGCGGCCGGCGCCGAAGCGCCCGCACCTGCGCCGTGCTCGTCGACGCGGACGACCGCCGGCGCCGGGCCCTGATCCAGTTGAGCGCCGTGTGCCGGGCCCCGGAGCGGGTGGCCGGCGTCTGGGCGGTGCTGACGCACCTGGGCCTGCCCCACGAGGCGCGGCCGCCCCTGACCGCCGCCCAGGTCCGGATACTCGCCCTGCTGGCCGCCGGGCGCAGCAACGCGGAGATCGCCAGGACGCTGCACCTGTCCCGGCAGACCGTGGACTACCACCTCAGCCGCCTGCGCGACCTGCTGGACGCCGCGACCCGCCCGGCCCTGGTGGCGCGGGCCTACGTACTGGGCATCCTGGCCCCGCAGGCCTGGCCCCCGAGGTCCGCCACGGCGGCCCACCCGCTCAGCCCGGTCTGACGCGCCCGTGCCGCCCGGGGGCCCGCCCGGCCGTGGGCCGGGCGAGCCCGTCGGTGGCGATGTCCGGGCGGGGGAGTGAGGCTGGAGAGCGGGGACCCGGACCGAGGAGTCAGCCATGATCGTCACCATCGTCGGCGCCGGAAACATGGCACGCGACATCGGGACCCGGGCGCTCGCGGGCGGTCACTCCGTCCGGCTGTACGACCGCAACCGGGCGAAGGCGGAGGACCTGGCAACGGCTCTGAGCCGGGCGGGCTCCGGGCCGGAGGTCACGGCGGCCGACGCCGGCGCCGTGGCCGGTTCCGACGTCGTGGTGCTGGCCCTGCCCTACCCGGCCGGCTGCGAGGTGGCCGCCGCGTGGGCCGGCACCCTGGCCGGGAAGACGGTCGTCGACATCTCGAACCCGGTGGACTTCACCACCTTCGACTCCCTGGTGGTGCCGGCCGGCACCTCGGCGGCCGAGAAGATCGCCGCCGCGGCGCCGGACGCCCGGGTGGTCAAGGCCTTCAACACCACCTTCGCCGGCCCGCTCGTCAGCGGAGAGGTGGCCGGTCGGCCGCTGGACGTCTTCGTCGCCGGAGACGACGACACGGCGAAGGAGACCGTGTCCGCACTGGCCTCCTCCGCGGGGCTGCGCCCCCTGGACGTGGGGCCGCTGCGCCGGGCGCGGGAGCTGGAGGCGTTCCAGTTCCTGCACATGGCGGCGCAGGAGCGGCTCGGCCTGAACTGGTCGAGCGCCATCGCGATCCTGCCCTGAGGGCCGGCGCGGGGCGGCCGGCGTCCGGCGGCCGCGGAACCCGCGGATCCGGGCGGTGATCGGCCCCGCGCATCGACGCGGCCCCCCCCCACGGCCCGCCGGACGGGCTCGCCAGGGACTTCGGCGGCCGCGCGGCAGCGCAGGGGCATCGTCGACCAGGGGGGCGCGCGGTCGCACCGCTGACAGCGGCACACCGTACGTCCGGCCGGCCGGCACGGGTGCCGTGACCGTGTATTTGGACCCCGCGCGGCCCGCCGTCCCGGGACCGGCGGGCCGACGCCTCGGTGGGCGACGACGCGGGGTAGTCGGAACCTACGTGGTGACCGAGGGAAACGGAAGCCCCAATTCCTTTTGATCTTCGACTCCTTGACGGTCACCCTTCCCTACGCCGCGGGCCTCCTGAGGTGAGCAAGCGCTTGGTAAGCTGCGGGAAGTCGTGGGACAGGGAGGACGCACCATGCCGTCGTCGCAAGCAGAGGCCTTCTACGAGCGGGAGGCCGCCGACCGGTTCCTCCCCACCGGCTACACCCGGGGTCCCTGGGACGCCGGTTCCCAGCACGCCGGCCCGCCGGCCGCGCTGCTCGGGCTCGCCGTGGAGCAACGGCCGGGGGCCCGGCCGGACATGCGGATCACCCGGCTCACCTACGAGATCACCCGGCCCGTCCCCCTGCGGCCGCTCACCGTGACCACCCGTGTGCTGCGCGCCGGACGCAGCGTGGAACTCGTCGAGGCCGCCCTGACGCCCGAGGGCGGTACGGAGGTGATGCGGGCGACGGCACTGCTGATGCGGACGGCGCCCGAGTCGGTGCCGGAGGTGTCGCCGGGTCCGCAGGTGCCCGGGCCCGGCGCCGTGGACCCGCAGGCCTTCTTCCCCGTCCCCTGGGACCAGGGCTACCACACCGCCATGGACGTGCGCTTCGCCGCGGGCTCGTTCCTCGAACCCGGTCCGGCGACGGCGTGGATGCGGATGCGGGTGCCCCTGGTGGCGGGCGAGGAGACGGCGCCGCTCAGCAGGGTGCTGACCGCGGCGGACTCCGGCAACGGCGTCAGCTCGGCGCTCGACTTCCACCGCTACGTCTTCGTCAACGCCGATCTCACCGTCAGCCTGCACCGCCATCCCGAGGGCGAGTGGGTCTGCCTGGACGCGCGGACGATGGTGGACGGCGCCGGCATCGGACTCGCCGAGTCCGCCCTGCACGACGAGAAGGGCCCGCTGGGGCGCGGCACCCAGAGCCTCTACGTGACCGAGCGGGGCTGATCAGGCGGTCGCCCGGGCAGCCCCGGTCGCCCGGCGGCGCCGCTCGCCCGGCCGGCGCCGCTCGCCCGGCCGCTCGCGGCGACGCCGGGCCGGCATCCGGGGGCCGCCGTCCCACGCCGGCCGAGGCGGATGGGAGGATGCGTGGTATGGACATCCGCCGAAGGAACAACGTGACGGTCGCCGGCCCGGCCGCCGCTCCCGCCCTGGTGCTGGCGCACGGGTTCGGCTGCGACCAGAACATGTGGCGCCTGGTCGCGCCGGCACTGGCGGAGCGGTACCGGGTGGTGCTGTTCGACTACGTGGGCTCCGGCGGTTCCGACCTGTCGGCCTGGAGCGAGGCGCGGTACTCCACGCTCGACGGCTACGCCCGGGACGTGGTCGAGGTCTGCGAGCACCTGGACCTCGACCGGGCGGTGTTCGTGGGCCACTCGGTCAGCGCCATGGCCGGGGTGCTGGCGGCGCGGGCCGCGCCGGAGCGGATCGGCGCCCTGGTGATGGTCGGGCCCTCGCCCCGCTACATCGACGACGAGGGCTACCGCGGCGGCTTCGACGCCGAGGACATCGACGAGCTGCTGGTCTCCCTGGAGTCGAACTACCTCGGCTGGTCGTCCGCCATGGCCCCGGTGATCATGGGCAACCCGGAGCGGCCGGAGCTGGGACAGGAGCTGACCAACAGCTTCTGCGCCACCGACCCCGACATCGCCCGTGTCTTCGCCCGCACCACGTTCCTCTCCGACAGCCGGGACGACCTCAAGAGCGTGGCCGTTCCCACGCTCGTCCTGGAGTGCGTCGAGGACGCCATCGCACCGCGCGAGGTCGGTGCCTACGTACACGCGGCGATCCCCGGCTCCCGCCTCGTCACCCTCGACGCCACCGGCCACTGCCCGCAGTTGAGCGCCCCCGAAGCCACGACGGCGGCGATCCTCGACTTCCTGCGGGACCTGTCGTGACGTGCCGTACGGACAGCCTCTCCGAGCCGCCCGACCGCAACGGCCGGGGCGGCGGTGCGGAGGACCTCGACCCGGCCTTCACCGCCCTGCTCGAGGACAGCGCCGAGGACCTCTACGAGGCGGCGCCCTGCGGCTACCTCTCCACCCTGATGGACGGCACGGTCGCCAAGGTCAACGGCACCCTGCTCGAGTGGCTGGGCCTGCGGCGCGAGGACGTCGTCGGACGCAGGCGCTTCGCCGACCTGCTGACCGTCGGCGGCAGGATGTACCACGAGACGCACTTCGCGCCGCTGCTGCGCATGCAGGGCGAACTGCGGGGCGTGGCACTGGAGATGAAGACCGCCCGGGGCACCCGGCTCCCGGTGCTGGTCTCCTCCGCCGTCAAGCACGGCAGCGAGGGCGAGCCCCTGCTGATCCGCACGACCGTCGTCGACGCCTCCGACCGGCGCGCCTACGAAGAGGAACTGCTGCGCCGCCGCCAGGACGCCGAACGCGCCCGTGCCGAGGCCGAACAGGCGCGCGTCGAGGCCGAGGAGGCGAGGAAGCAGGCCGAGGCCGACCGCGAACGCCTCGCCGACGCGCTCGCCGTGCTGCAGAAGTCCCTGCTGCCCGACACCCTGCCGGCCGTCCCCGGACTGGAGACGGCCGTGTACTACCACACGGCGTCCCCCGACCAACTCGGCGGCGACTTCTACGACTTGTTCCCTATCGACGGCGACCGCTGGGCCTTCTTCCTCGGGGACGTGTGCGGCAAGGGCCCCCAGGCCGCCGCCCTCACCTCGCTGACCCGCTACACCCTGCGCGCCGCCGCCCACCACACCCCCGAGCCCGCCGCCGCGCTGACGACCCTGAACACCGTCCTGCACGAGCGGTACACGGCCGGCGGCGACCCCAGGTACTGCACCTGCATCTTCGGCATCCTCGAACCCGGCACCGGCGACGGGCGCACGACCGTCCGGCTGGCCTCCGGCGGTCACCCCCCGGCGCTCGTCATGCGAGCCGACGGCCGCGCCGAGCCGCTGCACACCCCCGGCGGCCTGCTCGTCGGCGCCCTGCCCACCGCGCCCTTCACCGCCGCCACGACCACCCTGGCCCCCGGTGACACGCTGCTGCTCTACACCGACGGCCTCACCGAGGCCCGCACCGGCCCCACCCGCGACAGCCTGTACGGCGAGGACGGACTGCTCGCCTTCGCCGCCGACCACGCGTCGGCCACCCCGCAGGCGCTGATCGCCGCGCTGACCGAACTGCTGGAAGGCTTCGGCGACGGTCTCGACGACGACACTGCCCTGTTCGCCATCGGAGCCCCGGCCCCCACGGTCCCCGCCCGGGCCTCCGCCGCCCGTCCCCACCCGGCAACGAAGCACAGACGATGACCCCGCTCAACATCACGCACCGCGACGCCACCGCGGGACCCGTCCTGTACGTGGCCGGCGAACTCGACCACGCCCAGGCCGCCATGCTGCGGCAGGAACTGGACTCCCTCACCCTGAGCCCGGGCCAGTGCCTGGACATCGACCTGTCCGGCCTGGAGTTCTGCGACTCCACCGGGATCACCGTCCTGCTCGCGGCACGCCAGCAGGCCGAGGCCGCGGACGCCGGCATCGTCCTGACCGCGGTCCCGCCCCACCTCCTGCGGATCCTCACGATCGTCGGCCTCGACCAGGTCTTCACCATCCGCCCGGCCCCGCCGGCCGACTGACCGCGCAGCCACGCCGTACGGCCGGCTGACCGCGCCACCACGGCGCGCGGCTCCGGCCGCGCCGTCACGCGCGGGCGCCGGCCGCCGTCAGCCTGCCGAGTCCGGTGCCGTTCCGCCGCCCCCGGCGGCCTCGGACAGCCGGTCGCGCAGCCAGCCGGGATCGGGATTGACGTACGGGCGATCCGCCACGAGGACGGTCGGCACGGTCTCGTCGCCGTTGTTGACCGCCCTGACCGCCGCCGCTCCCGCCGGGTCGCGCCAGATGTCCACCCAGTGCAGCCGTCCGGCCTCGCGGCCCAGCCGGAAACGAAGCCGCAGGCAGTACTTGCAGCCGGGCCGCCAGAACACGACCGGCCGCCCGTCGACCGCGCTGAGCCGCCGGGCCTCCTGCGCACTGACCGACCTCGGGAAGATCACCGGCGAGTACAGGACCGCCATCACGAGGAACCACAGCAGCACCGGCGCGGCCGCTCCGGTGCCCCTGCCGAGGAGGCGGAGACCGGTCGCGATCACCGCACCGCTGAGCCCCAGCAGCACCGGGACGGTCCAACTACGCGTCATGAACACGCACGTTATCGGGCCGCCGGGTGATCCCGGAACCCGACGGCCCGCCCGACTCGGCACCGCGCGCTGCCGCGGCGGACAATGGGATCTCCACGCCGAGCGAGGTGGTGGTGACGATGCCCGTATGGCACCTGCGCGACTATCACGACGACGATCTCGACCAGGCCATCCAGATCTGGGACCAGAGCCGCGGGACCGACGAGGACCGGGTGTTCCCGGTCTCCGAGGTGATGGCCGCGGCCAAGTCCGGGCAGACGGCGGTCGTCGCCGTGGTCGGCGAGGAGCTCGTGGGCATGGCCGTGGCGGAGTCCTACGCCAAGCGGGGCTGGATCCTGCTGGTGGCGCTGGCCTCCCGCTGGCGCGAGCGCGGTATCGGCAGCGCGCTCGTCGCCGAGCTGGAGCGGCGGCTGCGGGCCGCCGGAGTGCGTCACATCAGCGCGCTGCTGCCCGCCCACGCGGCCGGGACGAAGGCCCTGGCCAACTCGGGCTACGAGTCCCGCGACGACCTCACCTACTTCGAGAAGTTCGAACCGTCGGGGACCGCCGACGCCGACGTCCTCGCGGCCCTCGGCGGCCGGATGCTGCCGGAGGGGCTGTGGGACGCGATGGCGGGCATGGAGCGGGAGAAGCAGGTCATCGAGCGCCGGGTCGTCCTGCCGCTGACCGAGCCGGTGCTGGCCGACCGCTACGGCGTCGTCCCGCCGAAGGCGGTCATGCTGTTCGGCCCGCCCGGCACCGGCAAGACCAGCTTCGCCAAGGCCGTGGCCTCGCGGCTCGGCTGGCCGTTCGTGGAGCTCTTCCCCTCCCGCCTCGCGGCCGACACCGGCGAAGGGCTGGCGGCGGCGCTGCGGGAGGTGTTCGCGGAACTGGCCGAACTGGACTCGGTCGTGCTCTTCATCGACGAGGTGGAGGAGATCGCCGCCGTGCGGTCCGGGAAGGCGGTCGACCCAGGGCACGGCGTCACCAACGAGCTGCTCAAGCTCATCCCCGTCTTCCGCGAACACGACGCACGCCTGCTCGCCTGCGCCACCAACTCGGTCCGCTCCCTCGACCCGGCGTTCCTCCGGCCGGGCCGGTTCGACTACGTCATCCCCATCGGCCCGCCGGACCCGACCGCCCGCTCGGCCATCTGGGCCCGCTACCTCAGAGCGGCCGCCACCGACTCCGTCGACCTCGCGCGGTTGGTGGAGGCCAGCAAGCTGTTCACCCCCGCCGACATCGAGTACGCGGCCCGCAAGGGCGCCCAGGCCGCGTTCGAACGCGAGGTCGCCGAGCGCCGGGGCGCGCCGGCCACCACCGACGACTACCTGGCGGCCATCGCCGACACCCGGCCGACGCTCACCGCCCGGGCGATCGAGGAGTTCACCGAGGACATCGACAAGCACAGCCGGCTCTGACAACCACGCCGGCGGCAGTGTCCGTACGCGCCGGCCCGCGCGTGCCGACGCGGAGGCAAGTGGAGGACGCGGAGGAACGCGGAAGACGCGGGCGAGCACGGCGGCGGAAGCCGACGCACCTACTGCGGCTCACCCGCCCGTGCGTCCGCGGCGCGGTAGCGATCCGCCAGGACGGCGCCCGATCCGTTGCGCAGGGCGAGTTCCGCCTCGGCCAACCCGGTCAGCGGCCCGGGGTCGGACAGGCCGGGCACGCACAGCACCTCCCCGGTCTCCAGGCCGGCGAGGGACGCCGCGACCACGTCGGCGGGCGGCATGCCGCCGTCCTCGTGGACCCGGGCCTCGCCGCGGACCGGGGCCTCGCCGGTGCCGAGGTGGAACTCGGTGGCGGTCAGCCCGGGGCAGACGACCTGGACCCGCACCGGCGAGTCGGCCAGCTCGGCGGCGAGGGTCCTGGTGAACGTCACCATGTAGCCCTTGGTGCCCCCGTAGACGGCCCGGTGGGGGAGGGGGCCCGGGGGCAGGGAGCCGGCGAACGCCAGCAGCGAGGCGACGTTGACGACGGCGCCCCGGCCGCGGGCCACCATGCCGGGAAGGGCCGCGCGGGTGAGCGCCGTCGGCGCCACGACGTTCACGTCCAGCACCTTGGCGAGCAGGGCCTGATCGACCTCGGTGAAGGGTCCGTACCCGTTGATCCCGGCGTTGTTGACGAGCAGCGCCACGTCGTCGGCGGTCACCCGCTCCGCGACCCGGGCGAGGTCCGGGGAGCGGGCGAGGTCGGCCACCAGGGGCTCGACCCCGGCCCCGCACCCCTCGCGCAGCCGTCCCGCCAGCGCGTCGAGCCGGTCGGCGCGCCGGGCGACGAGCACCAGGTCCCAGCCGCGCCGTGCCAGCGCGGCGGCGTACTCGGCGCCGATCCCGGACGACGCCCCGGTCACCACCGCCCGGCGGGCCGGCTGGTCGGATGCCACGCGCTGTCCGGTCAGCGGCCGGAGGCGTACGGCGCGGACATGCCGCTGTGCCGCGACTTCCCGGATTCGGCCTTTCCGGCCGCCGCGGTGGCCGCCAGCGCGAGCAGGGTGGCGACTGCGCCGGTGATGACGTTGTTGACGATGGTCTTCGTGGTGCTGACGTTGCCCGCGACGACCCACGGGGAGATGATCATCCAGATGCCCAGGATGCAGGCTCCCCAGGCCATGCTATGGGTGCGTTCGTAGGCACGGCCGAAGCCTCCGCTCATGAGGAGGGCGTAGGCGATGCCGACGATCAGGTTGTTGACGGCGAGGGTGGACAGGCCGTTGAACCCGGTGATCCACGGTGACGCCGCCATGTAGATGCCGGTGAGGAAGGCCAACGTGCCGACGGCCTGCCCCTGCGGGGTGCTCGTGGCGCGCTCGGCCATCTCGTGACGCATGCGCATGTCGACTATGTCGGGGTGTGTCTCCATCGAGGGGCCGTGCGAAGTGGTCATTGCCTTCACCTCGTAGTGAGTGACGTGTCTTCGCGGGCCGGGTACCCATCCGATCGGGTCAAACCGGACTTACTTCCGCACGTGTCCGGTCTCCGCACGTGTTCTAATCTAGGTAGACCTACCTACCTAGTCTGGACGGCCCATGGGTGACACCGGCATGAGTACGACGGCGCGCGGCAGGCGGCGACCGGCGCGGGAGCGGCTGCTGGAGGCGGCGGCCCGGCGGTTCTACGCCGACGGTGTGGCGGCGACCGGGATCGACACGATCACCGCCGAGGCCGGGGTCGCGAAGATGAGCCTGTACAACAACTTCTCCTCCAAGGCCGAGCTGGTCCGCGCGTACCTCGACCGCCGGCACGCGGAATGGCTCGGCCTCTACCGCGCGCGGCTGGAGTCGGCCGCGGGCCCGCGGGACGGGGTCCTCGCGGTCTTCGACGCGTACGCGGACCACGCCGCGTTCGCGTACGAGCGGGGCTTTCGCGGCTGCGGTCTGCTGAACGCCGCCGCCGAGTTCCCGGCCGGGGACGAGGGCCGGGACGTGGTCCGCGCCCACAAGGAGGAGGTCGAGCGGCTGATCGCCGGGCACCTGGCCGAGCTGCTGCCCGGCCGCCCCGACGAGGCCCGCGCCACGGCGGAGCACCTGTCGTTCCTTCTGGAGGGCGCGATGGCCCGCGCCGGCCTGGAGGGGAACGACGAGCGCCTGCTGCACGCCCGCGCGCTCGCGGCCGGCCTGCTGGACCGGCTGTGAGGGGCGCCGGGCGAGGCCGGTCCGCGGGCACGGGTGCGCTGTGCGTGCTGGCGGCTTCCGTGCTGTGGGGGACCACCGGAACGGCCGCCACCTTCGCGCCGGACGTCGGCCCGCTGGCCATCGGCGCGGTCGCGATGGGGCTCGGCGGGCTCCTCCAAGCCCTCGCCGCCGCGCGGCGGACCGTCCGCGCCGCACCGCGCCTGCGCGCTCACCGCGGGACCGTGCTGCTGGGCGCCGTCTCGGTGGCCGTCTACCCCCTGGCGTTCTACAGCTCCATGCGGCTGGCCGGCGTCGCCGTCGGCACCGTGGTCTCGATCGGCACCGCCCCACTGGCCTCGGCGGTGATCGAGCGGGTGGTGGACCGCCGCCGCCTCACCCGCCGCTGGACGCTGGCCGCCTGCCTCGGCCTGCTCGGCACGGCCCTGTTGTGCGTCGCGGAGGCCGCCCACGCCTCCGGCGCGGGAGGACGCTCCGTGGCCGGCACGCTGGTCGGGACCGGCCTCGGACTCGTCGCCGCCGTGACCTACGCCCTGTACTCCTGGGCCGCGCACCGGCTGATCACCGGCGGGATCCCCTCACGGGCGGCGATGGGCGCCGTGTTCGGCCTCGGCGGTCTGCTCCTGCTCCCCGTCCTCGTGGCGACCGGCGCCCCGCTCCTGGACACGTGGTCCGGCGCGGCCGTCGGCGCCTACATGGCGCTGGTCCCGATGTTCGCCGGCTACGTCCTGTTCGGCTGGGGGCTCGCGCACGTGCCGGCCAGCACGGCCACCACCCTGTCCCTGCTCGAACCGGCCGTCGCCGCCGTCCTGGCCGTCCTGGTCGTGGGCGAACGGCTCCCCGTCGCCGGCTGGACCGGCATCGTGCTCGTCGTCATGTGCCTCGCCGTCCTCACCGTGCCGACCCGCGCCGGAGCCGTGGTGCGGGAGGAGGTGACACGCCCCGGCGACGTACCCGTGCCCGCCCGGGCGCCCACGACCGGGACCTGATCGGCCGGGGCGCCGGTGGCTACGGTGTCAGCGGCCGGACGCGGGCGACGAGCAGGGCGACGTCGTCATGGCCGGTCGAGTGCCGCAGCCGGCCCAGCAGCCGGTCGCAGGTCTCCTCCACGGTGCTCCCCGGCTCGGCCAGCAGCCGCAGCAGAGCGTCGAGACGGTCGTCGATGGCGTCGTCGCGGGTCTCGACCAGACCGTCGGTGTAGAGAACGAGCTGGTCGCCCGGCTCCAGGGTGAGACTCGTGGTGTCGAACGGTGCGCCGCCCACGCCCAGTGGGAGACCGGTGGGCAGGTTCAACAGCGCGGGCGGCCGCCCGGCCGGGATCAGGACCGGGGGCAGATGACCGGCGGAGGCCAGGTGGACCAGCCTGCGACGGGGGTCGTAGACGGTGTAGAGGCAGGTCGCGATGTACGGGTCGAGCCCCAGGGTGATCCTGTCGAGGTGGGTGAGGACCCGGGCGGGGGAGAGGTCCAGATCGGCGAGCGTGGAGGTGGCGGTCCGCAGCCGGCCCATCGTGGTGGCGGCGTCGATGCCGCTGCCCATGACGTCGCCGACGGTGAGGACGGTCCGGTCGCCGTCCACGGGGATCACGTCGTACCAGTCGCCGCCCACCTGGCTGAAGGCCTGCGCGGGCCGGTAGCGCGCGGCCACCTCCAGGCCGGGGTGGCGGGCCGGGAGCTGGGGGAGCAGGCTGCGCTGCAGGGTCTCGGCGGCGCTGCGGATGTGCTCGTGGAGGACGGCGTTGTCGATGCTCAGCGCGGCGGTGGAGGCGAGTTCGCAGGCCAGGGCGAGATCGTCGTCGTCGAACGGCTGCGGGTTGCGGGCGCGCGCCAGGCCCATGACACCGATGACGTTGTCGTGGGCGATGAGCGGGATGGCCATGTCGGTGTGCACACCGGCCCGGGCGAGCAGACCCGCCTTCTCGGAGTCGGCGGCGATCCGGTCGTGGCCGCCGCGGTCCACATGGGTGATCAGCACGGGCTTGCGGGTGCGGACGCAGTGGGCCGCCGGATGGTCGGCGTGGTACGTGGTGAGGGAGCCGGGCGGAACGATCGCCGCGGCGGCGTCGGTGACATAGGCGGTCTTGACCGCCATGGAGCGGAACTGGGCGAGGTCGTCGCCCAGCTCGGCCCGGCCGGTCTTCAGGACGGAGTCCAGGAGGTCCACCGCGACCATGTCGGCCAGGTCCGGCACCACGACGTCGGCCAGTTCCCGCGCTGTCCGCTCCACCTCCAGGGTCGTGCCGATGCGGGCCGAACCGTTCGCCATCAGCCTCAGCCGCTGCTGCGCCCGGTCGGCCCTGCGGCCGGCCTCGTAGCGGTCGGTGACGTCGATGACCACGTTGGCGATGCCCAGCGCGTGCCCGTGCGTGTCCTCCAGCCGGTAGAGCGAGACCGCCCAGGCGTGGTCGCGGTCCGGGTCGGCGGCGGTACGGCCCACGACCTGCCGGTCCACCACGGGCGCACCGGTCGCCAGGACCTCCCGCATCGCGGTCTCGGCACTGCGGAACGGCTCACCGGGCAGGACGTCCCGGAACGTCCGGCCGACGTGCTCGGCCTCGGGGAAGCCGTGCATCTGGGCCATCGCCGGGTTGACCGCCAGGTACCGCAGGTCGTTGTCGAGGACGGCCAGTCCGACCGGCGCCTGGGTGACCAGCCGGGTGGACAGGGCCACCTTGTGCTCGACCTGCCGCAGGGTGGCCCGGTCGGTGGCGAGCCCCAGGGCGTAGTGATCGCCCAGGTTGTCCGTCAGCCGCATGTTGCGGAACTCCACCATCCGGGTACGGCCGTCCTTGTGCCGGACGGGGAACGCTCCCGCCCACCCCCGTCCGGACACCATCACCTCGGCGAAGAGCGCGACCGCCGCGTCGCGGTGCTCGGGGTGCAGGAGCAGCGGCGCCGCGTACTGCCCCACCGCTTCCTCCTTGGTGTAGCCGAACAGCTCCTCGGCCTGCGGGCTCCACATGTCGATCCGGCCGTCGGCCTCCAGCAGCACCGCGGCGACACCCAGCAGGTCCAGCAACCCGCTCGGTTCCGCGACGGTGCTCTCCGTGCGTTCCCTCGCCCACTGCGGGCTCTGTTCGGCTCGGCTCACCGGCCTCGCCTCCTTCCCTACCGCAGCGGCACTCCATCCATCATGCTCACAGCCCGAACAGCTTCGCCGCGTTGTCGTGGCACACCGCCCGCAGCCACTCCCGGCCCAGACCGAGCCGCTCCAGGGCGCGCAACTGGTGCGTATAGGCGTAGGGGATGTTGGGGAAGTCGGAGCCGAGCAGCACGCGGTCGCCCAGGTCGGCGAGCCGGGGCAGGGCCCGGCGCGGGAAGGGCATGAGTTCCTCGGTGAAGTCGGTGAACGCCATCGTCGTGTCCAGCCGCACCTGCTCGTACCGCTCGGCGAGGCCGAGGAAGTCCTCGTACTCGGGCATCCCCAGGTGCGCGACGATCAGCCGCAGCCGCGGATGGCGCGCCAGCACCCGGGCCATCGGCCCCGGTCCGGTGTACTCGCCCGGCGCGGGCCCGGAGCCGCAGTGGATCACCACGGGGATCCCGGCCTCGGCGAGCACGCCCCAGGCCGGCTGGAGCAGCGGGTCGGCCGGGTCGTACGCCCCGACCTGCACATGCGCCTTGAACACCCGGGCGCCGGCCTCGACGGCCTCGCGGACGTACGCCCCGGCGTCCGGCTCGGGGAAGAGCGTGGCGGTGTGCAGACAGTCGGGCGTGCGGCGGGCGAAGCCGGCCGCCCAGTCGTTCAGCCACCTGGCCATGCCCGGCTTGTGCGGGTAGAGCATCGACGTGAAGGCGCGGACACCGAACGACCGCAGCAGGGAGGTCCGCTCCTCCTCCGCCTTCCGGTAGGCGATCGGCCACTGGAGGCCGGCGGTCAGCGGTCCCTGCGCGTCGAAGTAGGCCCACACCTTGTGGAGCACCCGCTCGGGCATGAAGTGCGTGTGGACGTCGATCAGCCCGGGGATCCCGAGCCCGTTCCAGAAGCGGCGGACTTCCCCCGCCTCGTCCGCGCCGGTGCTCCCGGCCGGGCCGCGCGCGCCGGTCGCCGCGGACGGCATGTGGTGATCACTCATGCCGCCCACGATCGGCCCTGGCAGCGGTGCGGGTCCACCCCCTTCCCGAGCACCGCCCCGGTGGAGCGCCGCCCCGAACACCGTCGATCTCACATCGTGGTACTTGCTTTTCATAAAGCAAGACGGGTGAGATCGTTTGCAACGCCCGTACAGTTCGCACGGTCTTTCGGCGAGGGGATGCGTGCGGGCCGCGGGCCTTCGGCAACCGATCTCCACCTCGCGCGCGAAAGACCGAGCAATGCCCGCACCGTCCACTGGCTCCGCCCAGACACCCGCCAATCCGCGGTCCCGCGTCCTCATCGCCAGTCTCATCGGCACGACGATCGAGTTCTACGACTTCTACGTCTATGCGACCGCCGCGGTCCTGGTCTTCCCCTCCCTCTTCTTCCCGGGCGGCGACCCGGCCACGGCGCTGCTGTCGTCCTTCGCGGTCTTCGGCGCCGCGATGGTCGCCCGCCCGATCGGCGCCATCGTCTTCGGCCACCTCGGCGACCGTCTCGGCCGCAAACGGACCCTCGTGGTCTCGCTGCTGACGATGGGCCTCGCCACGCTGCTCATCGGCGTGCTCCCGACGTACGCCCAGGCAGGCTGGACCGCCACCGCGCTGCTCGTCCTCATGCGGCTCGCGCAGGGCTTCGCGCTCGGCGGCGAGTGGAGCGGCGCCGCGCTGGTCGCGACCGAGAACGCGCCCCGCGGCAAGCGCGCCCTGTACGGCACCTTCCCGCAGCTGGGAGCGCCGCTCGGCTTCATCATCGGCAACGGCCTGTTCCTGGTCATCGGGGCCCTGCTCCCGTCCGCCGCCGGAGCCGACCCCACCCAGCCCTCCGACGCCTTCCTGAACTGGGGCTGGCGCATCCCGTTCCTGTTCTCCGCCGTGATGGTCGCCATCGGCCTGTGGGTGCGGTCGCGGCTCGTCGAGTCCGAGGTGTTCGCCAAGACGCGCGAGGCGGGCAAGGTCCGCAAGCTGCCGCTCGCCACCGTGGTCCGCGGCCACTGGAGGCAGCTGATCCTCGGCACCTTCTTCATGCTGGCCACGTACGTCCTCTTCTACCTGATGACAACGTTCTCCCTGAGCTACGGCCGCACCCCCGGGGACGCCGCCGTGCCCGGCCTGGGCTACAGCTACACCACCTTCGTCCTGATGATGATCTTCGGCGTGCTGTTCTTCGCCGTGTTCACGCTGGTCTCCGGCCCGCTCGCCGACAGGTACGGCCGACGCACCACCCTGATGTGGATCACGGCCGCGATCGTGGTCTTCGGACTGGTCTGGGTGCCGCTGATCGGCCTGGGCACGCTCGGCGTGGTCCTGTGGCTCGTGCTCGGTTTCACGCTGATGGGCATGACGTTCGGCCCGATGGGCGCGCTCCTGCCCGAGCTGTTCCCGACCAGCGTGCGCTACACCGGGTCCGGCATCTCGTACAACGTCAGCTCGATCCTGGGGGCGGCCGTCGCCCCGTTCATCGCGGTGGCGCTGTGGCAGGCCGGTGACGGATCGCCCTGGCTGGTCGGCGTCTACCTCTCCGCCATGGCCGTGCTGACGCTGGTCGCGCTCTTCCTCGGCGAGGAGACCAAGGACGTCTCCCTGGACGACGGCGAGAGCGCTTCGGCGGACGAGGACGTCCGCGCCGGGGTCGCCTCCCCGGCGGTCGCCCCGTAGCTCCGGCGTCGTGACCGGAACCCGGCCTCCGGCCCCGCATCCCAGCGGCGCCGGGGGCCGTCGCGCGCCCGCCCGCCGGGCCCGGATTGAGGGGTCCCCGCGCGGGCAAGCGGACGTCACGACGGCCCAGCCGGGGCGGGGTGCCGCATCCGTCGAGGAGAACAGGGAGAGTGGGCAGGGATGACGCGGGAAACGATCGCGGCGGCGGAGGACTCGTCCGGGCCGGCCGACCGGGACGACGTCCCCACTCCGCCGCTGCGGCCGGGCGGGTACGACCCGGGCGACTACGCCGCGCTCGTCGTGGACAGCGCCGAGGAGGCCGGGATCTCCGCGCTGCTGCTGATGGGCGTGCTGCACAACGAGGCGTACAAGCCGCACCACCCGCTGCTGGAGCGGCTGTGGCACTGGTGGAAGCCCGAAGCCTCCTTCGGCGTCGCCAACATGCACCGGGCGACGTTCGAACAGGTGCGGCGCGCACACGGGCTGACGGGCCGGTGGAAGGACCTGCGCGACGATCCCGCGTTCGCCGTGCGGGCCGCGGCCCTGCACCTGAAGGACCTGGACGGGCGGCTGCCCGAGCGGCACGTGCGCCGCTACCGCCGGGACGAACTGCTCGCCCTGGGCTACAACGCCGGTGAGCGCAACATGCTGGCCTTCGCCCGAGGCGTGCCCCCGGGCCCCATGGCCCGGTCCTATCTGCGCCGGCTGCGGGCCAACCGCCCCCGCTCCGCCGAGGTCCTCGCGTCGTACGCAGGCCGAGGCGCCGGAGCTCTCGAAGCCGCGACGGCGGCGCCGACCACCGACCAGGCGTAATCCGGCAAACGGGGCATAATTAACATCCCTGTCGGGAGCGGGGGTAACGGGATGTGACAGTCACTCCGACAAGGAGGCGCATCCCATGACACCGACTCAGGACGTCGTCGAGATGATCCTCGAGGACCACCGGACGATGGAAGAGCTGCTCCGCCTGATGCGCAGCACGGAGGCCGACCGCCAGGGCGCGCTGCACGACTTCGCGCACCTGATGATCGCGCACGGGGAGGCCGAACAGGCGTCGGTCCACCCCGTTCTGCTGTCCTTCGAGGACGCCGACACCGTCGAGCACGTCGAGGCCGCCCACCAGGAAGCCGTCAAGGTCCTCTTCGCACTCCTCCAGGTGCGCCGGATCGGCTCCGCCGAATGGGACTGGAGGCTCCAGCAGTTGGCCTCCGTCACCGCCCGCCACACGGACGCGGAGGAGCGCACCCTGGTCAACCGGGTGCGACAGAACCTCAGTCGGCGGTGCCGGGAGGAACTCGGCGCCGGATTCGCCAGGACGGAGGCCGAGTTGCTGAACGCGCGCTGCGGCAGCGTCGCCAACGTCCACCGCATGGTCCACGACGCCGCACCCGTGTGATGTCCGGTCCGCTTCGAGAGGACCCGGCGACCGGACAGGACGGGCCGCCGCGGAGCAGAGGACCACGACAGAGGGAACCACGACAGGAGGCTGTCATGAACTGGACCCTGGACACCTTCCTCACCCAGGTCGCCGAACGCGCGGGCTACGACAGGCCGCAGCAGGGAGCGAGAGCCGTGCGGAACGTGCTGGAGGTCCTCGGCGCCCACCTGGTGGGCGACGACCGCACGGACCTGGCCGCGCTCCTGCCCGGGGGCTGCGGAGCACTGCTGACCTCGAGCGAGCCGGCCAGCGAACCGCTGACCCCGGCGTCGTTCGTCGAGGCCGTGGCCGGCCGCAGCAACGAGGACCTCGACGAGGCCCGGCGCGAGATCGACGCCGTGCTGCCCACGCTCGCCGAGCTGGCGGACCAGGCCCTGCTGCGCCGCCTGCTCACCCAGCTGCCGCCGGGCCACGCCGGCCTGTTCGGTCGCACGGACCCCGGATGACCGCCCCGGGCGCTGCGGCCGCACGCCCGGGCGTCCCCGGCTCCGCGCGCGGGCGCCCGGTCAGTCGCCGACGGCCTGGACGATGTCCCGCGGGTCCAGTCCGGTGAGCTGCGCGATGCGCGGCGCGGGAATCCCGGCGGTGAGAGCGCGGTGGACCAGCGACTGCCAGTCCTGTGTGGTGTCCCGGAAGGACAGCAGCTCCGACTCCAGGTCCGTCACGGACTGGGGTGCGCAGGCGTGCTCCACCCGCAGGGTCTCCTCCTCGCTGAGGGGGACCGGCAGCCGCTCCGCCTCCTCCGGTACGAGCACCTCGGCCCCGGCCGGCAGGATCCTGACGTGCTCGGAGGAGGCGGAGATCCCGTGGGCGTGCAGCCAGCCCAGCACCGCGGGGCTGTCGGCACACTCCAACTCGCCGACCGCGGACAAGGCCGCACCCAGACGCGGATGACGCTCCGGGAGAACGAACAGCAGGGCCTCGTCGGCCATGGTCGGCACCTCTCTCACAACAGCTGGGCAGGGATCCCATCCCTATCCCCTCCCCAGTCGATGTGCCCGCATCGCCATCGCTCACTCACTCCGGAGACTGGCGGGCTGATCGCCTGTACGCATTCCGGGGGCCGGGTTCCCGGACAACCGCGGGCGGCGGTTCCTTGCAGGCGGCGCGGCGCGCCGCCGCGTCCGGCGGGCCGCCGCCTGCCGAGACGCGGTCGAGGCTCCCGCCCGGCCCCGAACCGGTTGAAGCGCGATGGACTCCGACGGCGGCCTTGTCGGGCGTCCGCCGAGGTCACAGCGTTTCATCGTCGCAAGCCGGCGGTGCCCGAAAGACGTGCTCCGCATTGCGCCGAGAGCCGGGTCGTTGCCAGGCTTCCCCGGCATGGAACCCACGAGCGAAGCCCTGCCAAAGCCGTCCCGCGGCGGGACCCTGACGGCCGTGTGCGCGGCCTCGCTGACCCTCGCCGCCTCCCTCGCGGCGCCGAGCGCGGCCGTGGCACCGTCGGCCGCGCCCGAGTCGGCCGCGCCCGCCCCCTCCTGCGTGGCGATGTACCAGAGCTGGCGGTACACCCAAGCCGCCAACGACTGCGCCGAGCCGGTGACCGTGATGGTCGTCTACCAGGACGGCTCGGCGAGCCTGTGCGCCACGCTCGCTCCGCTCGCGGTCAGGACCCTCGGCGAGGGATACCTCGGCGAGCACGGCCGCGCCGACCGCCTCGAGACGTGCGAGCCGTCCTGAGGGCCGGCGCCTAGTCGGCGGCCACCGTTCGGTCCGCCTCGTCCTGGGCGAGCAGCGAGAGCAGCGAGGCCACGGTCAGCCCAATCCCCGCCTCCGCCGGGTGGCGCAGGACCCTGCTGGGGTCGATCCGGTAGGCGTTGCTGCGACCCTGCCGGGTGTGGGAGAGGTATCCGTCCTGCTCCAGATCGGTGATGATCTTCTGCACCGCGCGTTCGGTGAGGCGGCAGCGGGCAGCGATGTCGCGGATACGGGCGTTGTGGTCGTCCGCGATGGCGGCCAGTACGCGGGCATGGTTCGTGAGGAAAGTCCATCCGCTGTGTGGCTCGGGCACTCCATCCATGGCTCGAGTTTACTGGCCGAGGCTTCACGCATCCAAAAACACGTACTTTATTTCCGGCATCGACTGACGTACTTTGGATCTCGAGCAACGCGTCGAGCGGATGACGGAGGGAGCCATGCACGAGCCGGCCCATCACGGAGAGCCCCGTACGGTGCGGAGCCGCCCCTCGGCGGGCGCGGACGACGGCCGTGGTCCGGTGCCGACCGGCCTCGTGGTCGTCGCCTACGCGTCGAGCGGATGCCGCACCCGGGTGACCGTCCGTGGCGAACTCGATCTCAACGCCGGCCGGCATCTGCACAGCCAGCTCCACACCGCGCTCACCGACTCGGCCTGCGGCCTGGATCTTGACCTGAGCAGGCTCGACTTCTGCGACTGCGCGGGCCTCGGCGTCCTGCTGGCCCTGCGGCAGCACGCCCGGCGACAGGGCAAGACACTCACGGTGAGCGCCGTCGGCCCGGCCGTCGACCGGCTGCTCGACCTCGTCGGCGCCCGGGAGCTGTTCACCGCCCCGCACACCTGCCCGGTGACGGCCTCACGGCCGGTCGCGGACCGGCGCCACCCGGCCGTCGATCACTCCTCGCCGCTCCCGCTCATCACCGTGAGCAGCTGTTCCCGGCCGGCCAGGGCGTCGAGGGAGAGCGTTCGGTAGCCGACCTCGTCGAACAGCACGGTGATGCGGTCCCCGTCCTCGCTCAGCACGGTGCCGCGACCCCACTGGGCGTGCCGCACCGGCGCCCCGGCCGGATACGCGCCCGCGTGCGACGGCTGTGCGTCGTACGCCGCATGGTCGCCGTCCGCCTCCCGCTCGTCGCACACGTCGCAGTTGCCGCACGCCGGCCCGGACTGCTCGCCGAAGTAGCCGAGGAGGAAGTGCCGGCGGCAGCCGGTCGCCTCCGCGTACGCCCGGGCCATGTCCACCCTCGACCGGTCCATCCGCTTGTGCGCCTCCGCGCTGTCCGCGGCCCGTCGCACCGCGCTCGCGGGCTTCATGCCCGAGGCCGGCCGGATGGCGCCCGAGCCGTCCGTGACCACGGCGCCCGCCTCCTCCAGGAGGTTCACGGCCGTGGTCACCCGGGCCCGGGACATGCCCACGTCGTGCCGCAGCCCGTCCAGGTCCGGGGGATCGCCGGCGCTGTCGTGGACCGCCCGCACGACCTCGCCCACGGACTCCGGCCTGACCGTGCGGCTGCTGAAGTACGCCTGCATCCCCGTGTCCTCGGCCCGGTAGTGCAGCACGGCGAGGGCGGGCCGCCCGTCGCGGCCACAGCGCCCGATCTCCTGGTAGTAGGCGTCCAACGAGCCGGGCAGGGAGGCGTGCAGCACGAACCGCACGTTCTCCTTGTCGATCCCCATGCCGAAGGCCGAGGTGGCCACCACGACGTCCGTGTCGCCCGCGAGGAACGCCTCGTGCACGCGCCGGCGTTCGGCGGCGCGCAGGCCCGCGTGGTACGCCTCGGCGGCGAGACCGAGGGAGGCCAGTTCCTCGGCGTACGACTCGCTGTCCTTCCGTGTCGCCGCGTAGACGATGCCCGGCTTCGGCGCGGCGGCGGCGTCCTCGACGACCACCCGCCGCCGCTCGGCGTCGTCCAGGTGGCGGCGCACCTCGAGCCGGATGTTGGGGCGGTCGAAGCCGGTGACGAGCCGGCGGGGCCGGTCCATGTCCAGCCGTTCGACGATGTCCTGCCGCACCGGCGGCGCGGCGGTCGCGGTCAGCGCGAGCACGGGCGGCCGGCCCAGACGCCGTGCCGCCTGGCCGAGGCGCAGGTAGTCGGGGCGGAAGTCGTGGCCCCAGGACGACACGCACTGGGCCTCGTCCACCACGAAGAGGCTGGGGCGGACCTCGGCCAGCCGGTCCACGACCTCGTCGTTGGCCAGTTGCTCGGGAGACAGGTAGACGAAGCGCACCGAGCCGTCCCGGACCGCCTCCCAGGCGGCGTCGGCCTCCGTCGCGCTGAGGTCGGAGTTCACGGCCACCGCGCCCGGACCGCGGTCACCGCCGGGCAGTCCGGCGATCTGGTCCCGCTGCAGCGCGAGCAGGGGTGAGACCACCACCACCGGCCGGGGCAGCAGCAGGCCGGGAACCTGGTAGACGGCCGACTTGCCGGATCCGGTCGGCATGACGACGAGGGCGTCCCGGCCCTCCAGGACCCACCGCATGGCGGTGAGCTGCTCCGGACGCAGCTCGTCCCAGCCGAACACCTCGGCCGCCGTCTCCCGCAGACGCCGGGTCGACCGGCCGCCCGTCCGTCGTCCTTCATCCGTCATGGCTCGCAGCCCATCCATCCGGCGGTGCACAGTGCGCCGCTCGACGCGGCGCTGCTCCGGGTGACCTGGTGCGTTCCCCGCAAACGCGGTCCTGTGACCGGGCGGGGCCGGGACACCGGGCGCCGGCCGCACCGGTGCCGGACGGCGCTGGCAGTCCTACGGCCGGCCGGGACGGCGATCGGCGGACCGGTAGGCGTCCCAGTCGGCGCGGCCGCCGGCGCCCAGCACGGCGAGATCGGCCGCCAGCTCGGAGGGGGAGTGGCGTCGCAGTTCGCGCCGGCTGATCCGGGCCACGACAGCCGGGAAGAGCGGCCGCAGCGGCTGGCACCAGCGCAGCCAGGGCGGTGAGTAGACCGAGCGGGCGCGTCGGACGATCCCGGCGGCGAGCCGCTCGGCGACCTGGTCGGGGGTGTCGACGCGGCGCGCGAAGCGGGGCTGGTTGCGGCGCAGGGCGCTGAGGACGGGGTGATCGTCGATACCGGCGACCATGTCGGTGCCGGTCCAGTGCAGGTACGCGACACCCACGCCGATGCCGTCGGGTTCGACCTCGCCGCGCAGCGCCAGGGCGAACGATTCCGCGCCGGCCTTGGAGGCGCAGTAGGCGCTCATCATGGGAGCGGAGCCGAAGGCGGCCGTGGAGGCGATCTGCAGGAAGTAGCCGTGCGTACGCGCCAGCTGGCCGAGGAAGGCCCTGGCGGTGTTGGCGGCGCCGACGAGATTGACGTCGACGACCCGCTGCCACAGGTCGGCCGGAGTATCGGCGAACGGGCCACCGGCGGCGATGCCGGCGTTGGCCACCACCACACTCGCCGGACCCAGTTCCAGCTCCACCCTGCGGGCGGCGCTTTCGAGCGCCGCGCGGTCGGTGACATCGGCCTCGACGCAGAGCGTCCGGTTCGGCAGCGAGCCGGCCGCCTGGGCGAGGGTCTCCTTCTCGCGTCCGAGCAGCGCCACGCTCATCCCGGCGTCGGACAGGTGACGCGCCAGGGCCTCACCCACTCCCCGCGCGGCCCCGGTCACGACCGCGACCCGCTCGCGCAGAGGTGCGTCGGCACGGGGTCGGTGCCCGGCCGCGACGAAGATCTCACGCACTTCCAGCCCTCGTTCCCGTAGGCGGAGTCGGACGCCCCGTCCGAGCTCACATACCCGGTCACGTCGTCCTGATTCGCCTCGTCTGGTCCATTCGTGGCTTTTCGTGCGCGTTCCTCGACTTCACTCCACCGAACTCACAGCGAGTGCCAGGAGCTACTACCGCAAACCGGGCATGCGCCATTATTCTGGACCGAACCTCTGCCGGGCCTGCGACGTGATTCCTCGCCGCAGCCGCTCCCGACTGCCAGCAGCCGGGCCTAGCAGAGGTGCCCCATGACCGGCTTCCTTCCCCCGCACCCGGACCGCTCCGACTGGCGTGACCAGGCTGCATGCGTAGGCGAGGACCCCGAGGTCTTCTTCCCGCTCGCCGACTTCTCCGCCCCCGGTGCCGAAGCATCCCTGGCACGGGCCATCTGCCGGCGGTGCCCCGTGATCCTCGCCTGCCGCACCTGGGCGATCGAGCAGGGGGAGGACGACGGCATATGGGGTGCGACGACGGCGGTGCAGCGCCGGGCCATCCGACGGGCTTCGCCGCAGGCCGGCAGCCGCGACCGACGCCGGTCCCGCGCCCCCACGGACGACCCGCTGGAGGAGGCGGGCTGACGCAGCGCCGGGCCGACGCCGCCGGGCGTATCGGGCGCGTCAGCCAGGCTCGCGCCGGCCGGGTTTCGCCCGCGCCGGCCGGGTCAAGCCCGCGCCGGTCGGGGTCAGGGCCGCGCCGGCCGGTTTCGCCCGCGCCGGCCGGGTCAAGCCCGCGCCGGTCGGGGTCAGGGCCGCGCCGGCCGGTTTCGCCCGCGCCGGCCGGGGTCAGGGCCGCACCGGCCGGGGTCAGGCCGCGCCGGTCGGGGTCAGGGCCGCACCAGGCGGCGCAGGGCAGCCCGGGCGAACGGGGCATAGGCCAGCAGGACCGGCCACGGGCCGTGCATCGTGAGGCTGGTGATGCTGCCGTGCCCCTGTCCCCGCACGTCATGGCGCAGCCGGAGCCTCGTCGGTCCCAGACGCACCCGCCAGGTCCATGTGCGGTGGGCCTGGTCGACGGACTCGACGAGGAAGGCGACGCGCAGGCCCACCACCGACTCCACCGTCCCGCGCATGCCGGCGGCCAGCCGACGTTCGGGCGTGTGTACCGCCCTGATCTGAGGGGACCACGACGCCCAGCGGTCGACGCACGCGTAGCGTCGCCAGACCGTCTCCGGGCGGGCCCGGCCCGCGGCCCGCAGGGTCAGGCGCCCCATGGCGGATCCGTGCGGCGCGGTGCCGGGGAGGCTGTCCGTGCGGTGCCGGTCGTCATCCGGTGCGGTCCTGCAGGTACTCGGTGAGGGCCTTGCCGGGCCGGAACGAGGCCGCGCCGTCGGCGACGTGGAAGCTGCCGAAGCTGCCCAGGGCGACCGTCTCGTGCGCCTTGAGCGCCTCGGCGATGGTCCCGGCGTGCTCCACCGTGCCGAACAGGGTGTCGAGAACCCGGCCGATGTCGTCCGCGGCGAGCTGCCCGCCGTCCGCGCGCTCGGCATGGCGGCGGGCGGTCATTTCGGTGAGCTTCGTCTTGTCCATGCGCTCAGTCCTCGTCGTGTCCCGGTGATGGTGCTCGGCGCTTCCACCATCGCGGGGCGTCGGCCCGGCCGCATCTCCGTCCGGGCGCTCGGGTGCGCCCGGACCGCTCATGTTCCGCCGGCGCGAGGCCCGCACACCGCGGCGCTCGGCCGTGCCGGCCCGGGCCGTCCTGCCGTGGAGCCGCCGGAGTGCCGCTGCCGAAGCGGCCGTCAGACCGTGCCGGTGGCGAACAGTTCGAGGTGCCCGCACTTGGGGCACCGGTACGCCTCTATCTGTCGCCGGGGCCGGCCCAGCCGCTTGGCGCCCCCGAAGATGCCCCGCTCCAACGCGCCCTCGATCCAGCGCGCGTACCCGCGCGAATGCTCGCCGGCGTCCTCGATGAAGCCCTCCACCAGGCCGACGGTGCCGCAATGGGTGCACGCGTAGTCATTCATGGGCGCGAGTGTAGGCATTGGCGACGGCCGGGCAGGGCGTGTCGCCGGACGGGCGGGGCCGGCAGAAGTCGCCGGCCCCGCCCGTGAGTCGTGAGATCGCCGGTCAGCCCTGCCGGGTGCCGCTCGGGCAGCCGAGGCCGGCGCCGGGGGCGGCACCGGCCGCCCCGGAGGCGATCCCGGACGACGTCAGCGCGTCATGCCTTCCTGCGGCACATCAGCCACAGCACGGCGGCCGCTCCGGCGGCGGCGAGCACCAGGCCCCGGTTGTCCCGCGCCATCCGTGCGCCCTGGGCCGTCCTGGCCCGCACCGGCTCGGGCACCTTCTCCTCCCACAACTGGCCCGCCTGTCCGGCCACCTGTGCGGCCTGCTCGCGGACCGGATCGGGCAGCCGGTCCTGCACGCGCGACACCGCCTGGGCGGCCGCAGCCCTGGCCTGCTCGGCCCTGAGTACCGCCTGCTCCTTCAACTCGCCCGCCTTGACGGCGGCCTGGTCCTTGACCTCCGCGGCCTTCTCCTTGGTACGGGCCTTGACGTCCGTCTTGGCCGCGAGCGCCTCCACCGTGTCTCCGAGTTCCTGGCGTGTCTGCTCGACCTGCTCGCGCAGCTCCTCCGGGGTCTCGGCGGTCGGCTCGTCGTGAGGCGGCTGGGTCATCGGTGTGCACTCTCCTTGATCTCGGCCACGTCGGCCTTCACGTTCTCGATGGTCGCCTCGGGCGCGGGCGGCGCGGCCTCGGCGAACTCCTTCTTCCCCGTCAGCGCCATCACCACCACGATCACCGCGAGGACCGCGGTCACGATGAGGCCGGCGGCCCACACCGGCAGCGCCACCGCCAGCCCGGCGATCGCGGTGGCGACCAGGGCCTCGAGCATCAGGAAGCCGACCAGGCCGGCGCCGCCGAACAGCCCGCCGCCCTTGCCGTACTTCTTGCCCTTCTCCTTCATCTCCGCCTGTGCCAGGCGCAGTTCGCCGCGCACCAGCTCCGTCAACTGCTGCGAGGCGCGCTGCACGAGCTCGCCCACGGGCTCCGATCCCGTCGTCTCGCGGCCCGGATCCTGGCGCGGCTGTGTACTGGACGACAAGGCGATCACCTCCTCCGTACTGGATTCCGTCCTCCGAAAGCGCACCCGAGCGCCCCGGTGAGCGCGCGGGTACCCCGAACGGACCAGTTCAGGGCCCCGATTTCCTCCATGGGACGGATCCGGCACAGGGGTCTCCGGCGTCACTTCATATAGACGCGGGTATACGCGCGAAGGACGAACGGGGTGCAGAAGATGACCGCGATGGAATCATCGCCCGTGGGCGAGGACGGCGTCACGCCGGGGGAGCGGGCCGTCCGGACCGCCATCGCCCTGGACACGGACGGCGCCGACATAGCCCAGGCCCGGCACATGGCCGTCGACTTCCTCACCCGGGTCCGGGCCGAACACGGGCTGCCCGTCTCCGAGCGCGCCGTCGACCTCACCCGGCTGGTGGTCAGCGAACTGGTCACCAACGCCCGCAAGTACGCCCCCGGCCCGGTACTGCTGGACCTGAGCGTCGTCGGCGACTCCGTCGAGGTCGTGGTGTGGGACTCCGACCCCGAACTCCCCACGGCGAGGGCGGCGGACGCCGGCCGGGTGGGCCAGCACGGCCTGGAGATCGTCATGGCCGTCGCCCAGGGCTTCGAGGCGCAGCGGCAGCCGGTCGGCAAACGCATCACCGCGCGCATCGCGCTGTTCGACGACCCCGGCGCCGCCGCACCCGGAGCCCCGCCCCGGTAGTGCGGCCGGCCCTCCGGGGGCCGGCCCGCCTGGCCGGTGCTCACTCAACCTCCCTGTCACAGCCAGCCGTTGCGCCGGAAGACCCGGTACAGCAGTCCCGACCCGAGCAGCATCACGCCCAGCGCGCACGGGTAGCCGTAGCGCCAGTCGAGCTCCGGCATGTGGGCGAAGTTCATGCCGTATATGCCGGCGACCACCGAGGGGACGGCGAAGATGGCCGCCCAGGCGCTGATGCGGCGCATGTCGTCGTTCTGCCAGACGCCCACCTTCGCGAGATGGGCGTCCAGGACGGAGCCGAGCAGATCGTCCAGGGCGCGGACCTCGGCGTCGGTCCGGGCGAGGTGGTCGGTGACGTCGCGGAAGTACGGCACCATCTGCCTCGGCCAGTCGTCCCGCGCCCTGGTGAAGGGTTCCATGACCGGCACCAGCGGCTGCACGGCGTCGCGGAACTCCACCACCTCGCGCTTGAGCGAGTAGATCCGCTCGGTCAGGTCCTCGCGGGCGGGCGAGAACACGCACCGCTCCAGTTCCGTCAGGTCCGTGCGCACCTGGACCGCTGCCTGGGCGTAGGCGTCGACGATCACATCGGTCACCGCGTGCAGGACGGCGGCGGGACCGAGCCGGGCCATCTCGGGCTGTTCCGCGAGCCGGCGCGCTGCCTCCACGGTCGGATCGTCCGCACCGTGCCGCACGGTCAGCGCGAAGGACGGCCCGAGGAAGATCATCACCTCGCCGGTCTCCACGTCCGCGGTCCGCTCGACGAACCACAACGTCTTCACGGCGACCGCCAGCACGTCGCCGTACCGCTCCTGCTTCGGCCGCTGTCGGGCCTGCACCGCGTCCTCGATGGCCAGTGGGTGCAGCGGCACGTACTTGCCCAGTCTGCGCAGCTCCTCCTCGCCGGGTTCGTCCATACGGATCCAGGCGAACTCGTCCGGCCTCAGCTCGGCCAGACGCTCCAGAGCGGCCTCGCCCCCGCCGGCCGCCCGCCCGCAGTCGATGTTCTCGCCCTCACCCGTCTTCTCCTGGTAGATCACGCACTCCATGCCCCATCGAGTGCTTCCGCCGCCGCATTCCATGCGCCCGGAGCGGAATCTGACTCAAGATCCTGTTGTCGTGCGGGAACGGGTTCGAACAGGCTCGCGGCCATGAGACCTCTTCGACACATCGCCCGGGGCGCAGGCCTGGCCACGGCCACGGTCGCCGCGCTGGCCACGCCCGCGTCCGCGGCCACGACCGACCTCGGCACCCTCCCCGGCGGGACGCAGAGCAGCGCCACCGGGGTCAACAGCGCGGGCCTGACGGTGGGCTGGGCCCGTCTTTCCGCCACCACCTACGCCACCCGGTGGAACGCGCAGGGCGCGATCACCCGGCTGACCGGCCCGCGGGGGAGCACCGGAAGCCAGGCGTTCGCCGTCAACGACGCCGGTGTCGTCGTCGGCGACGCGACCGGCGGCAACGGCAAGGTGCCGGTGCGCTGGAACACCGACGGCACGGTCACGGAGCTCGGGGCGCCACCGGGCGGCAAGGGCGGCGTGGCCCGGGCCGTCAGTGGCAACGGGGTGATCGTCGGCGAGACCTACGACGCGACGAGCGGTCTCACCCGGGCCGCGCGCTGGAACCCCGACGGAAGCAGCGCCGTCCTGCCCGCGCTGCCGGGCGACAGACAGGCATGGGCCCTCGGCGTCAACGGCTCGGGCGTGGCCGTGGGCGTCTCCTTCAGCCCCGACCTCCGCCTGCGAGCGGTGCGGTGGGATCCCGACGGCACGGTGCGCGAGTTACCCCCACTGCCCGGCGACACGGCCGGCCGGGCAGGCGGCATCAACGACGACGGGGAGATCGTCGGCATGTCCGGGCTCAGCACCCCGATGGGACCGACCCGGCGGACCCCGGTGCGGTGGAAGGCAGACGGAACGGTCACCGCCCTGCCGGTGCTCAGCGGCGACGACGGCGGCGAGGCACACGCCGTCGACGACCTCGGAGCCGTCGTCGGCGAGTCCACGAGCGGCGGTCTCCACCCACGTGCCGTGCGATGGAGTTCCGGCGGCACCGCGACTTCTCTCGGCGCGCCGGCCAACAGCAAGAACGCGTGCGTACCGGCCGCGGTCGATGCGGGCGGCGGCACGGTCGGCCAGTGCGGCGTCAACGACCCCGAGGACGCGAGCCTGTTCCACGCCGTCCGCTGGAACTGACGGCGCACGCGGCGCACCGCTCGGCGTCTCCCCGAGCGGTGCGCCACGAAGGTCCCCCGCCTCCCTGAGCTGCTGACCCAGCTTCTCCGGTGGCGCGCCCTCACCGTACGCGTCTTGGGCGGCGCCATCCGCCGTGAGACCGAGGCAGGAGCGCGCCGGCCCGACCGCTCGGGACAGCGGCGCTCTAGCTCCTCCACACCGTGGCCCCGCCGGCGAGCCTTCTGGATGACGGATACACCGCCGTCCTCATGCTGTGCGCCCTGGCTCAACGCCTGTGCCTGAGCCGCTCCAGCGTGCAACCTTCGATGTCCTCGACGTCCTCGTGTGAGGCGAGCGGCCCACGCTGATCCCCGCTGTGGCGTGAGCCCCGCCTACGAGCCGCGCCCGCGGGCGTAGCTCCCGCTCGACCACCGGCACGCAGCAGGTGGCGTAGGTCGTCCCCCTGGCTTCGAGGGCCGGGCCGGTGCGAGGCTGCGCGGGACCCCTCGTTGGTGTGATCAGCTCGCAGATGCTGCCGTCGAGTCAGCACTTCCAGCCGTGGTCGCGTCACTCTGCTGGGCTTGCCGGCGGGCCTCTGCGAGGCGATAGCGCAGTTGGATCTCGATCACGCGCTCGCCCACCAGCATCCACGGTGCGTTCATCAGCCGGTACATGGGGAACGAGGCGACAGCGACAGCGCCCGCTCCAACGACGAACAGGCAGGCACTTGCATGTCCTGGGTCCGCTGGGCGCTTCGGGTCCGCAAGCCACGCCAGACAGATGATCGTGACCGCCGCCTGAGCCACCATGATCGCCGCCCAGAGGAAGCCGGCCGCCCATCGGACCGCCACTTTCATCATTCCGAGTCCGATGCCTACGGCGTGGGTCTCCACCACCCTTCGTATCGTCGCTCGACGGTCGTCGACGGAGAGATCCAGCAACGGCAGCAGTTCCGGCTCAAGTTCCCGCACCAAGTGCGCGACCCACCCCTGAATGGCTCTCTGGTAGGCGGTGACCTCCAGGGCTGCGGCGATCAGGATCACGGGAGCTACGGCGGCGGTTGTCGTGGCGAACGGCTCAGTCATCTGCACGCCGCTGATCCTGCTCGTCACCACCGGATGGACCAGCGGTCTTTACGAAAGGCTGACCGTCCGGGCTGTGGGTCGATCACGGCCCCACGGACGACCGATATGGGGCGCCCCGCTGCATCGGTGCCTGTTCGGCGTCTTGGCCGGCTACAGCTCGAACTCCAGGTTGAGGAGATCTGTGAGTTCGACTTCGAGGCCGTGGGCGCGGCGGCCGTTGTCGCGGAAGTAGACCTCGCCGAGGGCTTCGGCGGCGATCTGGCGGAGCTGGTCCTCGGTGGATCCGGCTTCCCGGGCTTGAAAGAGGCGTGCGGCGTGATCGGGTGGCAGCGCGAGGGTGAGGTGCCGTACGCGCGCGTCGTCGGTGCTGCCGGGAGCGGCGGTGTAACCGAATCGGGCGCGCACGTCGATCATGATGCCGGCGGTGGTGGCCGCGGTCTTCTTCGCCTTGGCCCGAATCTGCGGCTGCCAGCGTGAGCGGACCTCACGCTCGAGGCGGTCGGCGAGTTCAGGGCGGGGCCTTTTGAGCTGGTTCTTCATGTAGCGTTCGACGGTCCGCTGGCTGATGCCGAGCAGCTCGGCCACGCGCCGAGTGCTGCGCTGATGCTGCTTGACCAGGTAGCGCATCTGCGCTCCTGCGGTCTTCGGGATGGGGCGCGTGAACGCGCCCTGGACCGCCTTGTCGAGTCCTTCGCCGATCGTGGCCATCGCCGTACTGCCCTATTCTCCGGTGTCCTTGGCGGTGATCTCGCCGGTCTTGATGTAGCGAGCGAGGTTGGCGACGTGGCCGTCGCCGGCCAGCTCCTCGAGCACGTTGGCTCCCCACAGCACGCTCTGGGTGCCCTCGTGCTTGACCATGCCGGGGGAGACGCCGAGCCGGAAGGAACCGGGCACAGTCTTGCCGGCGGCGTCGTAGGGCAGGACATCCAGCGGGCTGGGGCCGTCGGCGGCGTACACGGCGCAGTCCGAGAGGACCGCGACCGGATACCGTCCGGTGGCCGCGGCCAGATTCAGCATCTTGCGGTGCATGTTGATCCGGGCCCGGGAGATGACGGTGGCGCGGATGTCGGGACGCCACGTCGGCCGTGCGAGGGCGGGCCACGCCTGTCCGGGCTTCCATCCGCCGCCGCGTGCCTTCTCCTGCAGCTTGCCGATGCCGCCCTTGACGGTCATCTTGACGGCGCTGAGAACGAGCGCCAACTCCGGATCACGGGTCTTGTAGCCGTCCATCGCCTCCAAGAAGTCGGCGGGAGACAGCTTCTCCGAGACACCCAAATCCGCCATGGTCGCGACGTAGGCGTCCCGTAGCCGCGTGTACCAGCCGTCCAGGAACCGGCCGCTCTCGCGGCGCACCCATGCCTCGAGCGGAGCGACGTCGTAGCCCAGCTCGAGGGCATAGGCCACGGTGGGGGTGGCGTACCAGGCGGGGCCCTCGGGCGACTGGCCGGTCGGTGTGAACGGGCTGGGCAGCAGATCACCGTCGAGGTCGCGCCACTGCTTGCCGACCTTCACCCGGCCCAGGTCGACGTGGGAGAGGTCGACCAGCCACGAGCCGGGCAGCGCCGCATCGAAGGTCGGGTTGGTGACGTGCACGGGCGGCGACGCGAGGCCGACGACGGCGCCGTTGGCGGCCGCGCCGAAGGCGAGATTGACGTCGATGCCGACCAGGTGGCTTTTCATGCACTCCTCGTCGGTCAGGTCCCTGGCCCAGTCATAGGCCTCCTCGAACAGGCGCTCGCCGGGGCCCCGCACATGGAACCGCGGAAGGCCCGCGAGGACGGGGTGCCCGTCGGTTGCCTCGCACGGTGCCGGGTCCAGAGGCTCCGTACCCAGCGAGCCGGGCCGGTGCTCGCGGTGCCGCTTGCCGTCGGCGTCCGGTTGGCTGGCGCGGGTCGGCGGGTTGAGCGCGGTCATCAGCTGCAAGCCCGTCACCGCGGTGGACCCGACCGGCGTCATGACCCTGGCCGCGTAGACGCCCAGCACCCGGGCGAGCTCCGCGGGCTCCAACTGCGCGGCATGCCCCCAGGCGCGGTCGTCCAGGGCGTGCCAGGAGGGGATGCACAGCTGCACGCACCGTCGACGACCCCCTTGAACGGGCCGGTAGATCCGCGCCCACGGCCCCAGCCCCCGCTTGGTCAGCTGCCAATCCGCCCGTTGAAGCTGCTTGACGACCTTGTGCCCCTCCGGGAGTCGCCCGGCGAGCCGCTCCTCGTGCGACAGCGACGCAGGCAGACCGTAGCGTTCACACGCCGCCGCGGTGAGCACCAGCAGCGGATCGGCGTCCTTGCCCGAGCCGTGCAGCCGCTCCGCCCCGAGTTGCGCCTCGGTCAGCGTCCACTCAAGCAGGGCGGACAGGGACTTGGCGGGCACGTCCACGGTAAGGCCGCCGACACCGTAGCCGGTCACATTGCGCTCGGCGTCGGCGTCCAGAACCAGCAGCGGACCGTGCGCATACGCGCTGCCGGCCGCCGGCGAGTTCACCGGGGCCGCCTTCTTCGCGCCCGGGCGGCGCGACGTCGTCGACGGCCGGGCGGCAGGCGCCGGACGGGAGGTGGCTGCCCGGGCTGCATCGGACGCGGTCGGGGCCGCGGCCAAGGGCTCTGGGCCTGTCAGCGCGGTCGGAGCCTTCGACACTGCGCGGGGTGCGGTTGGCGCGGCAGCGGTGTCTTCCTGAGGTGCACCAGCGGGATAGAGCTGTGTGAGTTGCTCGAGCAGGCGCGCGTACGCCTCCCGCTGCGGGGGCCGAGGCTCCGTCTTGCCCGCCTCCCAGTCGCCGACGGTCGCGCGTCGCACGCCCAGGGCGGCGGCCACTTCATCAAGGGTGAGCGCGTGAGCCTGACGCAGCCGCCTACGCTCTGCCGGCGGCGGCAGCGGCGACCGAGACGCCACCAGTGCGTCCACCGCGTCGAACAACTCGGACATGAAGCACCTCCGGGCCCCACCTTAGACCTGGAACAGTCATCATGCGTCCATTCAGCGTACGAACACCGTGCATACGTGGTCGGCGGGCCGGACCGCAGCAGGGGACGGTCCGCGACGGTAGGAGCATGATGGCAACCGCCGCCCACACAGCCCCGCCGGCAGCTGCGACGTTGACGACTGAACCGGCGCTCTGCGTAACCGGTGCTCCGCGAGGCTGATCGGGTCGAGGAGCGGCTACGGTGGCCGGCCCCGCGCCACCGAGGCGGCCGCATGGACGAGCGGCCGTACGGCGCCGACGCCGACTATGACGCCCCGCGCATGGTCAGCGCGGTCCGCGCCAGCCCGCGCAGCCAGGCGTGGGCGAGGTCGGTGTCGTAGCGCTGATGCCACGACAGATAGACCGGTGCGAGAGGTAGTTCGAGCGGCAGGGGGAGCACGGCCAGGCCGAGGTCCGCGACCGTGGATCGCGTGGTGGCTTCGGGGACGCTGATCAGGAGATCGGAACCGCGCGCGAACTCCAGCGCGGCCGCTTCCGTGGGCGCGGTCGCCACCACCCGGCGGGTGAGGCCGAGCCGCTCGAGGGCGTCATCCAGGGCATTGCCGAGGTTTCCCCGCCGCGAAACGGTGACGTGCTCGGCGGCGGCGTACTGCCGGGCGGTGACGGTCCTGCCGCAGGTGAGGGGATGCCCCTGCCGCACGACGATCACGAGGGGGGACTCGCCCACCTTCTCGGCGCGGATGTCCGGTGCGCTCGGCCGGTTGGCGTTCGCCTCCAGGTCCACCTCACCGCGCCGCAACTCCGGGGTGTCCGTGCTCGACTCCGCGACGAAGCGCAACCGCGCGCCCGGCGCCTCCGCACGTACGGCCGCGAGCAGTGCGGGGCCGCTCAAGGCGACCAGGGAATCGTGCCAGCGGAGAGTGAAAGTGCGCTCCAGTGTCGCCAGATCGAGTTCACGGCTCGGCGCCAACACTCCCTGGACCTGGTGGAGCAGCTCGTGCACCTGCTCCCGGACGGAGATCGCGTACGGCGTCGGGGTCATCGTGCGGCCGGTGCGCACCAGGATCTGATCTCCCGTGGTACGCCGGATGCGGCCCAGGCTCCGACTCATCGCGGGGGCGGTGACATGGAGGCGTGCGGCCGCCCCGGCCACACTGCCTTCCTCCAGCAGCGCGTCGAGCGCGGCCAGCAGGTTCAAATCCAATTGCATGCGAGTAATCCTAGCCGTGCTTTACATGCATTTGCGGTTAATCAAGGGGCTGGATACCGTCGAGACCAGAGCGCAGAACAGCGCCCACCGCACGACCCGAACGACCTCATCACCCCCTGCTCACAAAGGAGTTCACCATGCCCGAAACACTTCGGACCGCAAACATCACCGCCACCGACGCCGACCTGCTGGACCAGACGGCGATCGCCGTGCGCACGGCCGGATCGGCGCTGCGCGAGCGCTTCGGGGAGGTGGTCAGCCACCAGAGTCGCGAGGAGTTGATGCGCGCGCTCGCCGCCAATGACGACACGGCCCTCGCCATCCTGCACCCCCGCCTCACGCACCTGCGCCCGGACGCCGGGTGGGTGGAGGACGAGCTGGACGGCGGGGCGCTGCCGCCCGGCGAATGGTGGGTTGTGGACCCGGCCGAAGGCAACGTCAACCACCTGCACGGCCTGCCGGAGTGGGCGGTGACCGCCACCCTCGTGCGCGACAACCAGCCGGTGCTCACCGCGGTCCACCTGCCGTTGACCGGCGAGACCTACACCGCGCTCACTGGCGCGGGCGCCTACTTGGACGGCCGGCCGCTGCGCGTCTCCCGGACCGCGGACCTCGCCCTGAGCATCGTGGCCACCAGCCAGGCCCGGCCCGACGAGGACGACGACGTCGTACGGCGTGTCGGCTCCTCGATCACCGCGATGCTCTTCGACGCACTCGTCGTCCGCACCTCCGTGCCCGCTACCCTGCACCTGCTGAACGTGGCCGCCGGCCGGATCGACGCCTTCTGGCAGTTCGCCGGTGCCCGCGCGGACCTGCTGCCCGGGGCGCTGCTCGTCACCGAGGCCGGCGGACAGATCTCCGACGCCGAGGGCCGCCCCTGGACCCCGCGCAGCGACAGCTTCCTGGCGGCCGCGCCCGGCGTCCATGCCGGGGCCGTCGCCACCCTCTCCCGCTGACCGCACCATGACCGCACGTTCGAAGGGACCAGACCGCCATGCGCACGATCGCAGTTCTCGGAAAGGGCCGCGTCGGCGGCAACCTCGCCGCAGCCCTCACCCGGGCAGGGCACGAGGTTGCAGTGGCGGACCGTACGCAGGGCGCCGCCGCCGACGCCACCCGCACGGCCCAGATCGTCATCAACGCAACCCCCGGCGCCGGCTCGCTGGACCGGCTCACCGCCCTGCGCGAGGAACTGCGCGGCAAGATCCTCGTCGACGTCTCCAACGCCACCCTCGACGGACCGGACGGACTGCCCGCAGACCTGCTCTACCCCGGCTCGAGTCTCGCCGAGCAACTTCAGGAAGCGCTCCCCGGAACACGCGTCGTCAAGACACTCAACACCATGCTCTTTCCGGTGATGACCGCACCGGCCACACTGACCCGGTCGCCCGACGCCTTCCTTTCCGGCGAGGACCCCCGGGCCAAGCAGGCCGTCCGCGAACTCCTCGTGAGCCTCGGCTGGCGCACGGAGTGGATCACCGATCTCGGCGGCATCCGGACCGCCCGCGCCACGGAGGCCGCGATCCTGTTCGTACCGCACGTGATCCGAGCCGGCGGATTCGCGCCTTTCGCGATCTCGATCGCCCGCTGATCCGCACGCAGGGCACCGCCCTCCAACCGCCGGGCCGGTCATGTGAGTTGTCGCCGCGACGAATTCCGGGCGACAGCCTTCCGTCCCAACCCCGTGCCACCGTGCCGAGTTCCTGCGGGAGCGAGGGACTCCCCGGCACCCGGCGCCGCGCCGCCCGGCGTTCACCGGGGCACGCGGTCCTGCGGTCGCCGCGACAGCCGGCGGCCTCGGGCGATGCCCCGGCCAAGCCCGCATGCATCCCGCTCCGTGGGCACAATGTCAGGAAAACACCAGTGCCCTCGGTCTCCGTACCGTCGCGATCAACGCGCTCACGGACGCAGGGACAGTGGTCGGCTGTCTTGATCGACGGCCCGGCCGGGTTTCACGCCTGGAACTCGGTGAGATCGATGGCGTGAACGCGCAGCGGGTAGCCGTACACCGGGTGTGCCGTCTCCCGCTCGGGGACCATGCCGAGCTTGCGGATGACGTTCTCGGAGGCGTTGTCACCCACCCGGTTGATGCTGATGACGCGGTCCAGGCCGCGGTCCTGGAGAGCGAACTCCAGCGTGGCGTGGGCGGCTTCGGAGGCGTACCCCTGGCCCCAGAACTGTGACCCGATCCGCCAGCTGATCGCCACAGCGGGCATCACCTCCGGCAGGAACTCGGGCACGGACAGTCCCGTGAAGCCGATCAGCTCGCCCGAGGCCAGCAGCTCGACGGCGAAGAGTCCGAAACCCTCCTCGTCCCACTCCTCCTCCCATCGCTCAATGTCCTCGGCCGTGTGGTCCAGGTCGCGCACCGAGCCGTCGTCGATCCAGCGCATGACCCGGAGGTCCGCGTTGATGTCCGCCATCGGCGCGAGGTCGTCGTCGTGCCAGCTACGGAGGAGGAGACGGGGTGTGCGGATCTCGGTCATGCGCCCATCCTGCCCAAGGCAAGCGCCCCACCGGTAATCCGGCGCTCACCCGCGCTGCCGCTTACACCCTCGACACGTTCAGCAAGCACACCCGGGGCAAGGAGATGCCAAGCTGACCACCGGCAAGGACGCACCGCCACACCCGCAGCCCAGACCGCCGTCACCCTCGCCGGCACCAAGACCCCCGCCCGCCCGCCGGCCACCGCACCGCCGCCCCCGGCCACGCCCCGCCGGCCGGTCACACCGACCGCGCAGCTCGGCCACACCGGCTCTCTGAACTCAGGAGGCGAGGCGCTCCCCGTGGCCGACTTCGTCACCCACGCCGGTGCGATGGTCCTGATCTGTCACCTTGCGTCGCCACTGCGGCCCGCACCCGCTGCTCCTCGCGAGCAGAGCCGACGTCCCGTTCCAGGGGGGTGCGGCTCACGGCTGTCGAGAGGTTGTCCAGGGCCCGTTTCTGCAGTTCCGCTTCGCGCCGCAGGACCGGGCTCCCGTTGCCGGCCGCGGCGTCCTCCCACGCGCGGAGCGCCTCCTCAACGCGTCCCCAGTCCGGATTCCTGTGCTCGCGCACGGCGACTGCTGCCTTCGCGGTGTCCGTCTCCAGGGCCTCGGCGAATCGTTCCGCTCCGGGGACGAAACGGCTGTCGGCCCGCGGGACGTGGCTCTCCATGAGCATCGCTGCCCGGCCGAACCCCTTGAGCGCCTCCTGCGCCTCCTGCGCCTCGCGCGACGTCAGACCCCTGGGGCGGACCGGTTCCTGCCTTGCCCGGTCGTATGCCTCCTGCCAGGCGGCACGTGCCTCCCTGCTCTCCAGCAGTGCCCTGCGCATGCCGGCGTGATGCTCCCGAGTCGGTTTGGCGTAGTTGCGGAGCACTGCGGCCGCGTAGCGGCCGTTGGCGGCGAGCCAGTCCGCAAGCCGACTCGGCAGTCGGGGTGTCTCCCATGCGGGGAACACCACGTACGCCAGCATTGCCAGGGCCCCGCCGAGCAGGGTGAGTACCACCCGCTCCGGGACCGTCTGCTCCCATGCCTGGCCGCCCATGCCGAGCAGGAAGACGACGTACGCGGCGGTGAAGCACTGGGAGTAGGCGTAGCCGGTACGGTTGAGCGTGTACGACAGGCCCGCCGAGACCACCGCCAGCGCGCCGGACACGTGGGCATCCGTGCCCAGGGCCCGCACCGTGCCGGTGGCGAGTGCGACCCCCGCCAGGGTCCCGGCGAAACGCGCCACTGCACGCGCGTACGTCCGGTGAAAGTCCGGCCGCATCACCATCACCGAGGCGATGGGCGCCCAGTAGCCGTGGCCCAGGGGTAGCCGGGCGGCGATCAGATAGCCGAGCGTGGCCACCGCCGCCAGGCGGACAGCGTGCCGGAACACGGGCGAGTCCCGGCGGAGCTCACGGCGGACCGCCCGGACGACGACCGGGACCAGCCGGAGCAGCGTCGGGCGCACCAGGAACTGGGCGTCGGCGGGGCCGGGCGGCGTGGCCGTCCTCCCGTGCGCGCAGCCGCTCCCGGCGATCTCCAACGCCTCGCCGAGCAGTTCCACGAGCCGCTCGGCGGCTTGCCGCGCGGGGCCCTCCAGCACCTCGTGTTCCTGGTCGACGCGCAGGACGTCCATGCTCTCGGGCCGTACCTCGGCGGGCGTGCCGCGTCGGATCGAACGAGCGGCCGCATCCAGGACGTCGGCGGCCGCGTCGAGCAACTCTCGCGCGCGGTCCCGCCCGGGTCCCTCCGCCGGGGCGCCCACGTCCGGGTCGGCGAGCGCCGCGACCACCGGCCGAATGCGCTCGGCGAGTCCCCGAGGGCCGTGCAGGACGGGGGGACGGGTGCGGGCCTGGGACGGCGTCACCGCAGCCGCGTCCCGGGCCGTCATCAACGGCTCCGGGTCGAACGGGGCGGTCGGGTCGTGCCGCAACCGGCGGGCGTAGTCCGCAACGGCGGCCAGGGCGTCGGCGAGCGCGTCACGATGCGCCCCCCAACGCCGGATCGGGAACAGCAAGATCAGCACGGCCTGCGTCACGCCCCCGAGTGCGATGACCCCGGCGTGCTCCAGTGCTCGCCCGACGCTCGTGGGCAAGGTGATGGTCACCAGCATGCTGCCCACGGTCGTCGCCGCGACGATCCCGGCGGTCGATCCGACGGCCCACGCCATTCCCGCGGCGAAGGCCCAAACGGCCAGCAGCGGCAGGAACGTCACGAGTCGCCCCGCCGCCAGGTAGCCCACGAAGGTGCTGAGCGCCAGACCCGCGCCCGCGCCGAGCGCGACCACCTTGCGCGGACGCCAGCTGCGCTGGAAGGTGGCTCCACCCGCGGAGTAGGCGCCGAGGGCGGCGGACGCGGCATACGCGGGGGAGATGAGCCACAGCGTCGGTCCGATGACGATCGCCACCCCAGCGGCCGTGCGCAGCGCGAGCAGGGGCTCCAGCCGCGTCTCCTCGATGGTGAGCGCGGATCGTACGACCTCCCCGAAGGTCCGCAGCCACGTCACGGGTGTCCGCCTGGCCGGACCGCTCTGCCGGGTTGCGTCGGCCTGGTTGAGGTGCGGCTACCGTCGGGCAAGGCAGGCTCCCACACGGCCCGCTCGCTGGCCGGCGGCCGCAGCCGTTGGAAGGGGGCTGCCATTGCGGACGCTGCTGAACGTCCACCGTCTGTCGTCCAGGCCTGAGCGCGGGCCCTCGTTGTTGGTTCAGGTCCGGCTGGAGTGCGGCGACTGCTCCAGCTCCGTCAGGGGACGGGTGGATTGCCACCCGTCCCCCAGACCGGACCAGGGGAAACAAGGGGCACGGCGGCCCCGGGTTTCTTACCGCTTGTGGCCGTTGCCGTGTCCGTCGGGATGCAGGACGACCTTGGTCCAGCCGTCGTCACGGGCGTCGAAGTGCTCGTAGGCGGTGGGGGCCTGGTCCAGGCTGAGTTCGTGGGAGACGACGAAGCTCGGCTTCGCCTTTCCGCCGGCGATCAGATCCCGCAGCGCCCGGTTGTACCTCTTCACCGGCGCCTGCCCGGTCCCCATGCGCTGGCCCTTGAACCACATCATGCCGAAGTCGATCGGGACCTTGCCCTGAGCCTCCAGCTCGCCCTGGGCCTCCGCGCCGCCGGGGTCCTGGGGCAGGAACACGCCCACCACACCGATATCGCCCGTGAACCGGACCGAGTCGATCAGACCGTTGAGCGTCAGGCTGGCGTCCTCGTGTCCCTGGGGATCGTGCGCCTGGTAGCCGACGCATTCGCAGCCGTTGTCGGCGCCCAGACCGAGGGTGGCCTCCTTGACGACCTCCGCCGGGTTCTGCTCGGCGGTGTTGATCGGGATGGCGCCGATCTCCTCCGCCTTGCGCAGCCGGTCGGGCTGGTGGTCGGCCGTCCAGACGCGCCCGGCGCCCTTGAGGAGGGCCGAGTAGGTCGCCATCAGCCCGACGGGACCGGCCCCGAAGACGATCGTCTGGTCACCCGGCTTGACGTGCGCCATCTCGGTGGCGTGATAGCCGGTCGGGAAGATGTCGGCGAGCATCACGTAGTCGGTCTGCCGCTCGGCGGCGTCCTCGCCCAGACGCAGCGCGTTGAAGTCGCCGTAGGGCACGCGCAGCAGCTCCGCCTGGCCGCCCTGGTAGGGGCCCATGTCGGCGAATCCGTAGGCGGCTCCCGCGAGGGCCGGCTCCGGCTGCATGGTCAGGCAGTAGTTGGTCAGACCCTGCTCGCACTGCTTGCAGAAACCACAGGCGATGTTGAAGGGCAGCACCACGTACTCGCCGACCTGGACCTTGCGGACGGCCGAGCCGACCTCCACCACCTGGCCCAGGTTCTCGTGTCCCAGGGTGCGGCCGGACTCGAACGAGGTGCGGCCCTCGTACATGTGCAGGTCCGAGCCGCAGATGTTGGTGGTGGTGATCCTCACGATGATGTCGCAGGGGTGTTCGATCTTCGCGTCCGGTACGTCCTTCACGGTGACCGTTCGCGGTCCTTCGTATACCGCTGCTTTCATGATGTCTTCTCTCGGTGCCACGGCGTGAGCGCGGCACGGCGCTGATGAGACGGCGCAACGAGCCTGTCTCTCGGAAGGTTGCGATGGCGGGGTCCGTGGCTCCGGCGCACTGCTGCGGGCCGTTCACCCGGATCAGGTGCAACGGTGCTTCCGCCGCCGACCTGCTCGGCGGAACTTCGGCACTCCGGCGGCGTGCGGTGCGGGTCCCCGTCGGCATGCCACCCGAAACGACCCTCAGCGATCGATCAGCGCGGAGCCTCCGGACCCGGACGACGCCCGAACGACGGCACATCCCCCACCGAGGTCATCAGCTAGTCGCCGCGGTCGTCCTGCAGCATGGTGCGACGCTCCTGTTCGCGCTTGGAATAGGCGGCCGCCCGGATCGCCTCGTCGCTCTCCAGGCCCGATCCCAGCGCGCCGCCCACCGTGGCGACGGAGGCGACGAACCAAGACAGCGTCCAGTACTCCGTGGCGTGCAGCGGGGCTCGTGTCGTGGAAGCGAACAGCCGGTCGTTGAGGATGAAGAGCGCCCACAGCAGGTTGATGACCACCAAACCCACGTAGCAGACGATCACCCCGATACCCAGGGTCACGACCGTCGAGGCGTTGTAGAGAGTCGCCCTCTTCCTCGCCTCCGGCGAAACCTCATCCGCTCGATGCCATAGGTTCGCGTCCACGATCAGCCAGCCGATCATGAGCACGACCGAGCCGACCGTGGCGATCACCAGGCGTGGGGTGCTCAGGGAGGTGGCCAGGTTCCAGATGGTGGAGTTCACGGTGGCGACCGCTCCCGTGGCGAGCGCGGCCGCCAACGCCTTGGACAGACCCGGCACCAACCGCCACGGCCGGTTGGCGCGGACCATACCGAGGAGCACCCTCAGGTAACCGCGCGGCCCACTGACGACGTATCGCATATCGGCGATCTCGTCCTCACCGACCTGGCCCGGATGGATGGGCGCGAGACGACGGATGAACGGCCCCTGCAGCGGCTGACTTCCCGCAGGCGGCCCCTCAGACCCAGTGGTCTTCGGGCCCGCCAAGCTGAGCACGGCTTCTTCCACGGCCTGCTGGGCCCTGGTCTGTAGCCGGAAGCCCCCCAGCGTGGGAAGGGACAGCAGTGCAATGCCGTGTTCGTGACTCAGATCCACCACGAGCTTGCGCCCGTGCGAGTGCAGCGGCAGGTCGGTGAGGGCCACGACGACGTCCCAGTTCCCCTCACTTCCGCGGTCCATGATCCGGCGCGTCAATGTGGACAGGTCCTCGGTTCCTGCGGTGAAGGGCTCAGTGACCACCTCGACGTCGAACCGTCGTCCCTGGTCCGACCTGTCGGTGAGCCGATCAGGAAGTTTCCGGGCCATGCGCTGCGCGATCTCCGTGGGCGCGTCCGGATCCGCCAGAAGAGCCACGACCGTAACGTCCTGAGACGACACCCGTATGACTCCCTCTCGTCGGCTACCCCGCGATCGCGAGTGCCCACAGGATGCCCCCGATGTGACGCCGACGCTGCGAGACACGCTGGCCCCTGCCAGCAGGTGAAGGGGTGCGCCACCGCGAACACCAGTTCCGCGCCAACCCGGGCGCCACCCGGGTTCGGGCAGGACGATCACCTCCTGCCGGGCGGGATCTCTCCCGGCCAAGACCGGCCGACCGGGGGAAATGGGGCGGGTGAAGGAGGTGAGTGAGTGGCTCCTGCCGGTTACCCGGGTGCCTCAGGATTTCCGGCCGATGGGGGAGAAGGGGCCATGACTCACAGTACGAGCGCCCGGGACGTCGTGGAGGCCATCAAGGATGTCGACTTCCCCGCGGGCAAGGACGAGCTGATTGAAGCGGCGAGCCGGTCGGGCGCCGCGCCGGATGTCGTCAAGGCGCTGCGTGGCATCCCGGCCGAGCAGTACGCCAACCGCGAGGAGGTGGCTCGGTCGGTCCGCGTGGACCCCGACTCCGACCTCGGGCTGAGCCCGGCACAGCGAGCCGAGCAGGCCCGGGAGGGCGGCAGGCCGGGACAGTCCCAGCATCTGCGCGAGGTGCCGAAACCACCGATCGAGGAGGAGCTGGACAGCTGACGGTCGCGCCCCTCAGCGGGCGTGCCGCGTCGCCGCCCGGTCGGCGTCGCCGCCGGCGCCGGGCGGCCCGGCCGGAGCGAGCTCCTCCGGCGCCCGCTCGCCGTAGCTGTGCAGCCCCGCGACGGTTTGACCGCAGGGGTGGCGGAAGGTGTTGACGGATGGAAAACGGTGCCTGCCTCGCGCCCCTGTTCCGAGGCGCCTGGCAGCCGGCCACACACCCCCTCGCTGTTCACCGGTCCTTCATCAGCGCACGCCCACTGAGATGGTCACAAAAGCGCTGCTGGAGTACTGAGAACTCTCGGACCTGAGACCACATCAGCCGCCGTGGCTTCAAGCCGCACTTCATGACAGCGGCCCACCCACCATGCCGTGCCGACGCGGAGGCTCGCGCGGTGACACGGTGACACGCCGCACTCAGGGCAAGCCGGGAAGTGATCGTCCTGTCCGCTGACTGGCGTCAACGAGATGGCCCGGGAGAAGGAACCGGCGAAACCGCCACCCGCTGGGGCGGGCGCGCCGCGGAATGGGCGTTTACCGTCGAGCGCGGAAGGCAAGGCATCCTCGGAATTCCCGTCATCATCCCCCCGCTCGTCATACCGCGGCCGAGTGGGAGGCCGCCCGTGGCAGCATCTTCGGCACCGTGTGCACCTTCTAGGCGCACCGCAGCAACCACGATCCGGCGGCGCCGCGTCCCGCCGGGCCTCCGCGTCCGGGGGCCCGTCTGCGCGCTCGCCTGCGCACTCCCGTCCGCCGCGCCGGGTCGACCTTCGTGCTCCGCACCCGTCGGAGCCAGAAAGAGAATCCATGGTGCTGCCTGCCCTGCTAACAGCCGCCGACCCGCCACAACTCCTCCCCGCGCGTGAGCAGATGGCGTTCACACTGGGCTTCCACATCATCCTGGTGCCCTTCGGCCTCGCATTCACCTTCATGATGTTGGTCTGCCACTACCGGGCGCTGCGCCGCGGCGATCAGCAGGCGTTGGTCCTGGCGCAGCGATGGTCCAAGGTGGCCGCCGTGCTGTTCGCGGTGGGGGCCGTGTCCGGCACCGTGCTGACGTTCGAGCTGGGGCTGCTCTGGCCTGGGCTCATGGGCAAGTACGGGCCGGCTTTCGGGTTCCCGTTCGCTGTCGAAGGTCTCTTCTTCTTCCTCGAAGCAATCTTCGTGGCCATCTACATCTACGGTTGGAAGAGGCTGCCCCCGTGGCCGCACTTCTTTACCGGCGTCGTGGTCACTCTGGCGGGCGTCGGCGGAACGGCCTCCGTCATTGCGGCCAACAGTTGGATGAACCAGCCCGCGGGAATCGCGGTGCGGAACGGGCGTGTGGTGGGCGTGATCCCGTCCCAGGTCTTCTTCAACGGCGCGTTCTGGTGGGAGATGGTGCACATGCTCCTCGCGGCGTACATCGTCGCGGGGTTCATGGTCGCGGGCGTGTACGCGTGGGGCATGCTCAAGGGGCGCCGGGACCACTACCAGCGGCTGGGGTTCGCCGTGCCGTTCACGGTCGCCGCGATCGCCATGCCGCTGCAGTTCCTCGTCGGGGACACGATCGCCCGCCAGGTCTACGAAAGGGAGCCGGCGAAGTTCTCCGCCATCGAACTCGTACCGACCACCGGTGATCACGTCCCGGAGACCGTCGGCGGCATCTTCGTCGACGGCAAGGTGCGCTACGGCATCCAGCTTCCCGACGTGGCCTCGATCCTCGCTGGTTTCACCCCGTCCACCACGATCAAGGGCTTCGATGCGATTCCCGCAGCGGTACGCCCCACGGACTCGGTCGTCAGCATCGTGCATCTCGCCTTCGACGTCATGGTGGCAACCGCATCGCTGCTGCTCCTGCTGGCACTCTGGTTCGCCTGGCTGTGGTGGCGACGGCGCGAGGTGTCGACCAACCGCTGGTTCCTGCGAAGCTCCGCGGTCTCCGGACTGGTCGCGCTCGTCTCCCTGGAGAGCGGCTGGGTGGTGACCGAGGTCGGCCGCCAGCCCTGGACTGTCGTGGGACTGCTGCTGACGAAGAACGCCGTCGCCACGCAGGGGAACCTGTGGCCCCTGTTCGCCACGGTCCTCGTGATCTACGCGTGCGTCGCCGTCGGCGCCCTGTACGTCCTGCGCACCTTGCGCCGCCGCTGGTCGGAGGAGGGCGCGGAGGCCGCCGTGGTCCCGTACGGCCCCCGGCCGGCGCCGGCCACGAACGGACGCCCCCTCCGAGGAGATGACGCATGAGCGATGTCATCGCCGTGGTCCTGTTCATCGGGGTGATCGCCTACGCCCTCTTCGGCGGCGCCGACTACGGGGCCGGCTTCTGGGATCTGACAGCCGGCGGCGCCGCGCGTGGACGTCCCGCACGGGAGCTGATCAACGTCTCCATCAGCTCGGTGTGGGAGGCCAACCACACATGGCTGATCTTCTGCTTCGTCACGATCTGGACAGCCTTCCCCCAGGCGTTCACCGCCATGACCACCACTCTGTACATCCCCCTGGGCCTGGCGGCGCTGGGGATCGTGGCCAGGGGCTCGGGCTTCGCCTTCCGGCACGCGCTGGCCCGAGGGCGGGGAGAATGGATCAGCGGCGTCGCCTTCGCCTGTTCGTCGGTGCTGACCCCGTTCTTCTTCGGCACCGTCGCGGGCGGGATCGCCTCCGGTCGCGTCCCCTCGGCCGGGCACGGCGACCCGCTGTCCAGCTGGCTCAATCCGACATCCGTTCTCGGCGGCGCTCTCGCGGTCACCGTCTGCGCCTACCTCGCCGCCGTGTTCCTCACCGGACAGGCCCAGCGCCGAGCGGACACCCTCCTGGAGGGGGCGTTCAGCCACCGGGCCTTCGGGGCGGGCATCATTGCGGGACTGGTGGCGCTCGTGGGCGTGTTCGTACTGCGTGCCGACTCCCCGCGCCTGTTCCACCAGCTGAGCACGGTGGGTGCACCGCTCCTGGTCGTCTCAGGTCTGTGCGGCCTGGCCGCGCTGCTCCTGCTGCGCAGGGGCAGCCCTCCTGTCGTGCGCACCCTGGCGGCCATCGCGATCACCACCGTCGTCGGGGGATGGGGAGTGGCTCAGTACCCGTACCTCCTGGGCACCCACCTGACCATCCACCAGGCGGCAGCTCCGACGGCCACCTTGTGGGTGCTGATCGCGGTGTCCTTTGTCGCGGTCATCCTGATCGTCCCCTCGCTCCTTCTGCTGTACAGCCTGCAACTGCGACGCAAGCTCGGCTGACGAGGAACTGCCGCCACCGGAACGCCGCGCGCGGCGTCGTCCCGGGGTCACCCTCCGTCGCGGAGGCGGTGAGGTGGTGCGACAGGATCCGTCTCGACCTGCACGGTCACCACCGTCCCCCGAGACGGCGCACATCGTCACCGCCGATGCCGACCCGGTGCATCATGGAGCCGCTGGATGCGCCCTTCCCCGACGATCCCGCCGGACACGCCATGGCATCGCCGGCGCAGCGGCTCAGCCGACTGTGGTGGCCAGTGCCTTCTCGGCTTGGCGGACGCGCCACTCCTCGATTTTTTCCTGCTGTCGCCGGGCTCGTTCGAGCAGCGTGTCGAGCCGGGCAGGGTCCAGGCGCTCGTCGGCGGCGCTGAGGCGGCGGAGGACCTGCCACCCGGCCGCCTTTCCCTCGACCCCCAGCCGTAGGGCCTCCAGATCCAGCATGGTGCCGAGCGGGGACGGGCGTAGCAGGTGGCCGTTGGGCTTCAGCCGTCCCAGCTTCTCGCCCGCCCAGCCCGCGCACACCTTGTAGCGGCGGACGGAAACGCTGAGATCCCCCATGATGTCCAGCAGTGCTGCCCGGTCCTGGGCGATCTCGGCTGCTACGGGCTCGATCGCGCGGCCGAGCGCGGACCCACGGGCGGCGCGTGCCAGGCGGGTGGCGCGTTCGGTCCCGGCCGTGGCGCCGGCGAGGTGGTCGTTGAGATAGATGCCGAGCAGCCTCATGTCGACACCTGGTCCCGTTCGGCGGCTCTGGGTCGCGGTGGAATGCGGAAGGGCGTTCATCTGCGGCCTCCGTCTTCGAAGTGTGCGTCGACATCGGTCCGGCGTCCCTCGGCCGGAGTTTCCGCGTGGCCCGCACCCAACCCTCGGACTGCGCACCATTTACGCCGGCATTCCGTTCACCGTTTCGGGCAATGCATGCGCGGTACCTGTGACACGTTGCAGGATTGGAGACGCCATGGACAGCGACGAGTTCATCCGGCTGGTCAGCCGGCGGGCCCACGTGCCCGAGGAGCAGGCTGGAGAGCTGACCCGGGCCACGATGCTGACGCTGGGCGAGCGCATCACCGGCGGCGAGGCCAGGCACTTGGCCGGCGTCCTGCCCGCCGAGATCGCCCCGCCGCTGATCCCACCGGAGGATGTCGCCGAGAAATTCGGCGTTGACGAGTTCGTCCGGCGAGTGAGTGAGCGTGTAGACGTCAGTGAGACCGTGGCGCGCCGGGGCGTTGCTGCGGTTTTCATGACTCTGGGAGAGGCCGTTCCCGGTGCCGAGTTCCAGGATGTGATGGCGCAACTGCCGAACGAGTTCCAGAACATCTAGCTCGCACACCCCCACGCCCCCCGGAGCGCCCGACGGTTCTGGACCGTTGCCCCGCACCGCCGGGCTCCTCGGCTCAATGATCGCCGCTCTCGTTGCTCTCGGTGATCCCATGTGGCGGGGTTTGGTGGCCTCCGCCTTGCGGACGGTGACCGTGAGCCCAACCAGCGGGGCTGACCACGCGGCAGGGGCCGCACCGGGTGGCTACGGGGGGCTGCTGGCGTTGCGCACGGAGAGTCTCGAGCACTCCCCAGGGTGACGAATCGGGTGGCTCCACGCCTACGTCTGGCGAGTAAGGAATGCACTGGTTCCGCTCGCCCCAGGAGCACGGGAGAAGCAATCCATATATTTCGGGTTTGCCGGCCCGGGAGCGGGTACGCGACACGCCGCTCGGCTCCTGAAGGCCTCGAGGGACGGAGTGATCCATGGTCGGCAGTCGGGCGCACAGCCTGTACCACCACAGCGCCGGGCGCCACCCCGTGGTCGCACGCAGAGGGCCCCGTCGGCCCGCTCGCCCCCCGGCCGACCATGCCCTCCACGAACTGATCGCGCTCTCCCGCACCCTGTTCGGCACTCCGGACGAAGTCGAGATTCTCCGCCTGGCCATGGATCACATAGCCGCCGCAGGACCCTACAGCGCGGAGGCCGGATACCTGAAGGTGGGCGGCGACCTGGTCCCCAGCCCGAGGAACGGGCAGATGCATGCCTTGGCCGTGAGCCGGAGGGTGCGGGAGCTGGCCGGGCAGGACGGTAACGTGACCGTACCCGGCAGGCCCTGGGGCCGGGCCCTGGGGCTACGCGGACCTGGGGGACTTTACGGCTACCTTGTCGTGACCTCCCGCTCCCGGCCCACCAAGGCCGAGCGATCTCTGCTGGCCACGTTCGTCCGGCACACCGCTGCCGCACTGTCAGTCGCCTTCGCAGAACGCCGCCGACGCGAGGACGCGCTGGAGCTGCGCCGACTGAGGGACGACCGCACAGCCCTCCAGCTGCAGCTGATCTCCGTGGTGGCTGAGCTGGGCTACGAGCGAGCCGTTCACGCTCTCATGGCCGACGTCGCTGCCTCGGGTGGCGGCGAGGAAGCTGTCACCCGCGCACTCCACCGAATCACTGGACTTCCCGCGCTGGTCGAGGACCGCTTCGGTCGGCTGAGGACTTGGACCGGCCCCGGCCGCCCCGACCCCTATCCCGAACCGGACCCCTTCCGTCAGGACGAAATGCTGCACGCCGTCGCGAGAGAGGCCGGGCCGGTGCGGATAAAGGACCGGCTGATCACCCTCGTCCGCCCGCACGGTGACATCCTGGGCGTGCTGGCGCTGGTCGATACCCGGGACGAGACCGACGAGCACACCGTACTCGCGCTCGGACACGCCGCCACGTCGCTCGCCTTGGAGCTGGCGCACCTGCGCAATCTGGCCGAAGTGGAGCTGAGGCTGCACCGTGAGCTGGCCGACGACCTTTTGGCGGGGACGGACGACGCGAGCGCCTACGCCCGGGCCGAGGCAATCGGACACGACCTGCACCGCAGCCACTACATCGCCGTGGTGCAGTGGTCGAACCGGGCTGCGGACAAATCCTTCACGCAGACCGTGGGTCGGGCGGCCTCTGCGGTGGGCATGCGCTCGCTGCTGACCCGCCGCTCCGACCACGTCGTCCTCATCGCCGACGACAGGCCGCATGCCCGCGCGTTGTACGAGGCGCTCGCCCGCGAGACCGGGACACGGTCCGGGACGATCGGGGTGAGCGGCCCTTGCGACTCCGTGGACGACATCCCCCACCGCTACCAGGAGGCGCTACGCGCCCTGGAAGCGCGCCACCATTCCCGCGAGCGCTACGGCACGTCGTTCTTCGACGAGCTCGGCCTCTATCGCATCCTGGGACCCGGCAGCGGTCGCCGGGAACTGGAGACGTTCGTCCAGGAGTGGCTCGGGCAGCTCATCGACTACGACTCCCGGCACCACGCGACCATGGTGGAGACCCTGTCCCAGTACTTCGACTTCGGCGGCAACTACGACGAGACGGCAGAATCCCTCGGCATCCACCGCAGCACGCTGCGCTATCGGCTTCAGCGTATCCGCGACATCAGCGGCAACGACCTCGCGAACGTGGAAGACCGGCTGAACCTCCAGGTGGCTACCCGAGTGTGGAAGATCATGCTGGGCGGGCCCGGCTGACGCCGGGGTCCGTCGCAACACAGCAGCGAAGGAGGACGACGCATGGATGAGCAGGAATTCGTACGTACCGTCGCCGAGCGCACCGGGTTGAGCCGGCAGGAGGCGGCGGACCTGACCCGGGCCACGCTCGAGACGCTGGCCCACAGGCTGAGCGCCGGGGAGGCCAGGGACCTGATCACCGAGCTCCCCGAGGGCCTCGCGGAGGCGGTGCGCCGGGGAGCCACGGACCGCATCGAGCGCTTCGGGCACCAGGACGGCGTGCGGCGCGTGGCCGAACGCACCATGCTCAAGGAGGAGGAAGCCGACCGGGGTGTAAGGACCGTACTGACCGTGCTCCGGGAGGCGATCAGCGAGAAGGAGTTCAACGACCTGATGTCGCAGCTCGGAACGGACTTCTCGCAGGCCATCGAATCCGCCGGGTGACCCCGGGCCCACCCGCGCGATCGCCATGTGGTCATGACGGCAGGCGTGACCGAGACGTCCTCCGGCAGAGCCGCGTGTTGTCCTGCGGCGTCTCCGACCGCGGTCCGCCGTCGGAGACGCCCGGACGTCACAGGCGGATGGCGTGCAGGTCCACCAGGTCGAGCAGCGCTCCCAGGGCCGAGGTGGGCCGCCGGGTCGACGACGTGCCGAGATGCATGCTCCAGCGGAGCGCGGTGCCGCGCACGTCCAGGACGTGCAGGCCGGGGGTGCGGGCCACGGCGAACTCGGGCAGGAAGGCGATGCCCAGTCCGTGCCGGACAAGTGCCGCCCCCATGTCGATGTCGGGCACTTCCAGTGCCACCCGGCGTACGACGCCCGCTGCCGCGAACGCCCGGTCGACCACCTCGCGGTTGCCGTAGCCCGGCGGGAAGTCCACGAAAGGCTCCCCCGCGAGGTCCGCGAGTGCCACCCTTTCCCGCTGCGCGAGCGGATGGCCGGCGCTGACCACCAGGACGAGCGGCACAGTGGTCAGCTCCCGTGCGTCGATCCCGGCAGGCTTGCGTTCGGGCAGCGACAGGAAGGCCACGTCAAGGTCCCCGCTGAGCAGCGCGTGCGCCAGTCCCGCCGAGCCGGTCGTCGCCAGCCGCAGCCGGACGTCGATCGCGGGATGCCGTGCGTGCAGCTGCCCCAGGAGCGCGGGCAGGTCCACCACCTCGACCGAGGCCATGGCGCCCACGTTCACCGTGCCGCGCAGCGTGTCCTGTGCGGCGCGCACGGCGTCCTGGGCCGCCTGGGCGGCGTGCAGGGTGGCCCGGGCCTCCGGCAGCAGCGCCGCGCCCGCCCCAGTGAGCCGGACCTGCTGCGACGTGCGCTCGAACAGCGCGCAGCCGAGCTCGCGCTCCAGGGAGCGGATCGCGGCGGACACCCCCGACTGCACCACATGCAGCCGACGGGCGGCACGCGTGAAACTCAGCTCCTCGGCGACCGCGATGAAGTGCTCCAACTGACGTAGCTCCACACCACAAGTATCACTCGCATTGCTGGAGACGAGCAAAAACATTCGTTGGCGCTGATTCTGGCTGGTGAGGAGGATGGAGGAACGCCATCCGCTTCCGCTCGAGGAGGGGTACTCCTGCCTGCCGTACCGACGCCGTTGAGCCGTCCCACAGCCGACGCTCCCGACAACCCGACCCACCGAATCCAAGCGCCCGCTCCCGACGGCCTGCCGCCGCGCGCCCCCGCCCGGCGCCGTGCCACGCACACGACCGGTTTCTGGTTCGTGGCGGTGGCCTTCACCGTGCTGATGGCCTTCGGCACCGCGCCTACCCCTCTGTGGCCGCTGTACGAGGCCCGGGACCACTTCGGCGCCACCACGGTCACGGTGGCGTACGCCTCGATGGTCGTGGGCGCAGCGGCCGCCTTCCTAGGACTGGGACACCTGTCGGACCGGCTCGGCCGGCGGCGCATCATCGTCCCGGCGCTGCTCGTCGGTATCGTCGCGTCGGTCGTACTGATGGTGTGGCGGGACCTGCCGGGGCTGATAGCGGGCAGAATCCTGAACGGTGCCGGACTGGGGCTCATGGCCTCGACCGCGACGACGTACCTGCACGACCTCCACCACGAGGCCCGTCCGGACCGGACGGGTTCGGTGCTGCCCGGCATCGTGGCCACCGCCGCCAACCTCGGCGGCTTGGCCTCAGGGCCCCTGGTCGCCGGAGCCGCCGCCGAATGGCTTCCCACCCCCCTGGTCACCGCCCAGGCGATCTTCACGCTCGCCATGGCAGTGTGCCTGGCGCTGGTGCTGTGCACCCCGGAGACCGTGGACCGGGAGCTGCCCGCGGCCGAACCGCCCACCCGGTTCGTCCTGCGCCCCGGCGCCCGGCGGGCCTTCGGCGCGGCCGGCGCGCTGGGTGCCTTCGCCTTCGCGATCCTTGGCCTGATCTCCTCCCTCGGGGCGAGCGTGCTCCACGGCACCCTGCACACCGACTCTCCCCTCATGGTCGGCCTGGCGGCCTTCCTCATGTTCGGTTCCGCGGCGGCCGCCCAGCTGGTGCTGGGACGCCTCCCGCTGCCTCGGGTCCTGACGGTGGGGGCAGTGGTCTTTCCGGTCGGCCTGGTCCTGTGCGCCGTCGCCCTCTACCACCCCGCGCTCTGGCTCTACCTGGTCGCCGTGTCTCTCTCGGGAGCCGGCTCCGGGCTGCTGTTCAAGGGAGGAGTCGAACGTGCCGGTTCAGTGGCCGAGCCCGCCTCACGCGCGGGGGTCCTCGCCGTGTTCTTCGTCGTCGCGTACCTCGGAATGGGCCTGCCCTCCGTCCTGTTCAGCATCGCCCTGCGGCACTTCGCCGTGCAGACCGCGATGATCGGCTTCGCGACGGTCCTCTCCTGCGGCGCCGTTGTGTCGGTGACCGTCGCGTTGCGCGATCGCCCACCGGGTCCCGGCGAGCTCTCGGCGCAGTCCGCTCGCCCCTCCTGACCTCCGTGTGGCGGATGCGGCACGGCTGTCTGGGAGGCGCGGACCTGGGCACTCGGTGCGGGTGCGCGTGACACGCATCCGCGGCGGACGGGAGGCCCGGGATGTCTGCGGAATCGGCCAGAACGATTGCGCTCCCCTCCGGTGAGGAGATCGCGGCGCTCGGGCAGGGCACCTGGTACCTGGGCGAGGACCCGGCCCGGCGTGAACAGGAGATCGCCGCGCTGCGGCTGGGCGTGGACCTGGGCATGACCGTCGTCGACACGGCTGAGATGTACGGCGACGGCGCAGCCGAGGAGCTTGTCGGGGAAGCCCTCGGGGGACACCGGGAAGAGGTCTTCCTCGTCAGCAAGGTGCTGCCCGGCCACGCCGACCGGAAGGGCACCGTCGCCGCCTGCGAGCGCAGCCTGCGGCGGCTCCGTACGGAACGGCTGGATCTGTACCTGCTGCACTGGCGGGGACGGTGGCCGCTCGAGGAGACCCTTGCGGGATTCACCGACCTGATGGAGGAGGGGAAGATCCGTTCCTGGGGCGTGAGCAATCTGGACGTCGCCGACATGGTCGAGCTGACCGCTCTCCCCGGTGGGGACGGCGCGGCCGTCGACCAGGTGCTGTACAACCTCTCCCGGCGCGGCATCGAGTGGGATCTGCTTCCCTGGTGCCGCGAGGCCGGGGTGACGGTCATGGCCTACTCTCCCATCGAGCAGGCCCGACTCGTGAAGGTCGAGGCACTGGGTGCCGTGGCCCGGGCCCTCGGAGCAACGCCGGCCCAGGTGGCACTCGCCTGGGTGCTGGAGCAGGGGATGGCCGCGATCCCGCGTTCCGGATCGCCCGGCCACGTTCGGGAGAACCGCGGCGCGGTGGACCTCCACCTTCCCACCGAGGCGCTCGACGCCCTCGACGAGGCGTTCCCGCCGCCCGGCGGGCCCACGCCCCTGGAGATGCTCTGAAGGAGTTGACAGGATGGCGCGCCCACTCGTCGTCGGAATGGGAGGTTCGTTGCGTACCCCGTCGACCAGCCTCACCGCACTGTGTGTTGCGGTCGAGGGGGCGGCCGCTGCGGGCGCCGACACCCAGGTGATCGACCTCAAGCGGCTGAATGTCCCGTTCTACACGTCCGAGCACGGGATCCCTCCGTCCGCCCGCCGGCTTGCGGACACCGTTCAGGCCGCCGACGCCCTGCTGTGGAGCAGCCCGACCTACCACGGGTCGGTCAGCGGCGCGTTCAAGAACGCGGTGGACTGGCTCGCCCTCCTGGCCGACAACGACCCGCCCTACCTCAGCAACAAACCTGTGGGGATGCTGACAACCGCCGGTGGAGTGCAGGGCCTGCAGGCGATCAACGCGATGGAGTTCATCGTGCGGTCGCTGCGCGGCTGGGCCGTGCCGCTGGTGTTCGCAGTCCCGCGGTCCTCCCGGGCCTTCGACGGCGACGGACGTCTCACCGACCAGGCGGTCGCGGATCAATTGCGCGGCCTCGGCGCGGAGGTGACCAGCGCGGCCCTGCAGTTCCGGGCGGAGGGCACGTGCGACTACGCGCAGGAGCGGCCGGCCGGGGCCGTCCGGGACTGAGTACACAGGGGGTGCGGGGTCGTGCTTGCTCAGGGTCCGGTTCGCTCCACGGGCCGCCGGTGCTCGCCGCGCGCGCCCAAATGCCCGGGCGGGAAGTGCGGAAGCACGTGTTCGGCCAGTTCGTCGATCACTTCGGCGACCGGACGTCGGCTGTGCTTGAAATTGATCATCAGCTGGTCGATGCCGATGTCCTGCCAGGCCCGCATCATCGCCAGGAACGACACCCGGCCCACCGAAAAGCCCTGGTGGATGCGCCGGGGCAGGGTCAGCGGGTCCTCGGTCAGGTCCAGATAGGTGGCCTGTGCGTACGGCTTGAACCCACCGCCGTCGCCTTCGGTCAGCTCTCGCCACCGCTGGATGTTCTCGGCCTGCTGCTGGAGCGGCGGGGTGTAGTACAGCCAGCCGTCCGTGTTGTCGGCGATCCACCGGACGTCCTGCCTGCCGCGTCCCGTCATCAGTACGGGGATCCGCCGGTACACCGGCTTGGGCAGCAGATCGGTGCCGCGCATCCGGCCGAGCGGCGATTCCACGTGCGGGAAACGGTGCTCGAGGACGACACGGAAGTACTCCAGCGACCGCCGGAACCTCTCGGCCCGGTCGCCCAGGTCCTGACCGACGGCCGGGAACTCCACGGGTCGGTCACCGGTGGCCACCCCGAGCAGGAGCCGGCCGCCTGACAGCTGGTCCACCGAGGCGGCCGCCTTCGCGGTGTGCAGTGGATGCCGCAGCGGCATGACGATGCTGGCGGTCCCCAGTGTGATCGAGGTGGTGCGGGCACTGAGCTGCCCCAGGTACACCCACGGGTCGAAGACCTGCCCGGCGTCCCCGAAGCTCGGGTCCAACAGCGGCACGTCGCGAACCCACACCGACGCGAAGCCGGCCCGCTCGGCCTGCTGGATCCGCTCGATGTGCCCGGCCAGGGACGGCACGGGCCCGTCGAATCCCTCCAGGGGCGTAATGGCGCCCACGGTCATCCTGCCGCCGGGATACGCCCTGGCCATAGCTGCGTGCTCGGAGAACGGCCGCTGCGTCGCGCCTTCGACGTCCACGGGTGCGTTGGCTGAGGGAACTGTCGGTTCTGTCATGCGAACCTCCGGTGAATCGGCCGTGTCCGGGTCCTTGTCCCGCCTCATCCGCCGCCACCGGCATGGGCGGCGCGCACCGCGGCAAGGATGGTGTGCGGGTTGGCCGGCACCGGTACGCCTTGGACCGCCACGGTCGGCGTTCCCCCTACGCCCCGCTGGACGGCGGTCGCCGTCACATAGGAGCTCCAGTCGAGGTAGACGCCCTGCCGGACGCACGCGGCGAACGAGCTGTCCCCAAGTCCCACCGCGCGGCCGAGCTCGATCAGTTCGTCGTCGGACAGGCCCGGCCCGCCCTCGGGGGGCTGGTTGGCGAACAGCGCGTACAGGTACTCCATGAAGTGGCCGCCATCGGCCGCGCAGCCCGACGCCGCCGAGGCACGGGAGGAGTAGCGGGTGGTGGACAGGCCGTCGAGGAAACCCATCGGGTGGTAGACGAGACGGATTGCCTCGTTCGCCGCCAACTCGTCAAGGATCGGCCCGCTCTTACCCTCGAACTGCTTGCAGAACGGGCACAGAAAGTCGATGAAGGCATCCACCTGTACCGGGCCGGCTGCGACGACGATGCCGTCCCCGCTCGGCGAGGAACTGGTCGGAACGCGCGAGGGCGAGCTGATGCGGGGCGTCTGAGTACTCATGCCGGATCCTCTGTCGTGAAGTCGATGGAATGGGTGTCATGACACGCGACGGGAACGGCGAGCAGGCCACGGGCCAAGAGCCCGCCGCATGCGTCGGGCCCTCGCATGCGGCACCGGGAAGACGCCTGTGCCGCGGCACTGCTTCGAGCCTCCGTGAGCACGGCCGATTCCGTCTTACGCCGATGGCGCCGGCCTCGTCGGTCTTGGCTCCTCCTAGCCCGGGGCGCCGACGAGAGCCTCGAAGTCCCGGGGAAGCTGGGACATCACCTGGCGGAACTCGCCCTCACTGACCGCGTCCCTCAGGGTGCTCAGCTCGGCACGTACACCCTCGCGGGCCTCGTCCGGGCTCACCTCTGCTCGCCTGCTCACCCGATTGATGAACTCGTCGAGTCCGAAGGCCTCGGCCTCCGGAGTGGGAGAGACCAGCGGTTCCTTCAGCGGCTTGGGCAGTTCGGACGCGAGGTCCTCCGCCTCACCCCTGGTGAGCCGCTCGGCCAGTGTTGCCAGGGTGGCGCGAGTGAGGGGCTCGGCCTTTTCCGAGGGGACAGGGGCACGCCGGGTGACCGTGTCGAGGAAGGTGTCGTAGTCCATGAGCGGTCCTTTTCCTGAAGCGGGCTGATGCGCGCCATGGTGCGGGCGCCTCAGCAGAGGCCGTCTCCATGCTCCGGATACGGGCCACACCATGCCTGCTCCCGGCGGGCGGAAAAGCCGCGGGAGCCATAGACCTCCGAGCACAAGTGCAGACGGCCTCCGCGGCGGCAAAGGGGACACCGGCGCCGGTCTGCCGGATGTGTGTCAGGGCGCCGTACGTGTAGGCGCGTCGGCTAGGTCGTGTCCGCGAAGTCGCGTCGTTCGCCCGCAGGGCGGGCGTCGCGGCGTCCGGTGCGTGCTCTGGGGGTCCCCCGGCCGAAGGCTGGGGGAGTGCCGGCCGGATGCCCTCGTACTGGGTGTACTCGGGCTTTCGGCCGGTGCGGCGAGAGTGCGTGCCGGGGCGTCGCGACGCAGACACGACTTTGCGGACACGGCCTAGCCCTTCCCCGCGTTTCCGGCCGACCCGTTCGGCGTCGAGAGCGTTCGACGGCGGGCTGTCGACCGATGTGCGTTGCCCGTCGGAGCGCCCTGGCACGGTCCCGCTTCGCCAAGTCGGCCATGCTGCTCTGCCAGGGTGGAAGGGGGTGTTCATTTTCGGCCTGGGATGCGGAGGCGCTCAGCAGGCGGGCTCTGCGAATCTCGACCGGTAACAGCCGATGGCGGCGCCGGCCGGAGCGCACGACGCCGTCCGGTTCCCGGTGAGGAGGCGAGAGGCATGACCGTGATGGCTGTGTCGAAGTTCGAGAGGTTCTTCCGCGCCGCCGCAGGGCTCGACGTGGACAAGAACGACCTCAAGCGGTACGGCGACTTCGTGGACGCCAAGCTCTACGACCTCTTGGTCGTCGGCCAGGCCTCGGCTCAGGCCAACGGCCGGGACACCGTCGAACCGTGGGACCTACCGATCACCAAGGGCCTCCAGGAAAGCATCCACCGGTTCCGGCGGCTCGACGAGGAGGTCGATCTGAAGCCGAACCTGGACCAGCTCGCCGCGCACCCTCCGCTCGACAGGACGCCCACCCAGGAGACCGAAGAGCGCTACCCCGAGATCATCGGCGGTCTCAGCGTCGCCCTCGCCGAGACGTTCAAGATCCTGTACCCGGATGTCAAGAACCCGCAGGCCAGCCACTGGGACGGCGTGACCGCGGTGTTCGACCGGCTGCTGTAGCAGTCGCGCCCCGGTGCATGTCACCGGTCCGAACCGACATGCCGAGGTCCTCGGCGCGCGTGTCGAAGGACCGGGGACTGCGAGCCGCGGCCGAGGGTGCCCTGAGCATGTATCAGCCGGAGCTGCCGTCCGGGTGACGGACGGGCCCTGCCGGGTGTCCCTGCCGCTCGCGTCGTACAACCAGCGACTCGTGAAGGGAGCCGTAACAATGACACAGGAACTGCAGGGGATGCGGGTGGCGATTCTGGCCACCGACGGCGTTGAGCGCGTGGAACTCGACCAGCCGCGCGGTGCGCTGCAGGGCGCAGGGGCGAAGACCGAGATCGTCTCGCTCCATCCCGGCGAGATCCAGGCCCGCCAGTTCGACCTCAACGCGGCAGGAACCTTCCCCGTGGACCGCCTGGTCGCCGACGCCTCCGTCGACGACTACCACGCCCTGCTCCTGCCCGGCGGCACCATGAACCCCGACCAGCTGCGCATGAACCGCGACGCGGTGCAGTTCGTCAGGGACTTCATGGCCAGCGGGAAACCGGTCGCATCGATCTGCCACGGTCCGTGGACGTTGGCGGAAGCCGACGCCGTGCGGGGCCGCCGCCTGACGTCCTGGCCCAGCATCCGCACCGATCTGCGCAACGCCGGCGCGGAGGTCGTCGCCGACGAGGAGGTGGTCGTCGACGGGCAGCTGGTCACCAGCCGCGGTCCGGCCGACCTGCCTGCCTTCTGCGCCGCCGTGGTGGAGCAGTTCGCCCGGGCGCACCATCCCATGCCCGGCTGAACCACGGGCCAGTCGCACCGGAAAGAGCAGCCCCTCTCCCGAACCGCGACCCCGAATCGTCCTCCCGCCTCCTGTCCTCGCAGACCGACCGCCGGTGCCACTTTTCGACTCGCTGGGCGCAGGCGGGGTGACCGGGCGAACAGCCATTCTGGGGCTTGTCGGGACCGCTCGGCGGTCCGTCGGCGTAAGGAGTGGCCATGACCGAGCAAGCCCCGCAGGGCCGTTGCCTCGTACTCGACGCACCAGGAAGCCGTCCGTGCCGTCGATCACCTCGCCGACCAGGGTTTCCCTGACGTCGTGGTGGACGAGGACGTCGCCGATGAGGCCGTCCTGCTGGTCGCTGGGCTGGACAGCGGGGCCGCCGCGAACAGGGAGAGAGCCTCCTCCAGGGGTGGCCGCGCGCGCAGCGTCCCCGCCCCCAGCTGAACGAGTTTCGAGGCCGGGCGGACAGGGCCCGGCGGATGAACGGTCGCCGACGGACGTCGACCGCCGCGGAAGGAGTTCCTCATGGCCAAGGCAGTGGGCATCGACCTGGGCACCACCAACTCGGTGATCGCCGTGTGGGAGGGCGGCGAGCCGTCCGTCGTGCCCAACAGCGAGGGCAACCGTACGACACCGTCCGTGGTGGCCTTCACCGACACCGGGGAACGCCTGGTGGGCCAGCTGGCCCGGCGCCAGGCAATCCTCAACCCCAAGGGCACCATCTACTCGGCCAAGCGGTTCATCGGCCGGCATTTCGACGAAATCCCCGACGAGGCCAAGGCCGTCACCTACGACGTCGTCCCGGGAGACAACGGCGAAGCCCGCTTCAAGGTGCGTGACAAGCTGTACGCGCCTGAGGAGATCAGCGCCTTGGTGCTGCGCAAACTCGCCGACGACGCCTCCAAGCAGCTGGGGGAGCGGGTCACGGAGGCGGTCATCACGGTGCCCGCCTACTTCAACGACGCCCAGCGCACCGCGACCCGGGATGCCGGACGGATCGCGGGACTGGAAGTGCTGAGGATCATCAACGAGCCGACGGCGGCCGCCCTCGCGTACGGCATGGACAAGAAGCAGCACGAAACCGTCCTCGTCTTCGACCTGGGCGGCGGCACCTTCGACGTGAGCATCCTCGATGTCGGCGACGGCGTGGTCGAGGTGCGTTCCACGGCGGGTGACAGCCATCTGGGCGGCGACGACTTCGACCGGCGTCTGGTCGACTACCTCGCGGACGACTTCCAGAAGGAGAACGGCATCGACCTGCGCAAGGACCCGCAAGCGCTGCAACGCCTGTTCGAGGCGGCGGAGAAGGCCAAGACCGAGCTCAGCTCCGTCACCCAGACCCAGGTCAGCCTGCCGTTCATCACCGCCGACGCCTCCGGGCCCAAGCATCTCACCGACTCGATCATGCGGTCCACGTTCGAGCAGATCACCGGGGACCTCGTGGAGCGCTGCCTCGGTCCGGTCCAGCAGGCCATGGCCGACGCCAAGGTCGGCGAGGGCGACATCGACGAGGTCATCCTTGTCGGCGGTTCCACCCGCATCCCCGCCGTCCAGGCACTGGTGCGCCGGCTGACCGGCGGCAAGGAACCCAACATGAGCGTGAACCCCGATGAGGTCGTGGCCCTGGGCGCCGCGATCCAGGCCGGGGTGCTCAAGGGCGAGGTCAAGGACGTCCTGCTGCTCGACGTCACCCCCCTGTCGCTGGGCGTGGAGACGCGCGGCGGAGTGATGACGAAGATCATCGAGCGGAACACCACCATCCCGGTGCGCCGCAGCGAGACCTTCTCCACCGCCGAGGACAACCAGCCGGCCGTCGACATCGTCGTCCTGCAGGGCGAGCGCGAGCGGGCCGCTGACAACCGGGTCCTCGGCCGGTTCCAGCTCACCGACATCCGGCCGGCGCCGCGGGGCGAACCGCAGATCGAGGTCACCTTCGACATCGACGCCAACGGCATCCTCAACGTCAGCGCGCGCGACAAGGACACCGGTAAGGAACAGGGCATCACCATCAGCGAGAGCTCCAACCTGGACCGGAGCGAGGTCGAACGCATGGTCCAGGAGGCTGAGACCAACCGGGGCCAGGACCAGGCACTCCGCGAGGCCGTCGACGCCCGAAACGAACTTGACGCGATCGCCTACCAGGTCGAGAAGCGTCTGAACGAACTGGCCGACGCCGCGCCCGCGCACGAAAAGGCGCGTGCCGAGATGCTGGTGGCAGAGGCCCGCGACGCGGTCAAGAACGAGGCCGGAGTGGACAAGGTCAGGCCGCTGATCTCCGAACTCCAGCAGGTCTACGCCGGGCTCGCCGCCCACCAGGCCGAAGCCGCGGCGGCGAGTGGTCCCTCGGACGCCTCCGGGCCGGACGCCTCCAGGCCGGGCGGTGCCGGCGCCGACGAAGACGTGGTTGACGCCGAGTTCGACAAGGGCTGAGGTACCCGCCATGCCGATCCCTCCCCAGGACCGATCGTCCGACCTGCCGCCCGAAGGCGCCGCACAACCGCCGCAGGGCCACCCGCCAGAGCCCGCGCCGCCGACCACGGAGGCCGAACCGGGGCCCGACGCGGCCACCGGTCCGGCCGGCGGCGAGGACGAGTACGCGGCCGCGCTTAAAGAGGTCGAGGACCGCTGGCGGCGTGCTCTCGCCGATCTGGACAACCTGCGCAAGCGACACGCCAGGGAACTGGACCGGGAGCGCGCGGTCGAACGCGCCCGCACGGCCGCGGCCTTCCTTCCCGTCATCGACAACCTGGAACTCGCCCTGACCCACGCGGGCTCCGATTCCGGGGCGATCGTCGAGGGGGTGCGCGCCGTGCGCGACCAGGCCGTGTCCGTCCTTGAACGCCTCGGTTTCGAGCGTCACGCCGAGACCGGCGTCCCGTTCGACCCGTCCCGGCACGAGGTCGTCGGCGTGGTCCAGGACCCCGACGCCGAACCGAACACCGTGGCGCAGGTGCTGCGCCCCGGCTACGGCGAGGCCGAGCGGCAGCTGAGGCCGGCCGCCGTGACCGTCGCCAAGCGGGAGTGAGCGGCCATGGCACGCGACTTCTACGAGGTTCTCGGGGTCCCGCGAGACGCCGACAAGGATGAGATCCAGCGGGCGTATCGCAAGCTGGCCCGCAAGTACCACCCAGACGTCAACAAGGACCCCGCGGCGGAGGAGCGGTTCAAGGAGATCAATGAGGCCTTCAGTGTCCTGTCCGACCCCGACCAGCGGGCCCGTTACGACCGCTTCGGCGAGGACTTCCGGAAGGTTCCAGAGGACTGGGAGGAGCGGGTCGGTGCCGGTGCGGGGCCCGGCGGCGGCTTCCGTTGGTCCACCGGGGACGGCCCCCGGGTCAGGTACGCCACCAGCGGCTTCGGCGCGGAGGGCGTCGACGTCGACGACCTGTTCGGCTCGTTCTTCGGGGGCGCAGGACGGGTGCGTGTCCCCGGAGCCGACCAGGAGGCCGAACTACCGCTCACCCTCGAGGAGGCCTACCGGGGAGGCCGTCGCACCGTCACGCTCGCCGATCCCACAGGGCAGCCGCGGCGGTACGAGGTCGACGTGCCACCGGGTGTCACCGACGGGCAGCGTATCCGGCTGGCGGGCGAGGGCGGCCGCGGCAACGGTGACGCCCCCGCCGGGGACCTGTACCTGCGGGTGCGGATCCAACCGCACCCCCAGTTCCGCCTCGACGGCCGGGACGTGTATGTGCAGCTTCCGGTCACCCCCTGGGAGGCCGCGCTGGGTGCGACGGTTCCGGTGCCCACACCGGGCGGTGAGACGGCGAAGGTGAACGTGCCCGCCGGCTCGTCCAGCGGCCGGCGGCTGCGGCTGCGCGGTGAGGGCATGCCGAACCCGCGCGGCACGAACGGCAACCTCTACGCCGAACTCCGGATCATGGTGCCGCCCAAGCTCGGCGACCGGGAGCGCGCACTCTTCGAGGAGCTCGCCGCCGTCTCCTCGTTCGACCCCAGGAGGACACGATGAGTGACCCACGCGCCGAGGCGCGCCAGGCGTCTCGACTGACGGCTCCCGCGTCGGCACGCGTCCGGTACGCGATCGTGCCGGTGCCCAGGCTCTCTCTGCAGACCGTGGCCCGCCTCTCCGGGGTCCATCCCGACCTCATACGTCGGTTCGTCGCTCTGGGCCTGGTCGAGGCCGAGCGCGACGGCTCCGGAGGGCTGGTGTTCGAACCCACGGCACCGGCCGCCCTCGCCCGTGTCCAGCGGCTGCGCACCGGGCTGTGCCTCAACTACGCATCCATCGGCCTGGTGCTCGACCTGCTGGACCGCATCAGCATGCTCGAAGCCGCCCTGCGCCGCGCCGGTACGAGGAGTGAAACACCCCCATGGACATGAACCGTCTCACCCAGAAGTCCCAGGAAGCCCTCCAGGAGGCCCAGAGCGCGGCCGTCGGCATGGGGCAGACCGAGGTCGACGGGGAACACCTGCTGCTCGCGCTTCTCGATCAGGAGGACGGTCTGATCCCACGGCTGCTGCAACAGGCCGGCACCGAGCCGAAGGAGCTGCGCGCGGCCGTGCGCGAGGAACTCTCCCGCCGCCCGAAGGTCACCGGTCCAGGCGCGGCACCCGGTCAGGTCTTCGTCACCCAGCGCCTGTCCCGCCTGCTCGACGCTGCCGAGCGAGAGGCCAAACGCCTCAAGGACGAGTACGTGTCCGTGGAGCACCTCCTGCTCGCCCTGGCCGAGGAGGGCTCGGCGACCGCCGCCGGACGCCTGCTCAAGGAGCACGGCGTGACCCGGGATTCGTTCCTGAGCGCGCTCACCCAGGTCCGCGGCAACCAGCGCGTCACCTCCGCCAACCCTGAAGTGGCCTATGAGGCTCTGGAGAAGTACGGCCGGGACCTCGTCCTGGAGGCTCGGTCCGGGCGGCTGGACCCGGTCATCGGCCGTGACGCGGAGATCCGCCGCGTGACCCAAATCCTCAGCCGCAAGACCAAGAACAACCCCGTCCTCATCGGCGATCCCGGCGTCGGTAAGACCGCCATCGTCGAGGGCCTGGCCCAGCGCATCGTTCGCGGCGACGTTCCCGAGGGCCTCCGCGACAAGACGGTGTTCGCCCTCGACATGGGCTCCCTGGTCGCCGGCGCGAAGTACCGCGGCGAGTTCGAGGAACGCCTCAAGGCCGTGCTGTCCGAGGTGAAGGCCGCCCAGGGGCGCATCCTGCTCTTCGTCGACGAACTCCACACCGTCGTGGGCGCGGGTGCCGCCGAAGGGGCCATGGACGCGGGCAACATGCTCAAGCCGATGCTCGCCCGCGGCGAACTTCACATGATCGGCGCCACCACCCTCGACGAGTTCCGCAAGCACATCGAGAAGGACGCCGCCCTCGAACGCCGCTTCCAGCAGGTGCTGGTCGACGAGCCGAGCGTGGAGGACACCATCTCCATCCTCCGCGGACTGCGCGAACGCCTCGAGGTCTTCCACGGCGTGAAGATCCAGGACACCGCGCTGGTCTCCGCGGCCACCCTCAGCCACCGCTACATCACCGACCGGTTCCTGCCCGACAAGGCCATCGACCTCGTCGACGAGGCGTGCGCCCGGCTGCGTACCGAGATCGACTCGATGCCCGCCGAACTCGACGAGATCACCCGCCGCGTCACCCGCCTGGAGATCGAGGAGGCGGCCCTGTCCAAGGAGACCGACGCCGCCAGCAAGAACCGCTTGGAGGAACTGCGCAAGGAACTGGCCGACCTGCGCGGCGAGGCCGACGCCAAACGCGCCCAGTGGGAGGCCGAACGGCAGGCCATCCGCCGCGTACAGGAACTGCGCCAGGAACTGGAGCAGGTCCGCCTCGAGGCGGAGGAGGCCGAACGCGCCTACGACCTCAACCGCGCCGCCGAACTCCGCTACGGCCGCCTCCAGGACCTGGAGCGTCGGCTGAAGGCCGAGGAGGAACAACTGGCCGCCAAACAAGGGCAGAACCGGCTGCTGCGCGAGGTCGTCACCGAGGAGGAGATAGCCGAGATCGTCGCAGCCTGGACCGGCGTCCCCGTCGCCCGTCTCCAGGAGGGCGAACGCGAGAAACTGCTGCGCCTCGACGAGATCCTGCGCGAGCGCGTCATCGGCCAGGACGAGGCCGTCAAACTCGTCGCCGACGCCATCATCCGTGCTCGCTCCGGCATCCGCGACCCGCGCCGCCCCATCGGCTCGTTCATCTTCCTCGGTCCCACCGGCGTGGGGAAGACCGAGCTGGCCAAGACCCTTGCGGCGGCCCTGTTCGACTCCGAGGAGAACATGGTTCGCCTCGACATGAGTGAGTACCAGGAGCGGCACACCGTCAGCCGGCTCATGGGCGCGCCACCCGGATACGTCGGCTATGAGGAAGGGGGCCAGCTCACCGAGGCCGTACGCCGCAAGCCGTACTCGGTCGTGCTGTTCGACGAGATCGAGAAGGCGCACACCGATGTCTTCAACACCCTGCTGCAGGTCCTCGACGACGGCCGCATCACCGACTCCCAGGGCCGCACCGTCGACTTCCGCAACACCGTGATCATCATGACGTCCAACATCGGCTCCGAGCACCTCCTCGACGGCGCCACCGCCGAGGGCGAGATCAAACCGGACGCCCGCGCCCTGGTGATGGGCGAGCTGCGCGGGCACTTCCGCCCGGAGTTCCTCAACCGCGTCGACGACATCGTGCTGTTCAGGCCGCTCGGTGAGCGGCAGATCGAGCGGATCGTGGAGCTGCAGTTCGACGAGCTGCGCCGCCGACTCGCCGAACGGCGCATAGCCGTTGAACTCACTCAAGCGGCGCGTGAGTTGATCGCCCACCAGGGCTACGACCCGGTGTACGGGGCCCGGCCGCTGCGCCGCTACATCTCCCACGAGGTCGAGACGATGATCGGGCGCGCCCTTCTGCGCGGTGACGTCCAGGACGGCGCGACGGTCCGCGTCGACGCCGAACACGGAGAGCTGGTGGTCACCTACGACCAGCCCGAGGACGTGAAGGGAGCGCAGGCGGCATGAGCACGATGCAGGCGACGACCGTCAAATGTCCCCACTGCGGGCGCACCAACCGGGTGCCCGTGGCCGCGGAGGGCCGCCCTAAGTGCGGCCACTGCAAGCAGCACCTACCGTGGATGGTGGACGCGGGCGACGACGACTTCACCGAGGTCGCCGAGCGGGCCGACATCCCCGTCGTGGTTGATCTGTGGGCCACCTGGTGCGGCCCCTGCCGCATGGTCAGCCCCGCACTGGAGAAGGTCGCCACCGATCTCGCCGGCCGGATCAAACTCGTCAAGGTCGACGTCGACAAGAACCCGCGGCTGTCGCAGCGTTTCGAGGTCCAGGCCGTACCGACACTGTTGATCCTCGACCAGGGCGAGACAGTCGCCCGGCAGGCGGGGGCGGCGCCCGCCCCCGCTCTGCGCCACTGGGTGGAACAGTCGATCACCGCCCGGAAAGGGTGATCCGGATGACCCTGCATGCAGACCCCCACCTCGCGCTTGTCCGGCCGGTCCAGCCGCTGACCCCAGAAGGGTGTCAGGAGTGTCTGATGATCGGCGCCCCGTGGGTCCACCTGAGGCTCTGCCTGACCTGCGGGCACGTCGGCTGCTGCGACTCCTCGCCGAACAAGCACGCGCGCAAGCACGCGGCTGCCGTCGCCCATCCGGTCGTGCAGTCGTTCCAGCCCGGCGAGGAATGGCGCTGGTGCTTCGTTCACGAGGCGTTCGTCTGATGCCCGGCGACCAGTCGCTGCCGGGCGAAGAACCGGTGCCGGAGAAAGCGGACGAGGCCGCCTTCCGGGAGACCCCGGACATCAACGGCGCGTACCCGCGCCTCACGGAGGACCAGATAGCACGTCTGGCGGAGCACGGGCAACGCCGGACCATGGCTCCGAACGACGTGCTGATCCGGGAGGGGGAGCGCTGCGAGACGTTCTTCGTCGTCCTCAGCGGTACCGTCGCCGTCGTCGAGGACCACGGCACTCCCGAGGAGCACGTGCTGCGCGTGCACGGCCCCGGTCGCTTCATCGGCGAACTCGGCCTGCTGTACGGACAAGTGGCCTTCTACACCGCTGTCGCCAGGGACCCGGGCGAGGTCCTCGTCGTCTCCTTGGACCAGTTGCGCCACCTGGTGTCCCAGGACTCCGCCATCGGGGACATTGTGCTGCGCGCCTGTCTGTGCCGTCGCGCACTGCTCGTCGGCCAGGGCGCCGGCTTCCGCATCATCGGCTCGCGCTACTCGCCCGACACCAGACGGCTGCGCGAGTTCGCCGTCCGCAACCGGCTGCCGCACCGCTGGATCGACCTGGAGACCGACGAGGAGGCCGAGGAGCTGCTGCGCCGCTTCGGCGTCGGCCCGGCGGAGACACCACTCGTCATCTGGCGGGACACCACCCTGTTGCGCAATCCCAACAACGCGGAACTGGCCCGGCTCATCGGCCTGCCGTCACTGCCCGCCGGAAACCGACACGGCGACGTCCTCATCGTGGGCTCCGGACCCGCCGGCCTCGCCGCCGCGGTGTACGCCGCCTCCGAGGGCCTGAGCACCACGGTGGCGGAGGCGATGGCCACCGGAGGCCAGGCCGGCACGTCGTCCCGCATCGAGAATCTGCTCGGCTTCCCCTCCGGCATCTCCGGTGCCGAACTCACCGAACGCGCTGTGCTCCAGGCTGAGAAGTTCGGCGCCGGGATCAGCCTTCCACTGGAGGCGACCGGTCTGCATCGCAAGGACGACGACCACTACGTCGTGGCGTTCGCCGACGGCGGCGAGATCGCTGCCCGTGCGGTCGTCCTGGCCATGGGCGCTCGCTACCGCCGGCTCCAGGTGCCCGGCATCGAACGCCTGGAGGGAACGAGCGTGCACTACTCGGCGACCGTCTACGAGGCCCAGCAGTGCGGCGCCGATCCGGTGGCCGTCGTCGGCGGAGGCAACTCCGCGGGCCAGGCGGTGCTGTTCCTCGCCGGGTACGCGCCGAAGGTCCACCTGCTGGTCCGAGGAGCCAGCCTCGAGGCCAACATGTCCCGCTACCTGATCGACCAGGTCGAGCGCCACCCGCGGGTGGAGGTCATGCTGCACACCGAGGTCACCGAGGTCATCGGCCAGGAAGTGCTGGAGGAGCTCGACGTGGTCGACAACCGCACGGGCGGGCACCGCCGGCTCGCGGTACGGAGCCTGTTCGTCTTCACCGGCGCCGAACCTCACACCGAGTGGCTCGCCGGCACCATCGCTCTCGACTCCCGCGGCTTCGTCCTCACCGGGCCGGAGGCCCAGGAAGCCTGCGCCCACCCCGAGGTGTGGCACGGCCGTGGGCGCTCGTGCATGACCCTGGAGACCAGCCTGCCCGGGGTCTTCGCGGTAGGGGACGTCCGTAGCGGCTCGGTGAAGCGGGTGGCCTCCGCGGCCGGTGAGGGCGCGATGGCCATCCACTTCGTGCACCGGCACCTGGGGCACTCGGCCGTACCCGGCACCACGGGCACGTCCGCTGTCGCGGGCCACTCGGACGTCTCCCCACGGATACGTCACAAGGAGTCCGCATGGCTCGCATGACGCATGACGCGTGACGCATGGCGCCCGTCCGGCGCCACGGCGGTGGCGCGCTGCCGGGTGGACACTCCGCGGACGCTACATGCCTTGGGCTGCGTGTCGAGTTGCGTGGGTGGCCACCGGTGGCGGCGTAGGCGCTGATGCCGAGCAGCGTCCAGCAGCGAGCTGGCCAGCGGCGAGCAGCGGGGTGACGGTGGCGCCTAACCACTCCGGAGCGCGTGGACGAGATCCTCGAACGCGGCGGCCTGGAGGCCCTGGTGGAGGCGGCACGGGAGCGTGGGGATTGGTTCTGTGCTGCGGGTGCGGTGCGGGGGTCGTGCGCGGTGGGGGAGTTCGGACGAGTCGTTCGCGGCTACTGATTGGCAGCCGGCGTTGCGGGCGGGTGCCGACGTCCTGTTGCGGTGGGGCCGCGTCGACCAGGCGCTGGAGCTGGCACACCCGAAGGGTCCGCAGGAGAACCTGGTCGAAGCGTGGCGGGACTACGCCGAGGCGCTGGTTCGGGCGGGGCGGGTGGACGACGCGCTCGGCGTACTCGGCCCGCACCTGCGCGGCGGGCGCGTGATGGGGCCCCTGGTGGACATGGCACCGGGGGCCGGGCCGTGCGGCTCAGTCCCCCGAGGTCTCACCGTGGTTGGTGTTTTTCGGCCGTTGGTGAACGTCGGACTCCGGCAGGACTGTTCCGCATATCGTCCGGAACATGGTTGATCAACGCTCGGTTGACGTGGGAGGGGTCCGGCTGGCCTATCAGGTGTCGGGTCCGTCGGATGTTCCGCCGCTCGTCCTGTTGCACGCGCTGGGCGAGGATGCCACCGACTGGGAGACGGTGGTGCCCGTCCTCGCCCGCAGCCGACGGGTGTACGCCCTCGATCTTCGCGGTCATGGCCGAAGCGACTGGCCGGGGGACTACTCGCTCGAACTCATGCTGGCCGACGTGCTTCGGTTCCTCGACACGCTGGGGCTTGGCCAAGTGGAACTCATTGGGCACTCCATGGGCGGGATCGTGGCCTACATGCTCGCGGAGGACCACCCGCAGCGGGTGAGCCGGCTCGTCCTGGAGGACGTTCCGATCCCGCGCCCCCGGAAGCAGACCACCCCGACCAGGCCGGACGGGGACCTGACCTTCGACTGGGAGATGGTGCTGGCCATCAGGCGCCAAATCGACATGCCTGACCCCGGGTGGCTGGAGCGACTCAGCGAAATCACCGCCGAGACCCTGGTGGTGGCCGGCGGCCCACGCAGCCATGTGCCCCAGGACGGTATCGCCGAGCTGGCCCGGCGTATCCCCGGCGGGCAAACGGTCACCATCCCGGTTGGCCACCTGATCCACCGCGCGGCGCCGGAGGCGTTCTTGGAAGCGATTTCAGCGTTCCTGCTGACGGAGCAGGAACGCCGCCCATGCCCGCCGACCAAGGACGCACAGTGACAGGCCGTGACGTGGAGACACCCGCACGGGTTCTTCGGGTGTGAGTACCAAGTGGGCCCGTGCGGCCTTGTCCCATCCTGTCTTCACCGGCATCTCCCGTGCACATCTCGGCGGTTCGAGGAGTTGGCTCCTGCCTGGCGGGCCCGTCGGGGTCCGCACTGCGTGAGCGTCGGGGCAGCGAGCGGCGCCGTGCCAATCGAGTCCTCCCAGCGCCTGGGCCGTCACCGATGGACCGTGGAACGCACGGTGGCCTCGCTTGCCGGGTGCCGCCGTCTGCACCGCCGCTACGAGTGCATGGCCGAACATTCCTCGCCTTCGCCGGCATCGCTGCCGCGCTCGTCTGCTACCGGCGTCCGGCTGCGTGAGCCGGTTCATGCGACTCCGAGGAACCCCGGGTCGACGCCATCGAGCTGCAGGCACGAGTCGCGGCTCAGCCCCAGGAGTTCCGCCATGGGCACCGCACGGCGACTGGTCGCCAGCAGGTCCTGGCGGGCCTCGGCCGACCACAACGGCGGGAAGAACGACAATCCCTGCCGGCCGTTCAGCACGGACACCTCGCTGCGCCAGCCGTCCCACCGCAGGCCCCCGTAGAACTCCTGGAGCCCTCCGGAGAGAATCCAGGACAGCCAGGCCGAGTGCCCGGCGCCCAGCGCCTCCCAGCCAAGGGAATCGGGGGCGAAGTAGAGGATTTCGCCCGGCTCGCCGGGCCGGCCGGCCTCACGGGGGTTTCCCCCGTTGAGGGCGAACACCCCACCCAGCACATCGTGCGCAACCACGAGTCCCGCCCCTGGCCGCCAGGCCGGATCGAAGGTCGAGGGCATCGCGTTGATCTCCGCCAGGCCCGGCAGCCTCTCGGCGTGGGCGTCACCCGGGCTTCCGAAGATCCGCAACCAGCCGCTGTCCACCAGCAGACCGCCGCTATTCACGACAATCCCGCCCAGATTCGACCGGGCCGAGACCTGGAGCTGCAACAGCGAGGCACGGCCTGTCTCGGCATCGCCGGGCAGCACCTCGACTGGTACGTCAGTGCCGGACAGCTCCTGGAGAAGGAGCGGCCAGGCTGGATCATCGACGTTGAGCAGCTCATCGGCCTCGCGCATCCCCGCATCGTCGCACCAGCACTGAAGACGCAGTTCGCCGGGGCACCTTGACTTCGATCCACCAAACGAGATGATCTCTCAGACTCACGGAAGGGCGCAGTCCCGAATTCCTGGAGGGGGGCCGTGGCCGCTGCCGTGGCGGCGGGCGGTGCACGGAGCCGTGCGTTGGCTCGGCGGGTCGGGCGACTGCCTGCGCCGCCGGGTCGGTTCCGGCCGGAGTTTTGGCGCAGTCCGATCCGTGGACCCTGGCTTACGTCGGTGTTCGGCCTCGTCCTGGCGGGTGGCTGCTCTCGCGTGCGCGGCGGCGTGTGCGGCGGCCGCCAGAGGTGACTTCCACGCCGGACAGTATCGGGAGCCGTCAGCGTCGTCGCCACGGCGGGAGCAGCGGTGCGGCCCGGCAAGTCAACTGCTTTCGCCAGGTAGGAAGCGCAGTTCTAGGGTACCTGCGCTGACAACAACGTTTGCGATACGGCAACTCATGCTGCGCCCCTGGGAGAACAATGACAGCCCCTGTGGATACCCCGATCCCTGAGCCCTCGCAGGCACCCAGGCTCGGAGGTCGGTACGAGCTGGGGGAACATCTGGGGGCCGGCGGTGCCGCGGACGTCTACCGCGGTACGGACCTACGGCTCAGCCGTCCGGTGGCGGTCAAGGTCTTCCGGTCGGGCACCGGCACGGGCCTGAAGGACCGGTTCGAGGACGAAGCCCTCGTACTGGCCCGCCTGCACCATCCGGGACTGGTCACCGTCTTCGACGTCGGCCGCCACGACGGGCAGGCCTTCCTCGTGATGCAACTCGTCGAAGGCAGCACCCTACGCAGGCACATCACCGAATCGACCATGACCGTTCCCGCTCTGGTCGAGCTCGGGATCCGGCTGGCCGAGGCCCTCGGACACGTACACCGGGCTGGAGTCCTGCACCGGGACGTCAAACCGTCCAACATCCTCTTGGACGCGCAGAACCGGCCCTACCTCACCGACTTCGGCATCTCCCGGGCGCTCGACGCCACCGCGTCCACGCAGGACGGCGCCCTCGTGGGAACCGCCGCATACATGGCCCCCGAGCAGGTCACCGGCCGTCGCGTCGAACAGAAAGCCGACGTCTACGCTCTCGGTCTCGTACTCCTGGAGTGCCTGACGGGACGCCTGGAATACGAGGGCGCCCCGCTGGAGTCCGCGGTCGCCCGGCTGCATCGGCCGCCGCGGATACCCAGGCGGCTGCCGGCGGAACTACGCGAGCTCCTGGGCGCCATGACCGCGATCGAGGCAGCGGACCGGCCTGATGCGCAGACTTGCGCGGCAGCCCTGTCGAGATTGCAGCGCCGGGCAGAAGCTGCCAGCGCTGCGACGACAGCAGGCGGCCTGTCAGACGACCTACAGCCCGACTGCGGCACCCTTCGCGCAGGGAGCCGATCGGCTTCCCCACGTCACAGGAGGACGCTCGCCGCGGCCGGAGCGCTGGTCACCGCGACAGTGCTCGGGATGACTGCGCTGACCTGGGGCTCCGAGGGTCCTACCGAGCATGAGTCGTCAGCGATCCCCTCCACCCTTCAGAAGGCCTCGGCGTCCGCCGGCAGCAGAGACCACAGGCATGCGAACAGGGCCACCGACCCTGCTCGGACAGGAAAGCCGGTGCCCGCAGTCGCCGTAGCCGCGTCCGTCGCGCGCGGGGCTGCCACGCCTGCCCGAACGGGGAAGTCGAGGCCTACAGTCTCCGTAGCGGCCGAGCACGTGATGCGGACTTCGGCGGCGCCCCCCTCGGGTCGGCTGCCGCAGCCGGCTGGCAACAGAGCCCACCACCACGCCGAAAAGGGGACCAGGGACAGGGACGAGGCTTCCGGATCCAGCGGTGAGAACGTAGCCAAGCGTGGGCCGAAAGCACAGAAGGAAAAGCTGGACAAGGGCAGAAGCCGAGGCAAACGGCGCCAGTAGCGACGGGTGGGAGGGCCGTTTTGCTGTGCCGAGTGAGGAGGGGTGGTGGAGGGCCTGTAGTCCCTCACTCTGCCCAAGGCCACGGCCCAAGCCACCTGGCGGGTCCACGGGGATGCCCCCCCCGAACACGGTGCAGTGAGTCCTTCAGCGTTGCCACCCCCCTCGACTTCCGGGTTGGCGGGATTGCTGGGGGAAGGTGTCGAAAAGGTACTGACCGACCAGCTCATCCCAGGTCCGCCCGGTCACCGCGTAGAAGGCCGCGTTGGCATCGGCGACTACCAGGTCCGTGCCGAGCGCCAGGCACCGGCTCGGAAGGGCGGCGAACCCCCGGGGGAGTCGATGTCGGGTTTCACACCATTCCCTGCCAGTGGCTCGCTCCTCGATCTACGAAGGGCCCGGCTGGATCCGCTCGGTGTGCTCGCGCAGCGCCCCGGAAGTGCGGCCCGCAGTCCACGGCTTCACATCCGCATGCCCGGTCCTAGCTAGGGGCTTGTGTAGGGGTCACCATGATTCGGCCTGCAAGAACAATCTGATCACCTCCACGAAGATCCATATGGAGAACCCCAGACAGGCAAGCCACAGGCCCCACAGGATCCAGCGGGCCTCTCGTCGCATATGCATGAGCCGATCATCCTCACTCCTGGCGCTGTCGTCGGCCGGTTTCACAGCCACACGGCAGCAGTGGGTGTCACCCTGTAGCACTGGTTCGGGAGATCGTGGATGCGGATGGCGGTTGACCTGGTGAGACGGCAACCTGCCTGTTTGTGAGGGGCTTGCCGTGGTTCCCCGCACATCTGCGACTGCCCCTCCATGCGTTGCCCTTGACCGCGCTCCGGTGGTCAGGCGTCGTGGCCCGGCCCGCCGTATCGGAGCTGCTCCACAAGGGCGAGGAAGAGGAAGAGATTCGGGATCTTTTTGACCGGCATCTTTGCCCAGGGCAGTTTCTTGCCGGCCTTGCGCAGCACCAGCACTCCCTGTGAGAGCTCGGCCTTCTCGATCTGCGGCCACGTCAGGCTGTTCTTTGAGGTGGCCACACCGCCGAGGCTGACCGAGAGCTCCCCGTAGGTCAGGGTCCCGCCCTGCTCCAGCCTGGCGAGCAGTCCGGGGAGCTGTGCGCGGGTGATCTCCTGCTGCAACGCCGGGCCCCAGCGCTCGGGCTGGTCGTAGAAGCCGGTCACCTTGAGCGTCGTACCGTCCGCGCGACAGAGCGTGTAGACGTAGGTGGTGCCGACATATATGCCGTTTGCGTACCGCTCGGTGATCTCCTGAAGCACCGTCATCGTGTCCCAGCGGAAAACGGATACTTCGCCGCTTTTCCCCACCTCGGCCAGGCCGTGTTCGAAGAGGTGCAGTCGGCGAGCAGCCTGCTTGCGCGAGAGATTGGGCGTCTGGGCAGCCATCCAGAGGAAGTAAGCGCCCAGGGGAGGAAGGATCAGGGAAACGGTCCCCATGAGCAGAAGGGCAGCGACCCGCACAGGGCCGACACGCTTGGGCAGGAACGTCTCACGCAGTTGTCCGAGCCCTTCGGTCCCCAGAGGTGCCGCCTGGGGAGCTGATGTCTGCCCGGAGTCTTGCTGAGCAGGGGATTTCGCCATGAGTTGTGCTCCATACTTGGTGGTTCAGAAATGCAATGACCATTGTGCGGTCGGACCCGACAGCGGTACGCGTCGGGGGGGGGGCTTGGCGGCCACCGGAACCGGCACGCCGACGAAAAGCCAGCTTTCGCAACACGATCTGACATAGATTTTGCTCAACCGCCTGACCCCCCGTGAGGTCGCGAAAACTGAAGGCGCTTCAGCGGGAGTCCCAGGGTCTGACGCCCCGATGTGACGGGGTGGACCTGTGGGCTCACGGTGAAGCCGCGGTTCACTTCACCCGGCGACCAAGTACGGTCTGAGTGGATCTTTCAAGGCGTCCCGTTACGTCCTGTTACGTAGGGTCGGGCTTGATGAATTCCTGCCGGCTGAACGCGAGCAGCTCACGTACCCCGGGGCTGTGCGCGCTCTTCCAGATCAGGGCGAGCACTGCGGGTTTATCGACGTCATCGATGATGCGGGCGGTGATCCGGTCACGGTAGCGCGCGGCCATGGAGTCGCTGAGGATGGCTACGGCGAGCCCGCGGGCGGCGAGATCGGCAATGGCATCGGCGGCGCTGGCTTGAAGTGCGATCATGGGTTGGAGGCTCTGTGCGGCGCAGGCACGGTCGAATACCGTGCGTATGCCGGTGCCGCGCGGCATGCACACGATCGGGTGTGCAACCAGGTCACGCAAGGCGACCCGTCGCTGTTGCGCCAGGGGGTGACCGGCCGGGACTGCCGCGACGAGCCGCTCGCTGATTAGGGTCAGCGCGTCCAGCCCGTCGGGGGTGGCGGTTGCGGTCCCGATGAGTGCCAGGTCGATCGTGCTGGCGCGCACCTTCTCGATGAGCCGGTCGGAGCTGTCCTCCACCAGTGAGATCTCCACGCCGGGATGCGCTTGGTGAAACGCGGCGAGGGCGTCGAACAGCGGGGTGAGGGTGCAGCCGACGACCATTCCGACGGTGAGCCGACCGCGGATCAGGTTGGTCACCTCGCCCACCGCCTGGCCGACCGCCCCAGCGGCGGCGAGCGCGGAGCGGGCGTGTTCGAGCGCGGCCTTTCCCGCGACCGTGAGGGTGACGGTGCGGGCCGACCGGTCGAACAGCTCGGCGCCGAGTTCCCGTTCCAGCTGGCGGATCTGGGCGCTGACGCCGGACTGGCTGATGTGGACCCGTTCGGCCGCCCGGGTGAAGTTCTGTTCCTCGGCGACCGCGACGAAGTATTCCAGCTGCCTGAGATCCATGACTGCAGATTGTAGCTGGCAGAAGATCCATCTGTTGGACTTCTGATCAGGAGGAGGCGACGCTGGTAAGGCCGAAGCCCGACGTCAGGAGGAATCCATGCCGGAGTATGAGAAGGCCATGCGCCCCGAAGACATCACCCGATTGTTCGTCGAACGATCCAATGCCGGTGACGCGGCCGGGGTCGCCGCACTCTACGAAGAGGATGCAGTGATGGCCTTTCCGCCCGGCGACCGGACGGTGGGCCGGGAGGCGATCCGTATGCTGTGGGAGAAGGTGCTGGCCGACCGTCCCCACTTTGAGCGGGAACAACCGCTGCCGACGCTGATCAGCGGCGACATCGCCCTCACCTCGACCCCGCCGAAGGACGGGGCCGGCGCCCGGGCACAGGTCGTCCGGCGTCAGCCGGACGGAAGCTGGCTGCGTCTGCTCGATCAGCCCGAGTTCACGCCGCCCACCCGTTGAGTGCCTCCCCCCGTGTAGGCGACACCGGCCACGGTTGCGGGCAGGGCGACGACGAGTCCCGTGCGCCAGTTCCTTCGTGGTCTGTCCACGTGGCTGACTCCGTTCAGCTGGGGAACTGGCCCAGCGAGTCGCCGACGTTCGCGACCATGCCGAGCGTTGCCGGGCCGAAGGAGAAGGAACCCGCGGCTGTGGCCCCCGATGAGGTGGTACGGAACACCCACACGGCACCGACGCCGTGGTTCTCCCCGGGCGCTGCCACGACGGGCTCCGCCCGGCCGTCGCTGTCACCGTCGACGAGGTGGACGCCACGGCCGAATAGGTCGACGGATTCGGCGGTGCCGGGGACGTTCGCGGTGTTCTGGCTGAAGACCTTGGTGCCGGCACCGGTCGGCCCCTGCGGGCCGCCCGGGACCACGGCGAAGCTGCCCGCCCAGGCCTGCGTGCCGACGGCCTCCTGCCCATTGCCTGCCAGGATGTCCCCGTACCCGTCGCCGTCGACGTCCCCGATGGAGAGCGCGGAGCCGAAGCTGTCGTCTTCCTCCTGGGTGCCGGGAACACCGGGGGTGTCCTGGTCGATCACCCGGGTCGTGGTGCCCGGGCCGGTCGCGGTGCCGTAGTTGATGTGGAGCGAGGTCCCGCCGACGACGAGGTCGGCTCGGCGGTCGCCGTTGAGGTCTCCGAGGCCCACCTGGGTGCCGGGCGCGAGGAGTCGTCCCTTCCCGTCCTTCAGGGTGACGGGCGGCAGCAGGCCGTCGCGGCTGCCGCGCAGGTAGTTCAGGTGGGACGGCGTGTACTCCTCGTCGTCCGGTGCGATCGCGCTGACGCCGGCGACGAGGTCGGTGATCCCGTCGCCGTCCACGTCGCCGGCTGCCGCGGCGTAGAGGGGGTCGTAGCTTCCGGCGACTTTGATCCCCTGGATCGAGGCGGCGCTGCCGTCCCGTCCGAAGGGGCCGTACTCCACGCGGTCGGGCCGGACCAGGTCCTGGTGCCCGTCGCCGTTGAAGTCACCAATGGCGGACACGCTCTCGCGGTACGCGTCACTGCCGGCAGCCCGCAGGACCGTCCCGGAGACGAAGCCGCCGGGGGCACCCCACAGCACGGTCCTGCTGCCCTCCAGATCGACGCCGTCCTGTGTCCAGTTCTCGGAATTGGCCGTGACCACCAGGTCGGTGAACCCGTCCCCGTCCAGGTCGGCTGCGTCGAGCCGGGACCCGAAGTGGTCGTTCACCTCGGGCGAACCGGGAACACCCGCGGACGCCTGCGAGTACACCTGCTTCCCACGGGTGCCGAGTCCGCTCGCGGACCCGTACAGCACGGCGACGTATCCGGCCCCGGACTTGCCGCTCACCGTACCGGACGAGGCGGCGACGGCCAGATCCGCGTACCCGTCCCCGTTGAAGTCCTCCCGCACCCGGATGGTCGCGGGCGCGGCATGAGCGGCCGGCGCGGGAGCGACGGCGGTGGCGGACAAGAGGGCGAGGGCGACGACGAGGGTACGTCGCATTCCGGGTGCTGCGGGCTGGGACACACGAACTCCGTTAATTGAAGAGGGACTTGACGACGGAGAGGATCAAGGTCCCTCCATGTTGTCCAGTACGACTCGCCACGTCACCGGTTGGTTGCCCTGGTGGGTGCCGGAAGTTTCCATGGGATTGACCTCCCCGTTTCACTTCAAGTCGTTGAGCTGGGGTGAGGGCGGAGGACTTGTTGTCGGCCCCTGGTCGTTGAGGTCGTTCGTCCAGTGGCACGCTCCACTGGACGCCATGAGCCAGGCCCTGTTCCACGGTGTGTGGATCGACGGAGACGGGAGGGGGCTGGGGGTGCTGAGGTCGGGGGGTGCTGGCCCGGCAGTAACCAGTGGTGGCCTTGGAAACGAAGGGGGCACGCAGCCCACGGGAAGGCAACATGGCTGCGTGAGCCAGGAACAAAGGGCAGACGGAATGGGGGCAGCGCTGCGTGACGCCGAGTCGGAGGCGTGGCCTCGCAGAGCTGCAGGCAGGCAGCTTGCGGCGATGGCAGGCCAGGAAGAAGTCGCGCTGGTTCTTGAACGGCTTCTGTTGGACCCTACGGGGCCTCTAGGAGTCCTGCTCCGTGTGCGTGGCTGGGCTGAGGGGCTAGCTGCGTGACAACCACGGCGCACAACCGTGAACGCCCCCATACGCCAGTGCACCATCAGCGCAGGTCAAAGGAGCAACAGTGCAAGGAGAGCGACCGTCCCGAGTTGCTTCAGGACGAAGATGTCCTGAGTCAGAGGCTGCCGCGCTCGATGAGTGAGCCGTCAGGGCCGAGAGAGAAGAAGCGCGGTGGGCCCATGGCTTCCATGGCCCTTTGCAACGCCGCTTCCCGCACCGCGGGGTCAATGCCGTGCGGGTCCTGAAGTCGGAAGCCGTGCAGTCGGATGCTGTCCGCGTCGATGTCGTCCGGCTCGGGGCGGCCCTCCAGCACGAAGCCGCAGAGCGCGCGCAGTGCGTCTTCGCCCAGCTCCAAGGGGTGGAACGGCAGGGGGTACGGGTCCTCATCCTCGTCCGGCCAGGGAATGACGTCGGCCGGGCGGTCTCCAGCCCAGTAGGGCAGCTCGAAGGAGAGCGGTTCGCCGATGTTCTCGATGATGCCGCTGTCCGGGGACAGGCTCAGAGAGCGTACGAGTCGGCCGTCCTCCCACATGGCGAACGCGAGCCAGTCCACGACGCTGTGCATGGCGTGCATTACGAGCCGCCGGCTGATGCTCGCCGCCACGAGGTGTTCCGGGAGCTGGGAAGGAAAGTCGATCATCACCCTCTGGTCGCCGATGATCTCGAGGCCGGGCCAGCTCGGGCACGTAGCCCTTGGCGGCGGCCATGTCGAGCCGGTAGGTCGCCTTATCGATCGCGATGACACCACCAGGTTCGACAAGCTCCCGGTCCGCTTCGAGGCCACCGTCCTGATCACTGCGATCGGCGATGGGCTATGACCGGGCAGGCTGTCGGTTCCCCATGCCATGCTGCCCGCAGGGTGAACGGGGCAGGGGAGAGGCAGCGATGGGCGCGACACCGTCCGCAACGAGCACAAGGTCACCACGGCGACCAGCATCAACGACATCGCTCGTGACCTCACCATCTGGATGGCTGGCCGCGACTTCCCCGGACGGCCCACCAGACAGATCAGTGCGTTTCGAAAGACGGCCTAACGGCTGTCCCGTCACGGCTGTGACGCTGGTGGAGGCTGCATATTGAGGTGTCGGGTAGCGGCGGCTGGGGCCGCACCCCATGGCGCTGGGTAGGAGTCAGGGGCAGTCAATCGCAGTCTGGGATGATCGCGCGGTGAGTGATGTAAGGCTGCTGGCCGCAGAAGCAGTTGAGTCACACGTCCGGGCATTCTTCATGGGGCACACCGTGGAGGTCGTGGACTACGACCTCGGGTCAGATCGGCGAGAGGTAGTGCCCGATCTGCGAGTTCTCGTTGTGGAGCCCGGCCCCCGCAGCGACAGCTGGGCCTTTGTGACCGCCGGGTGCTGGGCCTCGATGGAGAGGCACGGTCGCGGACTTGAGTTCGTTATGACCGCTCACGTCCGCGACCAGCGGTTCATCGAGCTTATGGCGATGATTGCCTACTACCACTGCGGAGGGCATCAACTCGACCTGGAGCACAGCATGCCGATCGGTGAACCGTGGGTGCCGGGTTCGACCTGCGATCACCTGCTGATCAGCCTGCCCTATCTCCATGGCCCCGACCTTGAACACTGCCCGCTGCCTGGGGGACACGCCCGCATTCTGTGGACCTTGCCGGTGACCACCGCCGAGATCGAGTTCCGCAGGCGTCACGGGCACGAGGCGTTGGAGCAGCTCCTCGACGAGGCAGAGATCATCCCCACCGATCCCTTCCGGACATCGGCCGCATGAGCTCCGGGTTTCGGGCGGTCGTCGCTCGTAATGTGTGGGGAAGGTCCGGAGACCCCGACGTCAGACCTTCCGGACGTGGACCAGCCGGCCGGGCCGGACATCCTCGGCTGAGGGATAGTGCGATCAATTACAGTGGCGCGATGTTCGAAGGAAAACTGGTGAGGCTGCGTGCGCTGCACTCCGACGATGCGGAGCAGCATCTTCGGTGGCGCAACGACCCGGAGGTGGCGCGCTGGGCTACGGCCAGCCACCCTTCTTTCGGCCCGGTCACGGCGGAGGCGATCGGTCTCGGCTTCGAGACCATGTTGCGCCTGGACCCGAGGGAGTCGGCCGTGTTGACGGTCGAGGACCTGGCGAGCGGAAGCGTGATCGGCATGACCGATTACCGGGACCTGGACCCGTACGCCGGCGTGGCCACGCTGGGAGTGACCATCGGCGAGCGGGAGTTCTGGGGTCGCGGCCACGGCAGTGACGCGCTGCGGCTGCTCGTGGACCACCTGTTCGGCGCGTATTGCCTCAGCCGGCTGGAGCTGGATACCTGGAGCGGCAATGAGCGTGCTGTGCGCGCCTTCACCAAGCTGGGCTTCCGTGAGGAGGGTCGCCGCCGGTCGTCCGTGTTGCTGGACGGGAAGCGCTACGACAGCGTGCTCTTCGGGATGCTCCGTGAGGAGTGGGCGAGGCCCTGTGACGGCGTAGATGATTTCCGGGGACTGCCTGCGGACATGTGACTCGGGCGCCCAAGATCATCGTGTGACGAGCGACCGGACATCCTCGCCACAGCGCTCATGTGACGACCGGCGACCTGTTGAAGGACCGTTCGGACTGGCACCAGGGCGACCGATCGTGGGGGATCGCGCCCCAGGTCACCGATGCCCAGCTGGTCACCTCTTCGTCGGAGTCGAGAGGGCTTACCAGAGCCCGCCGAGCAGGCCCGGGCCGCACTTCGGATGGAACTCCCCAGGCAGTGCTCACTCTCCACACTGCTCAGGACGAGGGCGTGAAGCCGGCGGACTGGTCGAGGTGGAACGCGGAGCCCGATGCCTTCGGTGTCCAGCCTTCACGCAGGGCAAGGCGAACAGCCGCGGCAACACGGGGCGGCAGCACCGGCTCAGCCTCGCGGCCGATCCAGTTGCTCGCATGCGGCCGGTCGATGGTGACCACGAGCGTCATGCCCGGGGTGACCGCATGCTCGACCGCGAACGTGCACGGCGACCAGCCCAGCCCCTGGAAGTAGGTCGGCCTGCCTCGCAGCCGCCAGCGATAGGCCGTACCGTCGACAACGATCCGTCGTGATCCCTTGCGGACTAGTGCCATGACACCCCCTTCAACAGGGAAGATGCTAGCGAGCCCGGCCCCGCCATCCCTCTCAATTTCCGGCTCATATAACGCCGTTCACGGCCGTTCAGAGGGGAGCGCACGATGGTCTCCCCCCACCGTCCAGCCGCCGATGAACGCAGGTGAACGGCCCTGTCCGAGGCCCCGAGGCCACCACCACAGTTGGAAAGCGCGTAGGCCGACAGCTCCATACTCTTCGCCGGTCGGCCGCAGCCCCCGTATGGTCACCCATCGGGGACGAGTCGCTGAAGCACGACGCGAACGGGCCGGGAGCAGGGGGACTGTGAGCAGGAGACGCTACGTGGCCCGGGGTGTGCCAGGTGGATACCGGATCTGGGACAACCGAGGACGTCGATGGTGGGGTGATCTCTACGAGTTGTGTCCTGACGATCTCGTGGCTGAGCTCAACGGCCAGGCGGACCACACACGGATCACTGCCCTCACGAAGCGCTACAGAGCGCAGAAGCGATAGGTGCCGCCGAAGTGTGGGACCACGCATGCGCGCATCACAAGTGCGGCGGGGGGCGGAGGGAACCTAGCCATTGCGGGACGGCCCTTAAGGGCCGTCCCGCAATGTCCATGAGGAAAGCGTCGGGGGCGATTGCCGGACTGGGGTGAAGTCAATCCAGGCCGGTCGCCCATTCCGTGAGTGCGGCGAAGTCTTCGATGGCGAGGCCGCAACGGGGGTCGAACAGCAGTGATCACCGCGCCGGAGCCGTCTTGGATAGCCCCCGTTCAGCGGACTGAATCCGCGCGCCTTATGCAAGCTCATCACGATGCCGCGCCGCGAGGGAGCGAAGCGCTGCGGCAGGGACGCCCGTGGTCGCTGTCACGCGCCCGGCTCACCACCACCCGCACCGCACAGCAGGGCGCCGGGCCCGGGGCGGCTGCCGAACCGGGTGGTGAACGCGATGCCAGCGACGTACTCGTTCGCTGCGCACTGCCCCTTGTAGTCGCCCTCGGCGAAGTCACCGCCCGGCGCCCCACCCGGACGGTTGTCGGACCGGTCGAACCACACGGTGCGGACGGCTCCCGTGAGCGCGGTACGGCCCGGCGCGCACAGCGCCGCCGACACCCGCTCCCCGCGCACGCTGTAGCCGGTCAGGAGCGCGCCTGGCGGGCACTGCAGCTTGGAGTACCCCGACGCCCAGTCGCCCCCGGCAGGCACGTACCGCTCGTCGGTGACGACGGTCTGTCTCGCGTCCGTGGCCGGAGTCGCCGTGCCGGCGTCGGTGCACAGGCCGCGGCCGCTGGTGTGGCCCAGGCCGATCAGCCGCAGCCCGTCCGGACAGGCGGCCTTGCGGGCCCCGGGGTCCCAGTCGCCCGTGGCCCGTGCGCGCAGCGACTCCACTGCGTCGCCGTGGTCGGTGGCGAGCATCCGCCAGACGGGCACGGACGCCACAGGTCCGGTCGTGCTGGGCGCAGACATGAGATGCCGCCAGGCCGTGCCGCGCCAGTCGGCGCCGTCCAGCACACCGGAGCGGTGCCCGGCGCCGTCGTAGCGCAGTAGCGCCCAGTCGTCGTGGCCCTCGAAGCCGACCAGCGGCCAGTACGCGAAGTCGGCGTCACGGCCGGCGAGGTAGTCGGTCATGTTCCCGAACCAGGTGCGGGCCACCGGGTTCGTCTCGCCGCTCCCGACGCCGAACTCACTCACCCAGACGGGCGCGGTGTAGTGCCGGCCGCTCTCCTCGACGAAGAACGCCTCGTCGTCCAGCGCCGCGCCCAACTGCTCGCGGGTCATGTCCTGGTAGCGCGCGTCGTGCGTCTCGCCGATGCCGGTGGCGCCGCTGTGGTGCGGACCGGTGTAGCCGTAGAAGTGGGCCGAGTACACCAGCTTGTGGGCGTCCACGAGGGTGTGCGAGAGCATGCGTACGGGAGTGAGCTGCGGCCGTCCGTGTGGGAGGCCGTCCACGGGCAGGCCGGTCCAGTTGATGCCCTCGACGACGATGAGCAGACGGGGGTCGCCCTCGGTGAGGATCCGGTCCGCGGCGAGCTGGGCGGCCGCGTACCAGTCGTGGTCGTCGCCCAGGCCCCAGTTGGGGTCGTCCAGGACGTTGCGTCTGACCTCGTTGTACAAGTCGGCGCCCACCACCCCCGGAACCCGGGCGTAGCGGCGGGCCATGAAGACCCAGTCGTCGGCCCACTGTCGCGTGGACTGGCCGGTGTTCCACCGCTCGTTGCCGTCGACTCCGCAGCACCAGCGGGAGGTGTTGGTGTGGTTGTTGAGAATGACCGCGAACCCGCTGCGGCTGAGCGCCTCCACGACGGCGTCGTAGACCTGGAGCGGCGTCCTGTCGCGCAGCTGGGGGTTGGCGGTCACGGCGTTGTTGGGCACCGAGGCCGTGCTGTGGATCATCTCGTTGGAGAACGGCAGCCGGACGGTGTTGATGCCCAGGTCGTGGAAGTCGGTGAGCAGGCTGTCCAGCGGCACGCGGTCGAGACCGAGCGGTATCCCGTGGGAGTCCTGGCCCGCGTGGTGGCTTGCGGGATCGCCGATGTCGCCGCTGCCCGTCCACGAACCTTGCGCGCCGTCCCAGTTGGCCGCCTTCAGCCGGAAACGGTCACCCCGGGCGTCGACTATGTAGCGGCCCCGGGTGGACAGCGGCGGATACCAGGTCTCGGCCGCCGCCGAGGCGGTGGTCGGGGCTAATGAGCGTGGCGGCGGCGCGGCGGACGCAGTCGTTGTCTGCGCGGTCAGGAGCACGAGGCCGGCGACCGCTCCGGCCAGACGCAGGACAGTTGGTGCCATCGACATGTGGCCAGCCCTCGGTTGGTGTGGGGAACCGTTCTCCGAGGCTGTACGGTGCCCTGTCCCGCCGGGAACGTCCAGACGGCCGACGCACGCGGCGCCATCCACGCACCGCGGCGGCTCAGACGTAGCTCGGGCCGCTTGCTGTGCCTTCCCTCTCGGTGACTGCATCAGCACCGGTTCGAGCGGCAACAACATTCACCAATGGGGGAGCACACGGGACACGAGCGTGTGGAGCCAGGCGAAGGTGCGCTCGACGACCCAGCGGGTTTTGCCGAGGTCGGAACCGTGGGCGATGCCTCGTCGGGCGATGAGGGGTTTGATGCCGCGCTTCCACAGCAGGCGACGGTATTTGTCGTAGTCGTGTCGTACCCACGGTCGGCGAACAGCCGCTTCGGTCTGTTGCGGGGGCGACACGGCCACTCGTCGACACACGCTCGGTGGCGTTCGGTTTGCGGTTGGTGCAGGACGGGCCAGGTCCGCCGCCCGACATCAGCTCACTGCACGGCCCGCTTTAGCAGGGCGGCGTCGTTCAGGCGGTGTGTCCGTCTTGATGCCGATTCAGGCAGCTGGGTGATGACGCTGGCCGGCACCTTCCACCTCCGCCGCCGGGAGTACAGCGCAATCGGCGCGAACGCCGTCACCCTGAGCGTCATGGCCGAACAGGGCATCCGCCGGATCGCCCTGACCTCCTCACAGGGCGCCGGCGACGACTGGGCCCGCCTCAACCCGCTGATGAAGGCATTCATCAACCTGTCGAACATCAAAGTCGGCTTCACCGACCACACCGGCGTCGACCAGGTCGTGCGCGCCTCCGACACCGACTGGACCCTCGCCCGCGCCGTCGCCCTCACCGACAGACCCGCCATCGGACCCCTGCACGCCGCCGCCCCCGGCACCACCGCCCCCGGGCGCTGGATCAACCGGGCCGACCTCGCCCGCTTCCTCCCCGACTCCGTCGAGGAGGAGACCTGGATCCGCCGCGCCCCGCTGGTGTGGAACGCTCGCGGCTAACTGGCCGTCCGCGGGACCGCCCGCCAGCGGGTAACCCGCGGCTGTACGCGGGGAGAGGATCTTGGCCGGTGTCATCACAAGGCGGGAGACCGTGCCTGCCCGATCATCGTCGCCCATCCCCGCCGGCCTGGGCGGGCTCGCCACCGGCCGTCCTGCCGAGCCCGGGGAACACGCGCAGCCGCTGGATCGCCCCGCGGCCGTGCCCGATCAACGGAGGGCCAAGGGGCGCCACCACCCCCTCGCCTTCGTCCTCGCACTCGCCGCGTGCGCGGTACTGGCCGGCGGGAAATCCCTGACTGCGATCGCGGAAGGGGCAGCCGACGCCCCAGCCGCCGTGCTCACCGCCCTCGGCGGCCCCAGTCGCGAACCCGCCAGGCCCACCACCCCGACCGAAGCCACCGTGCGCCGAATCCTGCAGCGCGTGGACGGCGACGCCCTCGACGAGGCGATCGGCGCCTGGCTCGCCGCCCGCGACCCCGACCGCCCGCCACCGGACCATGACTTGGGCAGACGCGTCCGCCGCTCGCTGGCCGTGGACGGCAAGACCGTTCGCGGCGCGCGCCGCGCCGACGGCATCCCGGTCCACCTTCAGGCCGCGATGACCGGGACCGGCCTGGTCGCAGCCCAGCGTGAGGTCAGCGCCAAGACCAACGAGATCACCGTCTTCCGGCCGATGCTCGCCGACCTCGACCTGGCCGACACCGTCGTCACCTTCGACGCCCTGCACTCCCAGACAGCCCATGCCCGCTTCCTGGTGGAGGAGAAGAAGGCCCACTACATCGCCGTGATCAAGAGGAGTCAGCCGCTGCTGCACCAGCACCTCTAGCAGCTGCCCTGGCGGGAGGTTCCGCTGCTGGACAAACACTGCCGAGACGCCACCCGACCACTGGCCACCCTCGGCATCATGTGATCAAACCGGACAGAACCCGTCGAGGAAGGGTGTGGCCGCTTCCGTGGCCGTCGGTAGAGGCGTGGGACCCGCGGGGGTCGTTGCCTCGGCGTAGGAGAAGTCGCCGCTGTCGTACTCAACCAATTAGGCGTGCTGGCTCGAACTGTGAGTCGTTGTATGCGCTGGTCACCCTCGGGTGAGTAGCGTCGAAACTCCGCCGAGAATTCGGCTTGCCGGGTTTTTTGGTCGATCCTGCCGAGATACCCTATAGGCATGATGGAAGTGAGTCGAAGCAGAGTCGCTTTCTCTAACGCCGGTCTTCATCGGGCAGTTGCATCGCCATGATCTGGGAAATACTGGTCCTGGGCTTCGTACTCAGTCTCGACAATTTCCGAGTATCGATCGCGCTCGGCACGGTCCCGTTCGGCTTGAAGCGCGCGGTGCAGGTCGCGCTGACCTTCGGACTGTGGGACGCCGTTATGCCCTTGGTCGGGCTGTTGATCGGTCGCCGGATCGGGGAATTCGTAGGGGGCGTCGCCGATGTGGTGGGCGCGGCCGCGCTCGGTGGGTACGGTCTCTACCTCGTCATCTCGTCCGTTCGCAACCCGGAGCCGGAGGAGTTGGACCACCCTTGGGCGTTGTTCGGTATTCCGTTGACGCTGAGCCTGGACAATTTGTTCGCCGGGGCGAGCCTGGGAGTTCTTGGTCTCTCGCCGTGGTTCTCGGCGGCAACGTTCGGCTTGATGACGGCAGTGTTGTCGCTGCTCGGTCTGCAGCTCGGGCGGGCCGCGGCGCGCCTCATCCGGATCCGCTCGGACCTGCTGAGCGGGATCACCTTGATCATCGCCGCTGCGGCGCTGCCGTTGTGGTTCGGCAACTGATCCGCTCCGCCGGGAGGCGGGCCCGCGGGCGGGGAGGAAGGAAGGTCGCCGAGTTACGAGTCGGCGTCAGCGCCTTCGATCGCCTTGGCGACCATGTGGACGGGTGACAGGTGGCAGACCTGGCCGGTGCGGGCGGGGGATCAGCGGAGCATCGCCGGCACGCGGGTCGGTGTTGGCGGCCTCGACTGCCCGGATGACGAGGTCGTGGTCGGGTGAGAGGTAGCAGACCGGGTCGGTGCGGGAGGCGTCACCAGTGAGCAGGAACGCCTGGCAGCGGCACCCGCCGAAGTCCAACTCCCGCCGGTAGCAGCTCCGGCAGGGCTCTGGCATCCAGTCGGTTCCCCGGAACGCGGTCATCACGGGGGCCTCGGCCCAGATCCGCTCCAGTGGGTCGTCGCGCACGCTGGCCCGCGGCAGCGGCAGGGGCTGGGCAGCCGGGCAGGGCAGGACGTCGCCGTTCGGCGTTACGGTCAGTTGCCGAGAGGCCCAGCCGCCCATGCAGGGCTTCGGGAAGCGGCTGTAGTAGTCGGGGATGACGTAGATGATGTCCATGCGGTCCCGCAGCCGCTCGCGTGCCGCCCGCACGACCACTTCGGCCGCTTCGAGCTGGGCCCGGCTCGGCAGCAGCGCGTCACGGTTTCGCCAGGCCCATCCGTAGTACTGGGTGTTGGCCAGCTCCAGCCGGTCGGCGCCCACGTCCTCGGCCAGTTCGAACAGGTCGGCGATGCGGTCGATGTTGTGCCGGTGCAGCACCACGTTGATGGTGAGCGGCCACCCCAGTTCCTTGACGATGTGCATTGCCTCGATCTTGCGTTGGAAGGAGGGGGTGCCGGCGATCCGGTCGGACACCTTCGGTTCGTCGGCCTGGATGCTGATCTGCACGTGGTCCAGGCCGGCGGCCCGCAGCTCGTCGGCCCTCGATCGCGAGAGCCCGAGGGCGCTGGTGATGAGGTTGGTGTAGAGGCCGAGGTCGTGGGCGTGCGTCACGATCTCCGCCAGGTCGCGCCGCAGCAGTGGCTCCCCTCCCGACAGGTGGCACTGGAGGACGCCCAGGTCGCTTGCCTCGGTCAGCACGCGCCGCCACTCCTCGGTGGTCAGCTCGTCCTGATAGCCGGCCATGTTCAGCGGGTTGGAGCAGTAGGGGCAGGCCAGTGGGCACCGGTAGGTGAGCTCGGCCAGGAGTCCGAACGGGCTATCCATCGGTGAGCTCCAGCCAGCGCCGGGAGACGAGCCGGGTCAAGAACTGTCGCACCTCGTCCTCGGGGACGGTCTGATAGCGCGCGCCCAGCTCGGTGACGATCTCGGCCACGGTGTGCCGCCCGTCGCACAGCTCGAGGACGGCCGCGCCGCTGCCGTTCAGAATTACCACCGTCTCGGGGTGCAGCAGAATTCGGCGCCTCCTGGTCCGGCAGAAGGCCAGCCGGACATGGCGCGACAGCCGGGGCCGGTCAAGGGCCGATATTCCGACGGCGGGTCGGATTCTGGTGCCGGTCCGGGTCGTTGCGGTGTGGGTCGGGTCCATGGTCACTCCGGGTAGGCCTGGTCGATGGCGTCCATCAGGCTCCACAGGACGTCGCACTTGAACGACAGCGCGTCGACGGCACGCGCCTGGGACTCGGCGGAGAGGCAGTACGCGGTGACCACCTGGAGGGCGTGTTCGCAGTCGCGGGGCGCCTGTTCCAGACGGGAGCGGAAGTAGGCAAGGCCCGCGGGGTCGATCCACGGGTACCAGCGTTCGAATGCCTGGAGCCGGGCCGCCATCAGGTCGGGCGCGAACAGCTCGGTGAGCGAGGACGCCACTGCTTCCACCCAGGGGCGGGTCCGGGTGAAGTTCACGTAGGCGTCGACGGCGAACCGCGCAGCGGGTACCAGGTGCCGGTGGTCGCGGACCTCCTCGCGGGTCAGCCCCGTGGCTTCGCCGAGGCGCAGCCATGCCTCGATGCCGCCCTCGCCGTCGGCGGTACCGTCGTGGTCGATGATGCGTCGGATCCAGCGGCGGCGGACATCCAGGTCGGGGCAGTTGGAGAGGATCGCGGCGTCTTTGCGGGGGATGTTCTCCTGGTAGTAGAAACGGTTGGCGACCCAGCCACGGATCTGTCGGCGGCTGAGCCTGCCGGCGTTCATCCGGACGTGGAACGGGTGCTGGTCGTGGTATTGCCGCGAGTGGGCCCGCAAGCTCTCGACAAAGTCGTCGGCGCCGGTTGTCGTGGTTGTTGTCGTCACGGCTCTACACCTGGACCTCGAGGCCGTCTATGGCCACTTCCATGCCGTTTTCCTCCACGGTACGCCGTTCGGGTGTGTCCTCCAGGAGGATGGGGTTGGTGTTGTTCATGTGCACGAAGATCGTCCGCCCCGCACGCAGCGAGGGGAGTTGGGCAAGGCTGCCGTCCGGGCCGTCGATGGGCAGGTGGCCCATGTCCCGGGACGTCTTGCCGGACAGGCCGAGTCGGACGAGTTCGTCGTCGCGCCAGCAGGTCCCGTCGATCAACAGGCATGTGCAGTCCTCGATCTCCATACGCAGCGCCGGCGTCAGCGATTGCACCCCGGGCAGGTACACCAACGTTCCCCCGCTGCGCTGGTCGGTCAGCCGGTAGCCGACGACGCGACCGTGGTCGACCGCGGCTGCGAACCGGGCGGGTTTGGTGGTGGGTACGTCGAAGACCCGGCAGGACAGCCCGTCCGCCAGGGCGAGGTCGGCGCCGGGAGTCGCTGCACGCCACTCGACCGGGCAGTAACGCTCGAGGGTTGGCAGAATTCCCGAGCCGTCACACAGTGTCGTGCGCGTGGCCGGTGTGGTGTACAGCCGCAGGGTGCGGGCCTCGCGCAACAGAAGCAGGCCGAGTGTGTGGTCCAGCTCGGCGTCGGTGAGCAGCGCCGCCTCCAGGGGTGTCGTCCGGTCGCCGCGCGGGTGCAGGGCGGGGAAGGCCTCGATCTGGGTGCGGACGTCGGGCGAGGCGTTGATGAGGAACCACCGGCGGCGGTCGGTGCTGACCGCGACCGACGACTGGGTGCGGGCGAGGCCGGACCGTGAGCGGACTTCGGTGCACACCGGGCAGCCGCAGTTCCACTGCGGGGAGCCGCCCCCCGCCGCCGAGCCCAGTACGCGCAGCAACACGCCAGCACTCCGTTCGCCGTATATCCGGGGCCGTTGCCGGCGCGGCCGTCCGGGGCCGTCCCGGGCTGTCCGGGGGCGCCGGACCAGGTCCGGCGCCGCCCCGGATCCGCTACTCCTCCAACCGATCGAGGTACATGGTCACCTCGGCCGCGACGGCTATCTCGTCGAACTCGGGCGTTTCCCACGCGGCGAGTTGAGATTCCGTCTCGGGGGTCTCCCACGCAGTGAGCTGGGATTCCATGGATTCACCTCCTTTCCGCGCGGACTGCGGCGGGCTCCGGTCGTGCGCTACGACGATTCAGGGAGGGCGAAGACGATCAGGGCGCTGCCGTGCCCCGCGCCGAGCATGCCGGGGAGGAACCCCTCGGCCCAGCCGCCCCAACCGACCGGCACGGCGATGTACTGCCTGTCGTCGACCATGTAGGTGCTCGGGCTGCTGTGGTGGCCGCTTCCGCACTGGAACTGCCACAACAGCTCGCCGGTGCGGGCGTCGAGCGCGTTGAACTCCCCGGAGGCTTCACCGGCGAACACCAGGTCGCCGCCGGTGGCCAGCACCGAGGCGCACATCGGGAGTTCGTTGCGCCAGCGCCACTTCTCCTCACCGCCTGCGTCGAACGCGCTGATGGACCCTGCCATGTCCTCAATGTCCACCTGAACGCCCGCACCCCAGTACGGAATGCTTTCCTTGAACTCCCGGCGTCGCCGCGTGGCCGTGGCGCCGGTGTCCTGGACCGGGACGTAGAAGAGCTGGGTCTTCGGGCTGTAGGCCGCGTGGGTCCATTCCTTGGCGCCGGCCGGGCCCGGGTAGAAGTGGACCGGTTCTCCCTCCTTGTCCGGGTACACCTTGGCCGTCACCTGGCCGTCCCTCGTGATCGCTCCCCATGTGATCCGGTCCACGAACGGGGTGATGTGTACTCTCTCGCCGTTGGTCCGGTCGAGTACGAAGAAGTAGCCGTTCTTGTCGAAGTGCCCGAGCAGTTTGCGCCCGTCGTGCTCGAACAGGATGCACTCGGCGATGCTGTCGTAGTCCCACAGGTCGTGCGGAGTGCACTGGTAGTGCCAGCGGATCTGACCGCTGTCCACGTCGACGGCGATGACGCTGTCCGTGAAGAGGTTGTCGCCCTCGCGGACACCTCCGTCGAAGTCGGGCGCCGGGTTACCGGTGCCGACGTACAGGAGGTTCGTCTCCGGGTCGAAGGTGCCGGTGACCCAGCAGTTCGCGCCGCCCCGTGCCCAGGCCTCGCCGTCGGCGGGCCAGGTCTCCGAGCCGGGCTCTCCGGGCTTCGGCACGGTGTAGCAGCGCCATTGGTGTTCGCCGGTTTCGAGGTCGAACGCGTCGAGGTGGCCGCGCACGCCGAACTCGCCGCCGGAGCTGCCCACGATGACCATGTTCTTCACGATCAGCGGGGCGACCGTGGCGCTTTCTCCGGCTCGGACGTCTCCGTAGGTTTTGTCCCAGACCCGCTTGCCGGTGGTGGCGTCGAGCGCGAGGATACGGGCGTTCGCCGTGACGAAGAAGACCTTCCCCTGAGCCACGGCGACCCCGCGGTTCACGTTCCCGCAGCACAAGGACACGTCGAAGGGGACCGCGTGCTTGTACCGCCAGATCTCCACACCCGTCTTCGCGTTGAGGGCCCAGACCCAGCCGTCCCAGCCGGAGACGAACATGACCCCGTCGACGACGATCGGGGTTGCCTCGAACGAATAGGTTGACGCGCCCGCGATCAGGCCGGTCGTGCCGGCCTGGAAGACCCAGGCGGGGACCATGCGCTTGACGTTCTCGGTGTTGATCTGATCCAGCGGGCTGTACCGCTGCCCGTTATAGGCGCCGTAGTAGGTGAGCCAGTTCTGGGGTTCCTCGCGGGCGTTGAGTATGCGTTCGTAGTCGACGCCCGCCACTACCGGCGGTGCGACCTCGCCGCCCGCAACCTTGCCGCTCAGGGCTCCCTGATCGACAGCCTCACCCGCGTCGACGTAGTCGGCGTAGTCGACGGTCATTTCCTCCACCTCCTACTTGTTGCTACGGCCGCGGCTGTTCGGGACGGTCGAGGCGGGCCTCTGGCGGAGCGTCCCCCAGGACGACGATGGCCCCGGTCAGCCCCCGCCCCTCGTCGTTGCCGGTGGGCGAGGCGTACCAGTAGTAGCCCGGCCCGTCGAGGTTGAGGTGCGCGCGTCCGTGTGAATGGTTCACCAGCCAGATGAACTTCCGGTCGCCGTTGCTCGGCAGGAGCGCGCAGTGCGTATTCTGGTCGTCGTTGACGAGATCCAGCTCGATATCGCCTCCGTGAGGCATAACGAGAATGGAGGGATCAAAGGTCAGCTCATCCGGGTGGATGCGAATTGTGGCCTCCATGTGGCCATCCGATTTCTCGGTGGCCTGCCCAATGCTTCCGGTTCCCAGCACTTGCCCCAGCGCTGCTTTGTTCTGTGCGGCCAGCCCGATCTTGTCCAGCAGGTCGGCTCGCTCCTGCGTGGTCGTCATGGGGGCTTCACTCCCCTCATCCCAATCTCTGCGCCCAATTCGCATAAGGCGCGCTTAAGCACACACTTCGCTGGCCGGGTGTCCTGTCACTCGGCGGGGATATTCTTTCTGAATTGATAGTCCGCTACGCCGGATGAGTCAGACCGAGAAGGGTGAGATATCTGTACTCAAAAGGCACGGTACGCCGGATGGATCACACCGACAAGGTGAGCCCCAGTTCGGGCGACTCACGCCGCTCGTCCGCCACCAGCTACCGTTCGCACCCGGATGGCCGCCGTTGGCAGGAGCCGGCTGCACTGCAGCGAGACGCGTCAGGTCCGGCCGCAGACTGACACAACCGTCGCCGGATATGGAGGTGCTGGAGCGTTTTGTTCGTCCACGCGCGCTGACCGGTCTGCACGCCCCTCCTGGCGGCTTGACCTCGACGGAGGATCATACGAGGTCGTAGCGATCAAGGTTCATGACCTTGTCCCACGCGGCGATGAAGTCCCGCACGAACTTCTCCCGTGCATCGTCGCTCGCATAGACCTCCGCGACGGCGCGCAGCTCGGGATTCGAGCCGAAGACGAGGTCGACCCGGCTACCGGTCCACTTGACCTTGCCGGTGGCGCGGTCGCGACCCTCGAAGATTTCCCCGGCCGCGGATGTCGGCTGCCATTGCGTGCCCGTGTCGAGGAGATTCACGAAGAAGTCGTTGGTGAGCGCCCCGGGCACAGAGGTGAAGACGCCCAGCGGCGATCCCTGATAGTTGGCGCCCAGCACCCGCAGGCCACCCATCAGGACGGTCATCTCGGGCACGGTCAGGTTCAGCAGGTCCGCGCGGTCGACCAGCTGGTGCTCCGGCGGTAGTCGGTTGCCCTTGCCCCGGTAGTTGCGGAACCCGTCCGCTTTCGGCTCGAGCGGGGCGAAGGACTCTGCATCGGTCCACTCGTGCGTGGCGTCCGTGCGTCCCGCAGTGAACGGGACCTGGACGTCGTAGCCGGCGAGCTTGGCTGCCAGTTCCACGGCGGCGGCTCCGCCGAGCACGATGAGGTCGGCCAGCGAGACCTTCTTGTCCCCTCTCTGGGAGGTGTTGAAGGACTTGGCAATCCCCTCGAGAGTGCGCAGCACCTGTGCCAGCTCGTCCGGTTCATTGACCTCCCAGCCCCGCTGCGGCTCGAGGCGGATACGCGCGCCGTTCGCCCCGCCACGCTTGTCGCTGACGCGGAACGTCGAGGCCGACGCCCACGCGGTCGAGACGAGCTGGGAGACCGACAGCCCGGAGGCGAGTATGCGGCTCTTGAGCGCGGCGATGTCCGCCGCCCCGACGAGCTCGTGGTCGACCGCGGGGACCGGGTCCTGCCAGCGCAGCGTCTCCCGGGGGACCAGCGGTCCGAGGTAGCGCTGGACCGGACCCATGTCGAGGTGCGTCAGCTTGAACCACACCCGGGCGAACGCATCCGCGAGCTGGTCCGGGTTCTCCAGGAACCGCCGGGAGATCGGCTCGTAGACCGGGTCCGACCGCAGCGCGAGATCGGTCGTCAAAATCGTCGGGGCGTGTGCCGTCGACGGGTCGTGGGCGTCCGGCACGGTGCCGGCCCCGCCGCCGTCCCTCGGGGTCCACTGCCACAGACCGGCTGGACTCAGCTCCAGGTCCCACTCGTAGCCGAACAGGGTCTCGAAGAAGGTGTTGTCCCATCTCGTCGGGGTGGGTGTCCACGTACCCTCCAGACCGCTGGAGATGGTGTCCCTGCCCTTTCCGGTGCCGTAGCTGCTCTTCCAGCCCAGGCCCTGCTCCTCAAGGGGGGCGCCCTCGGGTTCGGGGCCGAGGTAGGACTCCGGGTCGGCCGCGCCGTGGGTCTTGCCGAACGTATGGCCGCCCGCGATCAGCGCGACGGTCTCCTCGTCGTTCATCCCCATGCGCCGGAACGTCTCACGGATGTCCCGGGCCGCGGTGAACGGGTCCGGGACGGTGTTCGGCCCCTCCGGGTTGACGTAGATCAGGCCCATCTGGACCGCGGCGAGAGGGTCCTCCAGCTCCCGGACGCCGCCATGGCGTTCGTCTCCGAGCCAGGCGCGCTCGGGACCCCAGAAGATCCCCTCGTCGGGCCCCCAGACCTCCGCCCGGCCACCGGCGAAGCCGAAGGTCCTCAGGCCCATCGTCTCGAGGGCACGGTTCCCCGCGAAGATCATCAGGTCGGCCCACGAAATCTTGCGGCCGTACTTCTTTTTGATCGGCCACAGCAGCCGGCGCGCCTTGTCGAGGTTGCGATTGTCCGGCCAGCTGTTCAGCGGCGCGAAACGCTGCATGCCGGTGCTCGCGCCACCGCGGCCGTCGGCGATGCGGTACGTCCCGGCGCAATGCCACACCATGCGGATCACCAGCGGCCCGTAGTGGCCGAAGTCGGCCGGCCACCACTCCCGCGACGTCGTCAGCGCCTCGTCGACGTCCCGCGCCAGGGCGTCGAGGTCAAGCGTGAGGAACTCCGCGGCGTAGTCGAAGTCCTCGCCCATCGGGCCGGCGACGGCGGAGTGGTTCCGGAGCACCGTCAGGTTGAGCTGGTCCGGCCACCAGTCGCGGTTGCCCGCACCCCCGGTCGGACGACGACGGTGCTCGGCCGAGGCAGACAGGCCGAGGCCGCCCGCGCTCCCAGCGTTCATCTCGCCGCTCACAGCGTCCGGATTGTCAGACACGGGAACCTCCTTCCGGGCCCAGGGGCCGTGTCGGCCTCGCTTTAGTCAGATGTCCAGCGCGCGACGCACGGCCGGCGCGTTCCGTCGGGAAACCGGCACCATCTCCCGCACCCGGCCGTCCATGATCAGAATCAGGTCGCCCTTGACCCCCCGCTCGATCTCCCGGACACGGCTGAGGTTGACCACGTACCGGCGGTGCACCCGCAGGAAACCGAAATCCGCCAGCTCATTGTCGAGCTTGTCCAGGCTCACAGAGGCGGCTCGCAGTCGCCCCTGCTCGGTGCAGAGCCACACGTCGTTCCCCATCGATTCAGCGAAGGAGACCTCCGGCAGCTGCAGCAGCACCATCCGGTTGCCGCGTACCGCCACCAGCCGACGCGGCTGCACCGACGGGTGCGCGGAACCCTCCGCCTGGGGCAACTGCGCCCCGTCGGACGCACCGAACGCGACCAGGTTCCCGATCAGGTGCCCGGACGAGAAGACGGGTCGGAAACTGATCGATGTCGGCTCGTCGGCGAGATGGGCGAATATCTGCGTCGAGCCCACCCAGTCCGGGTTGTGAGCCGCCTGGCCGGCGGCGTATCGGGCGGCCGCGATCAACTCCGGCAGACCGGGGTTCCAACGCAGTGTCGGGTCGACCGCCGGGGTACACGCCGGGACGCCCAGGAGCACGCTTGCCATGTCGTCGGCGATCACCACCTTGCCCCCGGTGTCCAGCGCGGCGAGCGCCGCGCTGGAGCGTCCCCTGGCCTGGGTGTAGGCAGCGACCAGCTCCGCGCCGCTATCCCTGGCGCGCCTCTTCAGCGGGTGCTGGGTCATGGTCACCGCCTTCGCCAGCCAGCTTTCCGCGGACGCAGGAAGCTCGCTGCGCCAACAGCAGATGGTCAGCACCGCGATCGGTTCCGTGGTCACCACGTCACGCACCGCCATACCCGCGCAGAACCAATCGTGGAACGCCCGGCACCAGTGCTCCGCACCCCGGATCGGTACCGGACCGTGCGCCTCGAGCGCCGTCCCCATACCGTTCGTCCCGACCGCACACTCGGACCAGCAGAACCAGGGCGCCAGATTGCACCCGCCGGCCTTGGCGAGCGTGGCCTGATCACCCCACTCGGCCAGTATTCGCCCGGCGGCATCGGTGACGGTGACGACGCAACCCAGGCTGCCCACTTCATGCGCCACGGAGGCGGCACGAAAACCCAGCTCAGCGAACACGACATCATGCTCGGGGGCATGGCCGAACTCCGCGACGGCCACCGGAGCCTCCGTGAGGTAAGGATCGACCCGGTACTGCTCTCGGCAGCGATGCCAGGAGATCGCCACCAGAGGCCGGACACCCGGAATGTGATCCTCGCCCCGCACGAACCGCTCCCACGCCGCGAGCACGCTGCCACCGCCCGGGTCCGCCGACGTGGGTTCAAGCCGATGTACATCCCTCATGGTTCAGAACCGCCTCTGGTCCATCCCCAACGCCCGACGACGTGCGCGCGCTCCGCGCCGGCCTCCGCTGCCGGGCCTCCAGCTCACTGGGCGCCGCGTCGCGGGCCCTCCTGCTTCGTCACTCGTTCCAGGCCGTGTCACACACCTGCACCTCCCACCCTAGGTACGGTTGTCGGGCTGTGCACGTCCCCTCCGGGCCGCGTATGCGCCCCTCAACCCCGGGGGGAACTGGAGGTCGTGCGCAGTGCGCACAGCGTCCTGCACGACGTCAACGAAAACCAAGATCACCCGACGTGACGAAGCGACTACGGCCGCGTACCGGAAACAGATCTTGAACTGTGAATGGTCACGGCTCACGGGTCGGGCAGATCTCAGGGGCGAACAGTCATGGAACCGGCCCGCTGCCGGCCGAGATCGTCCTGCCGCGCGACGTCGCCGGGAGAATCCGGGCCGCGCGGTCGAGCGGCTGAACGCCCCGCCCCGACGGCTCGCCGTTCGAGCTGCACCTTTCCACCACCGGCTGACCGGGACTGAGCGCCGGAGGGCCCGAGAAATGGTTTGCCCACCCGGTAGCTCTGTGTCACCGTTCGGCCTGGACCGGCAGTTGATCATCTGCGGCCGGTCGACGTCGACGTATCGACGGCCTCTCGGGGATCCACCGCAGAGGTGACGAAACGATGGGAACCGGTGCCGTGGGGAACAGTTACGAGGACAAGTGCCGCCGGGCGTTGGCCGAGGAGCAGGCGAAAAGCCTTGCCCTGACCAACAACTGGGAACATGTGGACAAGGAGCAGGTCCACCAGGACTGGGACGTCCTGTACCGGGAGATCACGGCATTCCTGGACGGCGGCTCCCTGCCAGGGGACCAGCAGATCCAAGAGCTCGTCCGCAGGCACTTCGACATCGTCAGCCGGTTCTACACGCCCTCGAGGGAGGCTTACGTCGGCATATCGCTCTTCTACGCCGAGGACGAGGCCATGAGGGCGTTCCACGATTCCTACCACCCCGGGATGGTGGAGTTCCTGGGCGCCGCGATCAAGGTGTTCGCCGAGCAGGGGAGCGGGTTCGCCCCCCGCGCAGGGGCCGAGGCTTCGGCGTAGTCGGGCGACACGGGCCAGGATCCGCAAGGGCGGGGTTCAGCGTCCGGGGTGTCGGGCTGGTGCCCAGGCAGCCTCGTGCCTGAGGACGACTTCGCCTGCGTCTTGTGTGTGAGCGTTCTGCCGACGGCGTGGAACGAGGACCCGCCGCGTAAGACCGCGGGTCACAGCCACTCGTCAATGGTCGCGACGAGGACGCCCGAGATACCAGATTTGGCAGAGCAGGCGCAACCGCCGGAGGCTCGGCTTCCGCAGTGTGCGGGTCGACAGCGGACCGGATGGGAGCTGGGGGGAATGGGGGCCCGCTCCGCTCTGTGACTTCCCGTAGACGTGTTTGGACGTGAGTTCTGCAGTCACTCGACCGTTGAGCCAGGTCAGATTGCAGTGATGTCGCTCTGAGCTGCCTAGTGGGCGGCCGTGGCGGAGAGGATCGAGCCCCACGGCCCTCAGTGGCGCGCCAAGGCGGTTTGCAGTCTCCGCGCACGGCTCGTCGGGCAGGCGGTTGAGAGGACATGATGGGCGATTGCACGGTCGAGATGACAGCTTCGGACGATGGTGTCGTGGGCCTGGTACGAGGCGAGATGGACCATGAGAGCCGCTCGGCGTTGACCGAGGGTCTCAACCGACTCATCACTCGCAGTGCCCGACTCATCGTGCTGGAGCTGTCCGAGGTAACCTTTTGCGACTCATCTGGGCTCAACGTGCTGCTACTGGCCCGGCTGCGGGCGAACGAGCACGGTGCGGAACTGGCCTTGGCTCGTGTGCCGCAGCATCTACTGCGCATGTTGGAGATGACCGGAATCAGTCAGGTTTTGTCGGTCTATGACACTCCCGCCGAGGCTGAAGCGGCCCTCTCCCGCTAGTCGACGGGGCCTGACACTGATCACGTACTCCCATGCCGCAGCCGTGCCCGACCAAGCGGGAACCACGAAGGCATCAGACAGTCGCGGTGAAGGACACGAGAATGCCCCTTGACCAACGATCCAGGCCAGGAGCCGTTCTAACTGCACCTCGCGCTCGTGCGGGCTCAATGTGGGAAGGTGCGCGCTGGACCAGTGCAGCGCCGCCCCATGCGTAGGCACCGGTCTTGCGCGCGCACTGCCGTCGCGACGCTTTGTGGCAGCATTCGACGAGGTTCGAATGAATCGTCAGGGCGCGCGAGGGCAGGACGGGGCATGATCGAGCTCACTGAGCGCTTCAGTTGGCGGATGAGCGCGCCACCTGGCGGGGCTGAGCCGTAGATGGCGGTCGACTCGGCTCAGGCCTGTGCCGCTACGGAGCGCACGGAGGGAGACGGGCCCTCGCTCGCGGGCCGCTCCTATGGCAACGGGCCCGCTTGTTGATGTCGAGCAAGGTGACTTGCTCGCTGTACCCGTCGTGTTTGTCCGTCGATCACGCACTCGACTCCGGGGCTGATCCGTGAAACGGCTCTCCGGGGCGTTGTGCGTGGATATGGCGCACGCGCTTCACCGTCACCGCCGCCGGGAGACCGGCCAGGAAGAGAGACAGTCCCACCGGGAGCACCCCCGACCACACCGTCGGTGAGACATACGCGGTGCCGGATGTGCCGTCCACCAGCCACGCGCGGACCGGTTGCGAATCGATGTCGCCCTCGACGGGGACTTCGAACGACGAGTCGCCGTCGTCCGGGGTGAAGATGCCTGAGCAGGACGTTGACGTTCCCGCATTGGCCACGGTGTTGTCGTACGTCCGGCAGTCGACTTCGGTCACGGTGCCGGGCTCGCCCCACAGCGCTGCCCGAAGCTCTGCGGTGAAGTTCGTCAGTACGACGTAGGCCAGCAACAGCCCGACCAGACAGGCCAGCGCCAGCCACGGGGCGGGTCCGACCTGCTCCCGCCCGCTCTGTTGCCCGTCCAGAACGTTCCCACCCTCGCTCATCCCCACCCTCGGATCGCCGACGGACCTCCATGGTGACCGATCCGAGACGCCCTCGGAAGTCCGCCATGACGTGCTGGTGGGCTCGCACGATCGTCGAGTCGACCGGCACCGGGTCAACGCCCTTACCCCACCATCAAACTTCCCGGGCACCGCACCGCCGGCTGAGAAGCCGGGCACCAGGAACAGCGGACCTCAGCGCGCCGGGAAACGCAGCCACGCCGAGCGCAGACGCTGCCCGTCCTGCGGCCGCGGCAACGCCCTGCATACGGGCGCCGACAACTGGCCCGACCCCGACGCCCACGCCTGCGTGACCGTCACCGAGTGCCGATGGCGCGATCAGGGCCTGTGCGACTACCGCGAAACCAGCGAGCGGCGCATGCCGCCATTGCCTTCAGGACCGGATCGGCGAAGTTGCTGACGGCTGGTTCCGTCCGCCCGTACGCACACGACCTGGCCAGCTTGCTCGGCAGGTCCGCGGACGACCCGGGCCACGGTCACCGGGTCCGTGGCACCTGCCAAGGCCAAGGACCCATCATTTCCGGGTGCTCGGCCGGCAGGAAGGGCTGAACAAAGACGTCCAAGGACCCTCCGCAGGTCAGGCCGGTGGCGAAGGCGTCAGTACCCAAAGGACTCCACTGTGCAGGCGCCGGATGCCAGGGCTTCCTGGCACAAGTCGTACACGGCGCCCTCCACGCAACTGCCGGACGCACTTCCGATGACAGCCCTGTCGACACCTACGGCCAGCGCTGAACCGGGTGACCGGGGAGCGCTCCCGTGGACCGCCACCATGGTCGCGACGGCGAAGGCCCGCCCCTCCTCGTGCCAACGGAGCAACTGGTCTCTCAGGTCCAGCACGGTGCTCATTTCCCTGGTCGGATGGTCCTGAGACGTGCGGACGCGTCTTCACATACGTTCCGCGCCGGCCTTGATCGCTTCCCGGATGCGGTTGTAGGTGCCGCAGCGGCAGATGTTGCGGATCTCGTCGAGGTCCGCGTCGGTGATCTCGCGGCCGGCCGCCCTGGCCTGCCTGACCTTGGCGACGGCGGCCATGATCTGTCCGGGCTGGCAGTAGCCGCACTGTGCCACGTCGTATTCGAGCCAGGCCTCCTGCATGGGGTGCAGGTCGGCGTCGACTGTGTCGGCGAGGCCCTCGATCGTGGTGATCTCGTCGTCCGGGCCGATGTCCTTGACCTCGACGGAACAGGGGTTGAACGCCTTGCCGTTGACGTGGGACGTGCAGGCCTTGCAGACGTTGATGCCGCAGCCGTACTTCGGGCCGGTCACGCCGAGCACGTCCCGCAGGACCCACAGCAGCCGGACGCTGTCGTCCACGTCGACGGTGACGGGCTTGCCGTTGAGGATGAAGGTGTGGGTGCTCACGTGGGCTCCTCAGAAGGTGTGGCTCAGGCCGTCGGACGGCGACTGGGGGACCGGCGGGACGAACGGCTTGACCTCGAAGTCGACCGTGCTGTGGTTGACCGGGAAACGCGTCGGGACCGTGCCGGTCGCCCGCGCGTAGGCACACGCGACCGCCGCCACGGACGCGGCCACGCCCGCCTCGCCGGCGCCGCCGGGCTGCTGCGAGTCGGAGGGCATCACGACGCACTGGAAGTCAGTGGGGACGTTCCACTGACGGGTGTAGAAGTAGTTGTCCCAGCTGGCCTCGAGGAAATGCCCGTTGCGCAGGTGCAGGCTGCTGGTCAGAGCGAGCGCGATGCCGTCCGAGACGCCGCCCATCATCTGGGCCTCAAGCCCCTTGGGGTTGATCACGAGTCCGGCGTCGACGGCGATGACCGCCTTTGTGACGCGTGGCCCGGTCGCACCGTTCGGCACTTTCCGGTTCACCGTCTGAGGGCGGCAGTCGATCTCGACGAGCACGGCGGTCGCGCCCTTGTACTCGCTGTGGATCGCGATGCCCTGGGCCGTTCCCGCGGGCATCGACCGGCCCCAGTCACCCACCTCGGCGACCTTCTTCAACGCCGCCTTGACCCGCGCGTTCTTCAGGAACGCGAGCCGGAACTCGAGCGGGTCCTTGCCCATCTTCTTGGCGAGCTGGTCGACGACCAGCTCGTTCGCGCACGCCACGTCGGGGGAGTAGATGTTGCGCATGCTCCCGGTGTTGAACCGGGAGTCGGTCTCGCTGAGCAGTTGCGTCACGACACCGAAGTTGTACGGCAGCTCCTGGGTGAGCGTGAAGATCGTCTCCGAGAACGCCAGCCCGCCGAGCCCGGTGGGCAGCCGATCCGCCGTCGCCGTGATCATCTCGCCGAGCCCGTGACTGAAGTCGGTCACCACACTCGTGTGCCGCTGCTCGAAGGTGAGCACCTGTCCGGCCAGATACGTGGCCCGGATCCGGGACGTGGCCATGGGGTGCACGCGGCCCTGCCGGGGCTCGTCCGCGCGGTGCCACATCAGCTTGACCGGCTTGCCCATGGCTTTGGAGATCTTCGCGGCCTCGATCGCGGCGTCGCCGAAGAGTTTGTGCCCGAACGAGCCGCCACCCGTTATGACGTTGACCGTCACTGCGGTCTGCGGCAGTCCGACGGCCTTGGCGATGTCGCCCTGCGCCACGATCGGTGACTTCAGGCCCGCCCACACCGTCGCCCGGTCGGTGCGGACGTCGGCGATCGCGCAGTTCGGCTCCAGCGCCGCGCTGCTGCGGAACATGAATGTGAAGTCCGCCTCCACCGTCTTGGCGAGCAGCGGGATGTCCGGGACTGCCAGCGGCAGTTCGGCCTTCCGCAGCCGCGCCAGGATCGTCTCGTCGGACTCACCCTCCACCGAACCGGCCGCCCACTCCACTTGGAGCGCCCGCACCGCGTCGATGCACTGCCCGAACGTTTTCGCGCGCACCGCGACCCCGGTGTCGACCACGGCCACGTCCGTGACCCCCGGCAGCGCGAGCACCTCCGCCTTGTTGCGCACCGACTTCGGCGACCCGTTCAGCGTCGGAGGCCGGCACACCATGGTCGGCAGCGCGTCCGGCACCTGCAGATCCATCGCGTACTTCTTCTGCCCGGTGACCGCGAGCCGCGCGTCGTCACGACCGTGCGGCTTGCCGATCACCGAGAACTCCGAGACCGGCTTGAGCTCGGCCTCGACCATCTTGACCGTGCTGCTCGCGGCTCTGACCGCCAGCTCCCCGTACGACACCGACGATCCGTCCGGCGCCGAGATCACCCCGGCCTTGGACTTCAACAGGCCCACGACCGAGCCGAGTTCGATCGCCGCGGCTTCGAGTAGCGCCTTGCGGGCGATCGCCGCGGCCACCCGCACCGGGGTGAACATCGACACCGTGGTGTTCGACCCGCCCGTCAGCTGGTTGAGCAGCAACTCCGGACGCGCCGGTGCGAGCGTCACCCGTACCTTGTCGACGGGCAGGTCGAGCTCCTCCGCGATGATCATCGCCGTGGAGGTGGTGATGCCCTGTCCGACCTCCATGCGCGGCAGCTCGAACGACGCCGTGCCGTCCTCGTGCAGCACGATCCTGATCAGTGCGGACGTCGGCCGCGCGGCGTCGGTCTGCATGTCCTCCAGGTCGTACAGCTCCGGGATCTGCGGCACGGAGGGCACCGCCGCGTGAGCGGGCGCGCCCAGCGGGAGTTCGGCGGCGACAGCCAGGGTGGCGCCGGCCAGCACATACCCCATGAACGTGCGGCGTCCGATCGGCGCGCGTTCACCGCGACCAGAGGTGCGGCTCCCCTGGGCAGGGATGTCGGTCATCAAGCCTTCCTTTCCGATCCGGTCGTCCGCTCTGCTGCCCTGTTCGCCGGCGCACTCGGGCAGGACAGGGGGCGGGCTGTTCCTGGGCAACGAGAGATACAAGGGCGACTAGGCGCGGGCAGGCAGGTGTCAGCCCTCATCGGCGAACGGAACGAGGGTTTCCGTATGCGGGCGGGTCAGAGACTAGGTCCGCAGCACGTCGTGGTCTAGTGGCCGAGCACCAGTGAACTGGGCCAGTGAACTGTGCAGGGACACAACAGGTCACGCTGGACTCTGGTCGGCGAGCCACCTCAGTCAGAGTCCGCCAGCCGAATTTCCCGCCTACCAGGGCCTCACAGAACGACGGTGCCGAGACGTGCGGCCTGCAGGGCTACGGCGGTCGGGCTGGTGACCGTGGCACGGGTCTCAGGTCACGTCGACGTAGTCGCCGGAGGAGTTGCTGGCACCGGTGGTGGTGTTGCCGCTGTACCTCCAGCGCCAGGTGCCGTCCTGCGAGGCTGTCACGCTGGTCTTGAGGTAGCCGCTACTGCTGGCGGTGACCGTCTTCACCGTGGAGTAGCTGCTGGAACCGGCGGGCTTGAACTGCAGTTTCACCAGCCGGTCACCGTAGTTGTCGTAGCGGTGCCGACTCCAGTTGGCGCGCTGCACGGTGCCGGTGACGGTGATCGGCCTGCCCTTTGCGACGGGTTCGGGGGACGCGTTCGCGTTCTGGATACGCGAGGCACGCTGGAGGCGGACGGTCGCGGAGAGCAGGTCGGTGTCGTAACCGCCGTTCTTCTTGATGCCCGTTCCGAGGGTCTTCCACGTCGCGGCGTCACTGTTGACGAGATGGTTGCCGTTACCGCCCGACATGCCGTCCGGGTCGATGGTCATCGTCTCGTCGCAGTCGCGGAAGGTGTAACCCCCAGCGGAGGACGTCCGGCAGCCCCACTGCGTCGTGGAGATCGCGAGCAGGTACTTGGTGGACCCGTTGGTGCGGTACGCCTCGACCCACCAGTCGTCGAGTGACACGTTGCTCTTGACCGTGTAGGTCAGCGGGGCCTCGACCTCGGCGCTGAGGCCGACGACGATGGGCTTACCGTTGTTGAGGACGACGTTCGCGAACGAGATGTCGCCTTCGGCCGCGTGTGCCGCCGGCGCCGTGAGCCCCACGCCCACCAGCGCCATACCCCCGGCCACCGCCGCGGCGGCTGCCCGCCGCACGGTCGCCGGCATTCTCCGCTGCGCAGCAGCAGAATTCACAGTGATCAATCCCCACCCCTGAGTCGAGTAACTGATCGGCGGATCGATTAGCGCCGCCGGAACTCTAGATCATCCAGGAGCGGTACCCGGCACCGCTTCACACCCGATGGCAGGCACGGCCGACAGATCCGGCCGAGTCGCACGGGTGGTTGACTGTGCTGGTTGCAGACCACGCAGTGGTGCGGTGCACGTAAGCATCCAGGCCCCCCGGCAAGGCCGGACCACAACGCAGCCGGCAACGGACACCAGCGCGCACAGGTCGAGGCCGTCGCCAGGGCGACCACCATCAAGGTTCCTCCGCCTGCGCCCGGCCGTTCTGCCGTTGCAGCGGAGCGATCAGACCCCGCATATAAGCCAGTGCGGACTCCCGCGACGTGGCCAGGTTGGTCGTTGGTGTGGATATGGGCGGGGACCTGCCGGCCACGCAGGCCCGGACCGCAGGCCGGCGAGCCTCTGACGAGGCGGCGAGCGCAACGCGGCGCATCTGGGCGAAGGCCTGGCAATGCCGGCGGCACTGCGCGAGGCGGTCCGCGACACCGCCTCCCACACGGACCGGGACCGCTACCGCACCGCCAGCACGACCAAGGCCACCACCACGGCCGTCGCGTACGCCACCAGAAGCGCCGGAGGCAGCCATGGCTGGGGCAGGCGCGCGGCACGGGCTCGGCGAGCTCGCTGCGCGCACTCGCCAACCCCGGTCAGACCGCCGAGCAGGCTCAGCACGTAGATCCAACGATGCCAACCCGTGCTGTCATGGACCAGGGCGAACGCGCCGCCGCCAGTCATCACCGCCGCCCACAGGTACGCCGCGAACGGCACTACTGCGGGCTTGTCCTTGTCCGTCAAGCCTTCCGACACGGCTCCGCTCCCCTTTCACTGTGCAATCACGGACGCAGCCGGGCAGCCGCGGGTTGCCGGCGCCTGCGACGATCGACCGTTCCCGGACATAGCCGAGCCGGGAACGCTGTCGAGATTTCGCACCGCGCTTCGGCCGGGCAACCAGCGCTTGTAGCGGTCGGTCGCTTCGGTCGCTGGTGTGCTCCAACTCCCGCCAGACTGACCGTCTTTGACTGGCCCCTTACTGCGATTACAGGCTGACCGGGTCGAGGCGTTGGGGGCCGTTGTTGCGGACGTTGTTGACGGCTGTCGACACGGGGCGGGCGTCGAGGTGTCCGCCGGCGGGCTGGCCGAGGAGAGCGCGCAGGTGGTCGGGGTCTTGGTGGGTGGGGTCGAGCCAGGCGTCGTAGTGGTCCTCGGCGAGCGCCAGCGGGATGCGAGGGTGCACGTGGCCGGCTGCGTCGGTGGCGCTGGCACCGTACGCGACGGCGGGCGGCGGACACACCGCAGCCAGTGGCACGGCCCCCACAAGACGTGGCTCGCGCGGCAGCGGTCAGTCAGCAGCCGGGGTAGGTGCGCTGCTCGTCCTCGTCGTCCGTGCCGGGGGCGGTGATGTCCTCCATCCACGCCTCGGGCGGGGGCTCGCCGGCGAGGACGGCGGCCGGGGCGCGACGCGCGAGGCGCGCGTCCTGTGCTGCGTAGGAGGCGCGATTGCGCTCAACCGTGATCGCTCATGAGTAGGGCGAGAAGTGGTAGATGATCAACGCTGCCATGGCGGCGGCGAGCCACGGCCTCTTGATGCTCAGTCCTCGACTGTGCCGGTCCAATTGCCACACACACGTGAGCAGGGAGAACAGCAGGAGCGCACCTGCGAGCACTTCAACGATGTGGGATCTTCCTACATGGAGCATGACCGGAATGTAACTATGCGCTGCGGCCTTCCGTCCATAGGCGGTGCTGGTCAGCCCTGTGTTCGAGTCCCGGCCCGGCCGCCACACCACTGGCGTTCCCGGTCTGCCGAGACGGGTCGCGCCGCATGAGAGTTGGGCGAGCGCGGCGAGCACGGTGGCTGCCTCGGTGTAGGAGGCGAGGAGCCGTCCGGCGTCGCTGTGCCCAGGTGCAGCTCCCGCTGGGCGCCGCATCCCGATGTGCCCGGGCCTGCACGTCCGGACTGCCGGCCTGTTACTCACTTTCGGGTGAACCGTCTTCTGGGGCCGCCACCGCCGCGGACACCGCCACTGACCCCCTACCAGCGGCGGTAGGTGACGCCAGGCGGTGAGCCGGCGCCCACGACGGGCCGTCCCACCCAGTGGGGAGGCCCATCGGCCGTGCCAGGCCACGCACCATGCGGCCTGAGGCACGTCACACCGGTGTTGAGGCGGGCGTGGTCAACAGGTTGACGACGTGTCGAGTCGGAACTGGGCTCTCTGCCAGGCCGCGGATCATGGCTCACCGCCCTTACCCCAACCGCGAGCGCGCCCGCCGCCGGATCGACCGCCGCACCGGCACCGTCACCAGCTGGGCTCTGGGCAGCTCGCGTACCGACGCCACGCCTCCCGCAGTGGACGGATTCCGCGCCGATGGGTACCGCCTCTCCAATCGCTGATCCGAGGTGCCCGCGAAGCGGAGAGTAGTGCCGGAGACGTGACGCTTGCCGGCGCCACCCTGACCTCCACGCTCCCCTGCACCGTCCCTTGGAGGAGCACCTCTTACGCTGGGCGCCCCCAATACTTCCCGAAACGCTACGCCCGGCTGGGTCAATATCTGTGCTCGCGAGCTGAGATTTCAACGGAACGGGCAGACAGATTTCCAATCGCATTAGGCGGAGTGGGATTCTTCACCGTACACAGGCCGCTGCGGCGTGCTACTGTCGATGTCGGTTGCAGTTGTGGTTCCCAAAACTTCAAGTGCCCTCGGGTCGGTATCTGTGCCACCGGAGGCGCTTTTGTTATCCGGTTCTTTTTCCGGACGGGGTGATCATCGCGGCGACACGAGGTCCGCGCAGTGCGGATCCCGATGCACTGCCCCGAAGGAGAAATGACATGGCTGCTGGTACCGTGAAGTGGTTCAACGCGGAAAAGGGCTTCGGCTTCATCGAGCAGGACGGCGGCGGCGCCGATGTGTTCGCCCACTACTCGAACATTGCCGCCCAGGGCTTCCGCGAGCTGCAGGAGGGCCAGAAGGTGACCTTCGACATCGCGCAGGGCCAGAAGGGTCCGACGGCCGAGAACATCGTTCTCGCCTGACGCTGACTGTCGCGTACTCGTAGCTGGGGCCCGCGTCCTTCGGGGTGCGGGCCCCAGCTACGCGCATTTTCCCGCAGTGGTTTCGCCTGCGGACGCCCACCAGGAAACCGGTAGACGTACTCCTTACGGAGCATCCTTCAGGGGTGCACGCATCCCTGCGCATCCCTTCACGGCTTCATCGCGGTGGACTCCCGAGCATTGCGTCCGCTTCGCGCCACTCACTCCAGCTCCTCTGCCCGCACAGATTTTTCGTCGGTCAGATTCGCTTTCGCATTCCACCGGTCCATTCTTGCAATTCTCTGTGCTGCTGATCGCTGCGGGAATTCCTTGATATGTGCCGCGTCGAGGAAGGTTCCGCATGAACCGCACACGCACGAACGACCGCTTCACCCGCACCCGTAACGGCAGTGCCGAATCCGGAAGGGGTGCCAGCCGATTCGGTTCGTCGGCCAGGAGCCGCTCCGCCGGGCCGAGCCGTTCCGGTGGTTACGGCCGCCGGCCCGCCGCGGCCCAGGGGGAGTTCGCGCTGCCCAGGACGATCACTCCCGCGCTCCCCGCCGCGGAGGGCTTCGCCGATCTCGACATGCCCCGGGCGCTGCTGGGCGCGCTCAGCTCGCAAGGCGTGACCGTACCCTTCCCGATCCAGGCCGCGACCCTGCCGAACTCCCTCGCCGGCCGCGACGTGCTGGGCCGTGGCCGCACCGGTTCCGGCAAGACCCTCGCTTTCGGGTTGGCGTTGCTGGCCCGTACCGCAGGGCAGCGTGCCGAGGCCAGGCAGCCGCTGGGGCTGATCCTCGTACCCACGCGTGAGCTGGCGCAGCAGGTCACCGACGCGCTCGCCCCGTACGCCCGCTCCGTGAGGCTGCGGCTCGCCACGGTGGTGGGCGGAATGCCGATCGGCCGGCAGGTGAGCGCGATGCGCGGTGGCGCCGAGGTCGTCGTCGCCACACCGGGACGTCTGAAAGATCTCATCGACCGCGGCGACTGCCGGCTGGACCAGGTTTCCGTCACCGTCCTCGACGAGGCCGACCAGATGGCCGACATGGGCTTCATGCCGCAGGTCACCGCCCTCCTCGACCAGGTCCGCCCCGAAGGCCAGCGCATGCTGTTCTCCGCCACTCTCGACCGGAACGTCGACCTGCTCGTGCGCCGCTACCTCAGCGACCCGGTCGTGCACTCCGTCGACCCCGCGGCCGGCGCGGTCACGACGATGGAGCACCACGTGCTCCACGTTCACGGCGCCGACAAGCACGCGGCAACCACCCAGATCGCCGCACGCGACGGCCGCGTGATCATGTTCCTCGACACCAAGCACGCCGTCGACGGCCTCACCGAGCACCTCCTGAACAGCGGGGTACGGGCCGCCGCCCTGCACGGCGGGAAGTCACAGCCACAGCGCACCCGCACGCTGGCCCAGTTCAAGACCGGACACGTCAGCGTGCTGGTAGCGACCAACGTCGCGGCGCGTGGCATCCACGTCGACAACCTCGACCTCGTCGTCAATGTCGACCCGCCGACCGACCACAAGGACTACCTCCACCGCGGTGGCCGTACCGCCCGCGCAGGAGAGTCCGGCAGCGTCGTCACCCTGGTCACCCCCAACCAGCGCCGCGGCATGACCCGCCTCATGGCAGCGGCCGGCATCGTCCCGCAGACCACCCAGGTCCGCGTCGGCGAAGAGGCCCTGCACCGCATCACCGGCGCCCAGGCCCCCTCCGGCATCCCGGTCGTCATCACCGCACCGGTGGTGCAACGCCCCAAGAAGCGCGGCGCCACCTCACGCGGCCGACGCCGCCCCGTCCCGGCGGCCCGCCGCGCGCCCGTACGGCAGTCCACCGCCGGTGCGGCGGCATAGAACCGTGGTGATCAGGAAGCCGGCCCAACTCCGCAGGAGGCACCCTTTGACGCTGAACCAGACGCAGTTGCGCCCGGCGAGCGCCCACCCCGCGCACAGCACGGTGGCCGACACCATGGACGCGGCCGGACCGCAGGTCTGGGAGGACATGACCGTGGAGGTGGCACTGTCCGTGATGGCCGCCGCCCGTACAGGTCATCTGGTCGTCTGCGACGAGGACGGCTCGCACACCGGCCTTGTCACCCGGGCCGGGCTCATGGCCGTTCGTGACGGTTCCGCGTACACGGACCGGATCCGCCTGCGTGACATCGCTGACGTCATCGGGCCCTTCGCCTCGCCGCCGGCCACGGGGGCCGAAGCAGAGCGTGCGATGCGCTGCCGCCGGCTCGGAACCCCGCCCGTGGCGGGGGGACACGACAGCGCCCTGGACGTCGTCGCCCTCTCCCGCTGAACCACCCTTGCCCCTGGCCGGCCCGTCGAGCCGGCTTCCGCAACGCTCGGCGCTCCCCCTCTCCGCCTGACTTACGGACAGGTCTGAGCCGAACGAGCAGTGAGGCCCCACCGGCGTGAGCGAATTTCAGGGGGCGTAGCAACACCGCGGCGAGTCGATCAAGCCGCGAGCAGACTGTGCAGGCGCTCGGCCGGGGTCTCCCAGCCGAGCGCTTTGCGTGGGCGGCTGCTGAGTTCGGTGGCGACGGCGTCCAGGATCTCGATGCCCTGGTCCCAGGTCAGCGACCGCATCGGGGAGGCGGGAGGGGCTGGACGGTCTCGGTGAGCGCGTTGCGGAGCGGCGGCGCCGTCGTTGCGTGGGAGGTGCACGAGCATCAGGTGGTGGGTGCTGCGTTCGACCCGGGTGCCGATGGCGGAGCCGTTCCTCTCGCCGACCATCAGGTCGCCTTCCCAGTGCTGGACAGCTCGGTCGGCGGCATCGGCGGGCAGTGCCGGAGGGGCGGGGCCACCGTAGCGACCGGACCGGTGACCGGACTCGGAAGCGGGGGCGCGCTCCGGCTGCCGCGCGCCCAGCTGGTGCCCCTGTCCGCCCCGCCCTCGTCGTACAGCACGGCGGTCGAGCGGTGCCGGCAGGTCCTTCACGACTGGGCTCACTCGGCGCGCTCTCCGACGCGGAGCACGCTCAGGTAACGGCGGGATGCTCGATCGCCCATCCGCGTGCGGATGCGCTCGGCGATTGCATCGAGCAGGGGCTCACGGACGTCGCGGTCGAGCCTCCGGTACAGCGACAACGAGCGAAGGTGATCGGCAAAGCCGTCCCCGTTGAACCACTGCACGGTCGGGTACCAGCGCACGATCATTGGGCCGAACAATTCTCCGGGGTCGTCGACCAGACCCCAGCCCTCGTCGGTGGTGCGCACGTCGTCCTCCAGGGGAGGGTGACCCCAGCCGGGGTTCCCGGGGCAGAACCGCTCGTGGAGATCGGCGGTCTCGGCGTACACCTCCGGCTCTCCAACTCGGCGGACGACGACGTTGCCGAGCAATGCCATCCAGCCTGCGGGGCGGAGCACATCGTGCGCTCGCTGCCAGCCGATCGACGGGTCGACCCAGTGCCACGACGACGCAGCCACAAGGACATCGAAGCGTCGACCGCGGTCGTCCCACTCCTCAAACATCGACGTTTCGACTTCGACGTTGCCGAAGGCGGCGATCCGCTGGCGAGCGAGTGCGGCCATGTCCGCGCCCGGCTCGATGGCGGTCACCGAGCACCCGAACGCTGCCAGCGAGCGCGTCGTCTGGCCGGTACCGCAGCCCACCTCCAGCACCGACGACCTTTCGTCCATGCCAGTGACGGTGACAAGGTCCGCGAACAGTTCGTCAGGGTATCCCGGCCGGACCCGGTCGTAGAGCTCGGGCACTTCGTTGAACACTCGGCCGAGATCCTGTCGATTCGGGCGCATCTGCGGATCATCAGTCACGAGCGCACAAGTTATGAGGCTCGTCCACGCGGCGCCACTGGTTTAACGGCAGCTCCTCAACAGCAGCCGTGCCGGTCTTTTCTGTCTGCTCCGCCAGCACCGTTCGGCCGTGGACCCCTTCCCAGGCAGCCGCCAAGAGCGCCCGCTCTCCCTTCCAACCGCATCTCGGCGGTCTGCTCGATCTGGTGTTTGAGCAGGGTTTTGGGCGATGGCCGCGCAGCGGCTCGCGGCTGTGCCGACCTGCTCCAGCCAGTCGGCGAACTGGGCGGCGAGCGTACCGACTGAGCCGGCAGCGGCGTGGACAGCACGCTTTTCGCCGGGCCGCACGCGCGCGGCGGTTTGATCAGGTCGTAGGCGGTCGGTACGCCCCACCCGAGACCTGCGGCTGTCCTCAGCGGCATGTTGCCGATGCCGAACGTGAGCGTGACGGGTGCCAGGACCACCTCGGCGTAGGCGTCTGAGGTGATCGGAGCGGGGACAGGCTCAGGGACACAGCGTGCGTCTACGCCCTCGCCGACCGCGGCGATGTGACCGGTGCTGGTGCCCGCCGAAGGGCTCACCACCGGCCCGTTGGCTGAGGGGGTTGCCGGGTTCTGTGCGCAGCCGTCTTCCTGACCCGCCGTCGCGGTCGCCGCCGCCGTCGGAGGAGCAGCCATGCGCGTCGTGCCGCGCGCGACGGCCGGGCGAGGCCTACGCGTGGTCCCGCACGATGATCTTTCCGGTGTTCTTGCCGTGCAGCATGCCCAGGAATGCGGCCACGATGTGCTCGAACCCGTCCACCACCGTCTGGTCCAGCGTCAGTCGGCCACTCTGCAGATGGGGGACGGCGAACTCGTACAGCTCGTCCTGCAGGCCGCGGTAGTTGCTGACCAGGAAGCCCTCCATACGGAGGCTCTTCTCCACGATGTCCGAGTAGTTGAAGTACGGCGGGGGCGCGTAAGGGTTGTTGTAGCGGCTGATGGTGCCGATCCGGACGATGCGCCCGAACTCGCGCACTGCGCCCACCCCGGCGGCCAGTTGCTCGCCGCCGACGTTGTCGACGAAGACGTCGATGCCGTCCGGTGCGGCCTTGGCGAGCAGTTCAGCGGCTTGGCCGTCATGGTAGTTGAACGCTGCGTCGTAGCCCACCTCCCGGGTCAGGTGCTCGACCTTGGCCGCCGAGCCCGCGCTGCCCACGAGTCGGCCGGCGCCCAGCAGCCGGGCGAACCTGCCAGTGGCCGTACCGACGCCGCCGGCTGCGGCGGAGACGAAGAGGTCGTCGCCCGCGCGGAGCCGGGCGATGCGGGTGAGGGCCACGTAGGCGGTCAGTCCGGTGCCGCCGAGGACGCTCAGGTACGCCGTCAGGGGAACCCCGTCGAAGCGGGGGAGTTTACGGATCTCCTCGGGTCGGACCACGGAGTGCGTGCGCCAGCCCTGCCGGTGGAAGACGATCTCGCCCTCGGGTAGCTTCGGCGTCCGCGAGGCGACGATGCGCCCGAGGGTCCGGCCCTCGAGCGGTGTGTGGAGCGCGAAGCCGCCGGGCACGTCGTCCATCATCTCGCGGTGGTACGGGTCGACGGACCAATAGAGGTTCTCCACGAGCGCGGTGCCGACCGCAGGAGCGGGAATCGCGGACTCGACGAAGGCGAAGTCCTTGGTGGTGGGAAAACCGTGGGGGCGGGCGGTCTGCTGGACGGTGATCGCGTTCTCGGTCATGACGGGACCGTAGGACGGGAATGGAGCCCTCGGGCAGGCGGTTGGGCTCATGTGACGCCCCGTTCCATGAGCAGTTCTCATACCTTGAGGTGAGCGCCCTGTGGCCCGCACGACCGACACCGATCTCGCGCCGCAGGAACTGCGCATTCTGGTGGCGGTTGCGGACGCCGGCGGCTTCTCGGCCGGGGCCGACGCACTCGGCCTGACACAGTCCGCGGTCTCCCACTCGGTGCGCGGCAGCGAGCGCAAGATCGGCGCCGTCCTGTTCGAACGCGGCCGCAGCGGTGCGAAACCCACTCCGGCGGGGGAGAGGGCTGTGACGCATGCACGCCGTACTCTGCGGCTGCTGGACGTGCTCGTCGCCGAGGCGCGGCAAGCCGCCCAGTCCGAGGCGACGCAGGGGCTCGAGGGCCCGCTGCGGATCGCGGCCTTCCGCAGCACCGCGTTGCACCTGCTGCCGCCGGTCGTGCAGCGGCTGCGCGCGAGGTATCCCGGGATCGAGCCGCAGGTGCGGATCGTGCGCGAGGTCGGGCGCGGCACGGCGGGCGAGGTGGCCGACGGGCGGTCGGATCTCGCCATTGCCACCTTGGACGGAGCGCAGCTGCCAGCGGGGCTGGTGGCGAGCGGACTGTTCGAAGAGAGCTACTCCCTGGTGCATCCGGCCGGACACCCGGCTCCGCGCTCGCTGCCGCTCGTCGACTGGGCCGAGAACTGCGGCTCGTACACCCGTGCCTGGTGGGGCGCGCAGGACTGGATCCCGAGGGCCACCATCGAGGCCGAGGACGACGGAGCAGTGCTCTCGTTCGTGAGCGGGGGGTACGGAATGGCGATTATGCCCGCGCTCTCCCTGATCGGAGCGACGGACTCGATCGAGATCACCGATCTCGGTCCGGAGCGCCCCACGCGCCGTGTCGGCTATGTGACCACCCCGGAGCTCGCCGGCTCCGCCGTCGTGCGCGCTCTGGTGCGGGAGCTGCGGGCCGAAGGCTCCGCCCTCTGATGGGGTCCAGCTCCAGCCGACGGCGCCTTTGGCGATCAGCCGCGCGGTCCCGGCCGCACGTGTAGGCCAGCGGCGGGATCAGCTCCTCGGCGTCCGGCAGCCACTGGTTCGCGGGGGTCGGCCGGCAGGCCCACTGCACGGCGCCCCGGGAGCCGAACAGGGTCGGGGGAGCGGTGACGGAGTTCCCCTCATCTTCGACTAGCCCTGTCACCCGAATGGAGCAACATGACGTGCCACCCACATGGGTGAAGATCAAGCTGGCTAGTGCCCCAACCAAGGCAATCCGTGAAAGGGAAATCGGATGCGCATTCGACGAATTTTCGCCGCCGCCATCGCCACGGCCGCCTTCGCTGGACTCGGCCTCACAGGCGCCGCCACCGCCACCGCCGCACAGGGTGCCCCGTCTGACGTCACCCCTTCTCAGTGCACGCAGGGCGGCGGAACGGCCGATCTGACGGACAACACCTGTAAGGGCGGTATGTACGACGGGCAGAAGGTCGACTAACCCCACAAGGCGCCCCGCAGCCACGCGCCGCGGGGCGTTTTGGCGCGAAAATCGCAGGGACTGTGCCGACTGCCGACCCGACCCCGCGACCGGACCGACCCCGCGCCCCGTCGGGAACGCTAATTGACATCCTCGCCCGCCTGAAAAAGCGCGCTTCCCGTCTGCCGCACCGTTTGTCGGGTGCGGTTCCGGGTGGGTTTCAACGCTTCGCCGCGCTGTTCGGGGGCGGGTCCCCGCTTACCTGCGGTCCACGGGCTGTCACGGCCTGTCCGGCCGCCTTGGCGACGTTGACCGCCGCGTTGATGTCCCGGTCCAGGACGGCCCCGCATGTACCGCAGGTCCACTCTCGGACGTGCAGGGGCTTGGGGCCGTCCTGGACGCCGCACCGCGATCACACCTGGGAGGTCGGCTGGAACCGGCCGACCTTCACGAAGGTGCGCCCGTACCGGGCGGCCTTGCACTACAGCATGGTCACGAACGCCGCCCATCCGGCGTCGTGGACTTAGCCATACGCGTGCGGGCAAGTCCTTTCACTGCCAGGTCCTCCCGGCGACCGCTTGGTTTCGCGGAGAGCCGGCGGTGGAACTCGCGGCGTGCGTCGGCGACCCGGGCGTGTCCGCATCGAGAGAGTTAGAGCTTCCAGACCGGGGCTGGCCATCCACGCGACCACCGCCAGGGATAGCCTTGCCCTCCGTTCGAAGGTCCCTGGAGGCTCCCTGTGCACACGACTGTTTTCCTGCTGCGGAGCGCGCTGGGTCTTGGTGGCGGTCTGGTGTTCATGTGGGAACTGAACCGCCGGGCTTCGGGTGCAGGCTGGAGGAAGCAGCGGGTCTTCTCTGCGGCGGGGGCTGTGGTGCTCGCCGGGCTGCTTGCAGTCTAGGGATGGTCAGTCGACATGCCCCTCCCATGCCCGTTGGGTCGGGAAACAGCGGGGAACCGCGGTCGCTGGCTGACAACGCTCACGAGAACGGCCCCTGACCGAGCCACTAGGTCAGGCCGCTCTCACTGCTCACGCGCGGACCCTGGTCACCGGCACCCCGCGACCGTGGCTCGACGAGTCGGGCAACGACTGCCCTTCGGGCCACGCGGCGGTCGTCACGACCTTCGGGCAACCCCGGAGAGCGGCGCCCCGGAAGTGGCCCTGGGTTACGGCAGGTCACCATTGCGATCCAGGTGGTGATGCCGTAGGTTGTGCCGAACTTTCTACTGACTGGTAACACCGGCAGGTATCCCATGCGCTGGCCCGTCGGCCGTCCCACCACCGTCCGCGCGCGGATCGTGGCGCTCGCCCTTGCCCCGGCCGTCGCCCTGATGGCCTTGTGGAGCTTCGCCATGGTGTCGGTCACGGCCGAACTGCGCGCGCTGGTCAGGCTCCAGGGGGTGTACGAGAACTTCGGCACGCCCGTGGACACCGCGATCGGGCAGATCCAGATCGAGCGCCGGATGTCCGCCGCCTATCTGGGTGCCCGCCTCGACACGGCCGCCGGCGGCGACCTGCTCGGACAGCAGCGCCGTACGGACCGGGCCGTCGACGCCATGCGGCATGCTGTGCGGGACGGGGACCGCGGCCGGCTCACGGACCGGCAGCGGCAGGCCCTGGACGCCGTGGTCAGCGCCACCGGGAACCTGGAAGGGCTGCGCGAGCGCGTGTTGTCCAGGGACATCACCTGGGACCGGGCGGTGGACGAGTACAGCGCCCTGGTCGAACCCGGCTTCGACGTGCAGTCCACGCTCACCGCGCTCCAGGCCGGACAGCTCGCCCGCGAGGCACAGGTCGTCATCGAGCTGGTACGGGTACGGGAGTTCGTGTCCCGGGAGGACGCCCTGGTCGCCGGGGCGCGGGCGGCCGGGACCCTGACCGACCGGCAGTACGACGCCCTGACCGCGACCATCGAGGACCGGCGTGTCTTCGAGCGGACGTACGTGCCGGACCTGCCCGCCGACTCGCGCGGGTTGTTCGAGCAGTTCCAGCGCGATGACCTGCACCGCTCGCTGATGCGGGGCGAAAACGCGCTGCTGCGGGCCGGTGCCGGGCGGGCGGGAGAGGCCGTCGCCGCGGACACCTGGCGGTCCACCACCGACCGGGCCGTCAAGCGCTACATGCAGCTGTGCACCCGCTCCGCCGAGAACTCCGCCGCGCGCGGCCGTGCCTTCGCCTACCGCGAGCTGACCCAGGCCGCCGTCGTCGGCGCGGTCGGGCTGGCCGCGGTTGCGCTGTCGCTGTGGTTCGCGGTGCGCGGCGCGCGGCGCATCTCACGCCGCCTGGAGATCCTGCGAGACGCGGCGGACGTGCTCGCCTCCCGAAAACTTCCGGACGTCATGCGACGCTTGAGCGCCGGCGAGGAGGTGGACGCGCTCGCCGAGGCGCCGCCGCTCGCCGCCGACGAGGTCAGGGACGACGAGATCGGGCAGGTCGGCCGGTCGTTCAACACCGCCCGGCTCGCCGCCGTGGAGGCCGCCGTCAAGCAGGCCACCCTGCGCCGGGGGCTGTTCGCGGTGCTGCTCAACATCGCCCGGCGCAACCAGGCGCTGGTGCACCGGCAGTTGAAGCTGGTCGACACCCTGGAGCGGCGTACCGACGACCCGGACGTCCTGCACCAGCTGTTCCGCATCGACCACCTGACGACCCGTATGCGCCGGCACGCCGAGAGCCTCATCGTCCTCTCCGGCGCGGCACCCGGCCGCCGCTGGCGCAGGCCCGTGCCGGTGGCGGACGTCGTCGCCTCGGCGGTGAGCGAGATCGAGGACTACACGCGCGTGGTGGTCCCGCCGATGCCCGAGACCGGCGTCGTGGCGGACGCGGTCGCCGACATCGCGCATCTCCTCGCCGAACTGCTGGAGAACGCCACGATGTTCTCGCCGCCGCACACCCAGGTCACGTTGCGCCCGGGGCGGGTCGGCAACGGCTTCGTCCTGGAGATCGACGACCGCGGCCTCGGCCTCGACGCCGAGCAGCGCGCCCAGGCCCACCGCACCCTCACCGACCCCGACGCCTTCGACCCCACCCGGCACGACCGGCTCGGCCTGTACGTCGTCGGCCGCCTCGCCGCCCGGCACGGCATCGAGGTGAACCTGCGGGATTCGCCGTACGGCGGTACGACCGCGGTGGTGCTGCTCCCGGAGGAGGTGCTGGCCGACGTGGAACCGGCGGCCGCGGGGCCCGGGGCCGGCGCCGAGGTGCTGCGCCGGACGCAGCGCTCGGAAAACGTCGCACCAGTGACGGAGCTGCCGTCGAGGGGGCGGAGCACGCCCGAGGCCGCCCCCGAGCCGCACGACACCCCCGCCCTGCCCACCCGCACCCGCCAGGCCTCGCTCGTGCGGGAGCTGCGGGAGGAGCCGCCGCCCCCTGACCCGGCACCGGACCGAGGAATCGACCCCGAAGAGATGCGGGCGATCTTCGGCGCCTTCCAGCGGGGCCGGGATCGCGGCCGCAGAGGCCTGCCGGCGACGGGCACCCCAGAGGACTCGCCCGCCCAAGCAAACGAAGGGACGGACACCGACGATGCACGGTGACGACCACACCCCCGAGACCCCGGCCCCACCCGCCGGCGCGCCCGGCACGGACCTCGGCTGGCTGCTGGACGACCTCGTGGCCCGCACCGACCACGTCCGCCAGGCCGTGCTGCTCACCGCCGACGGCCTCCCCCTGAGCTGCTCGGAGGGCATGCGCCGGCGGGACCTCGAACACCTGGCCGCCGTCTGCTCCGGTTTCCACGGCCTGGCCCGTTCCGCGGGGGAGCGGTTCGAGGCGGGAGAGGTGCGGCAGACCATGGTCATGCTGGAGGACGCCTACCTCTTCATCACCCCGGCCGGCCACGGCAGCCGCCTCGCCGTGCTGAGCGAGGCGCAGACCGACGTCGGACAGCTCGCCCACGAGATGGCCCTGCTCGTCCGCCGCCTCGGCCGCCACCTGGACGCCGGCACCCGCTCGACCCCCTGATCCCGCGGTGAGCGACGAGCACTGGTACGAGGACGAGACCGGGTCGATGGTGCGCCCCTACACCGTGACCCAGGGCCGCACCCGGCCCTCGGACCGGCATGCCGTCGACCTGTTGTCCCAGGTCACCGCGGTGGAGCCGGACGACGCGGCACAGCCGGAGCTCGACCATGCCCGCGCGTCCCTGCTCGACCGGATCCGCCGCGGCCCACGCCCTGTGGCCGAGCTGGCCGCGGACGCCGACCTGCCCCTGACCGTCGTCCGTGTCCTGCTCGGCGACCTGGCCGAGGCAGGACTGGTCCGCATCGACCGGCCCCGCCGCGTCCAGGCCGCCGGCCCGGCAGCCGATCCGCAGCTGCTGCGGGAGATCGTGGAACGACTGAAGCAGCTGTAGCGGCGACCTGGCTCCGGCGCGCGTGGCGGGCTCCAGCCGGCTGACGCGCCGCGGGGTGCGCCGGTCGCTCAGCAACGCTGCTCGACCAGCTGGGCTTTCCTCAAGCCACTGAGCCCACACCTGAACCATGACGATGGATCTGTCCGAGTGCACTGGGTCGTGGAAGGGGGCCGCCAACCGGCTGTGGAGGTGGGATATGCGGGAGGGGCGGGTATGGCGCGAGCCGCGGAACCCGTCGTACGACCCGATCCCAGGCTATGACAGCCGCGTCCTCCGTGGGGGTCGTCGGTGTCCTGTGCCTTTCCTGATCATGTAGGTCCAAGGCAATTTCTGCGTGTCACTGCGAGCCTGTGGCCACCAGGGTCGCAGTGATGGGTTCAAGCTCGGTGATCAGTTCGTCGAGTTCGGCGGGGGACAGGGCGTCGTATGGCGGGGTGGCGAGTTCGTCGGTGAGGGTTTCGATGCGCTGTTTGGTCGCGCGGCCGGCGTCGGTGAAGCGGCCGTCGGTGTCGATGAGTCCGCGTTCGCGCATGCCGTCCATGACCGCGGACAGACGTTCTTTCGGCAGGTGATGGATGCGCCCGAACGACTCTGGAGGGTGGATGCCCTGTTCCAGAGCTGAGAGCACGTGGGCCTCGGTGCCGCCGATGCGCGCGCCGACGAGGGCGGCGATGTGCCCGTCGCCGCGGTGCTCGCGCAGCATGGTCGCGGAATGCCACAGCCGGGCGACGGGGTCGCCGGGTACCTGAAGGGTGCGCATGCCGGCGTACATCACCCTGCCTTCGGTGGGGGCGTTCGTCGCGGCCTTGGTGGTGAGGTCTGCGGCGCGCGCCAGGCCTGGGGAGCCGGCCAGCGCGTCGCCGAGGATGCGCCGTAGGGAGGCCGCGCTGCCCCGCTCCCGAGCGGCGAGGGAGGCCTCGGGCGGGATCGTCTCCCAGGCGCTTGGGATGTGCCGTGCGGTTTCCCCGTCGCCGAAGTTGTAGAAGGCTGCGTGCACGACTTGGGCCGACACCCGTCCCAGTGGCGCCGCACGGCTGGCGAAGTAGCCGTCCCAGTAGGTGCGATGGCCGAGTGCGGCCAGTTCCTCGTTGCACTCGTCGGCGCAGTAGGTGACCAGACAGATCGGCTCCAGGAGCTCGAACATGCGGCGGGCGATGTCAGTCCTCGTGTGCAAGTGCGTCCTGCCCATCGGGCTCCCCCTTTGTTGGGTGTGCCGACTTGGACCGTCCGGCACACCACAACTCATCGGCGGCCGTGCAAATGGCGTGTCGTCTGCGTGGCTGTGTGCGCGCCCGCAGGGTTCTGGTCCCTCTGCTGCCGTTCGTCGAAGTGGTCCGGGTCCACGTCCGACCAGCGCAAGCCGGCGTCGGCGAGACGTGGTGCGGCAGTTCACGGGTGTGTCCCTTACGGCTTGAGGACGACTTTCCCGCAGTGGTCCTTCTTGTTCTTGAACAGGTCGTAGCCGGCCGGTGCCTCGGTCAGGGGCAGCCGGTGGGTGATGACCCGGGTGGGGTCGATCCTGCCCTGTTCGATGAGGCTCAGCAGCGGTTTCATGTACTTGTGCACGTGGCACTGCCCGGTGCGCAGGGTCAGGGACCTGTTCATCCGGGCGCCTGCCGGGAACTTGTCGATCAGTCCGCCGTAGACGCCGATGACGGACACCACGCCTCCGCTGCGGCAGGACAGGATGGCCTGGCGCAGGGCGTGTGGCCGGTCGGTCTCGGAGCGGACCGCCTGCTTGGCGCGGTCGTAGAGGTGGATGTGGGACGCACCGTGTGTGGCCTCCAGGCCGACCGCGTCGATGCACTTGTCGGGGCCCTGGCCGCCGGTGTGTTCGAGCAGTGCCGAGCGTACGTCGGTGTCCTCGAAGTTGATGGTGGCGTAGCCCTGGGCGGCGGCCATGTCTAGCCGGTATGGATCGTCCGCGAGGTCGGGCGCGGCACGGCGGGCGAGGTGGCCGACGGGCGGTCGGATCTCGCCATTGCCACCTTGGACGGAGCGCAGCTGCCAGCGGGGCTGGTGGCGAGCGGACTGTTCGAAGAAAGCTACTCCCTGGTGCATCCGGCCGGACACCCGGCTCCGCGCTCGCTGCCGCTCGTCGACTGGGCCGAGAACTGCGGCTCGTACACGCGTGCCTGGTGGGGCGCGCAGGACTGGATCCCGAGGGCCACGATCGAGGCCGAGGACGACGGAGCAGTGCTCTCGTTCGTGAACTCGTCCGCCGGGACGTCCCGCCCGACCGCCGGTCGACGGACGGAACTTCGTCCCCTCGGCCCGCATCTGTTCCAGCCGCTGCTTTAGATGCCGCTTGGGCGGCCGCGCGGTCCGCCTTCAAGCACCGTATGCATGGCCCCTGGGGTGTGGGTGCTCCCGACGTGGTGGTGCTCGCCGACGTGTGATTCACCACAGGCGGTTATGTTGTGCACAATTTAATTGCTGGCTACCGTCTGAAGTCGATACCACAGCACAGGGAGGCAACACCATGGATCCCGTCCGCTACGAGGATTACCGCCCCGCCGAACGTCAGACGTACCAGCAGGAGTTGGATGCGGTGGTGGCACAGGTGGCGCAGCGCACCCGCACCTCGGTCGAGCGCGAGGTCGTCGGCCGCGCCGTCCGCACGGCCCACGGAAAAACCTACGGCCTTCTCAAGGCCACGGTCACGGTCGGTGACAACCGCGGTTTCTACGGTCAGGGCATCTTCGCCCGACCCGCCGTGTACGACGCCGTCGTCCGCTACTCCAACGGCCTTGGCCATCAGCGCCCCGACCATCAGCTGGGCGCGGCGTGTGGGATGGGCATCAAGCTGTTCGGGGTCCCCGGCCCCTCACTGCTGGACGACGAACCGGACAGCGGTACTTTTGACCTCAACTTGATCAACAACGATGTCTTCTTCGCGAACACCGCCTACGACTACATGGTCATCGAGGACCTGTTCGCGGAGCTGCCGGAGGCCCTGGTGAACCCAGCCCGCCGCAAGACCTGGATGGCGGAGTTTCTGACCCGCCGGGGCACGCTCATCGATCCCGACAGCTGGCTGTGGGACGAACTGTTCGCCATGCTGTCGTTCACCACCGTCCCGCGCAGAAACCTGCTGTCGTACACCTACAACAGCATGGGCGCCTTCCGGTACGGCGACCACATCGCCAAGATCCGGACCGTGCCCACGACCGAGTCCGTGGCCTCCCTGACGCACGAAATCGTGGACGTGCGCGCGGACAATGAGGCGTTCCGCCACACACTCGTCGCCGAGGTCGCGGAACGGGATCACTCCTTCGAACTTCAGGTGCAGCTCAACACCGATCTGGCCCACATGCCGGTGGACAACACCTCCGTGAAGTGGCCCCAGGAACTGTCCCCGTGGGTGACCGTCGCCCGTGTGGCCCTCCCGCGCCAGGACATCGGCGGGGACGAGAACGTGGCGGCCGCCGACGCCACGTCGATCACACCGTGGCGTTCACGAGAGGAGCACCGGCCTATCGGCGAGATCCAGCGGGTGCGGCAGGAGGTGTACCGGCGTTCGTCCATCGAACGGCACCGCATCAATGGACAGCAGCGGCGCGAACCGGTCAGCAGCGCGCAACTACTCGGATGAGCCGGCTCAGCCGCGTCCCGCCGCCTGCGCCGACCGCACTGGGTTTGCGGCAGGGCGACAAGTGACCCGGCAACGGATTCTCGACGCCGCTCACGTGCTCTTCCCGGAGCGTGACCACGCGTAGCGGCGGGCTCTCCCAAGTGGCGAGAACCGCCCGCACGGTGGGGCCCTGGGAGCGGCTGTAGCGGCGTCGGCCCGGCTCGGTCGACGGCCTGCCTCCTTCAGGGGCGCGGCGGAGTCGTGCCATCGCCGTCGCATGACCGCGGCTGCGCCGCCCGTACATGCCGGACGGACTACCGCAACCACGCAATCGCTCTGGGGGAGTGCGCCCTACCCCCTGCTCGGGAACGGCTATCTCGCCCAGCGGCGACCAGTCGTCCTGCGGAACGTTCGCGCTCATGATGCGGGGTGTTTCGACCGATAGCGCCAGCAGCGTCTGCTGCACGGTCTTGAAGTGCGCCCAGCGCACGCTCGTAAGCGGGAAGACCGCGGGTGCCCTGGTCACGTCCACGCCGGAACGGCGCACCCGTGCCAGGGCCTGCCGCAGGGGATCGGACGAGGCGGCCCCGCGCAGGAGGGTCAGCGGGTGGGGTCGAGAAGGATCTTGCGGACGCCGTCGGAGCGTCCTGCGAACAGTTCGTACGCCGCCGGGCCTTCGGAGAGGGGGAAGCGGTGGGAGACCAAGACCTCTGGCTTGATCCGGCCGGCACGGGTGAGGGCGATCAGAGTAGGGAGTTCGTAGTGCACAGAGCACAGCCCGATGGCGAACTCCAGTTCCTTGATTTGCGCAAGTCCCATATGGAAGGGGAAGGCCTTGCTCTGGCTGACTCCGATGACGCTGACCCGGCCGGCCTGCCGGACGGCCTTGAGGGCGAGCTCGATGGTGGCGTCCGAACCCACGGCCTCCACCACGGCGTCCGGCCCGCGTCCGTCGGTCATGTCCCGTATGGCTGTCCGCGCGTGCTCGCCCTCGACCGGCTCGACACCCAGGGTGGCGGCGAAGGCGCGGCGCTCCGCGACCAGGTCTGCGCCCAGCACCCGCGCGGCGCCCATCGCGAAGGCGGACTGGGCGGCCATGAGGCCGACCGGGCCGAGGCCGATGACCAGGACGGTCTCGCCGGGCTGGATGCGGGCTCGGCGGCAGCCGTACCAGGCCGTGGGGGCGTTGTCCGTCAGGGCGACGGCGGCCTCGTCGGAGATGCCCTCGGGCAAGTGCATCAGATTGACGTCGGCGTATGGCACCGTCAGGGCCTGGGCCTGGCTGCCCGGGAGCTGCGGACTCACTCCGTAGCAGAGGTCAGTGCTGGACGTGGCGCGCTCGCACCGGGCGGTGAACCCGGCCGCGCACGACCGGCACTGGTCACAGCCGACAGAGGCGGGCACCAGAACTCGGTCGCCGGGCCTGAAGCGGGTCACCTGGCCGCCGGCCTCGACAACTACGCCGACGCACTCGTGCCCCGGCGTGTAGCCCAGTTCCGGACTGAACGGGTTGCCGCGGAAGATGTGCAGGTCGCTGCCGCAGATGCCGGCCGCTGTCACCTGCACCACCGCGTCGGTGGGGCTGGTGACGGCCGGGTCGGAGACATCCTCGTAGCGGATGTCGTGACGGCCATGGTAGGTCAGTGCTTTCATCTTGTTTCTCCCCCTCAGGCCGGTCGGTCCGCGATCTTCAGCACGAGCTCGCCGTGGTTACCACGGAACAGGCGCAACAAGATCGCCTCCTCGACGTGCTGCCAGCCGGTGGGCCGCGGCTCTCCCACCGGACGTGCGGCCAGGCGCACATGGCCGTTGATTCTGCTCAACTCCGGCGGCTCCTTCGACGGTCGCGTTGGATCGGCGGCCGGCACGGTCGGCAGGCCGGCATCGGCGCGCACTAACGTTTGCACAGAGCATACCGTCCAGTCGGTACGGGTGGTGAGCGTATGGGTGCCGTGCCGTCGGAGACAAGGGGGAGCCCGGCGCGACATACGATTTATGCGCTCGGCCGCCTAGGGTCCGTCTTCAAAGATCGTCGACTGTTGGATCATGGTGGGGTGATACGTCGCCATGAACTCACCGATCGAGAGCCAGGCTCGGCGTCGCGTTCCACGCGGACCGGGGCACGGGAAGCTGTCGCCTGACCGTCTGCACCGTGTGGTCGGAGCTCTCCGACTCACTTGCAGGGGCACGCGGCTGGCTGCTGTGACCGCTGAATCAAGCGAAGCATCCACTCTTCCCGTTCCATGGCGCGGACCAGAGGTCAAGATCCTTCCCTGCTCAGCCCCGCATGACGGGATGCAGCAGCTTAAGAGGTCCTAACAGAAGCCGTTGATCATGTGACTGTCAGCTCGGTTGCTCGTTGGTCCTGTTGTGGGGAAGAGGGAGGCGCGGCCATGGATCGTCTCGGACGAACTGTGGTCGCTGATCGAGCCGTTGCTGCCCAAGCCTGGCCCGAAGCTGGTCGAGGGCAGACCACGGGTGCCGGACCGGCAGGCGTTGTGCGGGATCTTGTTCGTGCTGCACACCGGCATCCAGTGGGAGTACCTGCCGCAGGAGCTGGGCTTCGGCTCGGGCATGACCTGCTGGCGGCGCCTGGCCGCGTGGAACGAGGCCGGGGTGTGGGACCAGCTGCATGGCGGACCGTCCGGGGCGACAGCTCACCGGCGGTTCACCGAGTGGACGAATGCTTGCGTGTGGGCCAAGCTGCACCGCCTGGTCCTTGACGAACTCGGCGCCCGCGGGGAGTTGGACTGGTTGCGGCACGCCGCAGCCACGGCTCGCAGCGACTCGTCCCGCTGGGACCCCGGGCTCCGCAGATCCGCCATGATGGGCGCCGCGAACGCGCACTACGAGTGCATCAAGGCGTTCGCCGAGACGGACTTCACCGAGGATCTGGAGAAGATCGATGTCACGGTGCTCGTCATGCACGGTACTGACGACCAGGTCGTGCCCTACGCGGACGCAGGTCCGAAGAGCGCGGAGATCCTGCGGAACGCGACCTTGGAGACCTACGAGGGGTTAGCCGCACGGCATGCTGCGTCCACCCGGACGTCCTCAACCCCGTCATCCTCGAGCTCCTCAAGGCGTAACCGGCCCGGCGATCAGCCGGTCAGGCCGATCACCAGCAGCATCGAACTCCTCGACGCGGAGTTCGGCGGGCGAGCCGTCGGGCAGTCCGGGCTCGGCGAAGCGGCTGCGGACGATGTCGAGGGCCTGTTCGGCAGTGGCCGGCGGGGCTGGGTGGTCCGAGGTCACAGAATGCCCTCCCTGATTCGGCTTCGCTGAGTGCTGGATCTTTATGCCCGTCAGAGCAGGCCGCAGCACATCTGCTCGGCGATCAGCCGCTACTTATGACAATGGCGGGCTATAAAAGTCGGCGAGGTAGATGGTCGCTGTCTTGTCATATCGAGTGGCCAAGCACGCACCACTGCTTGAGTTTGTCGATGCGGTGCTCGTCGGCGCTGCGGGGTGAGGAGCAGGGCAGTCGGACCGCGTGCACTTCCCGTGGAGAGCGCGTACGGGAAGTGCACGCGTGGGGATAGGGCGGGACTGCGCCCAAGGCGCACGGGAGCCCGTTTCGGCCCGCCCGTCATCCCGGTACCGGCAGCAGATCCCGCACTCCCACCGTCCCGTGGCTCTGGGCGGGTGCGCCTCGCGGCCAAACTTCCGCAGCAGGTAGTGGGCCCGACCACCTGCTGCGGCTCGGCCGCATTGACAGCAGGACTCCTCCAACCCACTATGTGAGTGAGTGCTCACACGCTTTGGAGGAACGATGAGTGTGATCAGGACGGCTGGGCTGACCCGCCGTTTCGGTGATGTCACGGCTCTGGACGGGCTGACGCTGGAACTGCCGCGGGCGGGCGTGATCGGCCTGGTGGGCCCGAACGGGTCGGGAAAGTCGACTCTGATCCGTATGTTGCTCGGCTTGATCGCGCCGACGTCGGGAACGGCAGAGGTACTGGACGAGCCGATCAGCACGCCCGGCCGCTATCTGAGCCGGGTCGGGGCTCTGGTGGAAAGCCCAGCGTTCATGCCCGGTCTGTCGGCCAGGGCGAACCTCATGTCGCTGGCTAGGCTTCGGGGCCTGCCTGCCTCGCGGGTGGAGGACGTACTCCAGATCGTCGGTCTGACCGGCCGGGACGCCGAGCCGGTCAAGCAGTTCTCGTTGGGTATGAAGCAGCGTCTGGGAATCGCCGCGGCCCTGCTGCCCGATCCGAAACTGCTGATCCTCGACGAGCCCACCAACGGTCTCGACCCGTCGGGCATCGTCGAAATCCGCGGGCTGCTCGCAGATTTGGCCGAGGCGGGCCGGACGGTCATTGTCTCCTCGCACCTTCTGGCTGAAATCGAGACGGTCTGTGACTTCCTGGTCGTCATCCGTTTTGGCCACCTCGTCTACTCCGGACCCGTCACCGACCTGCTCGCCCGCACGAAACAGCGCATCGAGATCACGGCCGAACACGAACGGGACACCTCGTCCCTGCTCGCACTGCTGTCTGCCGACGGCTGGCAGGTCGAGCACACCGCCAGTGGCCGCCTCAGCGTGACAGCGGACGAACGCCAGGGTGCCGAGCTGAACCGATGCGCCGCCCGCGGCGGCATCACCCTCACGTCGATGACCCCGGTGCGCGGCAGCCTGGAGGAGATCTTCCTGCAGATGACCGGCAGCAGCGACCAGGACCTCACTGCGGACCGCGCGGCGGCCGCGGAACGGAAGGCGTCATGATCAACACTGTGCGCAGCGAACTCCTCCGGACCCGCCGAAAGGGTGTCGTTCTCGGCTGGTTCGGCCTGACGATCCTGTTCACCGTCATGATCAACATGGTGATGGCGCAGGTCGTCGGCTCGTCCAACGCGCAACCACCAGGCGGCCCCGGGGTGTCGTTCCCGACGCTCGACCAGTGGCAGGCAGCCGACGGCATCACCGCGGGTCTGTCCTCGGCTGCCAGCATGTACGGAGTGGTCGCCCTGTCGTTCTGGGCGATCGTGACGGCCGGCGACTACAGCAGCGGCCTGATCCGGCTGACCGCCTCCGCCCAGCCCGACCGCGTCAAGCTACTGCTCGGCAAGGTCGGGGCACTGGCGCTGTGGACGGCCGCCGTCACGACGGTGGCGCTCATCGCCAACCTGATCATCGCCCCCATGGCGGCCCGGAGCGCGGAACTGGATGTCTCCGCGTGGGGCCAGGACGTCCTGCCGACCCTGGCCGGGGCGTGGTTCAACCTGTTCGTCACGCTGCTCGTTTGGGGTGTCATCGGACTCGTGCTGGCGCTGGTCACCCGCTCCGCGGCCGTCTCGATCTCGGTCGGCGTCGGTTACGTCCTGGTCGTCGAGGCGGTCATCACCGCTGCCCTCGACGCCATCGCGGACTGGACACCCGGAGCAACCCTCAGTGCGCTGGCCCAGGGCGGCACCAGCGTCATCCCCTACGGCACCGCCCTGGCGCTCGGAGCCCTCTACACCCTTCTAGGCTTGGGTGTCGCGCTCACCGTGTTCAAGCGCCGCGACATCACCGACTGACCACAGCCCGCACGCCTTGAAGGGGAAGACGCCATGAGCGCACGCGGCGACGCCACCCGGACCAAGCTCGTCGACACCACCATCCGGCTCGTGAGTGAGGTCGGCTACGCCAAAACCACCACGCGTGCCATCGCACAGGCGGCCGGCGTCGCCGAAGGCACCCTCTACCGGCACTTCCCCGACAAGGCCACTCTCTTCGCCGAAGCCGTACTGCAGCAGAACAAGCACGTCGTCGACTGGATAGACACGCTGCCCGCCCGCGCCGGCACCCACACGGTCGCCGCCAACCTCACCGACTGCCTCACTCAGCTCGCCACCCTGCGCGCCGACATCCTGCCCCTCGAACTGGCCATCCTCACCGACCCCGAACTCGCTCGCGTCGCACCGCCCCCCGGTGCGCTGCCGGGCCCACCGGGACGTCTCGCCGAGTACCTACGCGCCGAACAGAAACTCGGCCGCTTGCGTGCCGATGCCGACGCCGACCACAGCGCCGTCGTCCTGCTGGCCCTGCTGTTCGGCATGGCTTTGAACCCGCCCATGGCCCCCGATCAGAATCTCCTCCCGTCCTTGCCCACCATCGCCGACACGGTCGACATCATCCTCAAAGGCATCGCACCTCGCCCCTAGGCAGTCGGGCCGACTGCACAAGCTGATGCGCCGCACGGCCGACATCCAGCGCCGGTCGGATACAAGGTCCCTCACGTCCTGCCGCCAGCGGTACTACGGCGAGCTACCGGCTCGCCGCTGGAGTCGTGCGATCAACAGCGTCATGACGCAGATCACTTGCAGGAGACGGGTGACCACGACACCACGACCCGATTCCCGAGGACGTGCATGAACCACAGAGGTGGAACGTGACCCCGATGCGAGACAACGGCGCCGCGACCGTCCCGGCGACGGCCGCGAGCGGCGGGTGCGACGGCTCGGTCATCGAACGGTCCTGGGAGACGCCCGACGCGTTCGCCGTGATCTTCGACCGCTACGCCGACGACATCCACCGCTACATCGCCCGGCGCCTCGGCTCCGACACCGCAGACGACCTGATGGCGGAGACCTTCGTGATCGCCTTCCAGCGGCGGCGGCGCTACGACCCGGCCATCCCGCACGCCCGCCCCTGGCTGTACGGGATCGCCACGAACATGCGAGTCTGCGGTAGCAAATAAGGGTGCAGGCGATGCTGGTGAAAGCGAGGAAGTGCTCGGCATTGCGCTCATAGCGGCGTTGGAGGCGACGGCCTCCAACGAGCCAGGCCATGTTTCGTTCGGCGGTCCAGCTGTGCCGGCCGAGTCGCTGGCAGGTCTTGATTCCCTTGCGGGCCATGCGGGGCCGGATGCCTCGCTGGGATAACCATCGCCGCAGGTGACAGTGGTCGTATCCCTTGTCGGCGTACAGCTTGCCGGGCTTGCGCCGACAGGGTCCTCGCCGGGATCGGATCGGCGGTATGCCCTTCACGAGCGGCGTCAGGGCCTGGCTGTCGTGGACGCCTGTCAGGTCCCCCTTTCAGGGCCTGCATGTTCACCGAGTCGATCGCCCGGCGGGACTCCGGCGTCGATCCCGACGCATGGATCAGCAACCTCCTGGACCGAGCCGACCGCATGCGCCGCATATTGCGCTCCCGCGACTGAAGCCCTCCCGACCCACCCCCACCAGCCCGACCCCCTCCCGCCGAGACGATCACCATGTGCTTGTCGTGGCAGTCCGCCCACCAGGCCGAGTACCGGCGACAACGCTCATCAGACGAGGGCTTCCTCAACGGGTGGCGAGTAGCAGGTCAGCCCCACACCCGCACACCGGCGGAGCATCGCACACGGCGGGCGTGCCGGGCGGCGCGTCTGGCCGATCAGGCTCGTGACAGCTGCGGGGGAGACTCGGTGAGGGGGCAGACTTCCCGGTTCGTGCGCGGAGGACGGCGACGCGGTGACGATCGGCACAGACCCACACCAGTCAACTTGCGCGGCACGTACCGGACGGGAGACTGGTGGTGTGGGCAGGGATGACTTGGGCCTCCCGGACGTCGTCCGGGCCTGTCTCTTCGACCTCGACGGGGTGCTGACGAAGACGGCGGTCGTGCATGCTGCAGCGTGGCAAGAGACCTTCGACGACTTCCTGCGGCGCCATGACGGTCCCGGCTTCCGCGCCTTCGACCCGGTGAACGACTACGACGAATATGTGGACGGTCGCCCCCGCGCCGACGGGGTGAGAACGTTTTTGGCCTCGCGTGGCATCGCGCTTCCTGAGGGCTCGGACAACGAAGAGCCCGAGGCCGACACCGTGCACGGGCTCGGTAGACGCAAAAATGAGCTCCTGCTGCAAAAGATCCGCACCGAGGGGGTCGAGGCCTATCCTGGTTCCCGTCGCTACGTCGAGGCGGTGCGGGCGGGCGGATTGTCCACGGCCGTGGTGTCTTCCAGTGCCAACTGCCGCGACGTCCTCCTCTCGGTTGGTATGCACGATCAGTTCGACGTGCGGTTCGATGGCATCGTCGCCGCGCAACGCCGTCTTCCGGGCAAGCCGCATCCCGCCACCCTTCCTCGCGGCTGCCCAGGACCTCGGTGTGGAGCCTGAGACAGCGGCAGTCTTCGAGGACGCGCTGGCAGGTATGGACGCCGGGCGATCCGGTCACTTCGGCTACGTGATCGGCGTCGACCGCGTCGGTCAAGCAGAAGCGCTGCGTCGCCACGGTGCCGACATCGTCGTCGAGGATCTTGCCGAACTGTTGAGGGGCAGGCCGTGATCAATCATTCTGCCTACGAGGTGGAGCCATGGCAGGTACGTGAAACGGCGCTGCACTGGGACGTGCTGGCCCAGAGTGAATCCATCTTCGCTCTGTCCAACGGTCATGTGGGCTGGCGTGGCAACCTCGACGAGGGCGAACCCCACGGCCTGCCCGGCTGCTATCTCAACGGTGTCCATGAACGACACCCGCTGCCGTACGCCGAGGCCGGTTATGGGTTTCCCGAGTCCGGCCAGACGGTCATCAACGTCACCAACGGCAAGCTCATCCGACTTTTGGTCGAGGACGAGCCGTTTGACCTTCGTTACGGTCGGATACGCATGCACGAGCGGATTTTGGATTTGCGCGCCGGACTGCTGCATCGCACCTGCGAGTGGACCTCGCCCGCCGGCAGGACCGTCAGAGTGCGCTCCACTCGTCTGGTCTCTTTCACCCAGCGGGCCGTCGCTGCCATCGCCTACGAGGTGGAACCACTCGACGGCCCGGTAAGCCTCGTCATCCAGTCCGAACTCATCGCCAATGAGCAGCTACCCACTCTCACCGGCGATCCGCGGGTCGCGGCTGCTTTGGAGCACCCACTACGAGCAGAGGAAAACGCCGCTCAGGAAGCACGGTTGCGTCTGATCCATCGCACAGTCGACACCGATCTGCGGATCGCGGCCGCCGCCGACCACAACGTGAGCGGGCCGGCAGACCTCTGTACCTCGTCGGAGAGCGCGGTCGACGTGGGCCGCTTCACGGTCATCACCGAACTGAAGGACGGCGAAACGCTCCGTCTCGAGAAGTTCGTCTCCTATGGCTGGTCGGCGGCTCGATCCCTGCCTGCGCTGCGAGACCAGGTGGAGGCCGCCCTCGCCAGCGCTCGAAACACCGGCTGGCAGGGTCTGGTCGACCAACAGCGCGCATTCCTGGACGACTTCTGGAGACACGCGGACGTGGAGATCGAAGGCGACACGGAAATCCAGCAGGCTGTCCGCTTTGCCCTCTACCATGTGCTTCAGGCCGCCGCCAGGGCCGAGCAACGTGCGGTACCGGCCAAAGGATTGACCGGTTCCGGATACGACGGACATGGGTTCTGGGACACCGAGATATTCGTCCTCCCATTGCTCACTTTTGTCCACCCTGCCTGCGTCGCCGAGGCCCTGCGCTGGCGCCAGGACACCCTCCCCGCGGCGCGCGCACGTGCCCGTCAATTCGGTCTGAGGGGTGCGGCATTCCCCTGGCGCACCATCGACGGATCGGAGTGCTCAGGTTACTGGCCGGCCGGAACCGCCGCTTTTCACATCAATGCCGATGTCGCCCATGCTGCGGTGTGCTACGTCTCAGTCACCAACGACCAGGAATTCGAACGCGACACTTGCGTGGAGTTGCTGGTGGAAACGGCGCGGCTCTGGCTCTCGCTCGGTCACCATGACTCGCACGGTCGTTTCCACATAGACGGCGTCACCGGCCCCGACGAGTACAGCGCAGTGGGGAACGACAACGTGTACACCAACCTCATGGCCCAGAAGAACCTGCTGGCAGCCGCCGACGTTGCCGAACGCCACGGCCAACAGGCCGCAGCCCTCGGCGCGGAGCAGGAAGAAATCGCCGCCTGGCGAGACGCCGCCCATGCGATGGCCATCCCCTACAACGCTCAGCTCGGCATCCATGAGCAGTCAGCCGGCTTCACCCGCCAAGCAAGGTGGGACTTCTCCGCCACCGGACCTGAAGACTATCCACTGATGCTGCATTTCCCCTACTTCGAGCTGTACCGAAAACAGGTGGTCAAGCAAGCGGATCTCGTACTGGCCATGTACCTGCGAACGGATGCTTTCGATGACGACCAAAAGGCCCGCTCGTTCGCCTACTACGAGCCGCTCACCGTCCGTGATTCCTCTCTCTCGGCGTGCGTCCAGGCTGTTATGGCCGCCGAGGTCGGACATCTGCGCCTTGCCTACGACTACCTCGGCGAGGCCGCGCTGATGGACCTCGACGATCTGGAGAACAACACCCGCGACGGCTTGCACATCGCATCCCTGGCCGGCTCATGGATCGCACTGGTCGCCGGCTTCGGGGGCATGCGCTACGGCGACGGCACTCTGCACTTCGCTCCCAGATTGCCCGAGAGGCTCGCCCGCCTGACGTTTTCGGTGCATGTGCAACACCAGTGCCTACGGGTGTCGATCGACCACTCGCAGGCTGTCTACTCACTGACCGACGGGGAATCGCTGACACTACTGCACTACGGAGAGGCACTGACAGTATTCCGTGACAGACCGCAGACACGTCCCGTCAAACGCCCTGCCCCCCTGCCAGAACCTGCTCAGCCCAAAGGGCGCCGCCCTGGACGCCCTCACTGAACGGGGGCAGGACGAGTGGGTGTGACAGAGGTCCGAGAGAGGGTCGCAGGATTCCCCTTCGGCCTAGACCTCCTCGACCTGGTTGATTGTGGATTTGGCCTGCGGCCCGCATCAGCGCCGCGATGCCTTCGCCGAGGGCCTCGCCTCTATGGAACGCAGCTGAATGTCCTGCCAGCGCGGGTCAACGATGCCCCGATAGTGCATCTGGGCCACCGGACCTCGCCCGGCCTGTCGTCTGATAGAGCTGGGATGACGAATGTATCGAAGCCGTTGTCTTCCACGGATTCCGGTGCGTCGGCGCCCCATTCGCCGATCCCTCGTCCTATTCAGTACGTTACTCCCTTGGAGGGCTGCCATCGCCTGTGTTCGGTGTGTTGGCAGCGATCTGGCGTTTGCATCAGAAGAGTTGGGCTCGACCGGAGGGAGCCTGTTATGAGTGTTCGGGTCGCAGTGATCTACTACAGCGCTACTGGGAACGTCCATCAGCTAGCTCAGTCGGTTGCAGAAGGGGCTGCTGCCACAGACGCCGAAGTCCGTCTGCGCCGGGTTGCCGAGCTGGCACCCGACGACGCGATCAACTCGAATCCTGCATGGCGAGCCCACGTCGACGCCACAAAGGATCAGGTGCCTGAAGCGACTATTGAGGACTTGGAGTGGGCCACGGCATACGCGTTCGGTACGCCCACGCGCTTCGGTAACGTCTCGGCGCAGCTCAAGCAGTTCATCGACCAAACGGGCAAGCAGTGGCAGGCGGGCGTCTTCCACAACAAGCCCGTAACCAGCTTCACTTCGGCCATGAACCGCCACGGCGGCCAGGAGTCGACCATTCTCTCCCTCAACAATGTCTTTTACCATTGGGGCTGCATCATCGTGCCGCCGGGATACACGGACCCACTGCTGTTCGCTGCCGGCGGCAATCCGTACGGCACGAGCTGGCCCAGTGGAGGCGGTGAGGGTCCTGACGGAAGCACCTTGGCAGCGGCCCATTACCAGGGACGCCACTTGGCCGACATCGCCACACGCCTGCGCGGCTGACATCGTGCAGTCTTGGCCTGTCGGCTCGTGGCACACCGTCGGGTTGGGAGCAGGCCAGCCGCTCCCAACCCGAGGTCAGTCAGCCGATGATCTTGACGGTGAAGCCGTCATCAAGACCGTTCAGGATTGACAGGCCGTAGATTAGATGAACGTGGACAGGCCCTCGAGGAGCCGGTCCACGTCGTTGGTGGTGCTGTACGGCGCGAGGCCGGCTCGCAGTGCGGGGTCTTCGAGTTTGAGGGCGTTGAAGGGCTCGTAGGCGTAGAACGAACCCGCGGGAGCCACCACGCCGCGGGCGGCCAGGTGTGTCTGGGCTTCGCGGGCGTCACGGCCGTCGAAGCTCATCAGCAGGGTCGGGGTGCGGTCGGCCGCCCTGCTGTGCACGGTCACGGCAGCTCCCAGGGCTCGAAGGCCCTCTCCCAGCCTGGTGCTCAGGGCCTGCTCGTGCTCGTGCAGGGAGCCCAGCGAGTGTGTGAGCCGCTCTCGACGCGTCGTCCGGGTGCCAGGGTCGAGGGCGGTGAGGAAGTCCACGGCGGCGGTGGCGCCCGCCAGGATCTCGTAGGGAAGGGTGCCGAACTCGAAGCGCTCGGGCACCGCGTCGGATGACGGAAGGAGTTTGTCGGGCCGGATCGTCTCCAGGAGTTCCGGGGAGCCAGCGAGCACACCGCAGTGTGGTCCCAGGAACTTGTAGGGGGAGCAGACGAACAGGTCCGCGCCCAGGGCGGGCACGTCGACGAGGTGGTGGGCGGCGTAGTGAACGCCGTCCACGTACACGAGGGCGCCGGCCTCGTGCGCCAAGTCGGCGATCTGCCGGACGGGCGGCTTGGTGCCCAGCACGTTCGAAGCCGCGGTGAGTGCGACCAGACGGGTTCGCGTCGAGAGTGCCCGCTGGAAGGAACATAGGTCGAGGTCCGTGGTGTCGGGATCGATCTCGATCCATCGAACCTTCACGCCGGCGCCGGCGCGCTCGGCGGCCTGGATCCAGGGGCGGACGTTGCAGTCGTGGTCCAGACGGCTGAGGACGATCTCGTCGCCGCTCTTCCAGTCCTTGGCTAGGTGACGGGAGAAGTCGTAGGTCAGCTGGGTGGCGCTGCGGCCGTGGACGATACCGTCGGCGGGCATGTTCAGCAGGTCGGCGTAGGCGGCCCGGAAGGCCATCACCGTGTGCTCGGCGTTCAGTTCGGACGGGCTGGTGACGCCCCGGTTGGAGAGGGGGCCGGTCATGGTGGCGGTGATGGCGTCGGCGACGGGGCGGGGGGTCTGGGTCCCGCCGGGGCCGTCGAAGAAGGCGAGGCCGGTGTCGAGGGAGGGGAAGTGGGCTCGCACAGTGTTCAGATCGAGGGCCATGGCCTCAGCTTTCCGGGGGGACAGCGGTCGTGCGGAAGCCCCGCCTCGTTGGCGTGCGGCACCGGGAGGGGGACGTCCAGTGAGTCGACTGTGCCGCGGGACAGTGCTACATGCAAAGCGATCGTCACGATACGAGAGCTCGCGAGTGATCACGCAAATGATCAAGCAACCGGATATGAAGCACCCGTGTCACCCTTCGCAGGCATGACCGCAGGCCCGACGACGACGGCTGAGACGGTGCATACCGCCGGCTCCTTGAGAATGGGCCGATGCTGAAGCCAGAAGCCACGCCGCGGCAGCAGAGGGTGAGGCGGCCTCCGTCTCCTTTGCCCGTACGCCGCTCGGGCGCTGACCGGAAGACAAACCGGGCCCTCACCCGCGCCGAGGACGGGCCGGGACGGACCGTCCCGCCCCCGTGGTGCCTGTGAAGGGGATGTGGGCTTCCGGCTGACGGAGTGGTGCAGGCGGTGCCTGATGGTGAAGGCACCGCCTGCTGGTGTTGCTGGGGGTGGGTCAGAAGGTGGGCTGCGTGTCCGCAGTTCCGACGGTCAGGCCGGTGCTGAAGACCTTGGTCCTGAGACTGGTGTTGAGGGCGCCGGCTGCTTCCTTGGTGAGCTTGAGGGTGACGTTGCTGGCGTCGGCCTTGTGATTGCCGAGATGGACGTGGGCGGTTGTCAGGTCGAGCTTGAAGACGGGCACACGGGTCTTGGTGCCGGCGACGAGGCCGGTCAGCCGCGCCTTGGTGAGGTCGATAGTGAAGTTCTTGACCTCCAGAGAGCGGCCGTTGAAGACGTTGGTGAACTTCAGCCCACCGCTGTGCCTGATCTTTCCGCCGAGGGGGCTGGTGGTCAACGAACCGCCGGTCACCGGGTAGGTGGCCTTCAGTGTGGGCTGGCCACCGACCGTGGTGAGACTGGGCTTGCCGGGACGGGTGACAATCGGGGCGATCCCGTTCGACAGCAGCGCCGTGGCGATCGCCGGAGCCACCGTCACGGCGGTGTGGCCGCCCCTGATGTGAACGGTGTGGGGCGTTGCGGAGGCGGTGGGCGCTGCGATCACCAGAGCCGCGAGTGCAGACACAGCGGGGACAAGTGCGTTGCGGGTCATGGCAGTTCACTCCTGAGCCGTGTTGTACCGGGTGAAGCAGATGACGAGGAAGCATTCCGCCGCAGCCGCGGGAGTGGATGCAGCCGACAGCCCAGCACTTTGCGCGTGGGGAAGGTTGGTCCGCCTCGTACCTCATCTCCAGGTTCTGTTGTGGCCTGGAGCACTGAAGTCCCCGTTCTGTCTTGATCGCTCGAAGATCTGCAACCGAAACGGGCCCGGGGACGGAATCTCTCCTCGACTCATCCAATGGAGCGCAGGCTGGAAGAGAAACCGTCATGGACGCTGGCACGGCACGCCACGGGGTCCGACCAGCCTCCGGACCTGACGACGTGCCGCCCGGGGTCGGCAACTCACGATGCAGCAGCACCCTTCTTCCTCATGGCGAAAATGGCGGTGTTTCATGAGCAGGCTCGGGCCATGGCGCTCTCAACGGATAGCGATCGTGTATTTCTGCCACACAGGGGCGTCGCCGCATCGTTGGACACGGTCGGAGCCGCGATGCCGCTCTGCGTCATCGGGTCGAGCCACCGCCGGAGCGTCCTGCCGGACTTCTGACTTGAGCGTGGGGGAGTTGAGTCAAGTCGAGCAATCCGCGACACCTAACCGAAAGGGTTGGTGGCGCTGCTCACCTGCCCGGGGAGCGGCAGCGGTGATAGACGGGGCCATATCTGCAGGACAGCGGGAGGCCGCCAAGAACCGCTCGGGGGCAGCGAGCTCGTGTGGTCCGCACGGGGCGGCGTTGTCGCCAATGGCTTGCACGCGCCCGCACTCCGCCGAGGTGAGGGGTTACAGAAACGATCTGATGGTCGATGCGGGAGGAGCTGACCGATGACGGCGCTCTGGGCCGGATCTGAGGTACTGGCGGCTAAGGTGGCGCCGGTGACCAGACCATTGTCCGATGATCTGCTGGCTCAAGGGTTCACCGATGGAGATGAGGCATGTCTGACCGAGGCTTACCGACGCTGGGGAGCTCTGCTCTTCACCATGGCCTTCCGTAAGCTCGGTGATTCTGAAGAGGCCAAGGATGTCACGCAGCAGGTGTTCGTCGGAGCGTGGAGGGGCCGTAAGGGCTTCGATCCTGACCGGGGCGCGCTCAAGACATGGCTCGTGGGTATCACGTACAAGAAGATCGCTGACGCGCTGGAGCGGCGGTCGCGGAATCTACGGAACCATGAGGCTGTCGCCGAGGTCGCGTTCCCTGACGACGAGGCGAATTCCGCTGCGACGGCGGATGCGATAGTCGACCACATCCTCATCATGGATGAGCTGGGCCAGTTGCCCGCACCTCAACAGACGGTGCTACGACTGGCGTTCTACGACGACTTGAGCCAGTCGCAGATAGCCGAGCGGACGGGCATGCCGCTGGGAACGGTCAAGAGTCATACACGGCGCGGGATGATGCGCTTGAAGCATCGACTGGAGGTGGACGGTGAAGCACACTGATGAGGAGAAGCTGGCCCTGATGGCGCTCGGAGAGCTCCCTTCGGACAGCGGCGACCTCCACCTGCAGACCTGCCTGGCCTGTCGCAGTGAACTTGAAGCGCTTCGAAGCGTCGTCACGGCGGCTCGGGTGCCAGAGCCCGAGGACATCGGACTCCTCCAGCCGCCGGCGGAACTGTGGACCGAGATCGCAACCGAACTCGCCCTCGGCCAGGCGCCTGACGGCGCTGTCGACGCCGTCGGCGAAGGGCGTCATGCGGTCACCGCCGACAAGGAAGGACGCATCGGCTCTGCTGCCGAGCACAGTGCTCCCGCCTCAAGAGCAGCGCGTCGACCGCTGCTTTCGCGCCGAGCGCGCTTCAGTGTCGTTCTGGCTGTGTGCGCGGCCCTGCTCGGCGCCACGGCGGGGAGCGTGGTCACGTGGTGGGTCACTCGCGGGGACAGCACGGCGGCCGTCGCCCACACCAGAGCGCTCGACTCTCTGCGACCCTCGTCGACCGGCTACGCTAGCCTCCGCGGGACGGGGGCTCACCGCAGCTTGACCATACAGGTCAAGGGGCTTCCCACGACCCCGGGCTACTTCGAGGTGTGGCTCATGGACCGCTCCCACACGAAACTCGTGTCGGTGGGGGTCTTGGCCCCCGATGGAAAGGCAACCCTGCCCGTCCCGGAGAACATCGACCTCAGGGAGTACTCGATCGTCGACGTTTCCGTGCAGCCCTACAACGGCAAGCCCGATCATTCCGGGAAGAGCATCGTTCGTGGACGTTACGCCGGTTGAGCACGAGCAACCCGCGACGCGAGGCCGCCGAGATCCTACGCGGCCGCCAGTCACCCGCCCACCTCGGAGCTGCCGCCGAGCGAACCTCCGGCTTGTGATCACCCCCGTGGCCGGGCGCAGGCCGCGCGGCGCGGCCTACCAGCACCAGACGACGCCGTGTGCACGAGTGGGCCAAATGGTCCCCCACCCCTCGCCGATTCCCACCGGCCGCGGTGAGGCTGAACTGTCACTTCGGCTGAGGCAGGGAGCGAACCTGCGATGCTCGTCAAGAAGCTGCACGAGTCCGGCATCCGAGCGGAGCATGCCTACACCGCCGCATTCGTCTCAATCGGCCTGTCCGTCATCTCCTGGGCCGCCTCCCTGCAGGTGGAGAAGAAGGGTGAGGAGCGCGCCGACCGATGGGGCATCTTCGTCGGGGAATGGGCCCCCACGTTCTTCGGTCTCGGACTGGCCTTGTCCACCTACGAATAGGGTTGTGGTCGGGGGCCGTAGGGGTGGTGGTGCATCCAGAAGCCTCGGCCCACGACCTCGGTTCCGTCGTGAGCACACGCTGCAGGCCAGGACTCGTGCTGGGAGCGTGGGTGTGACCCCGTGAGTGACGTCACCGGCGACTTCGATGCCTGACCGGCCGAACTCGGCACAGTCGAGCGACGGCCTGTGCTGTTTCGCCGACAGGGCCGTCAGCCGATCACAGGCGCGAGCTGTACTACGTCGGGTGGAGGTCGACGTACCGCCGCAGTATCAGTTGGTCCGCCCGTCTCCACCCGGTGCCGGCTGCCCGAACCCTCAAAAAGGTGTACTTCCGGCCTCTCGCTAGGACGGCAGGATGGGTGCATGCCCGCCCGTCCTGTTGACGGAGTCCCAATGCCCTATTCCGCCGATGCTCGTCCGGTACGTCTCGCGCGCGGTGCATCGCCGTGGCTTCTCCCGGCCGTCGCCACCGCAGCCCTCAGCCTGGTCCGCGCCCGCCGCTCGGGCGCGGCCAAGGCCGTCGCCGTGCCCGCCACCGCGCTCGCGGCGGGCATGCTGTGGTTCTTCCGCGACCCCGAGCGCGAGATCGCCCCCGGCCGGGTCATCTCGCCCGCCGACGGCGTGGTGCAGAGCATCATGCCCTGGAAGGACGGCCGCACCCGCGTCGCGATCTTCATGAGCCCGCTCAACGTGCACGTGAACCGCGCGCCGCTCGCCGGCACCGTGACGTCGGTCGAGCACATCCCCGGCGGCTTCGTTCCCGCTTTCAACAAGGAGAGCGAGAACAACGAGCGCGTAGTCTGGCATTTCGACACCGAACTCGGCGACATCGAAATGATCCAGATCGCCGGCGCGGTGGCCCGCCGCATCGTGCCGTACATCCCCGAGGGCACGAAGGTCGAGCAGGGCGACCGCATCGGTCTGATCCGCTTCGGCTCGCGTGTCGACCTCTACCTGCCCGAGGGCGTGGAGGTCGCGGTCGAGGTCGGACAGAAGACCGTGGCTGGGGTGACTCGCATCGACCGCAGCTAGAGCCGAACTGGAGACGCGGAAAGGCGTCGAAGGCCCGGGCCCCGGTGGGGCGGCGATTGCGCACCAGGGCTCAGGCCGCCGATGCCGCCAGGTGGCGGGTCGCCGGGTGCGACGGGCCTCGCCGGCGTCGGTTCCGACCTACGAATAGTCCACTTGCCTGGTCATGCGCCGCCTTGCCCTCGAGACTCGGAGAGAGCGCTTCCATGCCGTTGCCGCCGGTGAAGTAGGGTGACGGCGCGGAAGGAGCGTGAGCAGTGCGAGAGCAGGTCACCATGGCGGACGTCGCGCGGGCCGCCGGCGTGTCGACCGCTACGGTTTCCTACGTCCTGTCCGGCAAGCGGCCCGTCTCCCCGGTGACGCGTGCGGCGGTGGAGGCCGCCATCGCCGACCTGGGGTTCGCCGTGAACACCGCGGCGCGCAGCCTGAGGACCGGCCGCTCGAGCCTGGTGGCGCTGATCGTTCCCGACATCGCCAACCCGTTCTTCGCGCAACTCGCTGCCACGCTGCAGGAGGAACTCCGCGGCCTGGGTATGCACGTCGTCGTCTGCAACACCCGAGCCGACCGTGAGGAGGAGCGGGCGCTGCTGGCGGAGGCCGTGCAGCAGCGCTTCGCCGGGGTGGTGATCACTCCGTTCCGTCTGCTGCCCAAGGATCTGGACACCCTGGCGAGGGCCGACATCCCTACCGTGGTGAGTGCCGATGTGCATTTTGGGGCGGTCGACCAGGTCACGCCGGACGCGCGGACCGCGACCCGGCAGGCGTTGGAAAGGGTGACCGCCGCGAAACGTCGCCGCATAGCAGTGATCGCCGGGCCTCGGGACGCTACCGGCGGCGACCCCCGTCTGGAGCTTCTGCGAGCGCTCTCCCGCCAGTTCGGCACCTCCCTGCCGCGAGTGCTTGTGGTGCGCGGCGAGCACACCCGGGAGGCGGGGGCCGCCGGGTTCGCCGAGCTGATGAGCCGGCGCTACCCGCCGGACGCGGTGTTCTGCTCCAACGACGTGATCGCGGTCGGCGCCCTGGACAAGGCGCGTGAGCTCGGCATCGACGTACCCGGCGACGTGGCGCTCGTGGGTCACGACGACGCCTCCTTCGCCTCGTTGGTGCGACCGCAGTTGACGACGATCCGCTATCCCGCGGAGGACGTCGGCCGCGCGGCCGCACAGTTGCTCAAGGAGCGTTTCGACGGGCGCCGCGTACCTAAGACCGTCCGTGTGAAGGCCGAGTTCGTCGCACGGGCCTCGGTCTGAGGCGTCGCGCGCCTACCGAGGCGTCCCACCCACCCCGACACCACACCGCCGTGGCCCGGCGAACACCGTAGCGTAATCGATTGCGCCTGACGAGAGATGGTCGCGACGCATGCTCACCGACCCGGTGAAAGAGCAGCTCAGGATACATTTGAGGGATCGTAAGGCGTCCTGGACGTGCGTCTCGAAGTGGACTCGTTAGGGAAAAACTTCGTTCGGCCTGTTGACTTCTGGGGATTCCCGTTGTGAAGGTTGCCGCCATTGCTTGTCGGAGCGGGATAACCGGTGCAAGGAGCAACCTCATGGCGATAGGCGAGCGCACTTCATCCCTGATCAGACGGTCACTGATCAGGCGCTGCATGATCGGTGCGGCGGTCATGGCACTCGCCATGGCGACCGGCTGCGGCAGCGGTGGCGAAGAGGGCGACGCCGCGGCAGGCTCGTCCTGCAAGCCGTCCTCCGGCAAGGTGACACTGCAGTACTGGTCGTGGGTCCCTGGCATGCAGAAGGCTGTGGACCTGTGGAACAGCGAGAACCCCGACGTGCAGGTCAAGCTGAAGACCACCCCGGCCGGCAACGCGGGCACCTACCAGAACATGTCCAACGCCCTGAAAGCCGGCAAGGCCCCCGATCTCGGCCAGATCGAGTACGACTCACTGGCGAGTTTCCGTCTCAAGGACGGGCTGCGCGACATCGCCAAGTGCCCCGGAGTGGACGCCGCCCAGAGCAAGTTCGTCGACTGGACGTGGTCGCAGGTCGGCTTCGGAGCAGGCGGCAAGGACGGCATCTGGGCCGTCCCCCAGGACACCGGCCCGATGGCCCTGTTCTACCGCAAGGACATCTTCGACAAGCTCGGCCTCAAGGCCCCCACGACGTGGGACGAGTACGCGGCCGACGCGGTCAAGCTGAAGAAGGCCGGCAAGTACATCACCCACTACTCGCAGACCGACCCGAACTGGTTCACCGGCCTGCTGTGGCAGAACAAGGCCACCATGTTTCAGCGCAGCGGCGACTCCTGGAAGGTCACGGTCGACCGGCCCGAGAGCCGGCAGGTCGCCGACTACTGGCAGAAGCTGATCGACGACAAGCTCGTCGCCACCGACCTGCAGGGCTTCTCGCCCGCGCTGTACAAGTCCTGGAACGACGGCGAGGTCGTCACCTGGATCAGTGCGGCCTGGGGCTACAGCACCATCCGCGACAACGCCAAGTCCACCGCGGGCAAGTGGGCGGTGGCCCCCATGCCGCAGTGGCACCCGGGCGACCAGCAGGCCGGCAACTGGGGCGGCTCGACCACGGCCGTGCTCTCCGGCAGCAAGCACCCCGCCGAGGCGGCCCGGTTCGCGCTGTGGCTCAACAGTGACCCCAAGGCACTCGAGATCCTCAACCGCGAGGGCGGCCTCTACCCGGCGGCGAAGGGGGGCCTGAACCTCCCGGCACTGAAGCAGCCGGTCGACTTCTACGGCAGGCAGCACATCTTCGACGTCTTCGCCAAGGCATCGGACAACGTGGACAACAACTTCACCTGGGGGCCGACGATGACCGACACGTACCGCTTCATCAGCGACGGCACTGCGGGAGCCGTAGGCGGCAAGGGCACGCTCACCGACGTGCTGAAGCAGACCCAGTCCCAGAGCGTGGAATCGCTGCGCAAGCAGTCCCTCGACGTGACCGGCTGACCCGGTCGTCCACCCCCAGAGCGTCCCCGCCGCCCCCACCGCGGCGGGGGCGGCACCCACCCTGCCGAAGGCCCTCTCGTGACCACCACAACCGCCCCACCCAAGGCACGCCGGAGACCCGCGCGCCAGGCCCTCGCCCCCTACGCCTTCCTCCTGCCCTTCCTCGTCCCGTTCGTCCTGTTCACCCTGCTGCCGGTCGCCTACGCCTTCTGGCAGAGCCTGCACAAGACCGAGCGCACGGGCGGCACCTTCGGACACACCCACTCGGTGTTCGCCGGCTTCGAGCAGTACGCCGACGTCGTACACGAGCCCTTCTTCGGCGACAGCGTCGTGCGCGTCGGCGTGTTCGCACTGGTGCAGATACCCGTGATGCTGCTGCTCGCGCTGGTCCTGGCCCTGCTGCTGGACTCGACTGTGGCCCGGCTCAGGCGCTTCTTCCGCCTGGTGTACTTCGTCCCGTACGGCATTCCCGGCGTCGTCGCGGCAGTGATGTGGGCCTTCCTCTACGACCCCCGGCTCTCACCGATCGTGAGACTGCTGAGGTCGGCAGGCGCACAGGTCGACCTGCTGGGCTCCCATCTCATCCTGTTCTCCATCGGCAACGTGGTCACCTGGACGTACACCGGTTACAACATGCTCATCCTCTACTCGGCCCTGCAGGCCCTCCCGGCCGACATCGGCGAGGCGGCCCGCGTCGACGGAGCGGGCGGCTGGACAATCGTCACCCGGATCAAGATTCCGATGATCCGCCCGGCACTCGTGCTCACTGGGGTGTTCTCGATCATCGGCACTTTCCAGCTGTTCACCGAGCCCCAGGTCTTCCGGACCATCTCCACCAGCGTGACCAGTACCTACACGCCCAACCTGGCGGCCTACTCGCTGGCGTCGGGCGACAACTACAGCGAGGCGGCCGCCCTTTCGGTCCTGCTCGCCATCGTGACCTTTCTGCTGTCGTTCGCGTTTCTGCGCCTGACCTCCAGGAGGCAGGGATGAGCGTCCTCACCCGCGTCGAAGGGGCCCACGCCACTACCAAGCGGGGCCGGGGCGCGCCCGGGCGGCTCTCCGTGGTGGCCGCGTTGGCCTTCATGGTCCTGGCCGCCTGCTACATGCTGCTGCCGGTCTACTGGCTGCTCGTCTCCTCGACCAAGAGCCAGGGCGACCTCGTCTCCACCCCCGGACTGCTGCCCGCCCACTGGCACCTCGGTGACAACCTCGCCGCGCTGTTCGCGCAGCAGGACGGCGTCTTCGTCCGCTGGCTGCTCAACAGCCTGCTCTACGCCGGAGCGGGCGCGGCGGTCGCCACCGCGCTGGCCGCCGCGGCCGGGTACGCCCTGGCCAAGTACGAGTTCCGGGGGCGTGAGGCGGTGTTCTCCGTCGTTCTCGGCGGGGTCCTGGTGCCCGCGAGCGCCCTCGCCCTGCCGCTGTTCCTGCTGTTCGCCCAGGTGAACGCCACCAACACCTTCTGGTCGGTGTTCCTGCCCAGCATCGTCAGCCCCTTCGGCGTCTACCTCGCCCGGATCTTCGCCACGGCGTCGGTGCCGGACGAGGTGCTCGAGGCGGCCCGTATGGACGGCGCCGGCGAACTGCGCATCTTCCGCACCATCGCCCTGCGCCTGATGTCTCCGGCACTGGTGACCGTGTTCCTGTTCCAGTTCGTCGTCATCTGGAACAACTTCCTGCTGCCCCTGGTCATGCTCCAGGACGACGACCTCTACCCCGTCACCCTCGGCCTGTTCACGTGGCAGTCGCAGACCAGCCGGCTGCCACAGCTCCAGACCCTGACCATCGTGGGCGCCCTGATCTCGGTCGTACCCATCGTGCTCACCTTCCTTCTCCTGCAGCGCTACTGGCGAGCCGGACTCGCCGCAGGGGCGGTGAAGTCGTGACCCACACCCCGGCCCAACCACCGACCGTCCATCCCCTGACCGCGCTCACCCGCAAGCTGGGCTCCATCGCCTACGGCGGGGACTACAACCCGGAGCAGTGGCCGAGGCATGTATGGCAGGAGGACGTCCGCCTCATGCGGGAAGCGGGCGTCAACTTCGTCACCGTCGGCGTCTTCTCCTGGTCGCGCATCCAACCGCGCCCCGGCGCTTACGACTTCGGGCTGCTGGACGAGGTGCTCGACCTGCTCCACGCCAACGGCGTCGCCGTGGACCTCGCCACCGCGACCGCGGCCCCGCCCCCGTGGTTCACGCATCTGCACCCGGACGCCCTGCCGGTCACCTCCTCCGGCACCCGGCTCGCCCACGGCAGCCGCCAGGCCTTCTGTCCGAGCCACCCCGCCTACGCCGAGGCCGCCGACGCCCTGGTCGCCGCACTGGCCGAGCGGTACGCGAGCCATCCCGCCGTCGTCCTGTGGCACGTGCACAACGAGTTCGGGAACCACAACGCCCTGTGCTACTGCGACACCAGCGCCACCGCGTTCCGCCGGTGGCTGCAGGAGCGCTACACCACCCTGGACACCCTCAACGAGGTGTGGGGCACCGACTTCTGGGGGCAGCGCTACGGTGACTGGGAGGAGATCGAACCCCCGCGGGACACGACCGCCTTCCGCAATCCGGGTCAGGACCTCGACTACCGCCGCTTCTCCTCCGACGAACTCCTGGCACGCCACCGTGCCGAGGCTGCCCTGCTGCGGCGCCTCGCGCCCGGCATACCGCTGACCACCAATCACCTGGGCACGCTGGAGAAGAAGGCGGACGCCTACTCCTTCGCTGCGGACTGCGACCTCATCTCCCTGGACCACTACCTCCCTGCGGCCGACCCGGACGGCCACATAGACCTGGCGTTGAACGCCGACCTCGCGCGGGGAATGGCCGCCGGAAGCCCGTGGCTACTCATGGAGCACTCGACCTCAGCCGTCAACTGGCAGCCCGTCAATGTGGCCAAGCGGCCCGAAGAGATGCGCCGCAACAGCCTCACGCACCTGGCCCGCGGCGCCGACGGCATCATGTTCTTCCAGTGGCGGCAGTCCCGGGCGGGCGCCGAGAAGTGGCACTCCGCGATGCTCCCGCACGGCGGCACGGACACCCGAATCTGGAAGGAGGTGTGCGGTCTCGGGGCGGACCTGGCCGCCCTTGGCGAGGTGATGGGGACCCGGGTCGCAGCGGACGTCGCGCTGCTCTTCGACTGGCACAACTGGTGGGCGCTCGAACTGGACGCCCGCCCCTGCGGGCCCATGCGCTACCTCGAGTTGGTCCGTGACTGGTACGAGGCCCTATGGCGGCTGAACATCACCTGCGACGTGGTCGCGCCCGGAGCCGACCTCACGTCGTACAAGGCCGTCGTCGCGCCCAATCTCTACTTGTTGGCCGACGAGCACGCCGACGCCCTCACCGCGTATGTGCGCAACGGCGGGCACCTCGCCGTCGGCTGCTTCAGCGGAGTCGTCGACGCCCATGACCGAGTCCACCTCGGCGGCTACCCAGGCGCGCTGCGCGAGGTGCTCGGACTACGGATCGACGAATACTTGCCGCTGCGCCCCGGTGACACCGTCTCCCTCAGCGACGGCTCGACGGCTGTGCAGTGGGCCGAACGCGTCGAGCCGCGCGGCTGCGCACCGGTGCTGCGCTTCGCGGACGGCTCCGACGGCGGCCCGGCCGCAGGCGGCGCCGCGCTGACCCGGCACACCTACGGCGCGGGCACGAGCTGGTACGTGGCCACCCGCGCGTCAGGAGCGACGCTGCAGGAGCTCGTCCGGCGACTCGGCGAGGAGGCCGGGCTGCGGCCCGTCGCCGACGTGCCCGACGGGGTCGAGGCGGTCCGCCGATCGAGCACGGACGGCTCCTACCTCTTTCTCATCAATCACGGCGAGGATCCCGCCAAGGTCCTGGTCGAGGGAGCCCGCCTGCTCGACGCCGCCGGTGACGGCTGCTTCACGGAGATCCCCGCGGGAGGCGTGGCCGTCCTCCGGGAGAGCTCCGTCGAACCGCGTTCCTGAACCGCGCGCCGTCGTACACCGCGCCCGCCCTGTCCCCACCCGTCAAGGAGTGCCAGCCATGGCCGCCCCCGTGTCCTCCCAAGCACTTCCCGCGAGCGTGGAGTTCGACGAACGCAGCGGCACGGTGGTGCTGCGAACCCACGCCTCCTGCTACGTGCTGCGCGTGGACCGTGCAGGGGGCACCGTTCGTCACGTCCACTGGGGGGCTCCCGTACCGCCGACCGACGCGGCGGCGCTGCCGGTGTGGGCAGGCCACGACGACAGTTTCGAAGGGCGCCTCGACGGAGTGGAGGAGTACCCCGTCGAAGGCGGTGCCCGGTTCGGCGTCCCGGCCCTGGAGGTCCGGTTCGCCGACGGCAGCAGCCCCCTCGAACCCCGCGTCGATGACGTGCGGATCACCGACGGCAACCACCTCGTGGTCGCACTGCGGGACCGGTCCCGGCCCTTGGCCTGGGAGCTGCACTACCGGGTGCCGTCTGGCGGGGACGTACTCGAACGTTGGACAGAACTCATCCACACTGGCGAAGCGAACGAGGAGCCGCTGCACCTGACGCGGTATTCCTCCGCCCACTGGCCGCTGCCTCAGCGATCCGGCTGGCGGCTGTCCTGCGTCCATGGCGGTTGGTCCGCGGAGAGCCGTCTGGAGCGGACGGCACTGGGAGTTGGGGAGACCACGCTGACCAGCCGGCGCGGCCACACCGGCCACCACGCCAACCCGTGGGCCGTGCTCGACGCCGGTCACGCCGATGAGGAACACGGCGAGGTATGGGCCACGGCGCTCGCCACCAGCGGCAGTTGGCGTCTGACGATCCAACGCACGGCGGCCCGCCGTGCCGGTGTCGTCGCCTCGGAGGGACACGAGGGCGTCGAGATCCCCTTGGCACCCGGCCAGCGGTACGTCACCCCGATCAGCGTGGCGATGTATGCCACGGGCGGCTTCGGCGACGTCAGCCGTGCCTTCCACACTTACGTACGGCGGCACATCCTGCCTCACCCGGACGAGCTCCGGCCGGTGCTCTACAACTCGTGGGAGGCCACCTCCTTCGAGGTAGACGAGGACAACCAGCTCGCGCTGGCTCGCCGTGCCGCGTCCCTGGGCGTGGAACTGTTCGTGGTCGACGACGGCTGGTTCGGCGCCCGGGACGACGACCGCGCGGGGCTCGGCGACTGGACTCCGCACCCGCGGCGGTTCCCGCGCGGACTGCGGCCGCTGTCCGAGGAGGTGCACCGGCTGGGCATGTCGTTCGGCGTGTGGGTGGAGCCGGAGATGGTCAACGCCGACAGCGACCTGTTCCGCGCGCACCCCGACTGGGTGCTGCATCTGCCTGACCGCAACGCGACAAAGCTGCGCAACCAGCTGGTTCTGGACTTCTCCCGGCCGGAGGTGACCGACTGGGCATACAGGTGGCTCCACACTCTGGTCGCCGACAACGGCGTGGACTTTCTCAAGTGGGACTTCAACCGCTCGTTCACGGAAGCCGGCGGGCACGGCGGCCGGCCCTCCCGGCGGGTGTACATCGAGCATGCCCGGGGGGTGTATCTGCTGCTCGACCGGCTGCGAGCCGCCTTCCCCGCGCTGCGCGTCGAGGCGTGCGCGGGCGGCGGCGGACGAGCGGATCTGGGCCTACTCCGCCGCACCGACCAGGTCTGGACCTCGGACAACACCGACGCCGTGGACCGGCTGGCCATCCAGCACGGCTTCAGCCAGGTGTACCCGGCGGGAGTCATGTCCGCCTGGGTGACCGACAGCCCCAATCCACTGACAGGGCGGTCGGTCCCACTCGCCTTTCGTTTCCACTCCGCCATGGCGGGGGTCCTCGGCATCGGTGGCGACCTGACCCGGTGGACCGCGCCGGAAATCGAGGAGGCGGCCCGGCTGGTCCAGCGGTACAAGGAAATCCGTCCGCTGGTGCAGCACGGCCGCCAGGACCGGTTGCTGGTTCCGGGCGAGGGGGTGCTGACGGTCGTCCAGTACACCGACTCCGACGCCCACCGTGCCGCGGTGCTCGTCTGGCGGTCCAGCGCCTCCTTCGGGTCGGCCTGCCCTCCACTGCGGCTGCGCGGCCTGGACCCCGACGCCCGGTACCGCGACGAGGACACCGGTGCCGAATGGTCCGGGGCCACGCTGATGGGCTACGGCCTACCGGTACCGGCTCTTCCGGACGGTGACTGCGCGAGCACCATGGTCGTACTGCACCGGACGACGTAACGGCCCTTCAGCGGTCCACCGTGTCGCGCAGCCTGCCAGTACACACCAGCGATGCCGGCGGTGCGAAGGGTCAGGAGGAGTAGCCAGCGCTGGAAAGAGAGCGGGTGTCCGACAAGCAGGCCACGGCCAGGGCACACATGACGAAGACAACCGATGGCAACAGGGCCCAGGGGCGAGCCCCGTCCAGCATGACGGCGCAGAGGGCCGCACCGGCGACGAGCGCGGCGAAACGCAAGGGGACCCACAGGCCCGGGCTCCCGGTGCCTATGCCTTGGACGATGTAAGCGGCCAAGGTGCCGGTCAGGTAAGTGGTGGGGGCGGCGGCCTTACCGGCGGCGACCATCGCCGCGGACTGCGCGCCCATGGCGAGCGCGGCACCGCACTGCAGGATGTTCCGGAGCGCCTCGCCGGGCCGGCCACCCGTGAGTCCCCATACCAGGGCGCCTGCGGCCAGCAGCACAGCCTCAGCGGCGAGGACGACCAGCACACGACGAGGCCAGTGCATGGCCGACGTCACCGAAGCGCGGGTGTACCAGGCGACGAGCGCCGTGCCCGCGCCGAAGCCGCCCAGTGCCAACAAGGCCGCGGTGATGTCGAGCGGCTCGCCGCGTCCGGCGGCCATACCGAGCAGCGCAAGATTGCTGGTCATGACTCCGGCGAAGACATGGCCGAGGCCGAGAAAGGAGGTCGCCTCCACGCCGCCAGACGCCGCCACCAACAGCACTACGGCGAGTCGCAGGGTGCGCCCCTGGGTCGGTTTGATCAGCATGATCGGCCCACCTGTGGCGCTTGGTGATGAATCGTTGCTCATGGTTATCCGGCCTCTTGCGCAGAAGGGGTTACCCGAGCCCGGCCAGAGCGCAGGGGTCTTCGGACGGCGACCCGGGCGGCGTCTCCTCGGCAGCGGGCCCGTTGTGACCGCCGGGCTTGGAGATCCAGGCGGGCCGGTCTTGCTGACGAGCGAAGCTGAAGGCCGAACTTAATCCATCGTCGAGACCTCGCTCCTCTCGCCCATTTCCGCGGCCAGCAACCAGGGATCCCGGTCACGTACGTTGCCGACCGGTGGAGGGCGGGCTCCGATCCATCCTGTACAGGAGTCGGCCTCCCCGTGCAGGTAGATCGGCTCGGACAATGCGCGCAGGGCACTTCGCACGTCCTCCTACCATGAAGCACTACAGCAGGCCGTGACAACCGGCCGCGGCGCGCCGCGGGTTCGACGACACGTCTCGCAACGCTGTGCTGCCCGGACGTACGGCCCTTCCACGTCTTTTGGGGGAACACTGCTCTCGCGGGGGCAGCACGCACAGTCGGTGACCGTTGCGGGTCGTCTCTCGGGTGGCGACGAGCACCGTGTTCATCGGCAGCCAGAGGAAATTCCCACAGGGGATCGGTCGGCGGACCACGTCCAATCAAGGGAGATGCCATGCGCGCCTTGCAGGAATCACTGCACGTCACGGTCCGCAATGCAAGGGCGTGGCGACGCGCGCTGGTCGTCCTTGCCGTTGGACAGGTGATCAGCTCGATCTTCAGCCAGGCGTCCGGGACACAGCTGACCACACCGGATCGGTCAGGAGAACCCCCGATCGTGCCCGTCGGATGGGCATTCTCCATCTGGGGGCTGATCGAACTGCTGAGCTTGGCCTACGCCGTATGGGCCTTGCCCGACAGCCGCCCTGACAACCGTCTCCGCGACGAACTGGCTGTACCTCTGACGATCGTGTACGCCGGGTTCAGCTGCTGGCTGGTGGCAGCCGAGATCGAGCCCGTCTGGACGACGGTCGTCGTCTTCGCCATCATGATCGCCGGCCTCCTCAAGGCCCTGCAGATCGCCCTGCACAACCGGAACGCAATCGGCGAGTGGTCACGGCCCGCGCAATGGCTGATCTGGTGGACCATCGGCATCTACTCCGGCTGGTCGACCATGGCGATCTGGATCAACCTCACCACCGCCATGGCCGGCTCCGGGGCCCCGATCAGCGGTACCTGGGGCATCAGCGCCCAACTCGTCGTCCTCGCCGGTGCGACGGCGACAGCCGTTCTCATCGCTCGGTGGACCGATGCGCTGCTCCCGTACACGCTGGCGGCCTGCTGGGCCCTGGCCACAGCCGGGCTCGGCGCCGCAGGCGCCGGAGAAACCCTCTTGGCCGCGGCCGCAGCAGCAGGCTTGGTCATCACCGCGGCCGTAGCTGTCCGCACCCGTGGATGCAAAGGCGTCCGGACTTGATCGGACGACGCCGGGACGGCCCGGGAGAGACGGCACCCACGTGCACGGTCTGTGACGAGGCAAGCCATCGTCGGTGTGCAGAACGGAACCGCCTCGTTCAAGGAAGCGAGCCGGCCCACCACCGCGCACCTCAGAAGCCTTGCTGATCGCTCACAAGTGGCCGGCCAGATGTGGCCAGCCGCCACCATCTCGACGTCTTCAGCAGACACAGGGAGAGCGCGATGCGGACGGGGCTGTGCCAGATCCGCAGACGGACATGGATCCTCCAGCTGCTCGGTACAGATCACCGGAACGGCTCGTGGCCGTACGCAACCGATAGAGGCCTTGGAGCGGAAGAACGATTGCCGGTGGCTGTGTGAATGGTCGCCGTCGTTCTGATGAGGGGCGGGGTCTTGGCTCCGAAAGGGTCAGACATGAAGCCGTACGACGAGTTCCCGGCAGAGCACAAGTGCACGTCCGTGCACCGGCACGGCGCCGGAGTGTGTGGCGGCATTTTCCTCGCCTTCGGCTGCCTGGGCTTCGCCGACGAAACACGTCGCATCTGCACCCAGGGCACCCACATCACCACGATGTCGACCAACGGCTTGCGGAGCCAGGTCTCCGTGGCCTTCGGAGGGATCCTCGTCCGCGGAGCGGTTCTGTGCGGGAGCCTCGCCTCGACGCTGAGCACGGTCGCCGGCGCCCTTTTCATCCTGAGCGGCTGGATTCACCATTCCATCCTGACCGCCTCGACGGGTGGTGTGGTCGGTGTGGTGCGGTTGGCCCGCTCGTTCCTGGACTCAGCGGCGATCACACAAGGAGTCCGCCATGGCACACAGCAGTGAGACCACACCGACCATCCCTGACTTCCTCACGAACCCGCTCCTGAACCACGGTGTGGCGTTCACGCAGGACGAACGCGACGCGCTAGGCCTGACGGGCCGCCTGCCGGCCGCGGTACTCACCCTGGAACAGCAGGCCGGCCGCGCGTTCTGGCAGATGGAGGCCCAGGGCGACAATCTCGCCAAGAACGTCTACCTGGAGGAGCTGCACGACCGGAACGAAACCCTCTACTTCAAGGTCCTTCGTGACCACCTGGCCGAACTGCTGCCCATCGTCTACGACCCTACGGTCGGTGAGGCCATCGAGCAGTACTCCAACGAGTACCGAAGCCCTCGCGGGCTGTTCCTGTCGATCGACCGTCCCGATGACATGGACCGGGCGTTCGACACACTTGGTTTCGCCCCGGGTGATGTCGACCTGATCGTCTGCTCCGATGCCGAGGAGATCCTCGGCATCGGTGACTGGGGGGTGGGCGGCGTTCAGATAGCCGTCGGGAAGCTGGCCGTCTACACTGCCGCCGCCGGCATCGACCCGAGCCGAGTGATAGCCGTTTCCCTGGACGTCGGCACGGACCGCGAGTCGCTGCTACAGGACCCTCTCTATCTGGGCAACCGCTTCCCCCGCGTGCGCGGCGAGAAGTACGACGCCTTCATCGAGCAGTACCTGCGTACCGCCTCCACCCGCTTCCCCAGCGCCCTCCTGCACTTCGAGGACTTCGGTCCGGGCAACGCCCGCCGCATTCTGGAGGAGTACCGCGACCGGTATCGCATCTTCAATGATGACGTCCAGGGCACCGGGGCCATCAGCCTGGCCGCCGCCCTCTCCGCCGTGAAGGTGAGCGGCGTTCCGATGCGCGAGCAGAAGCTGGTGGTCTTCGGTTCCGGCTCCGCCGGAGTGGGGATCGCCGACCAGCTTCGCGATGCCATGGTCCGCGACGGCGCCGGCGAACAGGATGCCGTCTCGCGGATCTGGCTGATCGACCGACAGGGCCTGCTCACCAGTGACATGCCCGACCTGCGCGACTTCCAGCGGCGTTACGCCCGCGACCCCTCCGAAGTGGACGACTGGGCCGCGGATGACGACGGCATCTCACTGCTGGAGACAGTACGCCGGGTCGCGCCCACCATACTGCTGGGTACCTCCACCGTGTCCGGTGCCTTCACCCGGGACGTCGTAGAAGCGATGGCGGCTGGCACGGAGCGGCCGATCGTCCTGCCACTGTCCAACCCGACCTCGCAGATCGAGGCCATGCCAGCCGACATCATCTCTTGGACCGGCGGCAAGGCCCTGGTGGCTACGGGCATCCCGGTCGACCCCGTCGAGTACCAGGGTGTCACCTACCGCATCGGCCAGGCCAACAACGCCTTGCTCTATCCCGGGCTCGGTCTCGGCACCATCGTCGCGGGAGCGGAACGAGTGACCGATGGCATGCTGCGCGCAGCCGCCCAGGCTGTAGCCGATCAGGTCGATCCTGCCGAACCCGGGGCCGCACTGCTGCCGCCCGTCGAGGACCTGTGGGAGTCGTCCGCCCGCACCGCCACCGCCGTCGTTGAAGCGGCCATGGCCGAAGGCGTCGCCACACATCGCCCCAATGACCCGCGACGCGCCGTTCGCGACCGGATGTGGGAACCCCATTACCCACACGCGGAGGGTGTGACCCCATGACCTCCCGTGACAACAACGGCACCACGCCGGAGATCCACGACGTGCCCATTGGACTCGACGCCGGCGGCACGCGCCGCGAGACGGACTCCATGGGCGCCGTCGACGTACCTGCGGACCGCTATTGGGGCGCCCAGACACAGCGCTCTCTGATCCACTTCTCCATCGGCGACGACCACATGCCGAAGGCCGTCTACCACGCCTACGGCCAAGTGAAGCGCGCTGCAGCGATCGTCAATGGCCGCGCCGGGCGGATGCCGGCCTGGAAGGCCGGTCTTATCGAGCGGGTGGCCGACGAAGTCATCGCAGGTGACCTGGACGACCATTTCCCGCTCTACGTCTGGCAGACGGGCTCGGGCACGCAGTCCAACATGAACACCAACGAGGTCATCAGCAATCGCGCGATCCAACTCGTGGGCGGCGAACTCGGCAGCAAGACGCCGGTGCATCCCAACGACCACGTCAACATGGGTCAGTCCTCCAACGACACCTTCCCCACCGCGATGCACATCGCCGCCGTCAAGGCGGTTCACGAGGCCCTGCTGCCCAGCGTGCGCGCGCTCCAGCAGACCATCGCGCACAAGGCGGAACGCTGGCGCGGGGTCGTGAAGATCGGCCGGACCCACCTGGAAGACGCCGTCCCCCTGACCGTGGGTGAGGAATGGTCCGGCTACGCGACCCAGCTGGAGCAGGCGTGTCACCGCGCAGTGCGGGCCGCCGAGGGACTGCTGGAGATCGCCATGGGCGGCACCGCGGTCGGCACCGGCCTGAACGCGCCGGAGGGCTTCGCCGACCAGGTCGCGGACGAAATCGCCCGCAACACCGGTTACCCTTTCGTCACCGCGCGGAACAAGTTCGCCGCCCAGGGCGGACTCGACGCCATGGTGGGGGCATCCGCCGGCGTACGCGCGCTGGCCGTGCCGCTGATGAAGATCGCCAACGACGTTCGCTGGCTGGCGTCCGGACCCCGTTGCGGCCTGGGTGAACTCGTCCTGCCGGCCAATGAGCCGGGCTCCTCGATCATGCCCGGCAAGGTCAATCCGACTCAGTGTGAAGCCATGGTGATGGTGTGTATCCAGGTGCTCTCGGAGGATCAGGCCATCGCCTTCGCGGGCTCGCAGGGCAACTTCGAACTGAACGCCATGCGTCCGGTCATCATCAACAACTTCCTGCACATGACGGGCATCCTCGCCGACGCCTGCCAGAAGTTCCGGGAGTTCTGCATGGAGGGTGTCGAACTCGACCATGACAGGGTCGGGGAGTACGTGGAGCGGTCGCTCATGCTGGTCACCGCGCTCTCACCCGCGATCGGCTACGACAAGGCGTCCGCCATCGCCCACAAGGCGAACGACGAAGGGACGACCCTCCGCGAGGCCGCGCTGGCCACCGGATACGTCAGTGCAGAGGACTTCGACCGGATAGTCGACCCCACGACCATGGTCGGTCTGACCTCGCACCGCGCATAGGAGCGCGACTTGGCCGCCGTCCTGAGCGCCCCAGCGGCGGGGAGAGGCAGTCGTGGGAGCACCCAGGAAGATGCATGGTGGCATGGACCGCACAGGAGGTATGTGCCCATGACCCGTAGCGGCGTTCTTATGTGCGTCGACGAACACGGTCACGTCGTCGAGTGGACTCGGCTCGCCGAAGATCTCCTGCACAAATCACCGGGAGATGCCCTCGGCCGTGCCGTGGGCACCCTACTGTCCGATTCCTCCGGCCCGGGCCAAAACGGTGGCCTTCGTTCCGCTCCTTGGCCCTCCGTGCGGATTCGACCCAAACTTTGCGACGGGCACACGACGTTCGAGGTGCTTACCGGGGATGACGACACTCCATCCCAAGCCGACTACGCGGTGCTCAGGGCCGCCTTCGCCCAGCAGACCGTCGGGCTGCACGTGCTCGACGACCAGTTGCGCGTGGTCACCGTGAGCACGGGCACGTCCACCATGCGGGAAACTCCCGTTGAGCATGTAATCGGCAGACGCTTCGTCGATGTGTTGGATCTGGAGCATCCTGAGGCGGAGGAGGCGACCGCGCGTGAGGTCCTCCACACAGGAGTGCCGGTGACAAACCGGCTCATTCGCGGCGGTGCGGCAGAAGGCGGGCGCACTCGGCGTGTCTACTCCGTGACAACGATGCGCCTGGAGAACGACGGCGGAGAGATTCTGGGGCTGCTGGCCTCAGTCGTCGACGTCACGGAGCGCGAGCGCACGCGCCGGGGAGTGGACATCCTCGGCGCCGTCCGTGAACGGGTGGGGCGGCGGCTGGACGTCATCGCCGTCTGCGGAGAGTTCGTCGACGCGGTCGCACCGACCTTCACCGGGATCGTCGTGGTGGAGGTCGTCGACGCCGTCGTGCGCGGCGAAGATCCTCCACTGGCCCCTGTGGATCCGGACGTACCCTTGCGCAGGGCCGCCTTCAGGGGAGTGGTGTCGGCACATCCAGTCGGCGACATCCGGCATCTGCCTTATGGCACCCCGTTCACCCGGGTTCTCGCCGACCTCCGGCCGCGCCTGGTCCCCGTCGACGAGACCAGCCCGTGGCTCGCCGCCGACCCGCACCGTGCCGAGGCCATCCGTCTCTCCGCCGTGCACTCCCTCCTCGTGGTCCCCTTGGAGCTGCGCGGCGAGGTGTTTGGCGTGGTCAGCTTCTACCGGCACGAGGGAGAAGACCCCTTCGCCGAGGACGACATCGCACTGGCGACCGACATCTGTGCCCACACTGTCCTGTGCATCGACAACGCCCGCCGCTACGCCCGCGAGCGAGCGATCGCGGCGACGGTACAGCGCAGATCGCTTCCGCAGCGGCCCGCCAACCTGTCAACAGTGGAGATCTCGCCGCTGTTTCTCACCGGGCCAGAGGGCGGGGGAGCCTGGTACGACGCCATCCCACTCCCGAGCGCGAGGACCGCGCTCATCGTTGGAGACGTCGCCGGACACGGTATCGCCGCCACGACCGCGATGGGCCAACTGCGCACGGCGCTCTACTCGCTGGCCGCGCTGGACCTGGGCGCAGACGAGTTGATGGCACGGCTGAACGACACGGTCGTCCGCCTCGCCGCCGAGCGCGCCTGGCTCCCGGTCGGGGATCCTCTGCAACACGAGCCGCTGACCGCCCGGTGCGTGATCGCCATTTACGACCCCGTCGGCCTTACCTGCACGATCGCTCGTGCCGGGCTGCCCGAGCCCTTGCTCGTCGACCCCCACGGCTCCTCGCGCGTCCTCGCCACTCCAGAGGCACCACTTCTGGCGGGTTCGGACGACGCGCCCTTCGCCACCGCAACGGTGCCTCTGCCTGACGGCAGCGTCCTCGCTATGGAGACGTCATCGCTGGCGGACCACATTCTGGCTCCGGCGGGCCTCTTGCGGGGTGTTTTGGAGCGCGGCGCCGGGCGCGACCTGAGGGAGCTGTGCGACGTCATGACCTATGCCCTGCAAGCGGGGAACTCCCACGACGAGGCCTTGCTGCTGCTGGCTCGGACGAAGCGGATACCACCGCACAGCGTGCATGAGCGCGACCTGCCCGCCGACACGGAAGCGGCACCCATGGCCCGTGCAACCGTCCGAGACCAAATGGAGCGCTGGCGCGTCGACGACGAGACCGCCTACACCACGGAGCTGCTGGCCAGTGAACTGGTAGGCAACGCTGTTCGCTATGGAGAGCCACCGCTGAGCATGCGCTTGATACTCGACAGGGTTCTGACCTGCGAAGTCACGGACGCGGCCATGAGCGCACCGCACGTGCGACACGCCCGAACGGTCGACGAGACGGGGCGCGGTCTTTTCATCGTGACCAGCCTCGCCCAAAATTGGGGCACCCGGTATCACGAAGACGGCAAGACCGTGTGGGCCGAACTGCCCGCGGGCCCCGGCGGCGCGAATCGAAGTGATCCGGCTCCCCTCAAACGGGTGCGCGACCTATGGGCAGGGTGACCGGCCGCTCGTTTGCCGTGGACGACGGTGTCGGCAAGAAGCACTCTGTGGTGCATCCGGTGCGCGGGCGCAGGTGGAAGAGAGGTCAACAGATCGTGCTGCGGGGCCCGTGCGGTCCTCATCGCGGGAAGCCCACGGCCGGCCGGCGGCGGGCGCGCCCATGGCTGCTGACCGCATCACAAGGTTTACGACGCAAAGGCCGATTATGGCTGATGATCGCCCTAATCCGTGGGGATCCTAGCCACGCCCGCACGCGAACCCGGCATCAGTCCCTTCGACATCGCCGAACGCACCGCGCAGATACGTTGATGCTTTCCACACCAGCGTTACGCCGAGGATCCTGGGCGGTATGCGGCAGGGGCAGCTGACCCATTGCAGTCGAATCTTCTCTTGGGTAGAAGGTGCAGCAATGAATCTGACCGAACGCCTCCGTGAAGCGGTGGAGCACCCTATCTCCTCGGACGCCTTCGATTTTGAAGCGCATCTAGGCGAAGTTTTGCACGAAGCAGGGTTGACAGCGGATGACTGCGGAGGGGCGGTCGCGATCATCGGGGGGGTCGACCCTCTCGTGCCGGCCCGGTTCCGGTTCGGGTCGGCTGCTGCCCTGACACTGGCGGGCAAGGGGGTGGCGGCGTCCGCGATCTGGCGGGACCGGGGCGGAGAGCCGCAAGACATCACGGTCGATGTCCGCAAGGCCTTCCGGCGGTTCGCCGGGTTCGCCGACGCCAGATGGGAACTGGTCAACGGGCGGCCGCCGTCGAACAAATGGAACAAGCGCAACCCGTTCATCGACATGCCGTTCTTCCGTCGTACGAGGGACGGGCGGAGCGTCGTTCCGTTGAACGTCTATCCCGGCCTGCGCAGCAAGGCACTCGCCCTGCTGAATTGTCCGGACAGCTCCGAGGCGGTGAACGCGGCCATCGCCACGTGGGACGCGGATGGGCTCGAGGAAGCTGCGGCGGAAGCGGGCATCGTTCTGGCAAAAGTACGCTCGCTGGAGGAGTTCCTCGTCGAGGCGCAGTACACCGAGGTGCTTGCCGACCTCCCGTTGATCGATGTCGAGAAACTCGCGGACAGTGCACCGGCGCCGTTCGCAACCCGGGCGCGGCAACCGTTGGACGGTGTGAGGGCCTTGGGCTTGAGTCATGTCATTGCGGGTGCGGGCATCGGGCGTGACCTCGCCTCCTTCGGTGCTGATGTGCTGAACATCTGGCGCCCCGACAATGTCGAGATCGAGTCCTTCTACTGGGACACGCAGGTGGGTATGCGCTCGGCCTACCTTGATGAATCCGGCCCGGACAGGCTGCGTCTCGACGGGCTGCTCGTGGATGCCGACGTGTTCTTCTCGAACCGACACCCTGGTTATCTGGCTCAGCAGGAGTTGGCAGCGGAGGAACTGTGTGTGCGTCACCCCGGTTTGATTCAGACCGAGGTGCAGATGCACGGTCCGTCAGGTCCGTGGAAGTCGCGTCCCGGGTTCGATGAGATCGGCGCGTGCGTGTCGGGGATCTTCGCGCTCGAGGGCACTCTGGAGCACCCGAAGCAGCCTCCGATGTTGCCCATCGTCGACAACGTGGTGGGCTGGCTAGGCACGATCGGCACGCTGGCGGCGCTGCGGCGGCGGGCGGTCGAGGGCGGCTCCTACCGGGTCCGGGTTTCGCTGACCAAGACCTGCCTGTGGCTGACGTCCCTGGGTGTCTTCGACCGCGAGTTTACGCACGAAACAGCGGGCTCCACGCCGGAGCACTCGCTGATCGACCCGGACCTGTTCACCGCGCAAACCCCACTAGGCACCTACCAGGGGATGACCGACCAGGTGGAGTTCACCTCCTTGCGGCAAGGCCACTTCGCCACCGTTCTCAGTCCTATGGGGGCGGACGAGCCCGCGTGGCGATCCGCACACTGACCTCGACTTTCCGCAAGTCCGCCTGCCGCGGCACGCGCCTGTCGGTGCTCGTATCTGTCTGTATGTGTTCTTTGGGAGTGGTTCGTTATGGCAGTCGTGACCATCGTCGGCGCCGGAGTGATCGGTGTCTCGTGGGCCCGACTCTTCGCTGCGGCGGGTTGGGAGGTTCGGATCAGTGACCCGCGGCCGGACCTGAAGGACGTAGCCGACCAATACTTGAGTGGACTGCCGGTCACCCTGGGTCCGGATCTGGCCCTTGCCGCGGATGGAGTGGACTTCGTGCAGGAGGCCGGACCGGAGCGGATCAAGATCAAAGAGCAGATGTTCGCGACCCTTGCCGCGCACACAGGTGATGACGTGGTGCTCGCCTCGTCCTCTTCTTCGCTGCTCCCCTCGGCCATCGCGGACGGGAACCCGGCGGCTGACCGAATCGTGATCGGCCACCCGTTCAACCCGCCGGAGTTGATGCCGCTTGTGGAAGTGGTGCCTGGCCCCCGGACGTCCGCGCGCACGGTGGAGCGGGCGGTCGAGGTCTACCGTGCGCTGGACAAACTGCCCATCCGGCTGAAACGAGAGATTCCGGGGTTCGTCGGCAACCGGCTGCAGAAGGTCTTCAATGATCAATGCACCTATCTGGTGCAGCAGGGTGTGATCGACGTGGCGGACCTCGATGACCTGGTCCGCGCCTCACTGGGACTGCGCTACGCGACCATCGGACCGTTCCAGAGCGGAAGTCTGGGCGGCGGCCCTGCAGGAATGCGACATCTGGTGACGCATGTCGGCTCCCAGATGACATTTGAGATCGGCGAGCCGGATCCCGCCCGGATGAATGACGTCCTTGAGGCCGTCGAGTCCGCCTACGGCACGGGAGAGTCGGCCTACGAGCGACTGGTTGCCCTGCGGGACGTACGCACTCGTGCCGCTCTTGGGCCGCTGGGATGGCAGCAGCCTTCCGCCCTCCAAGACCCGCAGGAGTGAACTCGACCACCACGCGGCACGCGAAAGGACTTCGACAGTGTGGAAGGCACTGCTGGCGCTCCAAGTGGCGGCTGGACAGGTGTTGCGGGTGAGTCTGCCCGACGGACAGGCACGCGTCTTGGTCGAGACGACGGGTGTTGCCCCTGACGGCATCGTCATGGACGCCGGGATCGTCTACTGGACCACCATGGGGGCACCCATTCAAGACCCTGACACCCCCGGTGAGGGCGGACAGGATTTCTCCCGCCGCAACGGTGGTCTGCACGCGCTGGACATGGACAGCGGTACACAGTGGGACGTGGTGCCACCCGGCACGATCATCACCGGTAAACAACTCACCTCAGACCGGGCCGGCACCCTGTACTGGGCTGACCGGGAAGGGCATCGGATCAGCCGGGTCCGCACCGACGGCAGCGACCTGACCGACTTGGTGGTGACCCCCGCCGACACGGGGATCATGGGCGAGTGCGTCGGTGTCGCCGTGGATGCCGGCGCCGGCCATCTGTACTGGACACAAAAGGGCCCGCCCAAGGGCGGTCAGGGGCAGATCCTCCGGGCCGGCCTCCAACTACCGGCCGGTGAGACCGCCGAGAGCCGCACCGACGTCGAAGTGCTCTGGAGTGGATTGCCCGAGCCGATCGACCTGCATTTGGAGGGCGATCGCCTGTACTGGACCGACCGCGGCGCACCCCCATCCGGCAACACACTCAACCGGGCACACGTGCCATCGGCGGGTACGCCATCCGAAACACCCGAGATACTAGCCAATGGATTCGACGAGGCCATCGGCTTGGCCGTCGACAGCGAGGCTGGACTCGCCTACGTCTCTGACCTCGGCGGTCACCTCTACGCAGTTCCGCTTCCTGACGGGCCCGTAGCCGAGGCGGTATCGTGCCGGATCATTGCTCTGGGACCGCTCACCGGCCTGACCGGTTTCGGCTGACGAACCCATCGGGATGGAGCGCTGCAGGTCGGTCCAGGTCCGCTGCGGTGATGGCGGATCGCACTGGTGCCGGCCGCCCCAAGTCACCGCCCGTGGGCATGCGCCCAGAGCCGTCTGTCCCGCAGCAGCGGTGACAGCGCACATGGCCGCCATCTGCGGCCAGCGGCTACTGGTCGGGATGGACGGCTTGGATGCCGGTGCCAGCGCAGGCCTTGGGGCGATGGCACCGATGCTGCGCAGGTCGCGGGCGGCTTCGAGGAGGAACATCCAGCCCTCGGCGTTGCGCTGCGCGAGGACAGGGTCGTGTCAGGTGCTCCAGTTGTATACGCCTTCGACACTAAGAAGCGGGCCCACGGAGAGGAGGGCCTCCTCGACCACCCTCGCGCCCATTCACGAGCCCTGCCCGCACCGGGCAGGATGTCGCGGACCTGGTGGAGGCGTTGCGGCGGCAGACCAAGCACAGGCCCGCCCGACTCGCTGTCGACCGGAAGCGGCTGCACGGCGTCACCATGGCGCCCGGCACCGTGCACCGCATCCTCGTCCGGCGAGGACTCAACCGGCTGCGCGACCTAGACCCGTCGACCGGCGAGCAATTGCGCGAGGTCATCCTGTACGAGCACGAGAGCCCCAGCGGCCTGGTCCACTTCGATATCGAGAAACTCGGACGCATCCCCGCCGGCGGCGGCTGGCGCATGCACGGGGGGACCGAGGTCGCACGGGCCTCCAAGCGCACCGGTCCGGGCACCGGGAAGGTCGGCTAGACCTACCTTCACTCCGCGCTCGACGACCATTCCTGACTTGCCTGCGAGGCCGTGGATGATGAGAAGGCCGTGACCGCGGTCGCCTTCTGTCACTGTTCTCCAGCGACGACACCGCGGCAGCCGATCACGCCCGCGGCCGCCGATCATGCCCCGTCGGATTTCTCCCGGCCTCGGCGCGCTGCCGTCGGCAACGATTTGCGTGACCCGCCCCGGGTGAGCCGTGTCTCATAGGGGCAGCGTTGCTATGCAACGAGGTGCATAGGAGGATCGTGCGCATGGCGCTCGAGCACGCGATCCTCGTCTCCCTGCTGGAGAAGCCGGGTTCCGGCTATGAGCTGGCTCGGCGGTTCGAGCGGTCCATCGGGTACTTCTGGACCGCCACCCACCAGCAGATCTACCGCGTGCTCAGGCGGATGGAGAGCGATCGGTGGATCGACGTCCGGGACGTCCCGCAACACGGACGTCCTGACAAGAAGGAGTACTCCGTCGCCCAGCCCGGACGGGAAGCGCTCTCTGCGTGGCTGAGCGAACCGACCGAGCCGGAGAGCGTGCGGCACGACCTGGCGGTGAAGATCCGGGGCGCCGCCTTCGACGATCCGGCCGCCCTGATCAACGAGGTCGAGCGGCACCGGCAGGCACACACCGACCGCCTCGCCCACTACCTCGCGGGCGAGACCCGCGACTTCGGAGAACCCCCGGCGGACGGTCCGCTCGACGCCGAACGGGAACTCCAGCACGTCGTACTGCGCGGCGGCATCGCGTACGAACGCATGATGATCGCCTGGCTCGACGACGTCCTCGCCACACTCGCCCGCTTCGACGATCACTGACCGGCCGAGCAGGCACTCACCGGACCGTGACCGTGCCCGGACCCACCCTCATCCATCCCAGCCGAAAGGCGGCACCCGTGACCGACGCGCTGCTCTTCAACCCGCGCACTTACGACCCCGCGCACTTCGACCCCGAGACCCGCAGGCTGCTGCGCGCCACCGTCGACTGGTTCGAAGAGCGAGGCAAGCGCCGGCTGATCGAGGACTACCGGACCCGCGCCTGGCTCGGTGACTTCCTCGCTTTCGCCGCCAAGGAGGGCCTCTTCGCGACTTTCCTCACCCCTGCGTCCGCCGCCGCAGAGGGCGAGGGCGACAAGCGCTGGGACACCGCCCGCATCGCCGCCCTCAACGAAATCCTCGGCTTCTACGGCCTCGATTACTGGTACGCCTGGCAGGTCACCATCCTCGGCCTCGGCCCCGTCTGGCAGAGCGACAACCCCGCCGCCCGCGCCCGCGCCGCCGAACTGCTCTCCCAGGGGGAGGTCTTCGCCTTCGGCCTGTCCGAGAAGGCCCACGGCGCCGACATCTACTCCACCGACATGCTCCTGGAACCGGACGGCAGGGGCGGCTTCCGGGCCACCGGCTCCAAGTACTACATCGGCAACGGCAATGCCGCCGGGCTCGTCTCCGTCTTCGGACGCCGCACCGATGTCGAGGGCCCCGACGGCTACGTCTTCTTCGCCGCCGACAGCCGCCACCCGGCTTACCACCTGGTCAAGAACGTCGTCGATTCCTCGAAGTACGTCAGCGAGTTCCGCCTCGAGGACTACCCCGTAGCTCCGGGAGACGTCCTGCACACCGGCCGAGCAGCCTTCGACGCCGCCCTGAACAGCGTCAACGTAGGCAAGTTCAACCTGTGCACCGCCTCGATAGGCATCTGCGAGCACGCCATGTACGAGGCCGTCACCCACGCGCGGAATCGCATCCTCTACGGCCGCCCCGTCACCGCCTTCCCGCACGTGCGGCGCGAGCTGGCCGACGCGTACGTCCGGCTCGTCGGCATGAAGCTGTTCAGCGACCGCGCCGTCGACTACTTCCGCACCGCGGGCCCCGACGACCGCCGCTACCTTCTCTTCAACCCGATGACGAAGGTGAAGGTGACCACCGAGGGCGAGAAGGTCATCGACCTGATGTGGGACGTCATCGCCGCCAAGGGCTTCGAGAGGGACAACTACTTCGCCCAGGCCGCCGTCGAGATCCGCAGCCTGCCGAAGCTGGAGGGCACCGTCCACGTCAACCTGGCACTGATCCTCAAGTTCATGCGGAACCACCTCCTCGACCCGGTCGCCTACGAGCCCGTCCCGACCCGCCTCGACGCGGCCGACGACGGTTTCCTCTTCCGCCAGGGCCCGGCCCGCGGCCTCGGCTCGGTGCGCTTCCACGACTGGCGGCCGGCCTTCGACACCTATGCACACCTGCCCAACGTTGCCCGGTTCCGTGAACAGGCCGATGCGCTGTGCGAGTTCGTACGCACGGCCGCTCCCGACGAGGAGCAGAGCCGGGACCTCGACCTCCTCCTCGCCGTCGGGCAGCTCTTCGCGCTCGTCGTCCACGGGCAGCTGGTCCTGGAGCAGGCGGCCCTGGCCGGCGTCGAGGAGGACGTCCTCGACGAACTGTTCGCCGTCCTCGTACGTGACTTCTCCGCGCACGCTGTCGAGTTGCACGGCAAGGACTCCGCGACCGAGGAGCAGCAGCTCTGGGCACTCGGTGCTGTCCGGCGCCCGGCGGTCGACGAGGCGCGTTCGGAGCGCGTCTGGCAGCGCGTCGAGGCACTGTCCGGGGCGTACGAGATGATGCCCTGACGCCTCGGCACGGCTGCGGGGTGCGGCGGCCGCCGCCGCACCCCGCGAGGAGTTCGCCGGTGAGCGTGGAGCGTTCGGCGAAGGCCGACGAGGCACTGGACTATGGTCTCGGGCCCGTTGATCCGGCCGGGCCGCATTTGCCGCACCGCGCACTCAGACCAGGATATGTACGCGATATGTCCGCTTCACGGACGCCACGGGTCAGAACGTGAAGGAGGCACGCAGCACGGACCAGCCGCAGCCCCCGGATCGTAGGTGCAGAGGTGGTCAATGCCGGACAGCGCCTCCAACGGGCGTCGGTGAGCCTCGACGGCCTGCTCTGGCGGTCGTCGGGGTGCGCAGCCTCGGGGCCAGAGCTGTGCGCAGTGCCGGGGTAAGGATGTGGCGGGTCTCGGACGGGGTGAGGGCGGCGGGGGTCGGTAACGGGTTGAGGTAGCGGGTGTAGATGAGGCCGCCGAGGATTGTCACCACGGCTGTGGCGCGGGCGGTCGCGTCCCGGCCACCGAGAAATTCAACAAGCCGGGTCAGCAGCTCGTGTTCCAGGTATTCGCGGATCACTTCGGCGGCCTCGTCGCCCCGGGTGGTGAGCTTCTGGAAGTCGTCGTCCTCCCATAGATCCGTGACCGCGTCGATCAGGCGGTCGGGGAGGGTGGCCGGGTCGCCGCCGAGGACGTCGTCCACTGCCAGTGAGTTGGCGCACTGGAACTGCATCACCTCTGCGAACAGGCCCTTCTTTGAGCCGAAGTGGTAGGCGATCAGCGCCGGATCGACCCCGGCCGCCTTGGCCACCGCACGCACGGTGGTGCGCCGATACCCGTGCTCCAGGAACAACCCGCGGCCCGCCGAGACGATCACCTGGCGGGTCGGCGGGTTGCCGCGAGGACGGCCTCGGGTGCGGGCGGGTGCGAGGGCGGCGTTATTCATCAACGTTGAGCTTGTGCTTCGTGATCAGCACAGTCAAGGGCGTTCCGGGAAGCACACGAAGGGATGACCCGACATCATGCGTATCGCAGTCTTCGGCGCCAATGGACCGACCGGCCGCCACCTCACCGAGCAGGCCCTCGCCGCCGGCCACCAGGTCGTTGCCGTGACCCGCCGCCCCGGCTCCCTCCCCGCGCGGCCCGGCCTCACCGTAGCCGTCGCCGACGCCACCGACCCGGTGGCCGTCGATGCCGCGCTCGGCGGGACGGACGCCGTCCTATCCGCGCTGGGCGCACGCTTCAGCAAGGAGACCATAACCACGTACTCGGCGAGCGCCACGGCCATCACCGGGGCTATGACCCGCCACGGCATCAAACGACTTCTCGCTGTCAGCTCCAGCATCGCCGACCCGAACTGGCGTCCCACCGGCGCGCACTTCTTCAACCATGTGCTCGACCCGCTGGTGAACCGGCGCCTGGGCCGCACCCTTCACGAGGACATGCGCCGCATGGAGGACGTGATCCGTCAGAGCAGCCTCGACTGGACCCTCGTGCGACCCTCGGGCCTGTTCGAGAACCCCGTCGTCACCGAATACCACACCGCCGAGACCAGCGCCGACGGCGTCTTCACCGCCCGCGCCGACCTCGCCGCGAGCATGCTGCGCGAGCTGAAGGAACGGCGCTACGTCCGGACAGCCATGGGCGTCATCACCACGGCCGTGAAGCCGAATATCGCCAAGCTGATCTGGAATGAGGGCGTGAAGAAGAAGTGAGCCGGGCGACCGCCGAACTCCCGGTCAGCACGCGGGCGTTCCTCACTACTTCTCATGCCACCTTGATGACGACCTTGCCCGAGCTGTGACCGTTCTCGACGGTGGCGAGGGCGGCCGGGGCGTCGGAGAGCGGATGGACCGCGGTGATGACGGGTGCGAGGAGTCCGTCGAGGGCCAGCCGGGCCGACCGCTGCAGGTTCTCGCGGTCGACGCGACGCTCGACGAAACGCCCACCGAGATCGGGCACAGACATATCACCCACAGAGATGACGTTGCGGGGGTCCTGGGCCAGCGGAGCGACCGTCCGCAGCGAGGTGCCACCGGCCAGGTCGACGATCCCGTTGAAGCCGTCCGGAACCCACTCGCGTGCCGCGGCGGCGACGTCCTCGGCGGTGTAGTCGATGAACCGCACCCCGATGGCCTCGGCGTGCTCGCGTTTGGCGGTACTCCCGGTGCCGATGACCCGCAGTTCGCGCCCGACAGCCAGACGGGCGACGGCGAGGCCGACCCCGCCCCCGACCCCGTTGACCAGGACCGTGGCACCGGCCGGGAGGCCGAGCTGGTCGAGCACGTCCACCGCGGTCGTCGCGGCCACTGGCAGCGTCGCCGCCACGGTCGCGGACAGACCCTCCGGGATGCGCGCGGTGTTCGGCGCGGACAGCACCGTCGTCTCGGCGTAGGTGCCGCCACCGGTGAGTGCGAAACCGAAGACCGCGTCACCCACCTCGAGCCCGCTGACGTCCTCGCCCCGTGCGAGAACGGTGCCGGCTGCCTCCATGCCCAGCACGCGGGGAAACGGACGCCCGCCGTCGAGCCCGTCGACCAGACCCGAGCGCAGCAGGTGGTCGAGGGGATTCACACCGGCGACGTCGACGTGGATCAGCACCTCGTCGCGACCTGGGACGGGATCGGGACGATCAAAGAACTCCTGCACTTCGGGCCCGCCGTACTTGCCGAAACCCCACGTCTGCCCCATCTTCCGCCGCCTCTCGTACGACCGACCCGGTGATTCCGGGCGTTGTCGCCATCCTCACCCCTGACATCGATGTGAGGGGCAACGGGATGAGACGCAGATCACAGCGTCAAGCCGACTGTGCCACCGGTTCCGGGGCCGCGGACAGCTCCGCCCGGTGTCGGCTGTTGGCCCCGATCAGCACGTCGAGTGCGTCCCGGGTCTCGATCAGGTGCGCGATGTCGGCGTCGATCCGGTCGCGCTCGCGCATCATCGCCGTGAACGTCTCCTCGGCGACGCCCAGGTCACCCGGGACATCCACGCACGGCAGCACAGTCGCGATCACCCGGCTGGACATACCCGCGTCGAACAACTGCCGGATGAGTGACACGCGCTGGACCGCACCATCGGAAAAGTGACGCTGCCCCGCGTCGGAGCGTGAGCTGGTCAGCAGGCCCTGCTCTTCGTAGTACCGCAATGAGCGCGGACTCACGCCCGTGCGCTTGGACAACTCGCCTATCCGCATCCCTGAAAGCCTACGCCCGCGAGCACCAGGTACGGACCGCCGTCGAGTCATGGACGCTCGCGGACACACCCACGGCCGCAGACGTGTCCTCCCGGTCCCACGACTGAGCACGTTCGTCTGTACACGCCTGAGCATCTGTCTCGGCATGCCAGGCGCAGGGGCTGCGGTCACAATGACGGATGCTGAGCGGCCCTCGTCCCCCCATCAGTGGGTCGCTCGGCGTCAGCAGAGCTGATCGCTAGTTTCGTCCCTGACGGGATCGGTGGTCAGGACCATGGCCACTACGATCCGCTTGCTCGACGATGGCGGCGCCGTCGGCCACCGCTCGCCGGCCGACCGGTCCGGCAGTAGCAGACGCGGGGCGTGCTCGGCCAGGATGCTTCGCTACCCCCACCCAGTCTCTGCCGTCGTCCTCGAAGGTGAAGTACACGCTCAGCACGCATGAGAAGGTTTCCCCGGCGGGGGCGTTCTCCCACGCCGTGTCGATGATCCGGACATCGTGCGCCGCGACCCATGCGGCGGCTTCCGCGAAGGGCTCCGCCATAGCCGACCCGAAGAACATCTTTCGCGCCATAGGGTGCACTTGGGAGTCGGCGTCGGAATCATCGAAGTCGTCAGGGACCATCAGGTGAAGACGGGGTTCAGTTCTCATGCGGCCACCTTTCAGCGTTCGGCCGCCTGGTCGCGACCCTCACCGTGAGGACTCCACAGCGCGCTTCGGGGTTGATCCTCGGGGCAGTTCAGATGGCACGGACGTATCCGGCCGTCACTCTGGGAGAACCAGACAGCATGTCTTGCCGGGGTGCACGCCGATGCAGCGGTCCGGTAGTTCGACCTCGAATACCGACAGCTCGGACGGTGGGGAACTCGGCGCCTCAGGGACCCCCAGGCGGGAGATGAACCCGACCTGGGCGGTGGACGCTCCGGCAGCGGCATCAGCAGCGCCCGGGCCGCGGCCAGACGGCCCGTCTTTCCGGAACTTCGACCAGGCCCTCAGCGCCTTCCTCCACCAGCGCCCCACGACAGCAACGCGGGCCGCGCGGACTGCAGTCCGGTGCGCCGCCGCCGGGCACAGGAAGTGCGCACAGCACAGGCCCGCGTCAGCGAGGGCGGCAGAACCCGTGAACCCGTCCGCGAGGTGGTTGAGCGCATCTCCTTGCCCCGACGCTGCTCCGCCTCGCGAACACGCGCTCTAATTAGCATTACGCATCGCCTCGGCTACCTCACCGACACCCAGGAAAGGATCCTGCGCTTGATCCGTGAGCACATCGCCACCCATGGCGAAGCTCCGACGATCACGCAGATCGGGGCGGCCGCGGGCCTGCGGAGCCGCGCCTCGGTGCACTACCAGCTGGGCGAGCTGGAGACGAAGCACGCGATCGTCCGGGAGCCCGGACAGCGTAGAGGGATCCGCCTGGCATGACCAGCCCCGACCACTACTACCTGCTGTTCACCTGTGACGGTCGCCTGGTTCTGCGCGGCTGGTGGGGAACGGAGGCGGTCGCCCGGAGGAAGTTCCGTCTCTGGGGCGGCGAGTACGGCAGCCTGCCCGGTGCCCGGATCACCCTCACTGACGAGGCCACCCCCCTTCAGTGCCCACTCCTCGACGTCACCGAACCCAGCACCCGAGCCCTGTCATCTACCTGCTCGAAAACGCAATCTGGGCCGGTGCGCTGCCCGATCAGCGCCACGAGCGCGCCAAGGAGCTCCTGCACACCCTGAACGCCGCCCTGGACGCCTGGCCAACGGGGCGACCACCGCGTCCGGCCCGGCCCCGCCCTCGTGCCGGGCCGGACGCGCCGCTGCCCGAGCCGGGGGAGCGGGCGTGCGCCACTTACACCGCCATCCACGACGTCACACCCAGCCGCTGAACGCCCCGGACCCCTCTCTGGCACGGAGGGCGACCGGCAACAACCGGGCCACGCCGCGCACAACCCCTACCGCGGCGCGCCGCCCGGCATCACCCCCTGGCGCCCGAACACCGCTGGCCATGTGCCCGCCGACCAGGCAGCCACGCGGCCACCGTTGCGTCCCTTGGTGCCCGGCCCGGCACCGCCCCCATCGGTCGCCGTAACGGTCCGGACGGCGGAGGGCCCGGCACCTGTGCGGTGCCGGGCCCTCGTCCTGCCTGCCGGTCTCATCCCACCAGTTCGGGCTCCCGCTCGGTCGCCGGGAGCCCGTTGTCCGGCGCGCCCTCCACGTGCTGCGCCGGACGCTTCGGGAGGGCGGACATCAACAGGAAGATCACGCCCATGATCCCGGCGACCCACCACAGCGCGTTCTGGAAGGCGTGCACGAAGGCCGGCCCCACCTGGGCGCGCGTCAGCCGGTCGCCGATCACCCCGAAGAACACCACGGACACCAGCCCGAGGCCGAGCGCGTTGCCCATCTGCTGCACGGTGTTGATGAGACCGGACGCCGATCCGGCATGCTCGCGCGGGACCTCCGAGAGCACCGCGTCCGTCAGCGGGGCGACGATCAGCCCCATGCCGGCCCCCATGACGACCAGCGGGAGGGCCATCTGCCAGGAGGCGATGGCGAGACCGTACCGGTGGGCCTCCCAGATGTAGAGGAGGACACCCGCCGCCATCACCAGCGCGCCCGCCTGGAGCACCTTGCGACCGAACCGCGGGACCAGCCTCTGCACCGACATCCCGGCCGCCGTGGACACCGCGAGCGAGAACGGCACACCGGTCAGGCCGGCCCGCAGCGGGCTCCAGCCGAGACCGATCTGCATGTACAGCGTCCAGACCAGGAAGAAGATGCCGAGCGCGACACCGAAGACGGTCTGCACGGCGACGCCGGCGGCGAAGCTCTTGACCTTGAACAGCGACAGCTCGATCAGCGGGGAGCCGTCGCGGGCGGCCTTGCGCCGCTCGTAGGCCACCAGCACCGCGAAGACCACCAGCGCGCCCGCCATGCACAGGTGGCCCCACAGCGGCCAGCCCAGCTCACGGCCGCGGGTGAGCGGGTAGAGCAGCATCAGCAGGCCGAGGGTCACCAGGGCGACGCCGACCAGGTCCAGCTTCAGCGCCCTCGGCGCGCGGGACTCGGTGATGTAGCGGCGGCCGAGCAGGAAGGCGACGACGCCGACCGGCAGGTTGATCAGGAAGATGGGCCGCCACTCCAGACCGAACAGGTTCCACTCCGTCAGCAGCGCGCCGAGCAGCGGCCCGGATACCGCGCCGAGGCCGACGATCGCGCCGAACAGCCCGAAGACCTTGCCGCGTTCGTGGGCGGGGAAGGTGACGTGCACGATCGACAGGACCTGCGGGACCATCATCGCCGCCATGCCGCCCTGGAGGAGGCGGGAGGCGACCAGCATCTCCGGGTTCGCGGCGAACCCGCACAGCGCCGAAGCCAGGGTGAAGCCGCCGATACCGACGAGGAACAGCCGGCGGCGGCCGTGGATGTCGCCGAGACGGCCACCGGTGATCAGGCCGGCGGCGAAGGCGAGGGCGTACCCCGCGGTTATCCACTGGATCTGGCTGAGCGACGCGCCCGCGTCACGCTGGATCGAGGGGATCGCGATGTTGACGATCGTGACGTCGACGAGGTCCATGAAGGCCGCCGCCATGATGATCGCGAGCGCGAACCAGCGGCGGCGGTCGCCCGGTGCCTGCTGTGTGCTGAGGGTTGGTTCCGTGGAGGTCATGCGTCCAAGCTAGGACCCCAGTAGGTCAGATCGTGTCCTAGTGGTGCGGGCATCCTCGAAGGCATGACGACGGACACCCCGGCCCGGCTTCTCCAGCTGCTCTCCCTCCTCCAGACCCCGCGTGAGTGGCCCGGCGGTGAGCTCGCCGACCGGCTAGAGGTGTCCCGCCGTACCGTCCGGCGGGACATCGACCGGCTGCGGGAGCTGGGCTACCCGGTGCAGGCCACGATGGGCGCGGACGGCGGGTACCGGCTGGTCGCGGGCAAGGCGATGCCCCCGCTGGTGCTCGACGACGAGGAGGCGGTGGCGATCGCCGTCGGCCTGCGGGCCGGCGCCGGGCACGCGGTGGCGGGCGTGGACGAGGCATCCGTGCGGGCGCTGGCGAAGCTGGAGCAGGTGCTGCCGGCCCGGCTGCGCCACCGGGTCTCCACACTGCAGGCCGCGACGACCCCGCTGACCAGCGGGGACGGGGCGAGCATCGCACCGGAGACGCTGACCGTGATGGCGTCGACGGTGGCGGGCCGGGAGCGGCTGCGCTTCGCCTATCGCGACAAGGAGGGCGGTGAGACCCGGCGGCTGACCGAGCCGCACCGGCTCGTCTCGACCGGGCGCCGGTGGTACCTCGTCGCCTACGACCTCGACCGGGAGGACTGGCGCACGTTCCGGGTCGACCGGGTGCGGGAGCCGTTGGCCACCGGGATGCGGTTCGCGCCGCGGGAACTGCCGGAGGGCGGCGCGGCGGAGTACCTGCGCCGGTCCATCGGGCAGCGGCACGACCGGTACGAGTACGAGGTCCGGTTCGCCGCCCCCGTGGAGACGGTGTCGGCGCGGCTGCCGGAATGGCTCGGCGCACCGGAGGCGGACGGGGAGGGCGGGTGCGTGCTGCGCGGCGCGGGCGGGGACCAGCCGGAGTGGCTGGCGGTGCGCCTGGCCATGGTGGGCTGCGAGTTCACCGTACGGTCACCGGCCGAACTGGCGGACTGCGCGCGGGAACTGGGCGACCGGCTGAGCCGCGCGGGCGGGACCGGGCACGGCGGGGTGAGCCGCGCGGGCGGTACTGCCAAGTGAGCCGCGCGCGGTACGGGCACGGCCGGGTGAGTCGCCCGGGCGGGACGACCGGCTGTGCCGCGCGGGCGCGTGGGAGCAACCGGCCGCCGACCGGGCACGTCGCCTCCTCCCAGGTGAAGTGGGCCAGCGCGTCGAGGTTGTGCAGGGCCAGCGTGGCCGGGCCGCCGGCGCCCGTGGGCGGCTCGGTGGTGGCGGCCCAGGACTCGACGGCGACTCGGATCGCCGCCCCCGCGACCGCCGCAGCGAAGCGCAGACGGGGAGGGACGGGGGCCGGGGCGGGGGCCGGAGGGTCCGGGCTCGGGTCCGGGTCCGGGCTCGGGTCCGGGTCCGGGGGCGGGCTCGGGTCCAGGTCCGGGTCCGAGGTCGAGTCCGGGTGGGAAACGTTGTCGTGGGTGTCCTCGTAGACACCGGTACGGCTTGTCCCACCAGAGCTGCCGGCCTCCCCGGCGGTCGCCGCCCGCCCCGCGTACGTCGACAGCCGGTGGGCCAGGATCTCCGCGAGTGCACCCTCCTCCGCCTGGCAGACCTCGGCCCAGACCTTGCGCAGGGCGGGGCTGGCGTCGGCGAGCCGGATGAGGGTGCGCACCCACTCCCAGGCCGACGCCGAGACGCCGAAACCCGGGGTGAGGGTCTCGCGGACCGCGTGCCGCAGGGCCTCCAGGACGCCGAGGGAGGCCGGGGCCTCGCGTACGGCCTGGGTCCAGCGCCGGGCGCACGCGGCGTAGAGCGGGGCCACCGCCTCCTCCTTTGATTGGGCCGCTTTCCCCGAGGACTCCAGCCTGCTGGTGACCGGTTGTGATCGCTGGCGGTGTACCGGCTCCCGGTCCCGCCGGTCTCTCTGAGGGGGGGGCGGCTGTTGGAGCGGTAGCAGCGCCGCCGCAGCTACGACCCGGGCTGGCGTGGGCCCCGCTTACGGGCCGAGCGCGCCGACCTCGGCGCCGACGTTAAAGCAACCGACCCCTACGGGCGGCGCTGGGTGAGCCAGCTTCATCGCCGCTGACGGCTGGGAGGTCGACCTGCCGCTGTGGACGGACGCCGCCGACTGCGGCCCCTGCCACCCCGGCAACGACTCGCACTGACCGCCCAGCAACGCCGAGCTCCCCGGACCCAGGCACACGGCTGGGGTTCGGGGAGCACACCCGGGTGAGATGTCAGCAAACCGGTCCGCGGCCTAGTCGCGGCCGCCAGGATGGACCGGGTGACCACCAGCACCGCAGACCTCTGGCACCACTACGGCCGCGCCCGCGCCAGCAGCGACCGCACCGTTCCCGACACCTTCTACTGGAGTTGGAGCCAGGACGCCGGGCCCGGCCCCGAAGCCTTCGGGGAGCTGACCGGCCTCTGCGTGGGCGACCTCGGCGCCGGCACAGCCCGGCACGCAGCACACCTGGCGGTCCACCACCAGCCGGCCCGGGTAGTCGCCGTCGACGCCTCGCCCGCCCAGCACGCCATGGCAACCGACCTCTACGCCCACCTCGCTCCGCCCTTGCACATCGTGCAGTCCGACGCGGTGCCCCACCTGCAGGCGATGACCGGCACATACGACGTGCTGTACAGCGTCTTCGGCGCCCTGGACTTCACCGACCCACGCGAGTTGCTACCAGCGGCGGCCACCGCGCTCAAACCAGGCGGCAGGCTGGTGTACTCCACCCTCGCCCACTACCTGAACGGAGCGCCAGCCCAACCCGATGCAGTGGCTGCCGACATCCCGGCAAGGACGCCTAACGGCGAAGCAGTCACGATGCGCCGCTGGGTCCTCCAGGAGCACGTGTGGACCAAACTGCTCGACGAGGCCGGATTCACCAACATCACAGTCGACGTCCTGCCCGCCGCCACCGGACCGCGCACCGCCGACACGCTGCTGATGAGCGCCTACCATCCGTCCTAGAGCAGGGCCGGCCGCCACACTAACGCTGCCCGGCGGCAGCAGTGGCCGGGCACCATACGCACCGCGGGCAGGTCCAGCTGGTTGATCTACTGCGCTGACGAACGGTGAGTTGGTCGTCGACCCACGCGGTGGGGTGCGGGTCATTTCGTTGTCGCCGGCGGGTTCGGGCCGCCGGGCGGGGCAGGGTCCGTGGTGGGTGGTCTGGTGCGGACGGTGGGCTGGTCCCCGCGGGGGCCGAACAGGTGCAGGATTTCCACGGCGTTCGAGTCCGCGGGGCCGAACCAGTGAGGTTCGGTGGTGTCGAACTCGGCCACTTCGCCGGGCCGCAGCGTGAAGTCCCGCGCCCCGAGGACGAGGCGCAGCCGGCCGGCGAGGACGTAGAGCCATTCGTAGCCCTCGTGCGTGACCAATTCCGGCTCGCGGTGCGCCAGCACCTGTTTGAAGACCTGCACCCGGCCCGGGTACTGCGTCAGGGGCACTAGAACGCTGCCGCGCCCCTTGCGCACGGGCCGCAAGTGCACCCGAGGGTCACCACTGGCCGGTGCCGCCACCAACTGGTCGAGTGCGACGTGGTGCGCCTGTGCCAGCGGGATGAGCAGATCGAGCGTCGGGCGGCGCCTGCCCGACTCCACCCGGGACAGCGTGCTGACGGAGATCCCGGTCGCGGCGGCGAGCGCCTCGAGCGTGAGTCCCCGGTCCCGGCGCAGATTGCGCAGCCGGGGCCCAATGCCGTTGAGGATCTGCTCCAGCTCCGCATCATCGACTTCTGCCCTGCCCCCATTTTGCAGTGTCCGCAAAACTACTGGGCTGTGGCCACGGCGCGACCTGAGCCTTGCCAGGCACGGTTCCCGGACAGCAGAGGCAGACATGACCGCGACGACACCCCCTGTGCCCTCCCCGCTCAATGCGCGCAGACGCTGGACGATCCTGGCCGTCTGCTGCCTGAGCATGTTCCTGGTCGGGCTGGACACCACCATTGTCAACGTGGGCTGCCGGCCATCGGACGTGGTGTGCAGGTTGGTACCCGCGGACTGGAATGGATCGTGGACTCCTATACCCTCGTCCTGGCCAGCTGCCTGATCTCCTCCGGCGTACTGGCGGACCGCTTCGGACGCCGCCGGGTATTCCAGTGCGGACTGGCCGTCTTCGGCACCGCCTCACTGCTCTGCGCCCTCGCCCCGTCGGCCGGCCTGCTCATCACGGCTCGTGCCCTGCAGGGCATCGGCGCCTCGATGCTCAGCCCGGTGGCACTTGCGAGCGTGGTGAACGCGATGACCGACCCGAAGGAACGGGCACAGGCGATCGGCATCTGGGCATCGGTGTTCGGACTGAGCATGGCCGCCGGACCCGTCACGGCCTTCAGCGGTGCCGTCGTGGGCGCGGTGGCCGTGTTCGTCGCCCTGAACATGACGCTGTTGCTGAACACCCTCTACCTGCAGCACACCCGGCAATGGACGCCACTGGCCGCCGGCCTGGCGACCTTGCCCCTGGCCCTCGGAGCGACCGTCTGCGCCCCCTGGTCCGGCCGCATGGTCGGCCGCACGGGACCGCGACTGCCGCTTGCTCCTGGGCGGCGCCTTCATCGCGGCCGGCGCCCTCTGCCTGGTCGGGCTCGCCCCACGTACCAGCGTGCTCCTGCTGCTGACCGCCTACCTGCTCACCGGCATCGGGTTCGGCTTCGCCAACGCCCCGATCACCAACACCGCGGTCAACGGACTGCCGCCCGCCCGCCCGCGCCGGCGTGGCCGGGGCGATCACCTCCACTGCGAGGCAACTCGGTGCCGCCCTCGGCATCGCCCTCGCCGGCGGCCTGGTCGCGGCCGCCACCCCCAAGGGGCTCGCCGAGGCGTCCCGCCCGGGCTGGGTCCTGGCCACCGCCTGCGGCGGACTGCTCCTCCTGCTGGTCCTCACAGCACAGCCGAAGGGATCCTTCCCGAGCCCCGCCTTGCGACCGGCGCGGCAGCCCGCCGGACGCACCGCGGTCCGTCTCCCCCCCCCGCTCGGAGGCCGGCAGGCAGCGGACTCTGCGAACAGCAGGGCGAAGAGCGAGCCGCGGGACGGGAGGTAACCCGCCAACCCGCCCGGACCTCGGCGAGGTCCCGTAGCCGGCCAGGAGACCGGCAGCAGCCCTCCCGCGTGGTTCTGCTGGGTGGGCAGCGACCGGGACGCGCGGTTGGGGCCCCTTCGCATGCGCCCGGTACGGGCCGCCCCGACAGCCCGGCCGCCCGCTGGTCCGCAGCGGTGAGGAGCCCGGTGCCCACGCAGGGGTCCTCATGGCGGCCTGCACCTTCCGTACACGGGGATGGGCGGCCGGTGTGCGCGGCCGGACAGCGAGCGCCCACAGGCCGCCGCACGGGCTAGGACCGAGGAGACGGGCTCCCCGCCGCTCAGGCGCTCCTTAACGCGCACGCCGTACGAAGCCACGTTCATCGCGGACAGGGAGATGCCCGCTGTGCGGCAGTCCCGGGCGATGGCGGCGCCGTCCACACCGACGATGCCGATCCATGCCTCCATCTCCTGCGGCCACAGCCCCACCCGGGCCCAGGCCTGCGCCCGGCTCCGCAACTCGGGCCCGCGCAGGCGCACGGCCTGGCGGCTGAGCATGGTGAAGGCCAGGGCTTGAAGCGACCGACGGTCGTCGCGGCGGGTCGTCTGTTGCCGAGTTGCCGAGTTGCCGAGTTGCCGAGTTGCCGAGTTGCCGCGGTGCGAGCGGTGCGGGCGGTGCGCCGGCGTACGGCGGCCAGGTCGGCCGCCAGGTCCAGGCCTTCGCGGGCGGCGACGGCTTCCGCGCTGTCGGCCGGTGCGCCGGTGTAGGCGGCGGCGAGGTAGGCGTAGGCGGCCTGCAGTGCGGGGCCGGTGAACCGGGGACGGGCCATGGCAGGGCTCCTAAAAGGGGTGCGGGCAGGACGAAGGCCCGATGCCGAGGGGCATCGGGGCCTTCGAGGACTGCGGCTATATGTGAGGGGGACAGTCCGTGCGCGCTGCTCTCAGCGGAGCTGGCAGGGGGTGAGCGGACTGTCGGTGATGAAGAAAGCGGGGTACACCCCGCGGGCTACCGACGGAACTCGCTGGCCTGGGTCTTACGGCGCTTCGCTCGTGTAGTGATCCCGTGATGGGACCGCCAGGTTCCCTGCCGGTCCGACGATGTGTCGACGACGTCAAATCATGGGAATGCTGTTTGCAGTCCCGCATGATCACTGTGTGAGACGTGTACTGAAGTGGGTTGGACTGCTGTATGTAGTCATGGTCGGAGCATTCCTGGCGTGGTACGTCGCTCGCGGCTACCAGGTCAAAGATCTGGTCGCTTTCGTGTCCGCCTTCACTGGTCTGCTGGCGCTACCTGCCGCAGTGATTGGCGTGCTTCACCGCGGCAAGAGCGAGTCCGTGCCTGTCCGGCTGGGGGAGGTGGCCGACCAACTTGCCCAGGGGCGCGCCAACAGTGGGAGGCCGAGGCGCAGGTGCGCCGCCTCAATGACCCTTTCCCGCTGTCCGTCGAATGGGTCGCGGCCGATGCGGACCTGGTGGAGTCGTGGCCGCACTTGAGGGAGCTCGCCGAAGGCTGGCCTGGCCACTCCTCGGAAGCCGCCTCCGCCTGGGCTGTCAGTCCCAGGGGACTGGCCGGCGAGGGGGGTGAGATCGCCAAGACCTTCGAGCGTGTTCCCACCCGCCGTCTAGTGGTCCTCGGCGACCCTGGTGGGGGCAAGACCATGCTGCTGATCCGCCTGCTCCTGGCCCTGCTCGAACGCCGCCCTCCCCAGGGCCCCGTCCCGGTCCTGTTTCCACTGGCCTCCTGGGACCCAGCCCGGCAGGACCTGTACACATGCATGACCCTGGACCTCGAGCAAGACCACCCTGCTCTACGCAACCCCGTACCCGCCGATCGCCCAGCGGCCGCAACCGGCACCCTGGCACGTGCCTTGCTGCAGCAGCGGCTCATCCTGCCCATTCTCGACGGCCTGGATGAACTCCCTGAAGCCGTACGGGCCCGGGCCCTGCATGCCATCAACCAGGCACTACCCGCAGGGCAACCGCTCGTGCTCTCCAGCCGCACCGACGAGTACCGCAGCGCCCTTACCGCTCCATCCGGGACCAGTGTGCTTCTGAATGGAGCGGCAGGAATCCGTCTGCTGCCCCTTGAACCCGCGAAAGCGGCTGCCTACTTAGAGCGCGATGCCGGAGGCACCGGCACCCCGGCCGCAGCCCGCTGGAGACGGGTCACCGTTGCGCTGAGCACCGACACCTCGGCCTCCGAGGCACTAAGCACCCCACTCGGCCTGTTCCTGGCCCGCACCATTTACAACCCACGCCCCGACGAAGAGGTCGCCGAACTTCCCGACCCCGATGAACTTATCGACCAGGCCCGCTACCCCACACGCCGGCACCTCGACACCCATCTGTTCGCCGCATTCATCCCCGCCGCCTACCGCCCCCACCCTCATTACCCCACACGCTGGAGCGTTCACAAAGCACAGCGCACCCTCACCTTCCTCGCCAGCCACCTTCAACACCACCTTGACGGCACCCCCAACATGGCCTGGTGGCAACTTCGCCAAGCCTTTCCTGGACGCGGTCTCACGGCGCTGACAGCCGGGCTCATGGGCTGTCTCCCAGTCGCGCTCCTCGTCGAACTCACAAACGGCGAGATCGCGGCCGTCCTCTTGTTCGGATTCGTGACCGGCGTGCCGTGCGCAGCGATTGGGGGGTTCACCACCTCATGCGGAAGAGGCAGCCCGAGTTCGGGCATTCGCTGGGGCTGGAGCGGCAGAGCCTTGCTCACCTTCGGGCTGCCCATCGCGCTGCCTTTCGGACTTTTGTTCGGACTCCTGGTTGGGGGCGGTTACGGACTCCAGGTCGGGCTGATGGTCGGATTGGCCAGTGGGCTCACATCCGGGCTTCTGGCCGGGGTCAAGCCGGTACACCCCGAACTGGACAAGGCAGTGGGCCCAGGGGTGGTCCTAGCCTGGGACCGGCGCACATTCTGGAGCATGATGCTCCTGGGTTGGATCATGTGCACGGTTGCGGTGGCGCTCGTGAGCGTGGCCGGGTTCTTTTTCGCGTTGAGCATCAGCATCGGCCTCCTCGTGCTCGCGGTTGCGGTCCTCGTCGGGTACCCGATCGGTCTCATGCTCGGACTCGCCCGGTCAATGTGGGTGGACTACCTGGCGGCGCGGATCAGACTGGCGATACTGGGGCGTGTGCCCTGGCGCTTCATGAGTTTCCTAGACGACGCCCACGCGCGGGGCGTACTGCGACAGGCGGGAGCGGTATACCAGTTCCGCCACATCGACCTCCAGCGGCGCCTCGCAGAAGGCCACCGACGGCCGGGAGGCCCCACAGGGGCCACCCGCGGCCGACAACAAGACAGGCACGGGTGGAGCGGATGGGAGCGCCGTCAACCCTGACCAGGTGCCCTTTCTCCTCCTTCAACTGGCTGGAGCCGGCAGCGCGTGTGGCGTTCGGCCTCCCGCAGCAGCCGGGCGGCTTCCCTGCGGCCCGCCTACCTCCACAGCGCCCTCGCCTGACATCGGGTTCTTCGGGCACGGCGCCGGCACCGCGACAGCCCGTCGGCGGGGGGCCGGGCGCGCTGGCAGACCGGGGGTACTCACCGCGAGTTCACGCGCCACCTCGCGCACCCGCGCGGGTCCCCGGTCCAGGCGGACCGACAACGCGCCGACCCCGGCCCGCAGCAGGGCGGGGAGCTCCGCGGCGAGGCGCCCGGCCGCCTCCCGGGGGTCCAGCCGGCGCAGCGCGGACGCGAGCCGGCGGGGCGGGTCACCCGGCAGCTCCTCCAGCGGCACGGCCCGGCCGACCAGCGCGGCGGCCGGCACGCCCAGCAGCGGAAGGACCGTGCCCGGCGCGAGACGCAGCTCCACACACGAGAGGGAGGCCTTGCCCGGGTGGTACGAGGCCCGCACCCGCGGCCCGACGGCCAGGACGTCACGCAGCCCGCCCGCGCGTCCCTGCTCGACCGGATCCGCCGCGGCCCACGCCCCCGTGGCCGAGCTGGCCGCGGACGCCGACCTGCCCCTGACCGTCGTCCGTGTCCTGCTCGGCGACCTGGCCGAGGCCGGACTGGTCCGCATCGACCGCCCCCGCCGCGTCCAGGCCACCGGCCCGGCAGCCGACCCGCAGCTGCTGCGAGAGATCGTGGAACGACTGAAGAAGCTGTAGCGGCGACCTGACGCGCGTGGCGGGCTCCAGCCGGCTGACGCGCCGCCGGGTGCGCCGGTCGCCCAGCCGGTCGTGCCGACCGCGGTCGTGGACCCTGCCGCCGACCCGCCTGTCCGCGGCGGGGAACCCCGCCGTGGCGGGTCGCGTACCTGGAGCTGATGGCAGACGCCCACGTCACGGGTGAGCTCTACTGGAGAGTCGTGAACGCGTTCCGACAGACCTAGGGGTAGGCCTGCTCACGTGGGCTGCTACTGGGCATCGAACGAGGCAACCGTGCTGGGCGCGGCCATCAACGATTGGCTCTGTCCAGCACACTCACAACTCCAGCCCTCGAGTGGTCGGCCGCTCGCGCCCCCAGGCGGCCAGCGGCTGGAGTGCGTCGTTGAGGCGCCTGCCGTCCTCGGTCAGCGAGTACTCGACACGGGGCGGCACCTCGTCATAGGAGACGCGGCGCACGACGCCGTCCGCTTCCAGCTCCCGTAGGTGAGAGGCCAGCACCTTCTCGGTGATGCCGGGAAGCAGCCGGCGCAGCTCGCCGAAGCGGCGGTAGGGGTGCTCGTGGAGCGCCCAGAGGATCAGCACCTTCCACTTGCCGCCGATCACCTCCATCGCGGTGTCGATCCCGCAGACGTGTCCGTCTGGTGCGCCCGGCCGGTTCAGCGTCGTCATGCCCCACCCTTCCGACGTGCTCGCTCACCCCGGGGTAACCACCCACTGCGAAGTGCGTACTTGATCATCCCCGGGCCGGTGACCAGCCTAATCGGCATGACACACAACACTGGTGAGAAGACTTCCGTCACGCTGTTGGGCCTCGGCGCAATGGGCACCGTCCTGGCCCGAACCTGGCTCGCCGTCGGCCACCCGCTCACCGTCTGGAACCGCACCCCGGCCCGCGCCGCGGCACTCGCCACCGAAGGTGCACGGGTCGCGGACAGCGCCGCTGAGGCAGTCGCGGCGAACACCTTGATCATCGTTTGCCTGTTGGACGACGCCTCGGTCGAGGAGGTGCTGGCCGGCGCCGACCTGGCGGGCCGGGACCTGGTCAACCTGACCACCAGCACCCCAGCCCAGGCCCGCGCCCGCGCCGATTGGGCCCGCGAGCGCGGCGCCCGCTACCTGGACGGCGGGATCATGGCTGTCCCTCCGATGATCGGCGTCCCGGAAGCCGGCGGCTACGTCTTCTACAGCGGCTCGCGGGAGCTGTTCGAGCGGCACCAGGAAACCCTGGCCGTCCCGGCCGACACCACCTACGTCGGCGGGGACGCGGGCTTCGCGGCCCTGCACGACGTGGCCCTGCTAAGCGCCATGTACGGGATGTTCGCCGGGGCCGCGCACGCCTTCGCCCTGATCCGCAAGGAGGACATCGACCCCACGGCACTCGCCCCGCTGCTCGCCGACTGGCTCGTCGCGATGACCCCGGCAGTTCACCAGACCGCCGACCAACTGCGCAGCGGCGACTACACCAAGGGCGTCGTCTCCAACCTCGCCATGCAGGTGGCCGGCACGCCGACCTTCCTGAGCACCGCCGAGCAGCAAGGTGTCAGCCCGGAACTGCTCAGGCCTTACTTCGAGCTGATGCGTCGCCGCCTGGCCGAGGGCAGCGGCGAGGAGGACCTGACGGGCGTGATCGACCTGCTGGTGCACTGACCAGCCACTCGCCGCCACAGAGGCGACCGCGCTGGTTGAAGTCCTCTCGCCCGACACGGTCCCGGCCGAGGGCGTTCAGGCTCCTGGCGGCCGTTCGTGGCGGCGCCCGCCGCGCCCCCAGTGCCGACGCATCGGCCAACGTTGCATCAGCGGCAGGCCCGGGGGAGAGGGAAGAGCGGGTGAGTGGCGCGATGGACGCCACCTGAGAAGGCGTCACCAGTGGATGCGGGGCACCGGCGAACGGCATGGTCGTACGTTCGGCATCACCGACGGGCATGCGAACTTCGACGCCGTCCTGGGCACCGACGGCCGAGAGCGTGTCATCGAGGCCAACGCAGTCTCGACAGGATCGGATCCGTCTTTCTATGGATCAACACCGACCGCACCTACAGGCCTCATATGTGGAGCTCCTGCGGGAAGCCGGTCCAGCGGAGCTCGGCGGGGAGGTGGCCGGTGTCGTTGAAGAGGAGAATCGCCGGAGGGCGGCCGGGTGTGTAGCGGATGACGGTCAGTGCCGCGTTGGCATGGTTGATGCCCATCCAGCGCCACTTGGGCGCGTCGAGGGCGGCTCGGACGAGCCAAGCGACGAGGAAGTTGTGGGTGACGACGAGTTCGTGGCGCGGCTCGTCGCCGATGACAGGTCCGGTGAACTCCTCGAACGCGGCCGCCGCGAGCCGGGGTCCGTCCTCGCGCTCCTGGGCTGGGAACTGGTCCAGGAACCCGAGCATGGCGTCAGCTGTCTCGGGCGGCAGCTCCTCACGTGCCGGCAGGTACGGGATGTAGTCGCCAGCCGCTTCGGAGAGCTGCACGCGGACGCCGTCGAGCCGTTCGCCGACCAGCCGCGCGGTCTGTTCGGCACGGGCGAGTGGCCCGTGGTGGATCGCCGCCAGCGGAACCCCACGCAGCCGCTCCCCCAGCAGGGCAGCCTGGCGGCGGCCCGCATCCGTCAGTTCACTCTCGTCCGGGGATGCCTCGCCGTGACGGGTGAGATAGAGGTAGCGGGCGGCCGTACCGGGCATGGATGCGTCCTTCAGTGAAGTCGATCTTGCGGACTCATGGAAGGACGCCGATCCACGCGGACCGGTTCCGCAAAGGGGGGAGTCGGGCCTCAAGCTGGATCAGCGCGAAGGTCTGGACGACGTGTCTCAATCCGGACCTGGAAGCCGTCGGCGGCCCGTGAGTCTGCGTGCTCGCAGGTACCAGGGTAGACCTCGGCGGTCTGAGGGCCGATGCTTCAGGCTAGAGCCTGAACGGTGTAGAGGAGGCCGACCGTCGCGGCGAGCCCGCCTAGAAGGAGCCGCAGCGCGGCCTCGGGCAGGTGCGGTTGCAGATGGGCTCCGAGGTAGCCGCCGAGCAGGCCGCCCAGTCCGCAGGCAAGGCCCAGCAGCCAGTCCGGGGCGATCGGACCGGTGGTGGTCAGGGCCAGCAGCGCGTACGTGATGGTGCCGACGACCGAGGTGAGGAAGGTGGCAGCCAGCGCCGCCGGAGCCACCACGGTGACCGGTAGGCCGAGACCGACCAGGAGCGGCCCGAGTATGGAACCGCCCCCTATGCCGTAGACCCCGCCGACTACGCCGACTGCCAGGCCGAGCGCGGTGAGGGCCGGACCGGAAGAGGCGGGCCGGGTTGTGTCCGTGCGGGATGGCCGTATCGTGCGCAGGCACAGCCACAGGCCCAGAGGCAGCAGGAGTACGGCGACCAGGGCCCGGAAGACACCGGGACCGGGCACGACGAATACACGGATCACCGCGCCCGCGACCACGCCGGGCAGCGTCCCCAGGGCCAGTCGGCGGGTGAGTGGTCCGCCGAGACGGCCGCTCCTGGCGTGGCGGATCAGCGCGCCGGGGCCGGCCGTCACGTTGTAAAGAAGGTTGGTGGGCGTGACCGCCGGACTCGGCACGCCTAGCACACTCAGCTGCACGGGAAGCAGGAACACCGCCCCCGAGACCCCTACCGGCGCGGTGACCACCGCAATCAACAAACCGGCGGAAAAGCTGGCGCATCCCGTCAACCAGGTCACTGCTGGCCCCCCTCGGTAGTGACCCGAGATTCGATGCGGGCAGTGTTGGCCCTCGGCGTGCAGCCGAGCCGCATCAAGCAGCCGTTTCCGGCGTCGGTGAGCGTGCGTGGCCGGTTGGTGCGTGAGGCAGCGCAGAAGTACCCGAGGGCCCGCCTGCTGCCCCGGTTGGCCCAGTCGAAGAACAGCCGCCTTCGCCCGCTCTCGACCGAACGCAGGATCTCGACGTCTCCGCTGAAGCGCGCCTTGCCGGTGTTGTCGCGCGGTGCGAGGTCGAGGTCGGGGAACGAGCGGTTGGCGGCCGCCTCCGGTTCCACGGCGTAGTGGGTGTTGGCGGCCAGCAGTTCGTACGCCCCGATACCCGGGAAACGGTGGGCCTCGGCGAGCGGCTCGCGGGCATGAGCCTGGAGCCGGACCGGGCGCTCGGGACCAGGGCTCACTGGCCCGCCTCCTGAAGCGCCGAGGAAGCGGGGCGCCAGCCCAGCTTGGGGGCGATCAGGTGCCGGACGTCGTGCAGGATCTGTTCGTACTCCTCACGATGGAACTCGTACGGCAGCTCCAGGCGTAGCTCCGACACCTGTGCGAGGACGGGGTCGGTCGTCAGCTGCTCCAGGATCTGCTCCGCGGTGCCGACCACGTCCGGGGCGAACAGGAATCGCTTCGGGCCCATCGCCCCCAGGGTCTGCGGTTTCAGCGTGCGCTCGTGCCGACTGGCCGCGTAGTCCCGGTAGCGGGCCCGGGTGGCATCTTCCGCGCTGTCGAACGGCACGATCACCCGTCCCAGCGCCACCCGCGCCGCCGGGCGGTTGTCGTCCAGGCGGTGCCGGTACTCGCGGAGCAGGTTCAGCTGGGCCGTGGTGAAGTCGTCGGTGTCTTCGCCGGAGACGATGTTGCCGGACAGCAGGTTGAGACGGTTTTCAGCGGCCCATCGGACCGACCGCAGGCTGCCTCCGCCGTACCAGATCCGCTTCACAAGGCCGGGGTTGTGAGGCTGCAGGCGCGGGCGCTGGACGTTGCCGGGCGAACGGATGACCGTGTCCGGGTCGCCGAGATAGTCCCCGCGCAGGTTGTCGACGAGGCGGGCAATCCTGCCGTATGACAGGTCGAAGCTGCGCCAGTCGCCGTCGTACACGAGGTCGCCGAGCAGGTCGGCGTGCGGCATGCCGGTGCTGAAGCCGACTTGGAGGCGGCCGCGGGACAGCACATCGGCAAGCGCCAGGTCTTCGGCCAGACGGAACGGGCTTTCGTAGCCGATAGGGATGACCGCGGTGCCCAGCTCGATCCGCTCGGTGCGCTGGCCGGCCGCGGTGAGGAATACGGCAGCTGAGCCGACGCCGTGTTCGAGGTGGCGCTGGCGGATCCAGGCGCCGTCGAAGCCGAGCCGTTCACCGTACTCGAAGAGTCGGAGTGTCTCCTCCAGGCCGGTGTACGGGTCGTCGTCGGCGAAATTGCCCGGGGTGAGAAAGGCCAATGAGGTGATGGTGGGAGTGCTCATGCGACCGTGGTCCTCAGCTCGTGGTGGTCTCGGCGGCGAGGGTGGGGACGCGGCCGCCGGGAATGGCCGCGAGCAGTTCGTGGGTGTATGCGTGGCGGGGGCGGGTGAACAGTTCTTCCGGCGGACCCGTCTCGACGAGGCGGCCGGCCCGCATGACGGCGACCTGGTGCGCGATCTGCCGTACGACGGCCATATCGTGGGAGATGAAGAGGTACGCCACTCCCGTACCGGCCTGCAACTCGGCCAGCAGATCTAGGACTTGGGCCTGCACGGACACGTCGAGCGCGGAGACTGGTTCGTCGCAGACCACCAGGTTGGGGGAGAGGGCGAGAGCACGAGCGATGGCCACGCGCTGCCGCTGTCCGCCGGACAGTTCCGCCGGACGGCGCTCCAGCGTCGCGGCCGGAAGTGCCACCCGGTCGAGCAGATCTCGGGCCAGGGCGAGCCGGGAGACGCGGTCGCCGATCTTGAAGGCGCGCAGCGGTTCGGTGATCACCTCGCCGATGGAGAACCGGGGGTCGAGCGAGGCGTAGGGGTTCTGGTAGACAAGCTGGGCGCGGCGGCGAAGTTGCCTGGCTTGGGCGCCCTTGGCGGTGGTGACGTCGACGCCGTCGAAGAGGATCTGTCCGGACGTCGCGTCGGCGAGGCGGAGTATCAGGCGGGCGGTGGTTGACTTGCCCGACCCTGACTCTCCGACCAGAGCAAGGGTCTGGCCCCGGTGAAGGGTGAAGCTGACGTCGTCGACGGCGCGCAGGGTTCGGGGGCCGTTGCTGGTGCGGGGGAGCCTGTACTCCTTGACCAGGTTGCGTACCTCGACCAGGGGTGCCGTCTCGGGCTTGGGGACGGCGGGGCTTGGTGTGCGGGGCCGGGCGGTGGTCAAACTGGGGGCGCTGGTCAGCAGATGCCTGGTGTAGTCGTCCCGCGGGTCGGCGAGGATGTCGCGGGTGGGGCCCGCCTCGACGACCTTGCCCTGGGACATCACCACCAGGCGCTGGGCCCGGTCGGCGGCGACCCCGAGGTCGTGGGTGACGAGCAGGATCGCCGTGCCGGACTCCTCGGTCAGGCGCTGGAGATGGTCGAGGATGACCTGCTGCACGGTGACGTCGAGCGCGCTGGTGGGCTCGTCGGCGATGATCAGCTCGGGTTTCGCGGCGATGGCGATGGCGATCAGGGCGCGTTGCCGCATGCCGCCGGACAGTTCGTGCGGGTACTGCCGGGCGCGGGTGGCCGCGTCGGGCAGTCCGGCCCGGTCCAGGACGGCGATCGCCTCTGCGGGGGCCGAGCGGCGGGTTGCGAGACCGTGGATGCGCAGCACTTCGGCGACCTGGTCGCCGATGCGCCTGACGGGGTTGAGGGAGACCGTCGGATCCTGGGGGACCAGTCCGATACGTGCCCCGCGTACAGTGCGCAGTTCCGCCTCCGACAGGGTGGCCAGGTCGTGTCGGCCGAAGCGGACGGTGCCCGCGTCGATGCTGCCGTTCGCCGACAGGAGCCGGGTGATCGCGTGCGCGGTCGTGCTTTTGCCGGAGCCGGACTCGCCGACCACCGCGGTCACCTGTCCCGGCCACACGTCGAGGTCGACGCCGCGGACGGCCTGGACTGTGCCGCCCCGGGTGCGGTACGACACCGACAGGTCGCGTATCTCCAGCAGTGGTGTGGTCACGTCCTCACCTTTCTCACGCTCGTCGGTCATCGCTGCCGGGACCATTCGCCGTCCAGCGCCCGGGCGATGCGGTTGGTGGCCAGTACGGTCGCGGCGATCACCAGCCCGGGCAGTGCGGTCAGCCACCAGGCGTTGGCGAGGTAGTTGCGGCCGTCGGAGATCAAGGTTCCCCATTCCGGAGCCGGCGGGGGAGCGCCGTAGCCGAGGAAGCTCAGGGCCGACACGGCCAGGATGGAGGAGCCGAAGTCGAGGGTGGCCAGGACGATCACCGGGCCTGCCGCGTTGGGCAGCACATGGCGGCCCAGTACCGAGTACCAGCGTGCTCCGCTGGCGCGTGAGGCCTCGACGAAGACGGCCTGCCGCACCCGCAGCACCTCTGAGCGCGCCACCCGCGCGAACGCGGCGACGCTGGCGATGCCGACCGCGACTGCCACCTTCACCGTGCCGTAGCCGAGAGCGGTGACCAGGGCCAGGGACATGAACAGGGCGGGGATGGACAGGAGTACGTCGACGAAGCGCATGAGCAGGTCGTCCACCCAGCGGCCCACGAACCCGGCGACCACCCCGAGTAGCCCGCCGACCACGAACGCGACCAGCACGGCGATCAGCGTTGCCTTCAGTGACAGCTGGGCGCCGTGGACGACCCGCGAGAACACGTCGCGGCCCAGCTCGTCGGTGCCGAACCAGTGACTGCCACTCGGAGCACGGAAGTTCTGCGACGGCACGCCCTTCAGCGGGTCCTGGGAGGTGAACAGATCCGGCCAGAACGAGGCCAGCACCACCAGCACGAGGAGGGTCACGGACAGGAGCAGCCCCGGGCGGCGTACCACGAAGCGCAGCAACCGTCGTACGTCCACGCGGCCCCCGGGACCAGGCTTCGGCCCCGCCTCGACCGGGCGGGCCGGTCCCAGTGCTGTTTCGGCGGGGTCGTCGACAAGGCTCTGGCTCATGTGAGTACCGCCCTTCCGCCCGAGGCCACCACGATCCGCGGGTCCAGGAGTGGATAGACCAGGTCGATGACCAGGTTCGTCGTCACGAAGATCAGCGCACCGAAGACCACCACCCCCTGGACCAGCGGGATGTCCTGGGCCGTGACCGCCGCCGCGGTGACCCGGCCGAGGCCGTCGCGGGAGAACACCGTCTCGACGACGACCGAACCGGCGATCAGCTGCCCCACCAGCAAGCCGACGACCGTCAGGGCCGGCAGGGACGCGTTGCGCAGCGCATGCCGCAGATGAACCCGCCACCGCCCGGCGCCCTTGGCCCGCGCGGTCTCCACATACGCCTGGTCGAGCGAGGTGAGCAGGCTTTTGGCGAGGACCTGCGCGACCTGCGCGCCCGTCGGCACCGCCAGCGTAAGCGCCGGCAATACCAGCCCCTTGAATCCGTCGTTGCCGAACGCCGGGAACCAGCGCAGCCGGAACGAGAACAACTCGACCAGCAGGAGCCCCACCCAGAACGTCGGGACGGACACCCCCAGCGGCGGCAGCGACAGCAGCAGCTGCCGCAGCCAGCGCTGGGCGGTGTAGGTCGCCAGCACCGCCAGACCGCCGCCGAGGAGCACCGCGAGCAAAAGGGCCGCGCCGGTCAGCTGCAGCGTCTGCGGCAGCGCATCGGCCAGCGTTGAGGTCACCGGCCGACCGGTGGACACCGAGTCGCCGAAGTCCCCGCGCACCGCCCGGCCGAGGTACTCGGCGTACTGCACCAGCACCGGCTTGTCGAAGCCGTACTCGTGCCGCAGGGCGGCGAGCTGCTTCGGGTCGACCTGCCCCGAGTCCATACCAGCGCTGGCCATCGCCGTGACCGGGTCGCCCGGCAGATAGTCCAGCACCAGGAACGAGACCGTGTAGGCCGCCCACAGCACCACGACCGCCTGGGCCAGCCGCTTGATCACATAGCGGCGCATGCGCTAGCCGATCCAGGTGTCGTGCAGTTGGACCCGGCTGGAGGCGTCGAAGTTCAGGTCGTGCACCTTCTTCGCCACGCCCAACTGGGTCTGGAGCTCAACCACCGGCACGTAGTGGGCGTTCTGCACGATCAACTGCTGTGCCTGGGTGACCAGTTGCCTGCGCTTGGCCCCATCGACGGTTGCGGCCTGGTCGGACAGGGCGGTGTCGAGGGAACTGACGGGCAGGCGGTAGAAGTTGGCCAGCTTGGTGGAGAAGGAGCTGCGCAGGATGTCGGGGTCGGCACGGGTCACGTTGCCCCACACCGCGTCGTAGTCACCCGACTGGAGGGTCGGGGCGAACTGCGTGATCTGGAGCTGCTTGAGAACCACTTCGACGCCGACGGCCTTGAGCTGCTGCTGGATCAGCTCCAGCGCGGGCTGGTTGGTGGCCGCGTTGGGGAACCACTTGATGGTCAGGCTGAGCTTCTTGCCGTCCTTGGCGCGGATGCCGTCGCTGCCGGTCTTCCAGCCGGCCCCGTCCAGCGAGGACTTGGCCGCGGCGGCGTCGAAGGTCAGGCCGGAGGCGAGGTCGGTGTAGTCGGGCGTGGTGTGCGCGAGGACGCTGGTGGCCGGCCGGGTGCCGGTCGGAAACACGGTGTCGGCGATCTGCTGCCGGTCAACGGCGTACAGGATCGCCTGGCGCACCTTGGCGTCCTTGAGCAGCGGCCGTGAGTTGTTGAGGCCGAGACCGAACACGACGCCGGGGTTGGCCCGTCGCTGGAGGGTGACCTGGCCGCCCTTGAGGGCCGCCTCGTTGGCCTTGCCGACGCTGGAGACGGCGTCGACCTGGCCGGACTGCAGGCTGCCGGCCCGCACACCCGCCTCCGGCACCACCTTGAACACCAGCTTGTCCAGGTACGCCTCGCCCTTCTTGGACCACAGCGAGGAACCCCAGGCGTATCCGGTGCGCTTGGCGAGGGTGAGGGACTGGTTCTGCACGTACTGCTTCAGCACGAAGGGCCCGGACCCGATCACCCCCTCGCTGCACTTCCGCTGCGGGGTCTTCTTCACGCTCGCCGAGGACTCGATCCCCAGCGAGTGTGTCGAAGTGGCCTGAAGAAACTGGGCGTTGGGCTGGCTGAAGGTCACCTTCACGGTGAGCGGGTCGACCACGGTGGTGCTCTTGACGCCGCTCAGATAGCCCTCGGCGAGCGTCCCCAGGGCGCCGAGCTTCGGCACCGCGTCGAAGTTGTCCTTGACCACCTGCGCGGTCAGCTTCGAGCCGTCGCTGAAGGTGACGCCCGACCTCAGATGGAACGTGAACGTCGTGGCGTCGGAGCTGACATCCCAGCTCTTCGCCAGCCACGGCACGATCTTGCCGGTCTTGGGGTCCTGGTCCGTCAGGGAGTCCACGACCTGGCGCACCGAGTAGATGGTCTCGTTGCTGGCGACCTGCTGCGGATCCACGCAGCCGGCGTCCGAACCCACCGCGAAGGTCAGGGTGCCGCCGGACTTGGGCTGCCCGGCGCCGCTGCCGGAATCGCCGCCGCCGGAGCCGCAGGCGCTCAGCAGAACACTGGTGGTCACAAGGGCGGTCAGTGCCGCCCACCGGGAGGATCTGACATGGGAAAGTGCAGTCACGGAGGGCTTCTCCAACTCGTGTCACCAGGCACGGACGCCGTACGAGGCATGGCCGTGCGTGGGCATGCGGCCCCGGCCGGCGCGACGCCGGTGCCGAGGGGGCGCTGTGCAGGCGGGGATCAGAGGGAAAAGGGAGGATCAAAGACAGGCGGAGATCAGGCGCAGGCGGGTGCGGCGACGACAGGTCTCGTACCGCGGCCTGGGGCGGGAAGACCCGTCAGGCCTGACAGAGACAGCTGGTCGAGCGCTTGAGGTCGATGTGGCGCCGACGCGAGAGCCGGGAGAACACGGTGGCGCCGGCGAAACGGGCGCTGAGGTCACCACCGTGCCGCATATCGGTCCTCCGCCTATCCGGCCCCGGTCACGGGGCCACGCGCTTGCGGGATCGTCGGTGATCCCGCCGGGCTTTCACCTGGAGCACCCCACCGCGCGGGAGGGTTGCCGGTCAGCGAGCCAGGGCTTCACGCTGACACTCAATGCCGTTCATGATCCTACGGAGCGGTCTTGGCGTGCGTCAATGGCGCAAAAGGACGCTCCGTCAGGGGAGTCGGGGCGTGAGTGCGTCCGGCTCAGGAGCCTCCGCGCTCGCGGGGGATCTTCTGGCCGGCCTCGATCGCCACGGGCAGCCGGTTCTCGGCCGGGGGCAGCGGGCAGGTGGCCAGGTCCGTGTAGGCGCACGGCAGGTTCGCGGCGCGGTTGAAGTCCAGGACGACCGTGCCGTCGGCGGCGGGCGGATCGAGCGCCAGGGACCGGTTGGCGGCGTAGGTGGTGACCCCGGAGGTCGCGTCGGTGAACAGCACCAGCAGCCGTCCCGCACCAGGGCCGGGAAATGCGGTCAGCGACAGCGGGCGCCCGTCGAGCTCGAACTCGACCCTGCCCGGAGCGTCGTACACATGCTCAAGGCCCTCGACCGCGGCGCCCACGGTGGTCGGCCGCGGTGTGTCGAAGGGAATGTAGCGGCCAGGCACGGCCCAGCGCGGATCGGGGGCGTAGGCGGGCGTGCCGGTGAAAGCCGTGCGCAGCGGCGCGTCCGGGTGCCGGGGGCGCACGATGTCGTTGCCGCCGCGCTTGGCGACCTCGATGACGGCGTCTCCCCAGACGGCGTCGACGCCGCCGCGCTCGGGAAGCACGCCGAAGCGGTGCTGGCCGCGCACCGGCGTCCCGTCGACGACCAGCTCCTCGCCCTCGTCGAGGTCCACGACGACGCCTTCGGGGCCGGTGTGCCACGAGCCGGGCGCGTCCGGGAAGCGCTGGGGCCGGTCGTCGAGCCAGTGCAGGCCGGTGACCGCCAGGAAGCCGTGCGGGGCGGCGAGCCGGGCCTCCTGGCTGCGGTACCACTCCAGCCAGGTCTCGGTGAAGGCGTGGAGGTCCGTGGTGGTGGCCTCGGTGGTCATATGGGGAATCTCCTTTGTGCCGGGGGTGCCTTCGGGCAGGGAATGCAAGGGGTTGTGGGGCCGACGGGTGTACTCAGCCGGCCAGTTCGCCGAGGAGTCGCCAGGTGCGTCGGCGGTCGGCTGCTCCCGCGATCTCGGTGACCGAGAACACGACCTCGGTGGCGCCCGCGTCGTGACGGCGCACCTCGGCCTCGAACGTCTTCTCGTCGCGCCGGGCCGGGGGCTCAGCCCGCCTGCCGCTGGCGCGGTGCGGACCGGTGGGTGAGGGGTGCGCGCAGGCCGAGGTTCTCGCGCAGGGTGTTGCCGGTGTATTCGGTGCGGTAGATCCCGCGTTCCTGCAGTTCCGGGACGAGCAGGTCGACGATGTCGTCGAGGCCGTCGGGGATGAGGTACGGCGTGACGTTGAATCCGTCGACCGCGCCGTGCCGTACATAGTGGGCGAACTTGTCGGCGAGGCCGGACGGAGTGCCGACGTGCCCGCGCTGCGGGCCCAGCGCGATGACGGTCTCGCGCAGCGACCAGCCGTGCGCCTCCGCCTTCGCCCGCCACTCCCCGACGACGGCACGCGGGTCGGCGACGCGCCGAGCACCGAAGGAGCCGTCGTTCTCGGTGACGACCGGGTCCTCCTTGGGCAAGGGGCCGTCGGCGTCGTGGTCCGACAGGTCGATGCCCCACAGCAGCCCGGCGATCCCCAAGGCCGTTGCAGGGGTGACCTGTTGGAGCCGGACCCAGCGCTTCTTCTCCTGAGCCTCCTCCTCCGTGGCGCCGATGATGATCTCGGTGCCGGGCAGGATCCGCAGATCGTCGTCGGGCCGCCCGACCGCGCGCAGTCGGCGCCGGATGTCGTCGGCGAAGGCCAGTGCGTCGTCGAAGTCGGTGCCGTGCGCGGAGAAGATGACGTCGGCGTTGCGGGCGGCGAAGTCGCGCCCCTCACCGGAGTCACCGGCCTGGAAGATCACCGGATGACCCTGGGCGCTGCGCGGCAGGGTCGGAGCGAGGTCGACGTCGAACTGCGTTCCCTTGTGCCGCACTTGGCGTACGGCGCCGGGCGCCGCCCAGGCGGGCGCGCCGATGGAGTCGGCGACTGCCTCGTCCTCCCAGCCGTCCCAGAGGGCGCGGGCCAGGGTGAGGAACTCCTCGGCGCGCCGGTAGCGGTCGGCGTGGTCGAGGTAGCCGCCGCGGCGGAAGTTCGCGCCGGTCCAGGCGTTGTCCGTGGTCACCACGTTCCAGCCGGCGCGGCCCTCGGAGAGCAGGTCCAGACCGGACAGGCGGCGGGCCAGATCGGCGGGTTCGTTGAAGGTGGAGTTGGACGTGGAGACCAGGCCGATGCGGCGGGTGACCGCGGCCAGCGCGGCGAGCTGGGTGATGGCGTCCGGCCGTCCGGCCACGTCGAGGTCGTGGATCCTGCCGTCGACCTCGCGCAGCCGCAGCCCCTCACCGAGAAAGAAGGCGTCGAACAGGCCGCGTTCGGCGGTCTGGGCGACCCGGCGGAAGGAGGCTGGGTCGATCTGGGAGCCGCTGTCGGGGGCGGACCAGATGGTCCAGTGGTTGACGCCCTGGAAGAACACCCCCAAGTGGAGCTGGGCGTCGGGCCGGGGGACGTCGAGGGGGTCGGTGCGGGTCATTGGGCGTCCTCCGGGGCGGCCGCGGCGGCGGTGGCGAAGCGGTTGGCGGGGCGCTGCAGACCCAGGGTCGAGCGCAGGGACGTGCCGGGCACCGGACGGGCGACAAGACGCCGCCCGGACAGGTCCGGCAGGACGAGGCGGGAGAGGACGGACAGGTCCTCGTCCAGCACCAGCGGATGCAGCCGTACGCCGTCGACGTGACGGCTCAATTCATTTAGCAGGGCGATGAGTTGGTCGGCGGGGCCGATGTGCCGCAGCCTTCCCCGGTCGGTCCATTCCGCGTGTCGTTCGAGATCTGCGACGCGTTCGGCGGCTGTGGCCTCGGGTGTGTCCAGTGCCACTTCGACCTCCGCGAAGACGCGGGGCGTACCGGCGGCTGCGGCGGCCGTGGCGACCGATGCGAGGTCGCGCCCTGTGACGAGCGCGACGTCGAGCTGTGCGTCGGGAACCCGGTCCGGACGGCCCAGGACGACAAGCTGCCCCTGGGGCGGGCGCGGCACGATGGCCGGGCCCTTGACGGCATACGTCTCACCGGTGAAGTCGACGTAGTGGAGCCGTTCGCGGTCGAGGTAGCGGCTGGTGGCCACGGACCGGACGACCGCGTCGTCCTCCCACGAGTCCCACAGGGCGCGGGCCACGTCGACCCCGTCACGGGACTCCCGGGCCCGCGCGTCGGCGCCGGCGACGAGCGGGCGCCCCCAGGCCCGGGCCGCCTCGGGACGCTCCTCCTCCGTCACCACCCACCCGGCGCGACCGGCGGATATGTGGTCCAGGGACGCCAACTGACTGGAGACGTGGAAGGGCTCCGCATAGGTGACCGGGACGACCGGCGCGATCCCGATGGTGCTCGTGGACGCCGCGACGAAAGCCGCCCGCTCGACTGCGCCGATCCGGCCCACCGGATCCGGTGCGGCGCCCGGCGGCAGCACGCCGTCGTCCAGGGTGATCAGGCTGAACCCGGCGTTCTCGGCGATGGCCGCGACCCGGGCCACGCGGCGCGGCGTGAGCAGTTGATCGGGGGAGTGGGCGGCGCGGCGCCAGGCCGCGGGGTGGGCGCCGTCGCCGTCGAGCTCGACGGCGAGGTGCAGGGCAGAGCCGGACAATGGGGTTCCTTCCGGGAACACGGGAGCACGGAAACGCGAGCGCGCGCGGCCACAGGCCACGACGAGACAGCCGGCGGGACTGGCCGGCAGGGGTCAGACGTGCACGGAAGGACAAACGGCGGAGGAGGTGCGGCAGTAGTCGACATGCCGCCGGGTGATCAGCCGCGCACCAGTGCACGCACCGCGCGGTGCCGCGCCCAGTACGTGCATCGAAGCCTCCACCTGTCAGGAACTTCCCCGTTCAACGTATGTCGTCCACCCCGCTGAATGTCAAGGTCGACCATGGGCGCAGGGCCGTCTCGCCCGCTGGGACGCATGGTGGACTCATCTTTCCGAGTGTGCTTTGATCCGGCCATGGAGACCACTGGCACGGCACACACGGTGCTGCTCGACCCGTTCTGGGTGAGCCGCCGCGCCGATCAGTTCGACCAGGTCTGTTGCTGACCGCCATTCGACGGCTCGCGATCTCGTTCATCTCTTTCTGCCTGCTGCCTCCTTTCGCCCTCAACTAGACATTTTCAGGGCGTAGTTGTGGAGCGCGCGTGTCGGCCTTGCCGTGAAGGAATCTCCCATGGCCCAGTCCACAGCCTTGCCTGTCATCGACATCTCCCGCTTCCGCGCCCCGGACGCGGACCGTGACGCTCTCCTCGCCGAACTCCGCTCCGCCGCCCACGAGGTGGGCTTCTTCTACGTCACCGGGCACGGTGTGTCAGCGGCACTGCGGGAAGAGGTACTGAGCGCGGCCCGCCGCTTCTTCGCGCTGCCGGAAGAGCAGCGGCTGGAGATCGAGAACCTCAACTCACCGCAGTTCCGCGGCTATACGCGCACCGGCACCGAATACACGGGGGGCAGCGCCGACTGGCGCGAGCAGATCGACATCGGCCCGGAGCGGGCAGCGCTCGAGACCGGCCCGGACGATCCCGACTATCTGCGCCTGATCGGCCCCAACCAATGGCCCTCCGCCCTACCGGAGCTGCGGGACATCGTGCTGCGCTGGCAGGCGGAGGCGCTGCGGGTGAGTCGTGAGGTGCTGCGGGCGCTCGCCGCGGCGCTCGGGCAGGACGAGGGCTACTTCGACCAGTGGTTCGACGACGAGGCGGCCGTGCACGTGAAGATCGTGCACTATCCGCCGCGCGTCGCCGAGGACGCAGACCAGGGCGTGGGTGCGCACAAGGACTACGGCTATCTCGCGCTGCTGCAGCAGGACGAGGTCGGCGGGCTCCAGGTGCAGCGCGAGGACGGCGAGTGGATCGACGCGGTACCCGTGCCCGGCGCGTTCGTGTTCAACATCGGTGAGATGCTGGAGATCGCCACCCAGGGCTATCTGAAGGCCCCTGGTGAAACGGGAGGTCTAGAACCCATGAGCAACTGGGCCTTCGAGACCCGTCAGGTGCATGCTGGCGCCGTTCCCGACCCCGCGACCGGCGCCCGGGTGGTGCCGATCCACCAGGCCACCAGCTACGTCTTCCGGGACACCGCGCACGCCGCCGCGGCCTTCGAACTGGCCGACCTGACCACTCACGCCTACACGCGGCTGTCGAACCCGACCACCGCGGTGGCCGAGGAGAGGATCGCCTCCCTGGAGGGCGGGTCGGCCGCGGTCGCCGTGGCCAGCGGCCAGGCCGCTACGAGCCTCGCCCTGCTCAACCTGGCGCGCGCAGGCGATCACATCGTCGCTTCGTCGTCCCTGTACGGCGGCGCCCGCACCCTCTTGGAGCACACCTTCGCCGACTTCGGCATCGATGTCACCTTCGTCGACGACCCGGACGACCTGCGCGCCTGGTACACGGCTGTACGTCCCACCACGAAGGCGTTCTTCGGTGAGACCATCGGCAACCCACGCGGCAACGTCCTCGACATCGAGACGGTGGCCCGCATCGCCCACGAGGTCGGCGTGCCGCTCGTCGTCGACAACACCGTGCTCACGCCCTACCTGCTGCGCCCGTTCGAGCACGGCGCCGACATCGTCGTGCACTCCACCACCAAGTTCCTCTCCGGCCACGGCACCGGTATCGGCGGGGTCGTCGTGGACGGCGGGCACTTCGACTTCGGTGCCGACCCCGATCGATGGCCGGGACTGACCCGCCCCGATCCCACCTACAACGGCCTGACCTTCTGGGACTCCTTCTCCGACCTCGGCCTTGCCTACTTGTTGCGTCTGCGTACCCGTCTGGTCCGGGATCTGGGACCGGCCGTCTCGCCCTTCAACAGCTTCCTGCTCCTGCAGGGCCTGGAGACGCTCAGCCTGCGCATCGAACGGCAAGTCTCCAACACCCAGTCGCTCGCGGCATGGCTGGAGGAACAGCCCCAGGTGACGCGGGTGCACTACGCCTCCCTGCCCTCCAGCCCGTGGCAGACGCAGGCCAAGCGGTATCTGCCGCGCGGTGCCGGAGCGGTCCTCGCCTTCGAACTCGCCGGTGGCCTGGAGGCGGGCCGGCGCTTCGTCGAGGGCGTCAGGCTGTTCAGCCATCTCGCGAACATCGGCGACGTACGCAGCCTCGTCATCCAGCCCGCCTCCACCACCCACGCCCAACTGGACGCCGGTCAGCAGGCCGCGGCCGGGGTCACCCCCGGCCTGGTGCGGCTGTCGGTCGGGATCGAGGGCGTCGACGACCTGATCGCCGACCTCGAAGCAGGGCTGAGAGCAGCCGCCGTATGAACCCCGTCGCCGGCACCCGAGGAACACGATCCGCCATGCGTCGCAGTACCGCCCTCCGGCTCGCCGCCAGCTCAGTCCTCGCCGGCCTGGCCGCGACCGCCTGCGGCACCGGCGCGGCCGACGACCCGGTGAACGCAGGGGCGAGCAGCGTGGACGCCTTCGCCGAGCGCGTCATCCCCGGGCTGCGGCGCCGCAGCAGGTTCCGCACCTACTGCACGCGCCGCCCACTGCGCGATCACCTGGGCCTGCCGCGGTCGTCCCGGCGGGCGTAGTGCTCCCGGGAGAAGACCGCGCCGCACGACGGGTGCTGCTGGTGTGCATGGCGGCGGGCGCGACGACCCTGCTGGACCAGGCTGTGCTCAACATCGCGATCCCCGGCATGCGCCAGTCGCTCGGGGCCACCGGGGCGGACGTCCAGTGGATCGTGGCCGGGTACTCGCTGGCCTTCGGCCTGGCCCTCGTGCCCGGTGGCAGCCTCGGTGACCTGCACGGGCGCAAGCGTCTCTTCATGGCCGGGGTGGCGGTCTTCCTCCTGGCCGGGGTGACGGCCGCGACCGGAGATGAGCCGGAGACCCTGATCGGTGCCCGGCTGGTCCAGGGTGCTGCGGCTGGGCTCGTCAACTCGCAGGTTATCGGCACCCTTCAGGATGTCTTCCACGGTCCGGCCCGCGGTCGTGCGCTTGGCCTGTACGCGGTCACCGGCGGCGTGGCCACGGCCCTCGGCCCGCCACTCGGCGGTGGGCTCGTCGCCGGACTCGGCCCCGAGGCGGGCTGGCGGTGCTGCCTGTTGATGAGCACTCCGTGCGCGATGCTCACCCTGATCCTCGCGGCCCGCCTGCTGCCTCCGCCCAGGCGCACCGCCCGCAACTCCCGGCTGGACGTCCTCGGCCTCGGTCTGCTCTGCGGCTGCACGCTGACGCTGATGGTGCCCTTCATCCGCACCCCGGACGGCGGGGGAGAAACACTGCTGTGGGGCACCGCGGCGGGCGTGCTGGCAGCCGTTTTCGCCGTGCACCAGCGCCTACGGGTGCGGCGGGGCCGTCAGCCGCTGGTGCACCCCGCGCTGACCTCATCGAAGCCGTACATGCTGGGCACAGCCGTCGCCATGGCCCAGTTCGGCTCCTCACTGGCCGCGTTCCTCGTACTCACCGTCTTCCTGCAAAGCGGCCTCGGTCTGTCCGCTCTGCTCACGGCGGCGGTCACCCTCCCCGGGGCGGTCGGGATGGGCGTCTCCTCGGCCCTGGCCTGGCGGCTAGTGCGACGGATCGGACCGCGTACGGTGACCGTCGGACTGACCCTGGGCATCGGTGCCGCTCTGACGGGAGCGGCAGTCGCGCTCTACGCGCCGACAGAGGCGCTGCCGATGACACTGGCCGGGACGCAGCTGATGTCCGGCACCGCCGGAGGGCTCACCGCCTCGCCCAACCAGACCCAGGTGCTGCAGCACGCGCCGGCCGAGGCCGCGGGAGTGGGCGGCGGCGTCCTGCAGATGGCCCAGCGCATCGCGGCGGCCATCTGCCTCAGCGCCGTCCCGGCGGTCTATCTGCACGCCGCTTCCGGTCCCCCGGGAGACGGTCAACCTCGGTCGGGGTACGCGCTGGCCTCCTGTGTCTGCGCGGGCCTGCTCGCCGTGGCCCTGCTGCTGTCCTCGAGGCGCCGCCCCGTCCCGCCGTCTCGCCTGTCCGCACCCGCGGAGGCGCGCCACGCCGACGCGGTTCCCCGTTCCAAGGAACCGACCTGATTCCCCGTGGCGCGGGTGTCGCACCTCGCCCTCCTCATGCCTCAGCGGCTCTTTCACCCCTACCGAAAACCGAAGGAGATCACGTGAGTTCGACCAGAACGCGGCCCGCCCTCGTAGTCCTGGGTGCGGCGGCGCTGTTGACCGCGTCCGTCGCCGTTCCCCAGGCCTCGGCGGCCGGCCGTACGTCCACGTCCCTCGCCTGGTACGACGCCACCGCCGAGACCATCGGGGCGGCCGGGGCATCCACCCAGATCACCAACAGCCGTACGTGGGCCATAAGTTGGCTCGCAGCCGCCAGGGCCACCCGGAGCGTGCCCACGGGCGTCGAGCGCGGCGTGTATCAGGAGGCGGCGCTCGCCGGGGCCGTACACCGTGCGCTGGTGACGCTGGTCCCGAGCCGTGCGGAGCAGCTCGACGCGACGTACAAGGAGACCCTCGACGCGATCCCCGATGGCCCCGCTGAGGAGCGGGGTGTCGCAGCCGGGGAGAAGCAGGCCGATCTTGCCCTGAAGTCGAGGGAGGGCGACGGCCTGGATCCCGCCTCGGTCAACGCGCCCTATCCCGTGAAGCCCGCGGCGCCGGGCGTGTGGCAGCCGACGCCGCCCGACTACGCACCGGCGGCCCAGTACGGCAACCGTCTCGCCAAGCCGTTCCTGCTCAAAACGCAGAACCAGTTCCGGCTCGGCCCGCCGCCCGCCCTCGACTCCCGGCGTTACGCCGCCGACCTCGCGGAGGTGCGGGCGTACGGTGCTGCGGACAGCGCGGTGCGCAGCGCCCGCCAGACCGAGACGGCCACCTTCTGGCTGGGCTCCTCCCTCACCCTCTACACCGAGCCGCTGCGGGTGGCGCTCTCGCGCGCGGACCAGGGGATCGCCGGGCAGGCGCGGCTGGTCGCGCTCTTCCACGTGGCGCTGGTGGACACACAGATCGCCACCTCCGACAGCAAGTACACCTACGAACGCTGGCGTCCCGTCACCGCGATCCGCACCGGCACCATCGACCCTGACCCGGACTGGACGCCGCTGCACACCACCCCCGCTCATCCGGACTACCCCAGCGGCCACAACACCTACGCGGGCGCCGCACAGACCGTGCTGTCGGCACTGGTCGGGCCGCGTACCGCCCCGTTCGACCTGACCAGCCCCACCGCGCCCGGGGTGACGAGGACGTACACCGCCTGGAAGCAGCTCGCGGACGAGAACGTGGACGCTCGGGTCTTCTCCGGCATCCACACCCGGTCGGCCGACGAGGCAGGGATCACGCTTGGCACGAACGTGGCACGGTACGTCCTGCAGAACGCGGGACGGCTCCTCGCCCCACGCTGACCCTCCGAGCGCTCACCGGCAGCGCGGCGCCCAATCCGCGGTGCTGACGAAACGCAGGCGATGACCGTACCGAGGCCTCGCCGTTGTGTGGGGCCTCGGTGGGCCGGGCTCATTCGAACGCCGCCGCCTCGCGCGCCTGGGCCGCATGACCCCACCCCGGCGCACCGCCCGCAACTCCCGGCTGACGTTCTCGGCCTCGGCCCGCTCTGCGGCCGCCCGCTGACGCTCACCGGGGTGCCGTGTCCGCAATGCAAGACCTGCCCGGAAAATTATTGACCGACGTGGTGGACCTCTGCTGAACTCCCGTCTTATGAACCCGCGCGTGGACCTCACTCGGCGGCGCCACATCGACCTGGCGCACGTCTCCAGCGCGTTTTGTTGTCGCTGACGCGGCAAGGGATCGTCGTATCCACCTCCTGAGGGCTCCCCTCCCTCTCACCTCCCTCGTATGAGCCGGGAGCCTGTTCGCGCACGTCGACTCGGCCGCTGAGATCGCGGCTGTAGCGGTCCTGCGACCACGCGCCTTCTGCGACCACGCGTCCTCTCTCCGGCCGGCCCAGTCCGGTATTCCGCATGGTCGATCAGTCCTGCGCGGTACCCAACCCCCTTCACTCGACTCCCCGTTCTCCAGCACCCCTTGGCGTGCCCATCTGCCCGGGAGGGATCCCCTCATGCCTCCGTCCATCCGAAAGCTCACCGGCCGCATCGGCGCGGTCGTCGACGGCGTCGACCTCGCGGCGCCACCCGACCTCGCGACAGTCACGACGCTCCGAGACGCCCTCAACGAGCACAAGGCGATCGTGTTCGACGACGTGCAGCTCGACAACGCCGGCCAAGAGCGCGTGGCCGGGTGGTTCGGCGAACTCACCACCGCCCATCCGAACGTGCCGGCCGCCGACGGCACGACGAATGTCCTTGCCGTCGACAGCGCGACGTCCAAGGCCAACGAGTGGCACACGGACGTCACCTTCGTGGTCAACCCGCCGCAGCTCACCACGCTCCGGTCCATCGTGACCACGCCCTACGGCGGCCAGACGCTCATCGCCAACGCCGCCGCGGCCTACCGCGACCTGCCCGAACCGCTGCGCTCCCTCGCGGACACGCTGCGCGTCGTGCACACCAACCAGCACGACTACGCCCGCCCCGCAGCCACGACGGCGCAGCGACAGGAGTACGACCGGGCCTTCGTCTCGACGCCCTACGAGGCCGAGCACCCGGTCGTGCGAGTCCATCCGCTCACCGGCGAACGCGGGCTGTTCATCGGTGGCTTCGCCAAGCGGATCGTCGGCCTGTCGAGCGGCGACTCGGCAGATCTGCTGCGCATCCTCCAGTCGTATGTGACCCGTCCGGAGAACATCCTGAGCTGGACCTGGTCTCCGAACCAGCTGCTGATCTTCGACAACCGGATCACCCAGCACTACGCGGTGGACAACTACGACGACCACCCGCGCCGCCTCAACCGGGTGACGATCGCAGGAGAGGTACCGACCGGTGTCGACGGCCGCCGCAGCGAGCAACTGATCGGCGATGCCTCGCACTACAGCAGCGTGCTGGCGGTGGCGGCATGACCGATCTCGGCCTCAAGGCGCCGGCCGTCACCAAGGTCCCGGACGCCGAGACGACGGGCACGCGGGAACGCGAGGTGTTCCTGCCGCGCGACGCCCGCCGCCGGACGCCGCTCAGTACGCTCCGCGAGCGCCTGCGCTGGCCGCTGGGCATCTACACGACTCCGGTCGCCATCCTCATCGCCTGGGAGATCCTCGCCCGGGCCGGAGTGTTGGCGAAGACCTACGCCCCCGCGCCGACGTCGATCGTGAGGTCCGCCGTCGATCTCTGGCAACAGGGCGTCCTCGGGCCGGACTTGGCCATCTCGCTGCAGAGGGCCGGCATCGGTCTCGCGATCGGTCTGACGGCGGGCATCGTCAGCGGGGTGCTCGGCGGGCTGCTACGCAGTGGTGAGTACCTGTTCAACGGCTTGGTACAGGTGCTGAACACGATCCCCCTCCTCGCGGTGCTGCCGCTGATGATCGTGTGGTTCGGCATCGACGAGCTCACGAAGGTGCTGCTGATCTCCTTCGGCGCCGGTGTCCCGATGTATCTCAACCTGTTCGCCGCGATACGGGGCGTCGACCAGCGGCTGATCGAAATGGCGCGCACGACGGGCGCGGGCACCTGGCGCCTGGTGACGCGCGTGCTGGTGCCCGGGGCCCTGCCAGGGTTCCTGGTGGGCCTCCGGTTCTCCCTCGCATACAGCGTCCTGGGTCTCGTCGCCGCCGAAACCGTCAACGCCGACGCGGGACTTGGCTTTCTCATCACTCAGGGGCAGACCTATCTCCAGACCAATCAGGTCTTCGTGGGACTGGTGATCTACTCGCTCCTCGGTCTGCTCGCCGACCAGCTCGTCCGGGCTCTTGAGCGGGTGCTGCTGCGGTGGCGACCCAGTTATGAGGCGTCATGAGCAGCACGACCGCGACAGAGCCCCGTCGACAGACCGGGGCAGTCGTCGAGCAGGTGGTCCGACAGTTCGGTGACCGGGTGGTGCTCGACCACCTCGACCTCACCATCGCCGACGAGGAGTTGGTGATCCTGCTCGGCCCTTCGGGCTGCGGCAAGAGCACCCTGCTGCGGCTGCTCGCCGGACTGGACCGGCCCGACGGCGGGCGCGTGGAGGTCCCGGCCCGGCGTGCGATCGTCTTCCAGGCCGACCGGCTGCTGCCCTGGCAGCGGGTACTGCGCAACGTCACGCTCGGCCTGCGCGGGTACGACGCTGAGCAGCGGGCCCGCGACGTACTCGCCGAGGTCGGCCTCGCCGGCCGCGAGAAGGCGTGGCCCAAGGAACTCTCCGGCGGCGAGGCCCAGCGGGTCTCACTCGCGCGGGCGCTCGTCTCCGAGCCCGAACTCGTCCTGCTCGACGAACCGTTCGCCGCCCTCGACGCGATCACCCGGCTGCGCATGCACGACCTCGTACGCGCGCTGCGGACCAAGCATCAGGCGGCCATGCTGCTGGTCACCCACGACGTCGACGAGGCGATCGCCCTGGCGGACCGCATCGTCGTCATGAGCAACGGCCGCATCGGCACCTCGCACGAGGTGCACCTCACCGCCGCGGACCGCGAGGCGAGCATCGCACGCGAGGAACTGCGCGCCCGGCTCCTGGAAGACCTCGGCCTCGCCGGCCAGCACTGACCTCCCCGAACACCCTCACCCAGTACAGAAAGCACCACACCCATGCGAAAGAGAACCACGAGACTCATCGGCGCAGTCGGCTCGCTCGCTCTGGCGAGTACCCTCGTCGCCTGCGGAGGATCGTCGTCGGACACCGCCGCGCCGCTGAGCAACGCCGTCGACGCGAGTGACGCCAAGCACCCCGAGTGGAGCAAGTACACCTTCACGATCGGCGACAACGGCGGTGACGGCAGCCAGGAACTGGCGAAGGTCACCGGCGTGTTCGACAACGCGCCCTACAAGGTGAAGTTCGCCCGCTTCACCTACGGTCCGCCGCTTGTGCAGGCCGCCGCCTCGGGCGGCATCGACCTGGGCAGCGTCGGCGACGTACCGCCGATCACCGGCGCCGCGAAGGAGTACGGCTTCAAGGTCGTGGCCGTCAACCGCTCGCTCACACCCACCCAGTCGAACGAGAACATCATCGTGCCAAAGGGCTCGAAGCTGAAGACGGCCGCCGACCTCAAGGGCAAGAGGATCGCTGTCCCGCAGGGCAGTTCGGCCCACGGTCTGGCCTTGAACGCGCTGAAGAGCGCCGGTCTCACCCCCAAGGACGTGAAGCTGGTCTTCCTCGACCCGGCGGCCGGCGCCACGGCGTTCAACACCGGGAAGGTGGACGCTTGGTCGATCTGGAACCCGCAGTCGGCGATCGCGGTCAAGAACGGCGCGCGGATCCTGGTGAAGGGCCTCCCGCCGATCGACCAGACGAGCAGTTACTACGTCGCGAGCGACACGTCGCTGAAGGACAAGACCAAGCGTGCGGCTCTTACAGACGTCCTGAAGAGGCTGTCGCGAGAGTTCGCCTGGGCGGTCAAGAACCCCGACGAATACGCGCAGGCGCTGTCGAAGGAGCAGGGCATCCCGCTGGATGACGCCAAGGCGTCCCTGGCCGCCTACTCGAACCGGGTGACTCCGGTGGAGCAGTCGGACATCGAACTGGAGCAGAAGCTCGCCGACGCCTTCCTGGAGGCGGGGCAGATCACCAAGAAGGTCGACGTCCCATCGATCGTCGACAACCTTCTGCCGGCCGGTTACGACAGCTCGAAGCTGAAGGTCACCTCATGAGCGCGGGACGGAGGAGGCTCCACCTCAACGCCTTCCTCATGGAAGCGGGCCACCACGAGGCGGCGTGGCGGCTGCCGCACAGCAATCCCCGGGCCGACTTCGACCTACGGCACTGGATCGAGCTGGCACAACTGGCGGAGAGCGCCAAGTTCGACTCGCTGTTCCTCGCGGACGGCCCCGCCCTCATCGGCACCGGCGAGTTCCGGCCGCCGGGCCAGCTCGAACCGCTGACGCTGCTGACCGCGCTGTCCCAGGCGACCAGCAGGATCGGCCTCATCGCGACCGTGTCCTCGACGTACAACGAGCCGTACAACCTCGCCCGTCGGCTCGCGTCCGTCGACCACGTCAGCGGCGGCCGGGCCGGCTGGAACATAGTCACCTCGGCAGGGGCCGACGAAGCGGCCAACTTCGGTCTCGACGACCGCCCCGGCCACGCCGAGCGCTACGCCCGCGCCGACGAGTTCCTGAAGGTCGCCAAGGCGCTGTGGGACAGCTGGGAGTCCGAGGCCGTCATCGCGGACAAGGCCGCCGGACGCTACGCCGACCCCGCACGCCTGCACCGGCTCAGCCATGAGGGCAGGTACTTCAAGGTGGCCGGCCCGCTCAACGTCGAGCGTCCGCCACAGGGTTACCCGCTGCTGGTCCAGGCCGGCTCCTCGGAGGACGGCCAGGACTTCGCGGCATGGCACGCCGAGGCGATCTTCACCGCGCACACGACATACGAGCGTGCGGCCGGCTTCTACGCGGACATCAAGGCACGGACCAGGGCCGCGGGGCGCGACCCGGACGGTGTCATCGTCCTGCCGGGCATCGTCCCGTACATCGGCTCGACCGAGGAGGAGGCCCGGGCGCTTGCGCGGCAGTTCGACGAGCTGCGCGTCCCTGAGTACGGGCTGCGTCAGCTGGCCGCCGTGTTCGAGACCGAGCCGTCGGTCCTCGAACTCGACCAGCCGTTGCCAGAGTTCATCCTGGCGAGGCCGAAGCTGGAGGGTTCGCAGAGCCGTTCCGACCTGATCATCGATCTCGCGGTGCGCGAGAAGCTCACGGTCCGGCAGATCATCTCCCGGCTCGGTGGCGGACGCGGCCACTTCGAGTTCGTCGGCACACCCGAGCAGGTGGCGGACACGATCATCGCCTGGTTCGAGGGCGGTGCCGCGGACGGGTTCAACATCATGGCCCCCGGACTCCCCTCGGGCCTGACGGCCTTCGTCGAGCGCGTGCTGCCGATCCTGCGCGGCAAGGGGTTGTTCCGCGAGGAGTACGAAGGCACCACCCTGCGTGAGCACTACGGGCTCCCGGTGCCCGCGAACCAGTTCCACGACTGACCAGCTTTCCGGGCCTGATCCGCTTCCCACGGCCGGCCCGCTTCCCCTGGCCGACCCGCTCGCGACTCCCGCCGCTTCCACTTACCGAAGCGGCGGGAGTCCGCCCGCGCTGCGGGTCGAGGGCCTGCGCAAGACGTACGAGGACGGCTTCACCGCGGTGGCCGGCCTCGACCCTGGAGATACCGGATGGCGCGGTCTTCGGCCTGCTCGGCCCGAACGGCGCCGGGAAGACCACGCTCATCGGCTCGGTGTGCAACATCGTGCGCCCCGGCGCCGGCAGCCTCTCTGTCTTCGGGCACGATTACCGCAGCCGTCAGGTCCCCAGATTGCTGGGTCTGGCCGCGCAGGAGATCAACGCCGACCGGTTCCTGTCCATCCGGCAGATCCTGATCCACCACGCGCGATATCACGGCATCGGTCGAAAGGCGGCCGCCCGGCGCGCGGACGAACTGCTCGCCCCGTTCCGCCTCGACGACAAGCCCGACGTACGCGCCTACGAACTCTCCGGCGGCATGCAACGGCGCCTCGTCCCGCCTGCTCATCCTCGACGAGCCGACGGCCGGCGTCGAACTGCGCTCGGAGATCTGGCGGGTCGTGAAGGGCCTCAACGCGGTTGGCGCCACGGTCCTGCTGACGACGCTCCCCCACTCTCGGCTCCGCTCGAGCGGGACCCGTCTTCTGGCTGGTCCAGGTCGAAGGGATCGGGTTCCTCGGCCAGGGCGACGTCAGCGCCGGCTGGGCCCTTGCCGTGGTCTGGGTATGGCGGCGACGCTGACGGCCTGGTCGGCCGCAATGTTCGCCACTGGCCGACTCAAACCCTGAACCGCCGGCGCCCGCCACGGCGTCGCCCGGCACCCGATGATGCCGGGCCGAACGCGTGGGCCTCGGGTGCCTTCACACGATGGCCCTGTAGCCCTTCCAGCCCGTGGCGATCTTCGTGCGGCTGCCGAAGGAGCCTTTGCCGTTTCCGTTGTAGCGCCACATGTTGCCGGAGGCGTCCCGGGCGACCAGATCCGCGCGACCGTCGCCGGTGAAGTCGTTGACGCCGACGACCGCGTTGTAGGAGGAACCCCAGTCGCTGAACACCTTGACCCGGGCTTTGAAGCCGCCCGTGCTCGTGGTGTTCGCCTCATACCGCCACAACTCGTTGGACTTGTCTTGGACGAGGAGGTCACCGCGACCGTCGCCATTGAGGTCACCGACGCCGACGATCTTCTTGTAGCCGACCCAGTGAGAGGCGATCTTCGTGCGGGCGGAGAGCTTCCCGTTCGCTGTGCCCTTGAAAAGGTAGACGTCTCCGGTCGAGGACTGGCGGCCGATCAGGTCGGGACGGCCGTCACCGTTGACGTCGCCAGGGGAGGTGAGGACGTCATACGCGTTCCAGCCGGAGGTGCCGAGCGAGGTGTACGGCGTGGCGGGCGTCGCGGCCTTGCCGCAGGCCGGGCGGTAGGCCCGCAGGGTGGCGCCGGTGCGAACCAGCACATCGTTGCAGTGGTCACCGCCGAGGTCGCCGAACGGCACGACCCGGGCGGTGGACGGCCAGCCGGAGCCGGAGACCTTGCCGTCCAGCCTGCCCGTGCCGGTGCCGCGCTGGATGGTCAGGGTGCCGGAGGAGCTGAGCGTGAGGACGTCGCCGACCCCGTCGTTGCCAGCGTAGTCGCGCGGTGCCGCGGCTCCGGCCGTCACTTTGACGTCTCCGGAGAGGGTGAGAGCGGCACCCTGGCCGTCGGCGGGCCGGGCGGTGAGGGTCCAGGCGTACGTGCCGTTGGTGACGAGGCGGCCTGCGCTGTCCTTGCCGTCCCAGGCGGCCGTCAGCAGACCACGGGCGGCGGTGCCGGACAGCGTGCGGACGGTGACGCCGCACGCCTTCTGGCGGATCGTCACCTTCCAATCGGCGGCGGGCTTGGACAGCCACCAGGTGCCGGACCAGTGCGCGGCTCCTGAGGCGACCGTGGCGTCGACAACCGTGAGCGGGGATGCTGGAACACCGGTCGGTACTACGTGCACGCGCTGGTCGCGGTCGGCGTAGGCGACGCCACCGCCGAATCGGTCGACGGTCCAGCTGGTTCCGGCCCCGGTGTTGTCCCGGCCGAGGTCAGTCCAGTCGGCGAGCTTGCGACTCGGCAGGTCGGTGTGACTGCCACCGGCCGGCAGCCCGTTGTGCAGGTCGAGCAGTGTCAGCCCGCTGGCCGACTGGGTGCCGGGAACGCGCTCGACCAGGTATCCGTCACCGAGCAGGACCTGGCCGTCCGGGGCGGTGGAGGTGCGCCTGGTTGTGCGGTCGTACAGGCCCGAGCCGTGCACATCCCCCCAGGCGTCCTCGCAGACCCAGTACACGAAGCGGCCCACGGCCTGGAGGTCGGACGGGGTGCAGCCGTTGCGGGTGGTGAACGACTCGACGGTGGTCCCCGTGGGCAGCCGGGCGCCCGTGACGTTGCCACCGCTCGCCGCGCCGCTCCACAGGGTGTTCCCCCATACGGCCGCGGCGACCCGGTCGCGTTTGAGCAGGACCTTCCCTGCCCCGGCGGTGGCGAACTCACCGATGTACTGCTTGCCGGAGGAGGCGCCGTCGACGACGGCGTACCGCCCGGAAAGGTCCGCGAGTTCCGGGGAGTCGTCACCGGTGTCGAGAGTCGGACCCCAGTCGGCGACGCCGTTGGTGCGGAGCATGGTCAGGCCCGACTCGGTGGCATCGCGGCGGCCGTGGTGGCCGGTGCCGTCGGCGAACATCCGGATGCAGCGGGGCGTGGTCTCGTCGCAGAAGCCGTCCCAGCCGCTGACCAGCCCGTCCACGGTGGTCCGGGTGGGGCTCGGGGTGCCGCTCGTGTTCAGCCAGGTGCTGCGGTAGGCCCCGAGGATGGTGTTCGGCTCGTAGAGCGTGCTGTCGTCGGCCGTGCTGAGGATGCCGCTGCCGAGGGACAGACCGTGAATCTGCGCGGGCATCGGCTGCACGGTGGTCAGACGGCTGCGAGTGACCGAGCCGTCGACGCCCTGGGCGACCCGGTACACGCCCCAGTCGAGGTCACCCCGGTCGACCTGGTGCGCGGCGCCCGCCACGAGGACGGAACCGTCCGGAGCTTGAACGAGCTGATGGGCGGCCGGATCCATGATCGTGGTCGATGCCGTGTCCGAACCGTCAGAGGTGAGGGCGAACAAGGGCTGGCCGCGGTATTTGTTGTCGCCCGGCGCCATCGGCTCGACGCCCAACAGTACGGACCCGACGACGCCGTAGGCGGCCTCGTACGACAACGAACTCGTCTCAAGGGTGCGGGGCTCCGCGGCCAGGTCGGCCCGGTCGAACACGTCCACCTTGCCGCGTCCCGGGCGCAGCCGCAGGACCGCGCCGGGGCTCAATCGGAAGCCGGTCACCTCCCAGCCCTCCTGCGGGCTGGGACGGTCGGGCAGCGGATCCGACGCGCCGGTGACGAGGTCGACGATGCTCCAGTGACTGCCGTCGTCCATCTGATATCGCAGGATGACGGACCGTGCGTCGCCGTCCGCTACGCGGACGTCGGCGGCGCTGCCGGGAAGTCCCGTCACCGGCGTCTCCCGGACTACGCCGTCCTCGATCCGCCGGAGCTGATAGGCGTCCGGGTTGCCGTTGCCGGTGTTGCTCGTGCTGGTGAGGACGGTGTCGCCGAAGGTGCCCTGGTACTCGTGGTACTCGGGCACGGGTACGACGACGGTGTCCCCCGGGGTGCCGACGCCCCGGCTGAGCGTGACCTGGTCGTTCTCCTCCGAGTAGAGGGCGACGGTGTCCGATCCGTCTCCGTAGTAGCCGGGTCGGAAGGAGACGTCCCCACGGTAGGAGCCGTCGTCGACGTCGTACTGGAGTGGGACCGCCATGCGCTGTTCGAGCGCAGTGGTGGTGCCGGTGGCGTAGTCCGTCCACAAGAACCGGTCGTCGTCCTCCTGCGCCCACAGGAAACCACTGGTCCCGGCGTTGAGTATCCGGGTGAACCGGGGGACCGCCCGCGCCGCGGCGGGCAGGACAACGCCCTGGGCGGAGGCCGTGGGCGCAGCCGGCACCGCCACCGCAGGCGTCTGCGCGAACCGGAGGCCGAGACTCAACGCCGCCACGAGGACGGCCGCGGTTCCTCGTGCCGAGCGTGGGCCGAGGCGGGGTGTGTGCCGACGTGGGCTGAGTTGAGCCACCGGGTTCCTCCATAGGGGGCGGGGGAGCAGGGGCAGGAGGTATGGAATGCCCTCGCATTGCCTCCGGCCCCCCGGCCGCCCCCCCCCGCGCGTTTGCGAGGAGGCTAACAGCATGGACATGACCTTCTGCCCATGAGCTCGCTTCCGTGGACGAGGCGCCAAGGCGCGGGCCCTGTGCCGGCGGCGGTGTCAGTCGGCAGCGCTGGTGGCGCCGGCCACGTAGTCCTCAGCTTCAGCAACCGACCTCCCCGCCGCCTACCCGGGAGCCGGCTCGCCGCCGACTCGGAAACCGGCACCGCTGCCAGCTTCCGCCTTGCGGGTGACGGCACGGGGCCTCCGCGTTACCCTGCCCGGCTCAGCCAGTCCCGGGGACGGTGCGACGTCGGACCCTCCAGGCGACTGCCTGGACTCCTCTGACTTGAGGTCAACTAGCCCCGGTGACCGAAGCGATAGTTCGGTGGTCTAGCCCCACCACCCGCCTCCCGCTAAGATCACGCGAACAATTGTTTGATTACAGTGAGGGTTGATCATGTCAACGTTGCGCAAGCGTGTCATGTCCGTCGGGGGAATGTTCGCCGCCTTGACTGCTGCCGTAGTCTTCGGCGCGCAGCCGGCCTCGGCGGTCAGCTTCAAGGTGTACACGCAGGACTACGGCAAGTACGTGCACGGCGCCGGGACGGAGAACTTCCGCGCCTACGGCGACTATATCGATCTCTGCGACGACGACTCCGACGGTGCCGGTGTCGTGGGCTACTGGTACGTCAACTCCGGTTCCGTCCACTCGTGGTACAACGGCGACGGTGCCGGTATCTGCCTGACTCAGAACCACGACTTCGCTGAGACCTCCGAGGTTCACATGAGGGTCTGCCTCCGTGACAACGGCGTGGAACTGAGCAACACCTGCAGCGACTGGGTGGACTTCAGCGCCGGCGGCAACTGACCCGCACACACCGCTGACGGAGTGGTCCGCCCCGGGATTTGGGGGGCGGACCACTCTTGCGGTGGCACGGCGATGCAGCGCCGCGAGGGGCCGCAGTCGGCGATCACCGTGGTGTTGCCGAGGCCTTCGTCCCAAACAACTCCCATGCCCTGCAGTCGTTGCGCGGTTGCCGGGCACGGTTGGCCAACCGCGACACCAGGCGCTGGTGGTTGGTGGAGTACCCGTGGTTCTTCGCCTGCTCGCGTTCTTACCGTCACCGTCTGATCAGGCCGGGCCCGCATGCATCTCTCGGCTGTTGGAGGATCCGCCGCCGTACCGGGCCAACGCGGTGCTGCGCGGCCCCCGCCACCTCCCCGTCGTCATCGAAGGCCTCACCGTCTGAACACCGCCGCCTCGACCGGCCCTGCTCGGCCACGCGACGCATTCGGGTGTGTCCACCGACAGTCGTCGCCAGTGCGAACCCACCTGCCCGTACGCTGTCGGCCGGTGGCGTGGACGACAGGCTGGGAGTGGGCATGGACGGTGCGGCGAGTGGCCCCGGTAGCCAGGGCCGTCCGGGTGGTCCGGGCAGCCTGGCGCTGCGGTTGCGGCGCGAGCAGGACGTGCTCGCGCGGATGCGCGGGACCGAGGACCGGATCGCGGACGCGATCACCGCCTTCGCCGGCACCATGCACTTCGTCTACATCCACGCGGCGTGGTTCACGATCTGGATCGTGTGCAACATGGGCGTGTTCGGCCAGGGGCTCGTCTGGGATCCCTTCCCCTTCGGGCTGCTCACCATGATCGTCAGCCTGGAGGCGATCTTCCTGTCCACCTTCGTGATGGTGAGCCAGAACCGCCAGGCCACCCGCGACAACGTCCGCGCCGACCTCGACTTCGAGACCAACGTGCGCTCGGAGGTCTGGTCGATCCACATGGGCCGCGCCCTGGGCGTCGACCCGACCGAGGTCGAGCGCAAGGTGCAGGAGGTCCTCGCGGAGAACCGCGCCCGGATGCTCGGCTCCGGCCAGTCCTCCGCTTAGCCGGCCGACTGCTCCGAACCGGTGCCTCACGGCTACGGCATCGGCCCTCGCCGTCATACGCCTGGCGCCGACCGCCAACGAAGAGCCCTTCTCGCCACTGCCAGGGGTCGCCGGGAGTGGATGATCAGAGGACGACGGCCGTGGTGCCGGCTGCCGACGGACGGCCTCCAAGCGACGGCGCTGCGCCTCGACCCAGCCATCGGCCAGGTCCACGGGCACCACCATGGCCGTCCCCGAGCCCCGGCCGTCCTCCACGGTGATCACGGGAACCGAGAACTGGGTGTTGAACTCGTTGATCCCCGGGTTGCTTAGGTCGGTCATCCAGCAGACGCTGCGGCCGGCAGCAAGCTCGTCCAGGGCCTTCGCCCAGTCGTCCAGGTCCTGGGGGGACAAGCAGAGGTCGAGCCGGCCGTTGCAGAAGCTGCTCGTGATGACGACCTCGGCGGCCAGGTCACCCGAATCGCGGCGGCCCAGCACCCGGACCACCACGCTGTTCTCATGATCGGCCAAGCGATCAGCTCCCCCGCTATGCCCTCACTCACGTACACCCCTCCAGCGCAACACCCTCGCCGACCATTGTGCAACAGCCGCAGGACAGCCACGACTAGCGGCTTTCGCCCGCTCGCCCGGAGGCCAGCCGCTGTGGCGGAGAACCGGACGCAGCGCCCCGCGGTCCTGGTCCCGGCCTCGGTCCTGCTAACTTCGGTCCCCGGTCGTGGCGGGTGGTAACGAGGGGCTTGATGACGGCAGGAAGTGAACCGTTCCTGATGTGCGTCGAAGACGCCTTCGACCGCAACCAGGGCCGGCTGGTCTTGCTGACGGGCCGGATCGAGCGCGGCCGGGTCCGTGAAGGCGACATGGTGGAGACCGTCGGCCTCGACGGCGGCACACTTCTGCCCGTCAGAGGCGTCGAAGTGCACCACCGACGTATCGACGAGGCGGGTGCGGACACGCATGTGGGCCTGCTGCTGCCCGGCGTGGCGTCCAGTTCGATTGAACGCGGACAGGTGCTGGCGGCGCCTGGCTCGGTCGTCGCTCATGCTCGCTTCACGGCGGACATCGCACTGCTGGCCGAGGACCACGGCGGCGCGGAGATACGCAGTGGTGAGCGCCTGCAGTTCCACGTCCGTACCGCCGTAGTCCGGGGGACGGTCATGCTGGCCCCCGACACGGACGCACTCCCACCACTGCACAGGGGAACGGTCACGGCCGCCCTCGAACGGCCCGTCGCCCTCGAGGAAGGCCAGCCCTTCGCCTTCCGACAGCACGGCCGTGCCGCCGGCACGGGGACCGTGACCCGACTTCCGAACTGACCGCCCGCGCGGCCACCGACCGGCATGCGAACAACACCGAACTTCCCGCACCGGCGGGCCCGGGCGGGGCGCGACCGGGTCAACAGCTGGGCGAGCAGCCGACTCGTGATGCGAGGCGACCGGTTGCCGTCACCGTGGCCCGCGGGCTGTTCCCGGCTCGGTCGATAGCGCTTGGAACTCAGCGCTGGAGACCGGGTGCCGGCTCGATGACGTCGGGGCGCAGACTGGATCGCCCCACGAGTTGCCCTTCATGCCGAGGCGCGCCGCGACGACATCATCGAGGAAGCGTGCGGGGACGCCGACCGTCTCGTGGAACCACCGCAGCGAGTCGCACTCGGGGCAGAGCAGGAAGCACATCCCGTCGTCCTTGAAGCGGTACCGCTGGACTCAGTCCTGCTCGCAGCGCCGACAGACACCGTCGGCTGGGGCATGACCGGCACGATGCTCGAGCGCACGTGCACGTTCCGCAGCCTGCAGGTGGGCACCGTAGGTGTGTGCAGGCCGCTCATTCCGGGGCGACGCGAATGAGGCCCGGGCCGGCATCGACGAACGACTCCCCAGGTTGCACGTCGTGGCCGTTGTCGCAGCGGAGCACCGCATGCACCGGCGCACCGCAGTTCTCGTGGCGTACGACCACCGGGGGCCCCTGTTCGTCGGCGGCCCAGGTGTCGCCCCACTGGCGCAGCGCCATGATGACGGCCCGAAAGTCCCGCCCCTTCTGCGTCAGTTGATAGGCGTACCGGGTCCGCTGGCCGGGCTCCTGGTAAGGGACGCGCTCCAGGAGACCTGCGGCGGTCAGCTCTTTCAGGCGCGCCGCGGCGGCAGGTTCTCCAATGCCCACACGCCTGGCGAAGTCGTCGAACCGGCGTGTGCCGAGGAACGCCTCACGCATGATCAGCATCGCGGTCCTGTTTCCGACGATCTCCAGAGCCCTGGCGATTGAGCAATTGGCCATGGACCAGGCGTCCCGTTCCTTCAGCAGATCCTTCATTTCCCCACCTTCCGCCTGGCTTGCCTTATGCGAAGCCAGCCTATACCGTCGAGCCTGACTTTTGGAAGCGTAAGTCAGCCTAGAGGCGTGCCTCCCGAGGAGGAATCATGGACATCAGCACATCAAGGGTTCTGGTCACAGGGGCCAACCGCGGGCTCGGCAGGGCACTGGCTGAAGAACTGGTCGCGCGCGGTGCCACGGTGTACGGGGCATCCCGCCGACCGGATCAGATCGATCTGCCCGGCGTGAAAGCGATACGGCTCGATGTCACCGACCCCGCCTCCGTCGCCGCGGCGGCGAAGGAAGCCCGTGACATCACCGTGCTGATCAACAACGCGGGCAGTTCCACGGGCGCCGATCTCCTGACCGGCAGCTGGGACGCCGTCCGTCTGGAGATGGAGACCCATTACCTGGGCACCCTCGGCATGATCCGTGCTTTCGCCCCGCTGATGGAGGCCCAGGGCGGGGGCTCCGTCCTCAATGTCCTTTCCGTGCTGTCGTGGATCAGCTTTCCCGCCGTCGGCGCCTACGCCGCAGCCAAGTCCGCGGAGTGGAGCCTGACCAACGCGTTGCGACAGCAGCTCGCACCCCGGGGCATAACCGTGGCTGGACTTCACGTCGGATACATGGACACCGACATGGCCCGCCACGTCACCGAGCCCAAGACCGACCCGGTGGACGTCGCCCGCGCTGCGGTCGACGGCATCGCCTCCGGGGCTGCCGAGATCGTCGTCGATGACCGCAGCCGTCAGGTACAGGCTGACCTCTCCGGTGGCATCGCCGCCCTGTACCCGCAGCTCGGCTGAGACGAGGACACCGTGACCTCCACTCCATCCCCCGCGCCGGGCCGACTCCGGCCGACCGACCCGCACACGGATGTCCGACCCTTTTCGGACCAGCTCTCTCGGCGCGCCGCCGCCGTCACGCTCATCGCGATGTGCCTGGGCGCCATGACGACCTTCCTGCTGATCACCGCATCGGTGTCAGCGATGTCGGCCATCCAGGATGATCTGCACGTCACTCCCACCGGCCTGGTCTGGATTCCCTCCGCGTACGCCTTGCTCGTGGCCTGCCTGGTGATGTCTGCGGGCACCGTCGGCAATCTCTACGGCCGCAAGCGCACCTTCCTCACCGGCGCCGCGATCATGATCGTCGGCTCGCTCACCGTCTATGCCGCGCATTCAGCGGGAGGCGTCATCGCCGGCCAGCTCGTCTCCGGCCTCGGCGGCGCTCTCATCCTGCCCAACAGCCTGGCCATCCTGGGAGCGGCATTCCCCGACCCCCACCGGCGCACCGAAGTCGTCACCGCCTGGGCGGCCTCCTCGGGCATCGGGCTGGCCGCCGGCCCCCTGATTGCGGGCACCCTCCTGGACCACTTCCACTGGAACACGGTCTTTCTGTCGACCGCTGTCCTCGCCCTGGTCACCATGGCCGTCGCCGCCTTCGTCACCGAATCGCGCGGCCCCGACGGCAAGCTCGACATCCCCGGCCAGATCCTGGCCGTCATGGGCATCGCCGCTCTCGTCTACGCCCTGATCGAAGGCGGACATGACGGTTACACCAGCCCCAGCATTCTCACCGCCTTGATCATCGCGGTCGCGGCTCTGAGCGGTTTCGTCCTCGTCGAGCGCGCCGGCCGCACCCCTATGCTGGACATGACCTTGTTTCGGTCGGCGTCGTTCAGCGCCGTCATGTTCGTAGGCGCGGTCTCCCTGTTCGGCTTCACCGGCATGGCCATCCTGTCGGTGCTCTTCTACGAGCGCGTTCAGCGACTGTCCGCCCTGGACGTGGGATGGCGGCTGCTGGCCTTCTTCGGCGTCTACGTCGTCGTCGCCTACGCGACCGGACGCGTGATCCGCCGTACCGGCTTCAAGCTCCCGTTGACCCTCGGCTTCATCCTGGGCGCCGCCGCAGCAGCCGGACTCACCACGCTGGATCCGACCACCCCCTATGCCCGGGTGTGGTGGCTGTACGGGCTCTTCGGCGCCGCAAGCGGGATGGTGGCCGCGCCGAGCACCGCCGCCGCCTTGGTCAGCGTCTCGCACGAGCGCGCCGGCATGGCTTCCGGAGCCGTCAACACCTTCCGCCAGATCGGATCCGTCACCGGCTCCTCACTGCTGGGCGCACTCCTCGCCAGCCGACTCCAGTCCCAACTGCCGGCACGGCTCGGCGCCCACCACGTCCCCCGCGCGGCCTGGCCCGCCGTCGAGCACGCCGTCTCCACCGGCAGCGGCGCCCACCGAGCGGTCCCGCCGAACGTGACCGCCGCGATTGACGACGCCTTCACCTCCGGCGTCCATGTCGGCATGACCGTGATCGCCGCCGTGTTCTTGTGCGCGGCCCTCGCCTCGGCCCTGCTGATACAGAACCGACCGCACCACACCACCGCCACGATGAACTGACGTCCAACTTCCGTGAGCGACGCCGCGCACTGTGGGTCCGTTGCGCAGCGATGTCGACGCGGTCTACGGTGCCGGGCCGCTGCATGGGGCGTGGCTCGCCGTGGAAGACCTGGCGGAGCGCGGCGGCCCCAGAGCACTATGACATGTTCCCCGGGCGGCTGTGCTGTGGCCGATGGAGCCCGGTGCGACAAAGATGCGGTGGTCATCCGCCGAGCCGGCCCCTGATCCGGCTCACACCTCGGAAACGCGCGCCATGGAAGGATGCACATGCCAGGGCCGTACTGGAAGGAGACGTCATGCAGGTAGCCGTGGTCACCTTCGACGGGTTCAACGAACTCGACAGCTTCATCGCATCCGCGCTGATCAACCGATGTCGCAAGGACGGCTTGGAAGCTTTCATCACCACCCCGACACCGGTAGTCAGGTCGATGAACGGTGTCGAGGTGACCGGACAGCGCCCGATGGAATTTGTGACCGAAGCCGAGGTGGTGCTGATCGGCAGCGGCGTGAAGACACGAGACGTGGTCGCCGACGACCAGTTGATCTCCCGGCTGCCGCTTGACCCTTCGCGACAACTCATCGGTGCGCAATGCTCCGGCGCGCTCGTGCTCGCCCGGCTGGGGTTGTTGGACGGCATGCCGGCTTGCACCGATGTGAAGAGCCGACCCTTTGTCGAAGCCTGCGACGTGACCGTGCTGGACGCGCCGTTCCACGCCGAGGGGAACATCGCCACAGCAGGCGGCTGCCTGGCGTCCCAGTACCTCGCCACCTGGGTGATCACCCGCGTGCTCGGGGAAGGCGCCGCGCAAGACGTCATCGGCTACGTGGCTCCAGTCGGCGAAAGCCGGGAGACCATCGAGCGTGCCATGCGCGCCGTCCACACGGGCGCTATCGCACTGCGCTGACGTCGAACACCGAAGACGTCCGGCATGCAGCGGGCCTGCCCCGGGCCCGCCGCGACGCCTGGGGCTGTGGGAGCGTGGAGCCGGGACGTCGCCGCTGGGCCGGCCGCCATGCGGTGGGTCAGGTGACGCATGCACACCCGGCAGCGGCCTTCGCTTCGGCCGGGGTGTGGGAGGGGTCGATGGCCTGGTCGCCGGGCGTGCAGCAAGCGGTGGTCCGACAGCATGCCTGCGGCGTGCTGTAGGCGCTCCTGCCGAGGGTGTCGGCACTAGCCTTGACGACGTAGATCTCCCACGGTTCCTTGCCGGAGCCGGTCACCCACACCTTGTCCTGCAGGGCGTAGCAGCAGGAGGTGACGTTCTGCTCGAAGGTGGCCAGCCCTGATTTCAGCCGGGTGGAGGAGTCGGTGACCTCCTCAGTGGTGGCGACCTCGACGCCGAGGTGGTCCAGGCGGGTCTCCTCGCCCGCCTGTCCCTCGAAGAGGACGAGCTTGAGCGGCGGCTCGGTGAGGGCGAAGTTGGCGTATCCGTCGCGGCGCTTGGCGGGCTCGGCGCCGAACAGCAATCGACCCGGCTTCCCCCGATCATCCGCACACCGACCTCATCCAATGAGCTGCATGGGTGGCCGAGGAAGCCCCCAGGAAGTGCTGTCGGCGTTGACCACGTTCTTGGCCCCGTGCCGCGCACAAGAAGGGAGCAGGCGGCCCTCAGCTGCTGCGACGCCCGGCGATAGCCGGAGTCGGATTGCGGGTCGGAGATGCGGGCACTGCCGTCGCAGTGGGGTGCATGGCGCCTCACGGCGTTGTCGGCGTCAGCCAGTGAACAGCCCGGGGTTCTTGTGAACGAACCCGGCTACTCCTGCGGCTGACCCGCGCGCTGATCGCCGTGTCGGCCGCCTCGAACCGGTCCAAGGCGGACCAGGATCCCACCACCTGGCTGCCGCCGGCCACCGCATACCGCTCGCTGCCGGTACGTCACCGACTGGGGCCGACAAGACCCGCTGGGGCCTGAGCATCGACATCGCCGAGCAAAGCGCACTGTCTGAGGAACTCGGCAACTGCGCGGATGCTCCGATCACTGTCGTCCTGGCACGCTGACTGCCTTCCGGGCCGTAGCGACAGGGCGGGTGGTGCTGGGTCCTGCCCTGCAGGGCTGCGGAACGAAAGGTGTGCTGGGAAGGCCGCCTGGATCCGCCGTCGACCGTCTTGCGTGCAAGCGAGGCGGTGCAGTCGGCCGTGCTCGTAGGAGGCCGCCGTTGGCCGTCGCCGGCACCTCCAGGCCTGCGGCGCTCAACCGTCCGTGCCACCACCGCCGTCCATTGGTTGCGGATGTGCCCTGTGGCCCGGCATCTGCAGACTGAATGTACGCACCCGAACCCGTGCGGGAGGCCGCTGTGACAGCTGAACCACATTCCGTGCAACCAGACATGGTGATCACTGCAGTCGACGGCCGGCATGCCGAGGTGACCCTGTCGGGGGAAATCAGCACCCTCCTGCTCCGCGACCTCGAAGCGCTACTAGCTGATCCGCGCCTGCACGCCGCAGAGCACTGGGTACTGGACCTGCACAAGGTGACCGGCATCGACCTGGCGTGCGTCTACGCCCTGCTGCGGGCCGTGACAGAGCACTCCGGAACGGCCGCCGTGTGCGGTGCGCGACGCGCCGTGCTGCGCACCCTGCGGCATGCCGGCCTGGACAAGGCAATGGTGATCGAGTAGGGCCCGAGTGCCGCACACGCGGAGCGTGCCAGATTGTGGCGGGTGGCCGGTCAGAACGATGGTGATCCGTCGGCCTGGGATACGAGGTGCGGCCGGTGCGGATGGCGTGAGGGGGTGCGTTCGATGATCAGGAAGGCTGCGTCGTCGGTGAGCTGCTCGCCGGTGTGCACGAGCAGGTCGCGGTGGATCTCCTGCAGCAGGGCATCCGGGCTTGATGCCTGAAAGGAAGCGACCCGATCGGCGAGCGGGTAAAAGGAGCCGGTCGGTGAGCGGGCTTCGATCACGCCGTCGGTGTACAGCAGCAGCATGTCACCCGGTTCGAAGGTGAACCGGTCGGTGCGATCGCTGCCTACGCTGAGGGCGCGCAGTCCCAGCAGGGATGATCAGCGCGGGCGACGGCCAACAGGTCGCCTCCGATCTGAGCCTCGTCCTCGGCGGCAAGATACAGCCAGGCCACCCGCAGCGGCCCGATCCGGCGGGGTGGCGGCCGCAGCAAAGCTCGCTGCGTTATCTCGGCCACCGACCGCAACCGGCTCAGCTCCCGGGCATGCCGCTCCCGTACGTAACAGACGAAGACCACCAGAGCCGACAGCCCGCGCCGGTGCTCGGGGAGCCGCTCCCCACGGATATCGCGTAGACGCATATGCCCTTTCTGCGCTCTTCTCGGCCCGCGCAGGCTCCCGGAGCCTCACACTCACGCGGGATACCGACCCCCGGCCTGGCAGCAACATCGTGCCTATGGAACGCGTGCGGAACTGCTTGCGTTGGCCGGGACCCGTGCCCCGTGTTCGACGGGAGGGCCGCGGCCAACATGATCGACACCGTTGGCACGCATCCCAGAACGGCGAGGAGCATGTAGACGGCGGACACCACGCAGTAGGCGACCGCGTCCCCAGAGTCTCAGAGTGGCCGGTTCGCCCCCATGCGAGATGGAGAACGATTTGGCGTGCGCAGGCTTCTCGCGGCTGGGCAGCGTTGCCCGCACCAGCACGGCCGCTGCCTACCTCCCCTGGCCGTCGTCGAGGACGAAGAGTGGCTTGGTGCCGTGTGCGGGTGCCTCGGCGAGCGAGACAGCTTCGGTGAAGCGCTCGAGCGGGAACGGTCGGCCTCGCGGGATGGTCAGCACCTCGGTCGTGACGAGATCGCGGACCTGGGACAGCGCCTGCAGCGCGACATCGGGTGAGGCGGCGCCGAACCAGCGGTTCAGCCAGAAACCCCGGACGGTTTTGGTCTCGTAAATGACCGAGCGCGCCTGGAGGGGGATCGTCAGCGCAGCCGGGTCCGTCTGCCGATGGGTGGAGAGGGCGCCGTAGACGATGACTTCTCCTCCCGGGGCCAGTGCCTGGGACACCTGGGCGCCCACGGGACCCGCTACACAGTCGAGGGCCTTGCGCACGCCGGCCGGTCCCGCTGTCTCGGCCACCCGCCGCAGTAGGTCCTCGTCCTCGGTGCAGATGACCGCGTCACCACCGACCGCTTTGATCTCTTCGACGGCAGCGCGTCGGCGTACGACATTGAGGGTGCGGATGCCGAGATGCCTGCACACCTGGATGACTAGGCGGCCGACGGTGGAGCCCGCGGCCGTCTGCAGCAGCCATTCGCCGGGCTCACAGTCGAGTTCGCGCGTGACCAGGAGCAGCGCGGTCAGCGGGTTGACCGCGAGCTGGCAGGCGCTGAAGTCACTGAGCAGGTCAGGGACCGGCAGAAGTCTCCGCGTGTCGGCCACCAGGTACTCCTGCCAGGTGCCGACCGGAGAGGGCCCGGGTACCGCCGGGATCGCGGCGACCACCACCCGCTCGCCGACCGCCGGTCCTTCGGTGTCCGCGCCCAGGCCCGCGACACGGCCCACGCACTCCATGTGGCCCCCGACGGCGGGGAAGTCGAGGGAGAAGCCGTAGCGGCCGCGCAGCACGTGCAGATCGCTGGCGTGGATCGGGGTCACGTCCACCCGAATCAGTGCTTGACCCGGTCCCGGCGCGGGAACGGAACGAGACTCCAGCCGCAGGACGTCAGCGGGCTCACCGGCCTTCACCGCCACGAGCGCGCGCATGGTCGAAGACATGAGCGGCCTTTCCGTTCTTCACAGGCGTTGCCGTCGTCGGCATCGCCAGCCCCGAGCTTTCATCGGCGTCGCCGCGCGGACCACCATGGACTGCGGACGACCGCGACAACACTCAGCCCCGTGACCACGACTGCTCGCCGCAGCGCACCTCTTCACTTCGTGGCCACAACGTTCCTCCCATCACGCTACGCCAGGAGCCGGGTAGATTCCTGGTAGCGGACCGTCCACGATGAGGCGCAGGGCCGTTGCGGGGCCGTGCCGGCAGATGCCGGGACTCTCTACCGCCTCTGGCTGAGGATCCAGGGCACTGGCGCCGGCCAAGCGCAGGTCCGGGGACGCTCGGCCCGCTCGCCTTGCGAGGCGTTTGTGCACGGGTTGATTCTGAGGTAGAGGCATGCCAACCCACCGTATGCACCAGCGCAGGCGGCTGCGGGCTTTCGACTGCGGCGGGCCGCGCGGGGAGCGGGCTACCAATGAGGCTTGTCGTCGATCTCAATCGGTGTCAGGCGTACGCGCAGTGCGTCTTCCTCGCCCCGGACGTCTTCGCCCTGCACGGCGACGAGGGGCTGCTGTTCTCGCCCCGTTTCGACGAGGGGCTGCGTGACCGAGTGGAAGAGGCCGCGGCCGCCTGCCCGGTCCAGGCCATTCTCGTCGACTACTCCGACAAGCCGACGAAGGGGGTGCAGCCCCGTGTCGGCTGACACCGACGTCGCAGCCCTGCGCCGGGACGGCCGGATCGTCGTCGTGGGCGCGTCCCTGGCGGGCCTGCGTGCCGCGGAGACCCTGCGCGAGCAGGGCTTCACCGGATCACTCACCATGATCGGCGACGAGCCGTACGAGCCCTACGACCGGCCTCCACTGTCCAAGCAGGTGCTGCTCGGGCGAGCCCGGGCCGAGGACACACAACTCCCACGGCGGCGTGACGTCAATGCGCAATGGCGTCTCGGTGTTCCCGCCGAGGGCCTGGACAGGGACGCCAAGCAGGTACGCCTGGCGAACGGCGACACCGTCGGTTACGACCGTTTGCTGATCGCCACCGGAACCAGGGCGCGCCCGTGGTTCCATCCTGAACAGGCGGAGCTGGACGGGGTGTTCGTCCTGCGAACCCGCGACGACTCCGCACGCCTGAAACGGAAATTGACCAGCGGCTCCGCGCGAGTACTGGTGATCGGCGCGGGCTTCACCGGCTGTGAAGTCGCTTCCGCGTGCCGCGAGTTGAATCTCGATGTCACGGTCGCCGAACGCGGCCCGGCGCCCCTGGTGGGCGCACTCGGTGGTGTGATCGGCGCGGTCGCCGACCGGATGCAGCGCAGGAACGGCGTCGACCTCCGATGCGGCGTCAGCGTCACGGCCCTGGAGGGCGACTATTCCGGTCGGCTCAGGCGTGCTCACCTGTCCGACGGCACGGCGATCGACGTTCAGGTGGCGGTCGTCTCCCTGGGTGCCCTGAGGAACACCGAATGGCTGGCCGGTTCGGGGGTGGCCGCGGGACCTCGGGGCATCGCCTGTGACGCTGGATGCCGGGTGTTCGATGTCAACGGCATCGTCACGGACGACATCTACGCCGCGGGGGACGTCGCACGCAGTCCGCACCCGCTGTTCGACTACCAGTTCCTCTCGCTGGAGCACTGGGGCAACGCCGTCGAGCAGGCGGAGATAGCGGCCCACAACATGATCTGTCCAGGCCCTGATCGGCGCCCGCACCTGTGGTTGCCGATGTTCTGGTCCACCCAGTTCCGCGTCAACATCAAGTCCGTGGGCATTCCCTCGATGGGCGACCAGATGGTCATCGCCCAGGGGACACTCGCCGAGGAACGCTTCGTCGCCGTGTACGGCTACCGGGGCCGGGTCATAGCCGCGGCGTCCTTCGACGGTGCCAGGTGGCTGGGGTTCTACGAGGAGCAGATCGCCGCCGCCGCCCCGTTCCCCCCGGACTACCGCCTGGGCGACCGCCGCACCAGCACCGTGCCCGTCATCGACCCCGAGTTCCCCGACCCCCACCTGCCCACCCACGGGCCCACCGTCACCCTCACGGGCCACTCACCGAGCGAACGGCGGGTCAAGTTCGTGCCGTCACATGCCTGATCCGCGTGCAACCCTACGGTCCAGGAGGCCTCCATGAACCCCGGCAGCCTCTCCGCTCAGATCCTCGACTACGCCAACCGAGCAGATCCGTACCCGCTCTACGCGGAACTACGCAAGACACCGGTGCTGCGAGAGGACGACGGTACCTACCTGGTCAGCAGCTACCACGCGGTGCGGAGCCTGGCCAACGACCCGCGAGTGAGCCAGGATCCCCGCAACCGTCCGCCGGGCTACGCCGGCCCCGGCCACTCGGAGGAGGACTCCGGCCTGCCACCGAGCTTCATCCTCACCGATCCGCCCGAACACGACCGGCTGCGCGCCACCGCCAACCGGCCGTTCGGCCCCCCGCACAGCCCCAGGTTCCTCGACGGCCTGCGCGGCGAACTCGCCACCGCCGTATCCGCCTTGCTCGACGCCTTCGACGGCAAGGAGCACGTCGACATAGTGAAGGACTTCGCCTACCCCTTGCCCGTCACCGCCATCTGCAAAGTGCTCGGTGTGCCACGTGAGGACGAACCACGCTTCCACCGCTGGGCGGACCCAGTGGCCTCCGGCATCGATCCCCAGCACGGCGGCCTCGGCGCGGCCGAGTATCAGCAGGCGCGCAAGGAAATGGGCACCTACCTGGCCGACCTGATCGACACCAAACGCCGCCACCCCGGCCCCGGCATACTCAGCGCCCTCGCCCCCGACACCGGTCCCGGTGGCAGCATGACACCGGCGGACCTGGTGGCTACCGCGATCCTGCTGCTCGTTGCCGGCCACGAAACCACCGTCAACCTGATCACCAACACCACCCTCACCCTGCTGCGCCACCCCGACGCCCTGCAGCGCTTCCAGAACGAACCCGAGCTGACCGTGCCCCTCATCGAGGAAGTGCTGCGCTACGAACCACCAGTGCAGTTCGTCCCCATCAACGTCACCCTGGCCGACATCGACATCGCCGACGTCACCATCCCGAAGGGATCGCCGGTCTGGCTCATGATCGCCGCTGCCAACCGCGATCCCAGCCGCTTCAAGAACCCCGACCGATTCGTGCCCGACCGCGAAGACAACGAGCACCTGGGCTTCTACACAGGCATCCACTACTGCTTCGGCGCCCCACTCGCCCGTATCGAAGCACGCCTCGCCCTGCCGGAACTCTTCCGCCGGGTCAAGAACTTCCGGCTGCTGGAGGACCCTCCGCCCTACCGGGCCAACGCCGTCCTGCGCGGCCCCCGCCACCTGCCCGTCGCCATCGACGGCCTCAGTGCCTAACCCCACGGAAGCGGCCGTCCAGTTCGCCCAGTCCCGGCTGGATGGATCCCCGAGCGCAGTCCGAAGGGCAGGTTGCAGGTCAAGTTGCTGCAGGAAGTCGCTGAGCGGCAGTACCACAAGTGCGAAGCGCGGATCTTCGGGCGCAACGAGGCATCGCCGGCACTGCATCGCCGGCACTGCATCGCCGTCTCGGCTTCGCCGAGGAGGGGCGTTTACACGATCGCGTGTTCTTCGCCGGCCGACATCATCTGATCTTGATGGGCATAGTCGCTGACCAGTTTGTGCAGCTGCACTCGATGAGCAAACTTGCGTGAGTGCTGGGCTTCCGCAGCAGAGTGAGGCTGCTTCAACCCGCTCGACGACAAGAACCTGAACTGCTGGACCCTCAGGGACGCCGGATGTCACGTTCCTGCAGGTCGACAAAGTCCGTCGGCTGTCCGGAACCTTGAGCCTCGCCGACGCCCTGCGTCACGGCATGCCTGCACCCTGACGCTCCGGCTGCACACCGCGAACGGGCTACGTCATCAACTCGATGTGCGGATGCTCTGGGTTTGCCGGGCAGACGAACAGATGCTGCCGGTAGCCGCTGCCTATCTGGACCCCGGTCGCGTTGTAGCCGCGGTGGCCCGGGTACGGTCCCGCACCTGGGTGGGGGTGCGGAGACCAGCTGTTCCCGGCGTCGTCCCCTTCCTCGAACGTGGCGACGGTCATCAGGACCTGCATGCCGGTGCCGCACTCGGAGCAGGGCTGCGGGCTGGGGTCGGTGGAGTTCCAAGCGGGCCAGCCGCCGACCTTCCAGCCGGGTGCGTTGGACAGCACACAGTCGTAGTACGCGTCCGGGTCCATGTCTTCCTCTGCAGCCTGCGGCACACTCCATTGCTTGAGCTGCTCCTGCAGTTCTTCGCTCAGCTCCAGATGGTCGGGGTACTCGGTGATCTGCTCCGGTTCGAGCACGCACGGTTCCGGTAGATAGCCGTCGAACTGCACTGCGGGCGGCTCGGGGGGCGTGTCGAGGATGTCGGTGACGGCGGCTGCGGAACGCCAGAAGAGCAGGGTCCTGGGCATGATCGGGTGATCGAAGGGGCACCACAGAACCTGCAGCAGGTCCTTACCCTCCGGCGGGCTCAGGTCGGGCACATCCCGTACGTACAGCTGCGCGACGGGCAGCATCGCTATGGGACCGTCGTACGACTGGACCGCCAGCCTCACCGGATATGTCTGAGGGGGCCGGATCCGCTCCAGAGTCTCCCGTTCCTCCGGAGTCAGGTCCCGGCCGTGCGAGGCGGCGAAGATCCGTCGTTCCAACCGCAGATCCGCCGGGGATTGAGCTGGGTTGATGCCGTCCACCACATGCGATTCCTCGCAGTGCGGCCACGGTTCCCCAGCGGGCCACAGCAGCGGCCCGCCGATTGAGCTGTCGTGCCACGTCGGGGCCCCAGGGCGGGGGTGCAGGCGGGTCGCCGTGCGGGCCAGCGGGGCCAGTTGGGGAAAGACCGCGACAACGTCGATCGGCCGTGGCGGAGTGACGGGAGTGACATTCATGGCCGCAATCTTGCCAATCGCCACTGACAACGGCCCTCGTGGCCGCCCCGCGAGGAGCTCCGCCACGGAGCCATCTGGGAGAGACCTACCGCCCGTCGCCGGTAGATGGCTCGCAAGCAAGTCGACGATCGCCGCGTGGTCGCCCGTCCACGCGCGCGGTTCGTCGGAGGGGAACCGGCCGAACGTCGACGCCTCGTGCTCCGACGACGAGCGCGGTGAGAACTCCCTGCAGGTCCTCGACGCCACGGCCCGCTCCCTCGTGCAGCGGTCACTCGACAGCGGCGCGCCCGTTCTGATCGGCTCCGCGGCCGCGCTGACCACCGCTCATCCACACCTGGCCCCCCTCGCGCAGGCCGACCCCGCAGGCGTGGGCGGCACTGCCGGTCATGGACTCGCGCGGCGGCGTCAGTTCGTGCCTCGTCATGCCGACGCGCTTCCCTAGTGGGTGCCAGACCAAACTCGTCCAGCCACACTCTGCGCGGTCCGCACCTCGGCGCTCATCAGGCTGTGCAGGTCACCAGACGACGAGCCGGATGACAGCTGGTGCTGTCGGCGAACACCAGGCGCTCACCGCGGCGCAGGACGCGTGGGGCCTGCGGGACGGCAAGGTGCAGGGGGCGCCCGGCTGAGCCCCCTGAAGCCGCAGAACACCAGGTTGAAGCTGTCCGTGCCAAGGGGGAGTTGTTCGGTGACTTGAAAGGCGTAAGGGTCCACCGCACGAAGCTCGGCGTTACGGGTATGAGAGGCGTGTCAGGCGTTCGACGCGTATCGCCAAAACCGCCTGATCACCGGTGCTGGCGCAGGACCCGTCGCTCCCACCTGAGTCAGCAGGATGGTGACTGCTCCCGTGTCTGGGACGATGTGCGCCGCTGTGCCCGTGCCACCGACCCAGCCGTAGCGGCCGGGGACATTCCACGGGTGGGTCCGGGCGATGTCGACCGAGCCGCCGAAGCCCCAGCCCTGCCCCTCCAGGAACAGCCGGCCGATGTGGCGCTGGGCGGGATTCGTGTGGTCGGTGGTCATCATGCGTACGGAGCCGGCCGTCAGCACTCGTCGGCCGTTGGCCGCCACCCCGTCGGCCAGCAGCATCCGGGAGAAGGTCAACCAGTCCTCGGCGGTCGAGGCCAGGCCGCCGTTGCCGAGAGGCAGCGCAGGCAGGCTGCTCCACTCTCCGTCCGGGCCGTCGGCGAGCTCCAGGCTGCCGTCGCCGGTCGGCCTGTAGAAGCTGGTGAATCGGCCCCGCTTGGCGGCCGGCACCTCGAAACCGGTGTCGACCATGCCCAGTGGCTGGAAGATCCTCTCCGCCAGAAATTCCGGCAGCGGCTGCCTGGTGACCCGCGAGATCAGCACACCCTGCAGCACGGAGCAGGTGTCGTACAGCCAGGCGTCGCCAGGCTGGTAGAGGAGCGGGACTCTGCCGAGAGCAGTCATCCACTTGTCGGCCGGCGGGAAGTTGCTCGGCACCCGCCCGTCCTTTTGCACCGTGAACAACTCTTGCACCGCCGGCAGCGTGAAGTCGGAAGGGAATCCATACCCTGCCTGGGAGGCCAGCACGTCGAAGACCGAGATGGGCCGGGCGGCCGGCACCACGTCGTCCACCGGGCTTGCCGGGGTACGTACGACCATCGGTTCTGCCAACTCCGGCAGCCACGTCCTGATGGGGTCGTTCAGCGCGATCCTGCCCTCCTCCACCAGGATCAGCAGTGCGGCGGCGGTGACCGACTTGGTAATCGAAGCCACCCTGAAGATGGAGTCTCTCGCCATGGGAACGCTGCCCCCGACGTCCTGTGAACCGACGGCTGCGATCTCGACCCGATCACCCCGGGCCACGACGCCAACCGCTCCTGGCACCGTTCCGGCACCGACGTGGGCTTCGAGCAAGTCGTGCAGGGTGGTCATGAGGCCGCCTTCCAGAAGACCGTGTCGAGAGACAGACTCCCGCACGCGCCGGGAATCATCGCGCCGCCCGTCGCCCCGCGAACCCATCTCGTCCCGGCCCCCAGCGCCATCGCCGCGCCCGCGGGGCGCGCCCGCATCGACGGCGCCACCTACCCAGCCCCCTCATGCGCGCCGCCGCCACGTTCGGCGCCGTTCCAGGGATCGGGGACGCAGCACCGGCGTACGTGTACCGATAGACGGAAGCGACCGGTATCGGGATCGGCAGCGGGTTGCAGGGCATCGGTTGCCCTCCGCAAAGAGGATCTCCACCGGAGCATGTCGAGCTCGGGTCCGAGGCGGACTGTCCAGGCAACCGGCCCCCGGGTCGCTGGACGCCCGCCACACGACCGGCTGCTCAAGGGGTTCCGCTGCCAGAATGGCAGGACAGCACGCAGTCCTACGCAGCGTGGACCGGGGGACCGGGGGACCGGGGGACCGGGGGACTGGGGGGCGGCGCCTACGCCTCTGGACCGCTTACACCAACGACCACGGGGATCCACGGCGTTGATCGTGGTGTTGGCGGCGTCGAACCGGTCGAAAGGGTGGCCGACAAGCGCCTGACCGTCGACGCCACCGGACGCCACACCCTGGTCGACCGACTCGGTCGGTGCTCCGACATGCCCGTCACCGTGACTTTCGGCCGGTAGGAGAGCGGTCACGATCGGGGCGTTCTAGCTCGGTGCCTGGCGCATGTCCAGGTAGCAGCGCAGCCGTACACCGGGTTGGCCGGAATCCCGGCTGGTGCGTTCCACCGCGGTGGTCGTCCATATCGACGCGAGCGCTTGTTGGAAGGCGAAAGCGGTCTGGTCGTCGGCGGCTGCGACGTCCACGACAACCAGACCGGGCTCCGACACGTGCACGTCGCTGAAGGCATCCACGCCTGCCACGACGGACTCCCTGCGGTCACGGGTTCTGCCTGCGGCGGCTTTTCACCCGCTCGGCGCAGCAGTGTGTGCTGCATGGTGCGCCATGGGCGCGCGCCCATGGCGCCGTTTCCGCGCCGTGTGATGTGGTCGCAGGCGTCTGGGACGTGGGCCTTGCCGACTTGCTGTATTCCGACCCCGCTGCGCATCAGTAAGTCGTTGCCACCACCAACATCACCGTCGAACAGCCCTTCTGCTGCACCGGCGCCACCCTGCCGCTGCTGGTGCGGAAAAGCCGTTGCCCTAGAACATGTTACGACTGATAGACAGGGGTATGGACGACGAGATCATGCCCTCAGTCGAGCGGATGCTCGCGGAACGCGCTTGCGAGCGAATCATTGTGGACTTCATCCACCGTCTCGACCTCGGTGACCCGAGTTCGGTGGCCGAACTGTTCACGCCCGATGGTGTCTGGCACTGGCCATCCGGGGACCGGCGTATCGAGGGGTGCGAGGCCCTGCGCGCCTACTTCGCCTCTCGGCCGGCGGACAGGCTGTCACGCCGTCTGATGACGAACATCCTGGTCACGGTGGATTCCGAGGCGACAGCGCGGGGCGTCTCCTATCTGACGACATACCGGGTCGATGGCTATTCAGGTGGGATGATCGAGCCCAGACTCCCGGCAAACGTCGGCCATTACGAGGACATCTTCCGCAAGATCGACGGCACGTGGTTCCTCGCCAGCCGTACTGTTTTCCTCCCCTTCGGCGGCGTGACGGAACGGCTCCCCGTCGCGGATGCATCACATGCTTGACGACACCCGTTCAAGGCCCGGCGACGGAAGGTCGCTGCTGGTACTGGACGAGGCGCGCGTCGTGTCGGTGCGGGCGCAGCCGGCGGCTGGGAGCGGATCGTCGGCGAAGGGGCCGCGCGGTTGCTGCTGGCGCCCGTGTTCGGGCGGGCCGGGGACTGGGGGCTGGGGGCCGGTCGTCGTGCCGGGTTGGCCGTCGCCGGGCAGTTGGGCGCCTACGAAGCCGTCCTGTGCCGGGGCGTACTTAGCGGGCGCCACTGCCGGCAGCGGCCGTGCTTCTCGGCAGGCCTTTCGGCGCCGGACAGGAGGCCGACGCCGACGGATCTAGACGCCTGGCTTCTTGTCGAGAATCTCGATGTTCGACCACAGGCCGTCGAGCCCGAAGCGGGCCAGGTACTCCTCAAGGATGAGGAACGGCGGATGTGCGTCCGGGGCGCGGCCTACCCAGTGGTGCCCGATACAACCATGATCCTCAAGTTTCTTCTCCCCAACGTACCGACGGTCCGGGCGTCCGATGTCTGCCGGTCGGGGCGGTTGGCGCTTACTGGTCGGTGTGGACGGCGTGGACGCCGGTGCCCGCGTACGCCTTGGGAGTGAGGGTGAGCACATACCGCCCGGTGGGGTGAGGGGCGTTGGGGCGGGCGGAGTGGATGGCTTGGACGGGCCCAGGAGCGCCCGAACCGCAGCAACTCGGTGGCGGTGACCGCGACGTCGGTGTCGAACGCCTCGATCCAGATGAACCGTAGCCCCTTGATGTAGCGAGCCGAGCAGGCTGGGCCGTTCCGTGTCGCCGCCCGTCGGCGACAGCGCCGGCGCGTACAGGTTGCCGAGTCCGCCGGAGGCCTGAACGTGGAACCCTCACGCTCTGTTGGAGCGTCTGGGCGGCGATGCGAGATCAGATGCCCGCGCGTCCGTTGCCGTTTCGTCAGTTGGGGATGTCATCCGGCGTCGACGCCTCTGATGAACAGTGCGCTTCTTCTCCAAGGCTTCCTGCCGGTGCCGGTGCCGGATCGCCGCAATCGCCGGTCAGGGCCACTTCGACACCGCGGCTGAGCCGTGCCGTGTGGTTGAGCGCGAGGCTGCACAGGCATGCCATGACAGTGCCCACGAAGACCTCCAGGGCGACGACCACGATGGCGATGACCAGCGTTCGCGTCAGTGACGGCCCCTCGCCTGGGGCCACGACGTACAAAACCATGGATGCGGTGAACACGGCGCCGAGAACGCACACCCCCAAGCCCCCCAGTACCAGGAAGCTCATCACCGTGATCGACCAGGGATTGGTCTCGAGTATGCGCATTCGGGTGGACCGATGTGACGGAGTCTGGAGCAGCGCCGGATGAGCAACCGGCCCCGGCTTCGGCGACTCGATTCTGTGCTCCGTCAAGGCGGGCGCCGCCGGTTCCGTCACGACGCGGGACGCGATCCTCGGCGTCCGCCTACGAGTCGCGCTGAAGGTTCTGCCGCGCCTAGGTGGGCTCATTTCCACTCCCTGCTTGCTCCCCACCTGCGACGTTATGGGCAGAGGTGCGGCCTCGCACTTCAGAGGATGACCATGAGTGACGGACAATGCGTCTACGGGTCAAGAGGACAGTACGCCCGCCCAACGGCGACGGCGACGGCGCCCGCCCAACGGTGACGGCGCCCGCAACAGTCCCAGCACGGGAGATCGTCGATGACCGCAGCCGTGCCCCCGAGTGCGATTGGCCCGGCGCTGGCGCCGCCTCACCGGCATCGGGACGCAGGGCGCCGGCGCCGTAGCCCAGCATGGCCGGCCGGACGACGGCTCCGGGCATGTGGGCGCGGTCGGTCAGCAGCGGGGCGTCAGCCGTCGTGACAACGAAGATCCTCCACAGGTGTCACCGACTTCCGCGAGCCGGCCTGCGGCGCCCGGCCCCCTGTATCGGGATTGCGGGTGCGCAGCACCGGTTCAGTAGTGAGTGTTTCAGCCCAGTGCCTCGGCGACGACTGAGGCGGCTTGATCCGGCAGTGGCTTCCGCCTGATGCGGTCGGGCGCTCGTTTCCCCGGCGGCGAGCCGACCGGCAGCCCGGCGGGCAGGAAGGCGCGGGGTGCCTGGGCGGGGACGGTGTGGGCGGCGCAGCGGCTCCTGCTGCTGCGCCGCCGCTGCGTCGCTCAGGGGCTCGGGGCCGTGAGGTAGCGCTGGATGGTCGGGCCTAGCCAGGCCACCAGTTCGTCCCGGTGCAGATCCATCACCGCGGGCAGGCGCAGAACATACCGGGTCAGGGCCACGCCCAGCAGCTGAGCGGCGCACAGTGCGGCCCGGGCCGGGGCACGTTCGGGGTCCGGGCACACCTGCCGGGCCACCGGCAGCAGCTGCTCGCCGAAGATGGCCTGCATCCGCTCGGCCCCGGTCTGGTTGGTGACGCCGACCCGCAGCACGGCCGTCAGCTCCCCGTTCTCCTCCCATAGGTCGAGGAAGTGGCCCACCAGCGCCCGCCCGACCTCGTCCGGTGGCACCCGCCGCAGGTCGGGTAGCCGCAGATCCAGCGTGACGGCCGCCGCGAACAGGCCTTCCTTGCTGCCGTAGTACCGCATCACCATCGACGGGTCGATGCTCGCGTCCCTGGCGATCGCCCGGATGGTGGCCCGCTCGTAGCCGTCGGCGGCGAACCGCTCGCGGGCCGCGACGAGGATGGCGCCGCGGGTGGCGTCCGAGCGGCGGGACGGGGCGGCCAAGCTGGCATCCGATCGGCGAGACGAGGGTGCGTTCGTGCTGGCGTTCATGGCGGCGAGGGTATGCCCACACGTGTGGGCCAACAAGTGTTGACTCCCGCTGGGCACCGGCCTACCGTTGCCAACAAGCGTTGACCAACAGTCGTTGGCCAACGATCGTTGGCATCATAGGGAGGCTCCCATGGCCGGCACCACGGCGCCCACCCCCGGGCACGTCATCGTCGTCGGCGCCGGGCCGACCGGCCTGCTCCTCGCCGGCGACCTCGCCGCCGCCGGCATTGCGGTGACCGTCCTGGAAAAGCGCTCCGAGGAGATCAGCAACCTGTCCCGCGCCTTCGTTCTGCACGCCCGCACCCTGGAACTGCTCGACGCCCGCGGCCTCTCCGACGGCCTGGAAGCCGCCGGGCAGTGCCTGGAGCGCCTGCGCATGTTCGGCCGGCTCAGCATCGATCTCGGCGCTCTGCACTCGCGCTTCAACCACCTCCTCGTCCTGCCCCAGTACGAGCTGGAGAAGGTCCTGCGGCAGCGGGCCGAGCGGGCGGGCGTGGAGTTTCTGTACGCGACCGAGCTGACCGGGCTCGCTCAGGACGCGGACGGGGTCACGGCCCAGGCGCGCGGGCCCGCGGGAGTCACGCACAGCCTGCGCGCCGCGTACGTCGTCGGCGCCGACGGCATGCGCAGCTCCGTCAGGGAGGCGATCGGGCTGCCTTTCCCGGGCCGGTCGGTGCTCCGCTCCGTCGTCCTGGCCGACGTCCGACTCGCCGAGAAGCCGCCGAGTCTGCTCACGGTCAGCGCCGTTGGCGACGCCTTCGCCTTCATCGCGCCGTTCGGCGACGGCTACTACCGGGTGATCGGCTGGAACCGCGCCCGCGACGCCGCCGACGACGAGCCGCTCGAACTGGCCGAGGTCCAGGAGATCGCCCGGCTCGCGCTGGGCCGGGACTTCGGGATGTACGACGCCCGCTGGATGTCCCGCTTCCACAGCGACGAACGGCAGGCACCGGCCTACCGGGTCGGGCGCGTCTTCCTGGCCGGTGACGCCGCCCACGTGCACACCCCGGCCGGTGGGCAGGGCATGAACACCGGCCTCCAGGACGCGGCGAACCTCAGCTGGAAGCTGGCCGCGGTCCTCACCGCCTACACCGACCCCGGCCTGCTCGACACGTACCAGGCCGAGCGGCACCCCGTGGGCAGGGCCGTGCTGCGCAGCAGCGGCGGGATCGTCCGCCTCGCCATGGCCAAGCGCCCCTGGACCCTGGCGGCCCGCGCCGCGTTTACCGCGTTCCTGAACGCAGTGGGCCCCGCCCGCCGCGCACTCGCGGCGCAGGTCACGGGCATCGGCTACCGCTATCCCGCACCCCGCGGTGCCCACCGCCTCACCGGCGCCCGCGTCCCGGACGTCGCCCTCGCCGGCGGCACCCGCCTGTACGAGGCCCTGCGCGGTGGCCGGTTCGTGCTGATCACCGCCGAGCCGTACACGGCCGGCGCCGGCCGCGCGGACCGGCTGACCGTGGCTCGCTGGGCGAGCGAGCGCCGTACGACCGTGCTGGTCCGCCCCGACGGACACGCGGCCTGGGCGTCCGACCGCGCCACGGCCCGCGAGATCGAGGCGGCGGTCGCCGAACGGCTCGGCGGCTGAGGCCTCGCCTGCAACCGGACGCCAACTGGATCAGTCCGCACCGGTCCGGATCAAGCCGGGACAGGTGGGACCAGGCGAGGTGCCAAGGCCAGCGAACCCGCCGGTCCGGCGGATCCCCCGCACCGCCACGGGCCGGATTGCCCCAGGCCGTTTTGCGCGCAGCGGCTGGCCGGCTCGGCACCCCTGATCTGCAGGTCCTCAACGGGACTGCGCGGCAGGTGCACGGGGCGGAGATCGCCGTGATCGTCACCAACGGACGCGCGGAGGCTCACGTCATCGGCTCCATACGGACCGCTCAAGGCAGCAAATGCCACCCCATCTACGCCCGCCCTCGCTGCCGCAGGCCGCCTGCGCGCCTCACACGTCGCCGGGCGGGACGATTTCTCCAACAACCCGGCTGCGTCTCCCGTCCCACGGACATAGCTGCCGACCGGGCGCTGCAACCACACCAGACACCGGCTGGCGCCCGGCGGATGCGGCCTTTCGGGGAAAGCGCGGCCAGCGGAACCGGCAGGCGGGGCCACCGCAAGCAGGTGCCGTCAGCGTCGTCGCCGGGGCGGGAGCAGCGGTGCGGCCCGGCGGACCTGTGAGGCGGACCGGTGCGGGGGAACGCCGCATCAGAGGCTGCGACGGATGCCTGATGCCGACCGTGGAAAAGGAAGCGGCGTTGAAGCGCCACCGGCACCCTGTTGGGCTGCTCTCACCCGGCGGTGTCCCCGTGCCGCTGCCCATCGTCCGCACGGCCTGCCCCTGACGAGCCCGCCGTGCCGCCCCCCCCCCCGCAGCATCTCGACTCGAGAGGAAGACAGGCGATGGCCCACGCGCAGGTCGCGTACGTCCCCCGCATCACCGACGCGCTGGCCAAGCGAGGCGGTCAGCTGTATGTCCAGCGCGATCCGCCTCGGCCTGGCGGCGGCACGGCCCTGGACGGCCCCATCGACGGCCACTTCACCGTCCCGCTCGTGGCCGCCGCCGGCTGCGCATGCTCTTCTCGACGCGCACCGCGCCCGCACCCACCCCGGTATGAGACGAGCCGCGCGATGGGAAGGACGGCTACGACTGGTTAGGCTCCCAGCCATGAGTGGACCGGTGTTGGTGATCGAGTTGGCGGAGGCCGTCCCCCGCGTTGCGCTTCAGCAGCTTCGTGACCTTCTGGTGCGCTCCTCGGCACGGTTCGAGGAGAAGCGGGTCGGCGAGTACGACCTGACCATTCATGCGGAAAGCCTCGGCATCTCGGACACCGGGGGCGTGGACGGACGGCGGCCCGTCCTGGTCTCCGCGATGGGGCCCGGCATCGGCGACGAGACCGTCTTCGAGGCCGAGCACGCCGACGAAGTCGATCCGAAGCCTCTCATCGGCTTCACGCCGACCCACGCCGTCCAGGTCATCGCCTTCTGCAACCGTCCGGTCGACCACGTCGTCACGGCCCTGCTGACCGCCGCCGTCATGGACGTCATCGGCGGCGTTGCCAACGCCGAACTGAGGGAGCACCAGGTACCCATCGTGGCCAGTCTCCCCGGCGTCATCGCAGTGGGAAGCAATCCATGGCCTACCGCGTACGGTTCGGCGGAGTTCCTCAGAGCGTGGGCTCGGCAGCCCGGCTTCCGGCTGCTGAAGTAGCCGGAACCACCCGGCAGCGGCACGAGGCGAGGGCGGCCAGGCGGTCCGTCGGACAGATCGGGACCGCGGCGTGGGAAAGGTTTCGTTCCGCAGCCCAGACCGCCGGACCAACTCCTCTGCCACCCTGAGGAATGAACGCATTGGGTCCAGCTTTGTCCCTTCTGGTGGAGGGCCGCCCCTGCTGAGATCACCCATGCCCAGCCAACGCTTCCCGTCTTCTCTGAGGAGCCCTGGACGTGAGCAGGCGCCCGTTCTCGCCCCGCTCTCTGTCCGTCATCCGCCCGCTGGAGTCCGCCCGGCCGTACGTGGCCACCCGACCGGGGGAGGAGCTCGCCGCGGTGTCGCGGCTCCCCGTCCCAGTACCCGCCCCGGCCCCGCCTGTCCATCCCCTCCGGGCGGGCGCTGCAGTATCTGGGTCCGCACCAACCTTCCGCCAGGTCTCAGTTTCTGCAGATGAGTTATCGGTAGACGCTGTCTACGCGTCTCTGGTAGACACTGTCTGTGGATGTTGAAGGATCCCTGCAGGAACGGCTGGTCGATGCAGGCGTAGAACTGGTGCTGTCTGAGGGCACCGCTTCGGTTGGTCTTCGGGAGATCGCCCGCCGGGCAGGTGTGTCGCACGGTGCGCCGCGGCGCTACTTCCCGACACACCGGGCGCTGCTGTCGGCCATCGCGCGCAGAGGCTTCGAAGAGCTGGGCGCGCGGTCCGCGGCGGCCACGGCCGGCATGGCCGTGCCGCGTGATGAGTTGGCGGCGCTGGCACGGGTGTACGTCACCTACGCACTGGAACGGCGCGGCATGTTCGAGTTGATGTTCCGTCACGACCTGCTCGACGGCAGCGAGCGGAGCGGAGCTCCGGACGGCCCTCGGCTGCGAGAGGCGACGCTCCCGATGTTCCAGCGCGTCACCGAGCTCGTCGCTCGGTGCCGGGCACAGGAGCTGGAGCCTTCGGCGGCTGTCACCGCGGCCGCCCTGTGGGCGAACCTGCACGGCATCGCGCAACTGTGGTCCTGGGGCAGCCTGCAACTCGCCCTCGGCGGCGAGGGTTTTGACAGTCGCGACCGGCTGATCGAAGCAGTGCTGGACGCCCATCTCGGACCGATGGCCTCATGACCGGGCGGCTGCGACGCCCGGTCCCGCTTCTCGTCAGCGTGGCCGGGGCGGTCGCGCTGACGCGCGATGGACACGGATCATAGGGGAACGAATTGATGTATGAGCACGTGAAGCGGCTGGCCGGGCCGGTGCTGCGTGCCGCGGCGCGACTCGAAGCCGTGGGCCTGGAAAATGTGCCGCAGTCGAACGGCGTCATCCTCGCGTCCAACCACCTGTCCATCGTGGACTCCACCTTCCTGCCGCTGGTGCTGGACCGGCAGGTGACCTTCATGGCGAAGGCGGAGTACTTCGAGGGAGGTTCCTGGCCGACGCGGCTCGTCTCGTCCTTCATGCGGGGCAGTGGGCAGGTTCCAGTCGACCGGGCGAACCAACGCGCGGCAGTAGCCTCGCTTGACGCGTGTCTTCGGGTGGTGAAGGACGGCGGCGTCTTCTGCATCTACCCTGAGGGCACACGATCCCCGGACGGCAGGCTATACCGGGCCAAAACAGGCGTGGCTTGGCTGGCTCTCATGTCCGGCGCGCCCGTGGTGCCGGTGGCCATGAGCGGCACCGACCGCGTCCTGCCGCCCGGGCGCATGCTTCCGCGTCCGGCCAAGGTCAAGGTCACCTTCGGCAAGCCCGTCGACCTCTCCATGTACGAGGGCCCCGCCGCTGACGCCGGCACCCGAAGGGCTGTCTCCGACCTGATCACGCAGGCCATAGCAGAGGTCTCCGGCCAGGAGTACGTGCCCCTCTACGCGGCGAGGGCGAAGGGATGAGGCTGACTGTGCGACACCCCATCAGTCCCCCTGGTCTTGCTTGCTGCACCCTTGTCCCCGTGAGCCACGGTGTTCTGTCTCCCTCACACTCCTTGTGGCTGGTTGTTGCTGCCGGTTGCTAGTCACTGTGACAGAGCGGCAGTTGCTCTTCCGCACCGTCACCACCCTCACGGTGAGAGTGGTGACCGGCGCGCTGCCTGGCCACACGGGCACCGGTACATTTCGCGACTCGCGCACTTCAGCCCAGCCGGATTCCCGCCTTCACGGAAGACAGTCAGTGTCTTCGCACTCCCAGGGCCTGCGGCAAGCTGACCTACGCGACGGTGATCCGCGCAAGGGTGTCCTGGAGTTGGCGGACGGCCTCCTCCGCCTCCGTGTATTCCTCGGGGCCCGCGAGGACGGTGCCAAAGGTGCCACCACCTTCAGCTGGCAGGGCACGCCAGCGCAAAACCGGTTCGAGCGCGTTGAGGGCACCGGAGAGGAACCAGGCCATGCGGCCGTGAGTGCGAGCTAGGGAGATCGCCAGGACGGCGAGCGCTTCCCGTAGATGTTCTAGCCGGCCTATCTGCGGCAATGCCTCCTGGCTGTTTGCCGGTCCGACAACGTTGCGCAGGCGAGCCTCGGTTGCGGAAGCGAGAGCGCGGTCGCTCGCAGCCAGTTTCCACAGTTGGTCCTGGAGTTGCTGCATGGCCTCTTCTGCCAGCACCGCGACGACCCTCCGCATGTCCATGCGGCTTACTCTAGTGACCGGGTCCACGCCGCCCGAGACGGCTTTGTAGCAAGGTGCGCTGTGAGTTGACGTGACGCGAAAACAAGCCCTGGCCGCGTGCCGTCACCTGATCACATCGCCGGCTTCGCCTCGGTGCGGGCGACGTCCATGGCCTTGGCGAACTCTCGGTCCCGGGTCCACCGTTGATAGATCGCGACGTCGAAAGACGCAGACAGCGGCCGCGAGATGGCCATCCCCGGAGTGTGCACTTCCTCGAGGAATTGGGCGACGCGCTCCGGGGTCAGCCGCATAGGCTTGAGGGAGCCGTACACGGCTGAGGAGACGCTGACGGCGTCGCAGGCGGCCGTGACGCTGGCTCGTCGCCGCGCATCCTGCGTCTGCGGTGCCCAGGATCGGCTCGGCGCGGGACGGGGGCAGGCTGGCCGAGGGCCAGGAGGCGGAGGTGGTCGGCGCGCATGCGGCCGGCGCGTCGGAGCACGGCGGCAGCGCCAAGGGCCCGCGCCTGGGCACCCGAGGGGGGGGACGGCGCGGGCCCTGTGCCGACGGGTGGTGTCACTCGGTCTGTATAGGCACGTCGAGGTACGTACGGCTCACCAAGCCCCCGCCCTGGGCATCCGTCACATCCTCGCCGGATCCCTGCCTGCCGGCCTGAACGGGCGGCGGAGACCGCCGCCCGTGCAGCTTTGTGGCTGGCCGAACTCTCCGACGAGGGAATGGACTTCACCTTCCGGCGGGAGACCTGGACGGGCCGCAGGGGCAGCCGATCCGGGCGCGGGAGCCCCTCGTCGGGCGGCTCAGTGGTGCTGTCCCATGCGGTCGACCACCTGGATGTCCTCCAGCGTCGTGGTCTTGTAGTAGTAGTTGACCTGCTTCCACTCGCCGTGCACCTTCTTCGCGGAACTGCCCTTGGTGCGCAGGCCCAGGTAGTCGTAGGTCTTGCGGTCGAAGAGGAAGGTGAAGGAGGCCTTAGGGTGCGAGACGCCGACGGCGCGACGGCCGGTCACGGTCGCGTCGTGGTAGTCGAGCTTGATCCGCGGAAGCTTCGACAGCGCCTCGAAGGCGGCGGCCTGCAGCGCCGGAGGCAGCACCCGGGGTTCCGTCAGCAGCATGCACCCCTCGAAGAAGGCTTGCACGTCGTTCAGCGGCGAGCTCTTCATGCCGTGCCTGAACTGGTCCAGGAGCCTGTCGGGATCCGTCGGCATCTGCTGGAGCTTGGAGTAGACGGTCGGCGGCCAGCGCACTTCGTGCTTGCCGAGCGGCGGGTCATGGTGGATCTTCCCGTTCTCCTGGCGCAGAGACGGCTTCGAGCCGTCTACCGACGTCCAGCTCTCGTCGGTCCACGTCCGAGTCCTGCCGCCCTTGAGGTACGTCTGGACGACGTACGTCCGGGTGTAGAAGTACTGGTCGTCGCGCGGGACGGGCAGGTCGCGGTTCGCGGTGCGGGACCGGTCGGCGGCCCGCCGCAGCACCTCGGCGGCGCTGACCGTGTCCAGCCGGGTCGTGCGGTCGTGTCCGTCGCCGTCGCGCGTGACGACGACGGCGACGCCCGCGCCCGCCGCGACGGCGCCGGCGAGCGCGGTGCGCAGCATCAGGCGCCGGTTCAGCCCGCCCGTGCGGGCGGTGCGGCCGCGGGACTCCTCGGCAACGGCGGTCTCCAGGCGGGCCCGGGCCGCCGCACGGGCCTGGTCGGAGAGACCCTCGGCGCCGGTGTCCCAGTCCCGCACCTGCGTCAGCTCATCCACGATCGGTCTCCTTCTGAGGTGGGGTCGAGGTGGGGTGGCCGGCTGCGGCCAGTGCCTTGCGCAGCCTGGCGCGTGCCCGGTGCAGACGGGAGCGCACGGTGCCGACCGGCACGCCCAAGGCCTGAGCGGCCTCCTCGTAGTTCAGCTCGCCCCAGGCGATCACCAGCAGCACGTCCCGGTACCGGGCGGGCAGCCCGGCGAGGGCGCCGGCCAGCGCGCTGTGCGAGTTGCCGCTGAGCCGTTCGGCGACCCCGTCCTCGGAACCGTCGTGTTCCGTGCCGGGCGCCAGGGAGGCCACCCGTGACAGCGCCCGCAACCGACGTGCCTCGTGGCGGCGGTGACGTCCGATCAGCTTCGTGGCGATCCCGTACAGCCAGGGGCGGGCGTGCGGGATGGCCGGGTCGTAGCGCCGCCGCCGCTGGAAGGCGATCACGAAGGTCTCCGCCATCAGGTCGTCTGCGGTGTCGGAGCCGAGGCGCCGGGCGATGTAGCGGTGGATGTCGTCGGCGTAGCGATCGAAGATCACGGCGAACGCGTCGGGCGTCTCCCAGGACCGTTCGATGACCGAGCCGTCGCACCCGCCGCTCGCGGCCGTCGCCGGGACGGTCGCGGCGCCGTTGTCTCGCATCGGGGTCACGTTCCACCTCTGTGGTTCATGCACGTCCTCGGGTCGGGTCGGGTCGGGTCGTGGTCACCCGTTGTTCGCCGATGCCGGGTAGGGAGTTCCAGTCCCGCAAGTGATCTGCGTCACAGCGCCGTTGATGCGCATTCGATGGCCGGAAGCCGTGACCGCGGCGGCCGGCCGGGCGGTCCTCGGAGTCAGTCCGTCAGCGCCTCCTGTACCAGCCGGCGCAAATACCCTCGGCCACGTCGCAGCTACCTGAAGCAAGAGTCGTTCAGCGACGGTGCGCCGATTGCCCGAGCGTGTTGGGCGCGCCGGACCCGTGGGACAGCCGTACTGCGAATCAGCGGACCATTCGCCATAAGCCCTCCGGCCCCTCCCGGGGCACCGAATGGCCGGGGCGCGCCGTTCACGCCCGTTCGGCGGCCGGCGCCCGCGCCACCCGCTGCCCCCGCCCGCCCGGTAACAGCTGTTACCATGCTGGCATGGCGAAGACACAGCTGGGCGCGCGCGTGGACGAGGACGTGGCGGAACTCGCGAAGAAGCGCGCCGCTGACTTGGGGCTGAGCATCGGCGACTACCTCGGCCGGCTGGTGCAAGACGACACGAGCGGTCTGCGCGCCCGCGCGGTGGACGCGGCCGCACGTTTCCTGGCCGAACACCAGGCACTCTTCGACGAGGCTGAACAAGCCCAGCAGACGCCTCGAGGAGCGCGCGCAGCCTGATGGATCTGAACATCGACGTTCCCTGGATCCTGCAGGTCGCCGAGGCCGCCGGGGCGAACGATCCGGCTCCCGACGACTACGGCGTGCCCGTCTCTGCGGTAGCCCGGCACCGGGCGGAACTGTTCGAGCAGCCCGTCTACGACGGTCCCTACGCCAAGGCCGCTGCCCTGGTGCACACGCTGGGCCGCTGCCGCTGGCTGGAGCGCTCCAACCTGGCCGTCGCCGCCGCGTCCGGCGTCATGTACCTCGAAGCCGCCGGGATCACCGTCAAACCCGCCCGCGAGGACGCGATCGCACTCAAGGATCTGATTCTCGATCCCGCCTGCACCGCGGGGAAGATCGCCGCTTTGTTGCGAACCTGGCCCACTGCCACCTGACGCCCGCGGACGCGTTCATCGTCTCGCGGACCCGACTTCGCGGGCCTCATGGCAGGGACCACTGCGCGCCAGGAGGGGCCCGCAAGCCGGGCAACGGTCCGGGCCCCTCCGCTGCGCACGCCTGCACGGGGGTCTGCATGCGTGCCGTGCTCAACGCCGGAGCGTACGGAAAGGTCACGCCGTCTCCTACTCCTGCCCCCGCTACGAAGAGGGACCGGCATCAACCGGGTCCCTCTCACATGCCTTCGGAAGCGGCCGCGATCATCTTGCCGACCGTGCCGATTCGCCGGGAAGGCGTCACGCCCGCTGGGGCCTGGCTCCGGCCGTCGATGAGGCGGCCAGGCTCTGGACGATCAGCGTGGCCGCCTCGGTCCCCGGAACGGTGACGGTCTGCTCCTCCAGGGCGGCGAAGATCTCCTCGACCAGCCGCTCGGCCATCTCGGCGCCGTTGGTCGCAGCAGGGTGACCAGCCGCCGACGGCCGGCCTTGCGGATCTGGGCCGGAGATCCGAACCGCTCCAGCAGCGTGAGGACGGCCGGGTGTTGCAACCGCGGCCCCAGCACCCTCTCCAGCGAAGGATGGATCGGCCCCTGCTCCATTGAGCGAAGCGCCGGTAGACCGTGGGCCAGGGCCGGGCCGAAGACCGGCGGCAGCTGGCGCCAAGTGCAGCCCAAAGTGGCAACAAAGATGATCGCGATCACCCGCACGACACCGGCCACCGCCCTGGGGGCGCTTGACCTCGTCTTAGAAGGTGTCTCTGACCCTGCAGCCGGCCATGACTGGCGCACTCAACACTCCGCGACCAGTGATCAAACGACGCCGCCTCGTTGGTAGTCAGTGAGCTGGTCACGGCCGGGGGAGAGCCCTCCTCGAGGGACGTCCCTGCACCCAGAACCGTGCGGGGCCGCCAGCGTATCGGGCGGCGGCCCCGTCGAGGCTCAACTCGCGCATGCAGCGGTCATCGCATGATCGTCGGTGGCACCTGGTAGGTGTGAGACAAGGCGCGCGTGGCACTCGCCGTGTGCGGCCCGGTCTGGCCCGGTCTGACGGCGTGGCCGCAGAGGTGTCGTACCAGCCGAGTGGAGGGCGGTGCCGAGGTGACGGAAGACAGTCCGCTCATGAGGCGGTCCAGTCGGTGAAAAGCGGCAAACAGTTCGCCGTTGCTGCCTCCGGGCGTGGACGGACGAGGAGGACGGCCGACGCAGGCTTCCCGCCGGCGAGGTCCACGCCTGGGAGCCGGGGCCGCAACGAGACCGTTTGCGGGCTGTCGCTCAGCCCCTCGCAACTCGCGCGCTTCTCGCATGTCGGCTGGCCCGACATCTTCCCGGAATCCGGCGGTGCCGCAGACCGGGTGCAGCGGGTGTGCCGACGCTGCGCCTCCGTAGCCGGATGCCGAGGCGGGGAAGCACGCCCCCGCTGGCATCGCGTCCATCCCCGCCCATGATGACCGCCTCCCGGCCAGGCTTTGGTCCCGGAGCGATCCTCGTCTATCTCCCCTGAGACGGTCACCGAATAAATCGCAGCGCCCAGCAGGGCACCGGCTTGGCCGGGTCGTGCTACACGACTACGGCATCCATCACGTCGGCATGCTCGCCGCCATTCCCCGGCCACCACTCAACGATTCCTGCCTTGCCGCCGGCCACCGCCGCGGCAACGGATGTGAGGCGCGGATCACGGTTCGCGCTCGACGTGAGAGGACCGCAGGCCGCATTCCATCTCTTGGCCAGGCTGGGCGTCCTCGGTGCCTGACCGGGTATCGTGCTGGCTGATCGGTAGGGGGCCGCCGTGCGGCCGCCCGGGGAACTGGGGGCAGAGCGTGGGCGTCGCACCTGGCGTTGGCGAGTCGACTGTCGTGTCGCCTCGTGGCGTGGTGCTGCAGATCGATACGTTGCCCGACAATGCTGGTCTGATGGTGATCGGGGAGATCAGCGTGAGCACACGGACCGTTTGGCAGCAGGCTTTGAAGCAACTGGTCGAGCGTCGCACGGACGTGCTGCATGTGGATCTGTCCCGGGTGAGGTTCGTAGATGTGGCCGGTGTAACGGACCTGGCGGTCACCGCCAAGTGTCTCCCCGAAGGCCAGCGGATGGTGCTTCACCGACCTCCGGCGCAGGTGCCACGCATCCTTGAGCTCTTCTGGCCCGGGCTTGCCGCGATCGAGGTGACTGCGTGATGAGCACGGCCACCTCGCACGAGCCGTTCGTTCACCCGGCGCTCTTCTACCGCGGCACGGATCAGTACATCGCGGGAACGGTTCCCTTCCTGCGAGAAGGGCTGGACGCCGGTGAGCCCGCTGCCGTCGCCGCCCCGCCGGATCGCCTGGAGCTGATCCGCGAGGGGCTCGGAGAGCGAGCAGCAGAGGTCCGCTTCATCGACATGACCGAGGCCGGCCGTAACCCCGGCCGCATCATCCCCAGTGTGCTGCGCAAGTTCGCCGACGCCCACATGGGAGCCCGCCGGGTCCGCATCATCGGCGAGCCGATCTGGCGAAGTCGTTCCGCCGTGGAGTATCCGGCGTGCGTCCAGCACGAGGCGCTGATCAACGCCGCTTTCGCCGGGCGCTCGGTAACCATCTTGTGCCCCTACGACGCCGACCGGCTGGAGAAGCAGGTCCTCAGTGACGCTCTGGCGACCCACCCAGTCGTCATCGACGCGGACGGCGAGACGAAGTCTGCCGCGTACAGCCCTGAGCAGATCATCGCCCGTTACAACGAGTCCCTGCTCGCCCCACTTGGCGCCGCGTCCTGCCCTTTCGCCACCCAGACACTTCCCAACGCTCGGGACTTCGCCGTGTCCCAGGCGCGGTCTCTCGGCGTGTCCGGCGTGAACCTTGGGGATCTGGAACTCGCGGTGGCGGAGCTGACCACCAACAGCGTTGTCCACGGCGCTGGTTCAGGGACGTTGCGGATCTGGGCCGAGAGCGACCGGATCATCTGCGAGGTCCACGACGGCGGACAGTTGGCCGATCCTCTGGCCGGCCGCCGCCCGCCGAATCCCACGCAGCCTGGTGGCCGTGGACTCATACTCGTCCACCAGCTCGCCGACCTGGTCCGTGTCCACACTGGCCCCAACGGCACCACCATTCGCTGCTACCTCCCTGCCTGACCAGCACTGCCGGGGAGTCGGCTCTGCTGAACCGGTTGGCGGGCGCGGACGCCGAGGTCGCGACGTGCTGTTCGCCACCCTGGACCCGCTCGTGCGCCAGGTCCGCACCACTGACGGAGGGTCCTACACCGTCACCAACAGGGTCGGATTCGTCCGTCACCTTCCCGATCAGTTGGTCGACGCCTTGCGGTCGACGTTCGAGGAGGTCGCACGGTCGGATCTGGTCCTGCACGTCGTCGACGCCTTCTCCCCGCAGGCCGCGGAGCACATCGCCACCGTCCGCGGAGTGCTGCGCGACAGCGGCGCGCAAACCTCACGGAAGGCGCCGAGAGCATCGCTGTTGACAGGTCCTGGTCTGGCCGGCGCGGGGTACGAGTAACCCTCATCACCGCGTCAGCGGCCCTAAACAGGGCAGCGGCTTGCAGGCCCCGCTCCAAGTCGGCCGGCGAGGGTCAGTCGGCCAGCGCTTGGTCGAGGGTTTCGTGGCAGTCGATGACAGTGTCGAGGCCGACGAGCTGCAGGGTGCGCAGCACCGGACCTGTCGGACCTGCTAGGCGGAGCCAACCGCCGGCCTCGCTGAGGGCGCGGTGGGCGGCGATGAGAACGTTGATGCCGCTGGAGTCCATGAACGCCACCTGTTGCAGGTCCACCACGACGTGGGGGCGGGACGTGCCGGAGAGGTCAAGGGCCTGGCTAAGGGCGTCACCGGTGTGGTGGTCGATTTCTCCGGCCACTGTCAGGACGTGGATGCCGTTGGTAGCGGTGGCCACGATGGACAGCTGCTCCAGCTGCTCGGCGTCTGACACTTCTTCCTCAGCCATGTCGGTGATCCTGGCACAGCCAGGTCTTCATCCGAAATCGCTGCCCTGGATGTATCGGGTGATGCTGAGTGAGACGGAAGTAACACAGGGGCATCGTGTATCACTCTCGCTGAGGCGGGTATCCGCGCGAAGTATGAATGGGGCATTTGAGGTGGCCAGGATGGAAGCAGTGCCTGTGGGTGAGGACGGCATCACGCCGGGCGAACAGGCTCTGCAGGCCACCATTGCCCTGGACGGGAACGACACGGTCATCGCCCACGCGCGTCACCTGGCCGCCGACTTCCTCACCCGCGTGCAGGCCGACCACGGCCTGCCGGTCTCGCAGCGCGCCATGGACCTGACCCAGCTGGTGGTCAGCGAGCTGGTCACCAACGCCATCAAGTACGCTCCCGGCCCGGTGCTGCTGGATGTGCGGATCACCGGGGACACGGTCGAGGTCGCGGTGTGGGACTCCGACCCGGTGCTGCCCATCGCCCGGGCCGCGGACGCCGGCCGGGTCGGCCAGCACGGCCTGGAGATCGTCATGGCCGTCTGCCAGGGCTTCGAAGCCCAGCGGGAACCGGTCGGCAAACGCATCACCGCCCGCATCGCCCTGCTGGACGACCCCGGCGGCGCCATCGCCGGACACCGCCCCCTGTAAAGCCCGGCGCGCGGTCAAGGGCGTATGGATGTGTCCCGTCAGCGGCAGCGCCCGTCTGCCGGTTGGAGCGCTGACCGTCGGCTAAGCGGTCTGTGACAGGTTGCGTCGAAGAAGCCCGGGACAGTGTGTGTCATGGGTGATCAAGTTGTGACGGCTGTCGACGTGCACCTCCATGAAGGTGCTGTTCCAGCAATCATCCCCGTCAACCCGTGACACTCCCGTCGGGCCGGGCGCTGATCAAAGTGACCCCGGGCGGGGTCATGGCGCCCAGTCTCCGGGGGGAGGCAAACGGGCGCCTCAGGGGCAGGCCCGGTTTCCCCCGTAACCGGGCCTGCCCTCGCTCGCTCCACGGAGTACCCCCAGGCAGGCAGCCGCTGTCTGTGCGCGAGGGCTGTGACACCGTCGGTACTTTCGGCGCTGTATGGGGTGGACCCAGGGGTCCGTGACGCTCGCTCGTCCCCCGTTTGAGTGAGCAGTCGCGTACAAGCGGCAGGCAGGTACGTCCCCCCGTCGTCTGCCTGCCCCGCACGGGGTGCTGTCGAGGGCCGACGCGCTCGGCCGCAGTACCGGTCGGCCGGGCACCTGCGGCCGAGGGACCACGGCCCGTGGGGGGGTAGGGGCCGTGGAATTGCGAGCGTTGTGGTGATCGGGGTGGGTGTGCAGGCGCTGCTGGCGGACCGCTATCAGTTGCAGGAACGGCTGGGGCGCGGGGCGACGGGGGAGGTGTGGCGGGCCGCCGACCAGCTCCTGGAACGCCCCGTTGCCATCAAGCTGCTGTTCGCGGAGGCGGCTGCGGACGCCGAGCGTCTTCGCCTGGAAGCGCAGACCGCGGGCCGGCTCAACCACCCCAACGTCGTCGGCATGTACGACTTCGGCTCGCACTATGACCAGTACTACCTCGTCATGGAACTCGTCGAAGGCTGGACTCTCGCACAGGAACGGTCCCTGCGCGGTGTGCTGAGCCCGCAGGACGCGGCGGCCATCGCCGCTCAGGCGGCAGCCGGTCTGGCCGCGGCGCATCAGCGCGGAGTGATCCACCGGGACATCAAGCCCGCCAACGTGATGCTGAGGCAGGACCGCACAGCGAAGATCGCCGACTTCGGGATCGCTCGCTTCGCCGATGAGGCGGCCAGTGCTCTGACCGTCACCGGGAAGGTCCTCGGCACCGCCGATTACCTTGCCCCCGAACGCGCCCTCGGGCGCCCCGCCCAACCCGCGTCCGACGTCTACTCCCTCGGCTGCGTGCTGCACGAACTCCTCACGGGCAGGCCCCCGTTCCGCGGCGCGACCTCCCTGGCCGTGGTGCAGCAGCACGTCGACGTCATCCCAGCACCGCCCAACCGGCTGCGCCCCGAGATACCGCAGCAGCTCTCTGACTATGTGCTACTCCTGCTCGCCAAGGACCCGGCCCACCGGCCCACCGCCGAGCAGGCGGCCTACTGGCTCGCCGGCTCTCACCGGACATCGACCCCGCCCGCGCCCCGCAGTGTGACGGTCATGTCGGCGCCGTCCATGGCTCCCGCTCCCGCTCCTGGCCCGCAGTCCCGGAGCGCGACGCATTCCCGCCCGCGCGGCCGCCGCAGATTGGCCACCCAAGCCACTTTCTGTGGCATTGGCCTAGGTCTCTTCGCTGCCGCAGCAGCACTAGGTGCGTCGATGCGATCCAGCGAGGGTGCCCCGTCGTCGCCATCCTCGCCCGCCCCGGCGACGGCCGCCCCGGCCACGGTCATTTCCGAACCCGCAAACCCGACACCGTCCCCGGCCGCCTCCTCCGCCGCTCCGACCCGCACCGTGCTGCCCGCACGGGAACGCGGCGACGACCAGGAGCACAGAGGCCAACACAAGCACGGGCGGGGGGAAAGTAAGAAGCAGCACTCTGACGGCTGAGTTGCTGCCCACTGTGGCACAACAGTCCCTGCGCCGCCCGTGCATCGAGCTCAGCGCGCAATTACGGCCGACGGGGCCAGGGGCCCCAGGAGGAGCTCCAGCGACGGCTGCTGCGACTCCTGCCCGATCTCGAAGCCCGCCAGGCGGGGGCCACGAGCGGACCGAGGGACTGGCTCCGCCTCGCGCCGCCCCTGCCAGTGCTGTGCCTGCCGCTGCGACGGCGCCCCTGAGACCTTGAGAGACACGCATGCGTACTCCGCTCCAGCAGATGCAGCCGCCCGATCCCTCCAGTTTCGCGCGACGGACCCGTCCTCCGGCCGCGTAGAGCGGACGACGGATTCACCCACGGAGGGGGCTGCACAGTGACAGCGCGTGCACTCAAGCAGGCACTGAGGGGTGCTAGGGCTACGGCGATCGCGGCGGCGGTGATGGCCGTGCTGACCGCGTCGCAGGCACCGAGGGCGCTCTCGGCCGAGACCACAGAGCTTGGGCGGGAGGCGGCACCTCCCGAGCACGGCCTGAGCATGACCGGCGACACCCCGTACCGCACCGGTCTTCCCCCGCTGCGAACGCGGAAGAAGGGTTCGGCACAGGAGGTGGCGGGCGGTGGCGCCCTGCCCGCGACCGTGTTCGCCGCCTACCGGCATGCCGAGGAGGAGTTGGCGCGCAGCGCGCCACGCTGCCGACTGCGCTGGCAACTGCTGGCCGCGATCGGCCAGGTGGAGTCCGGACAGGCACAGGGCGGCCGGGTGACCCGGGACGGTACGACTGTGACACCCGTCCTCGGCCCGCGGCTGACCGGCGGTGCCTTCGCCAGGGTGCCGGACACCGACGGCGGCGCGTACGACGGGGACGCGGTGTACGACCGCGCGGTCGGCCCTATGCAGTTCATCCCGTCCACCTGGGCTCGCTGGGGCGCCGACGGCAACGCTGACGGGCGGACGGATCCGAACAACGTCTACGACGCGGCGCTCGCCGCCGCCCGCTATCTCTGCGCGGACGGCCGGCACCTATCGAACCCCGCCGGCCTGGACCGGGCGATCCTGGGCTACAACCACTCGGACGCCTACCTGCGCACGGTCAAGGCGTGGTACGCGTACTACCTGACCGGACACCGCGTGGTGCCGGACGCGTCCGACGGATCCCGGGCGGACTGGCCGGAGCCGTCCCGCCCGAAGAGGCCGAAGCCCTCACCGTCGAAGCCGTCAGATGACCGGAAGCCGGGCCCCGGTCCCTCGCGCTCGCCGTCGATGCCGCCCACCTCATCTTCCCCCAGCCCGCCCCCCAGACCGGGCGTCCCCAAGGAGACCAGGACACCGCTGGTTCCGGTCCCCGAACCGACCCTCACGCTCCCCGGCGGCGGTGTGCTGCCCGACGCGAGGCCGCTGATCACCGACAACGGCTGAAACATGATGGGTGCCTTCCCCCTCCACAACTGCCACTACTCGGCGGTAATGTCGCCATGGCCGGGAGCAAAGGACCGGCGGCTGAGTGCGAAGGGGCCCTCATGGCGACGGACATGCCTGCGGACACAATGGCCGCCGACGAGCGTTGGCAGCGCATGTGGAGCCATCGCGAGCAGTTGCTGAAGGTGGCCCGGCGACGGTCTATGAGTCAAGAGGACGCAGAGGACGCCGTTCACGAGGCGATGTTGCGAGCAGCGGAGCGCCCGCACCTCGACGACGAGCGGCTCGGCGCCTGGCTGACGACGGTGACGATGCGGCTGTGCGTCGACCGGTACCGGCAGGTGAACCGCGAGGCCGAGGTAGGCAGGCGCCCCACGCTCATCGCGCCAAGCCCGGTACCCGTCGAGGAGGTGGTGTGCGACCGGGCGGAGGCGCAGTGGCTCGCCGTGCGCAGTGGTGAGCTGCCCGCCCGGCAGGCGGAGGCGCTTCGGTTGAGGGCCGAGGACCTGGACGTGAGCCAGGTCGCGGTGCGGATGGGGCTCAGCTACCGGACGGTCGAGTCGCTGCTGGCCCGGGCCCGGCGGACGCTGCGCGCCTCACTGGCCGGGACGCTCGGGCTGGTGCTGTTCCTGATCGAGCGCGGGCGGCTGCGTGGGGGCGGCAATGCCCAGGCGGTCGCGGTCACCTCGACGGCGGCGACCCTGGTGGTGGCGGGGTTCGTGATGCCGTTCGCGCTCGACGGGGGCCGACACGGAAGCGGTCCGGTGCCTCGACCGGCCATCTCCAGCGAAGTGCAGGTCCTGAGCGGCGAGGCCGCGGGCCGAGGGCGCACCCCTGGGACGCCCGCTACCTCCCGCTCGGCGCCGGGGGACTGGGGCCGGATGCCCTCACCCACCGGAGAAACGTCTCTGCTGCCGGGGTCGGAGGCACTGCGGATGGCGAAGGTGCCGTCCCTGCCGGCCGTGGCCGCGTCCGCGCTCCCGAAGCTGGCGGTGACGCGGGTTCCGCAGGTGCCCGAGGTGCCGGGTCTGACGGCCGCCGCGCCGGACCTGCCGACCGCCGTGCCGGACCTGCCGACGAAGCCGGCCGCCCCGTCGCTCCCGTCGCTTCCCCCGGCCTCGGCCGTACCGGCCGCCCCGCTCTCCGTCCCCGCCCAGGGGACGCCGTCGCCGAAGCTGCCGTAGCGCCCAGCACCCACGTCCGCAAAAAATTCTTCGTCCGCCGCGACGGACACCCCTCCCCTCCCCGTAGAGCAGACGTCGGAGCTGCTCCACGGGCGAAGGGTGATACCGGATGGGTGTCGAGATCTGTGTGGAAGGGCTGACCAAGTCCTTCGGCAACCAGGTCATCTGGCAGGACGTCTCGCTGACGCTGCCGGCCGGCGAGGTCTCGGTAATGCTCGGCCCCTCAGGGACGGGCAAGTCGGTGTTCCTCAAGACGCTCGTGGGACTGCTGAAGCCAGAGCGGGGCTCCATCACAATCCAGGGCCGGGACATCACCAGGCTCCGCGAGCGCGACCTGTACGAGGTGCGGAAGCTGTTCGGCGTGCTGTTCCAGGACGGAGCGCTGTTCGGCTCGATGAACCTCTACGACAACATCGCCTTCCCGCTGCGCGAACACACCCGAAGGTCCGAGGCCGAGATCAAACGGACCGTCCTCGACAAGATGGACATGGTCGGGCTAATCGGTGCCGAGGGGAAACTGCCCGGCGAAATCTCCGGCGGTATGCGCAAGCGCGCCGGACTCGCCCGTGCCCTGGTACTCGACCCGGAGATCATCCTGTTCGACGAGCCCGACTCGGGCCTGGACCCGGTCCGCGTGGCCTACCTCAACCAGCTCATCGTCGACCTCAACGCGCAGATCGACGCGACCTTCCTGATCGTCACTCACGACATAGCCTCCGCCCGCCAGGTTCCGGACAACATCGGGCTACTGTTCCGGCGCGAACTGGTGATGTTCGGCCCCCGCGAGGAACTGCTGGCCAGTGACGAACCCGTCGTACGGCAATTCCTGAACGGCCGCATGCAGGGGCCGATCGGCATGGCGGAGGAGAAGGACGCGGCCCAGGTGGAGCAGGAACTGGCCCAGATCGACGAAGACGGTCCGACCGACGCGCCGACTCCCCGGCTGCTCCCCGGCCCCGGCATCACCCGCCCGCCCCGCTGGGAGGCGATCGCAAGACGCGAGGCGGAGCTGCGCGCGACCGGGGTGACGGGCCCATGAGGTTCTCCCCGACCGGTGCGCTCCGGCACTCGGGCACCCTCTTCACGATGGCGCTTGACGTGGCCCGGGCCCTTCCCCGACGGCCCTTCCAGGCACGGGAGTTCATCCAGCAGGCGTGGTTCATCGCCAGTGTCACGATCCTGCCGACGGCTCTCGTCTCCATCCCCTTCGGTGCGGTCATCGCGCTGCAGATCGGCAGCCTGACCAGACAGCTGGGCGCGCAGTCCTTCTCTGGTGCCGCGTCTGTGCTCGCCGTGCTGCGGGAGGCCTCGCCGATCGTCACCGCGCTGCTAATCGCGGGCGCGGGCGGCACCGCGATCTGCGCGGACCTCGGGGCGCGCAAGATCCGGGACGAGATCGACGCGATGCAAGTGCTCGGCATCGACCCGATCCACCGGCTCGTCGTACCGCGGGTGCTGGCGTCGATGGTCGTGGCCGTCCTGCTCAACGGCCTCGTCTCGGTGGTCGGTGTCGCAGGCGGCTACTTCTTCAACGTCGTCCTCCAGCACGGCACGCCCGGCGCCTACCTGGCGTCCTTCACCACCCTCGCGCAGCTGTCCGACCTGTGGGCGGCGGAGATCAAGGCGCTGGTGTTCGGGGCCATAGCGGCGATCGTCGCCTCGTACAAGGGGCTGACGGCGCAGGGCGGCCCGAAGGGCGTGGGCGACGCCGTCAACCAGTCCGTGGTGATCACCTTCATGTTGCTGTTCGTGACCAACTTCGTGATGACCGCCGTGTACTTCCAGGTCGTCCCGCAGAGGGGTTAGCCGATGAATCCGAGAGACCTCCTCGATCGCCCCCTGCGCTCACTCGAAGACCTGGGCGCGCAGCTGTCCTTCTACGGGCGCGCCCTGGCCTGGACGGGCCGCACCCTGCGCCGCTACAAGAAGGAAATCCTGCGGCTGCTCGCCGAGGTGAGCTTCGGACGCGGCGCGCTCGCCGTCGTCGGCGGCACGGTCGGCGTGATCGCGTTCCTGTCCTTCTTCACCGGCACCGAGGTCGGCCTCCAGGGCTACGCAGCCCTCAACCAACTCGGCACCTCCAACTTCGTGGCGTTCCTGTCGGCGTACTTCAACACCCGGGAGATCGCCCCGCTGGTGGCCGGACTCGCCCTGTCCGCGACGGTCGGCGCCGGGTTCACCGCGCAGCTCGGCGCGATGCGAATCAGCGAGGAGACCGACGCGCTTGAGGTGATGGGCGTACCGTCACTGCCGTTCCTGGTGACGACGCGGATGATCGCCGGATTCGTCGCCGTGATCCCGCTGTACGTGGTCGGGCTGCTGTCCTCGTACCTGGCCGCCCGCACCATCACCACCGGCTACTACGGGCAGTCCACCGGCACCTACGACCACTACTTCCACCAGTACCTGCCGCCCGTCGACGTGTTCTGGTCCTTCGGCAAGGTGATCGTCTTCGCCCTGCTGATCATCCTGGTGCACTGCTACTACGGCTACCACGCGAGCGGCGGCCCGGCCGGCGTCGGCGTCGCGGTGGGCCGGGCGGTGCGGACCTCCATCGTCGCCGTCAACGTCCTGGACTTCTTCCTGAGCCTCGCGATCTGGGGCGCCAACACGACCGTACAGATAGCGGGGTGAGAGCGGTGTATACGCACAGAACGAAACTCAGGCTGTACGGCATCGCATTCCTCGCCGTGCTCGCGCTGCTGCTGTCGCTCGCAGTGGCCGTCTACCAGCAGGCCTTCACCTCCGTCGTACCCATCACCCTGGAGGCCGGCACTCTGGGCAACCAGCTCGAGCCACGCGCCGACGTCAAACTGCGCGGGCTGCTGGTCGGCGAGGTGCGCGAGGTGCACGCCGACGGCACGAAGGCGACCCTCGACATCGCGCTCAAGCCGCAGTACGCGTCGGACATCCCTTCGAACGTCCACGCGCGGCTGCTGCCCAAGACCCTGTTCGGCGAGAAGTACGTCGACCTGGTCGCTCCCGCCGGCACCGCGCACCCGACGGCCCGGCCCATCCGAGCAGGCGACGTCATCACCCAGGACCGCACCAGGGTCGGCATCGAGGTGCAGCAGCTGATGAACGACCTGCTGCCACTGCTGCGCACGGTCCGGCCGGGCGAACTCAACGCCACCCTCTCGGCGTTCGCCACGGCACTGGAGGGACGCGGCGACCGGATCGGTGGCAACCTCGCCCGGGTCGACAGCTACCTGCGCCGCCTCAACCCGCACATGCCCTCCCTCAAGGAGGACATCACACGGTTCGCGGACGTCGCCGAGGTGTACGGCGACGCCGCCCCGGACCTGATGCGCATCCTGCGTAACACGGTCACCACCAGCCGGACGATCGTCGAGAAGAAGGACCAGTTGGCATCGGCTCTGCGCGCGACCGCCTCCGTGGCGGGCACGGCGAACGACTTCCTGACCGAGAACGGCGACCGGCTGATCACTCTGGGCCGGGTCTCCCGCCCCACGCTGGAGCTGTTCGCCCGCTACTCCCCGGAGTACCCGTGCCTGTTGCAGGGCCTTGTCCGACAGGAGAAGGCGTCCGAGGACGCGTTCCGGGGCGGCGAGATGCGGATCACCCTCGAGGTCGTCCGGCCCCAGGGAGCGTATCGGCCCGGAGAGGAGCCGGTGTACGGCGAGCGGTCCGGCCCGGACTGCCGCGGCCTGCCGCATCCGCAGGTGCCGGGGCCTAAGCCTCGACTCCACGACGGTACGTTGGCCGGAGATTCCGGCGGCGCACCGCCCGGAGGCTCCGGCGTGTCCGCCACCCGGGCCGAGCAGCGGGCCGTCGGTTCCCTCGTGGCCCCGGTCATGGGCGTCCCCGCGGACCAGGTGCCGCCCGTGGCGACTCTGCTGTTCGGGCCGCTCGCGCGCGGGACGGCGGTGAGTGTCGCATGAGCGAGTCAGGAGCCCGGCAGACCGCCGCCCCGCTGATCAAGTTCAGTCTCTTCGCGCTGGTCACAATCGCGGCGACGGCGCTACTCGCCGCCACCATCGTGAACGTCTCCTTCACCTCCAAGGAGACGTATCACGCGGTGTTCACCGACGTCACCGGGCTGGAAACCGGCGACGACATCCGGGTGGCCGGAGTGCGGGTGGGAGAGGTCGAGGGCATCCGGATCAAAGACCGAACCCTGGCGGAGGTCACCTTCACCGTCAGCACGCAACGGCCGCTGCTTGCCGGGACTCACGCGGTCGTCCGCTACCGCAACTTGGTCGGGCAACGGTACATAGCACTCACCGAGGGCCCGGGCGACGGCACCACCCGGCTGCGCCCGGGCGGCACCATCCCGCTGTCCCGGACCCGGCCGGCGCTGGACCTCAACGCCCTGCTGAACGGCTTCAAGCCGCTGTTCGCCGCGCTCAGCCCGAGCGACGTCAACCAGCTCGCCACCGAGATCGTCCGGACCCTCCAGGGCGAGGGCGGCACGGTGAACAGCCTGCTCGCGCACACAGCCTCGCTCACCAGCACCCTCGCCGACCGCGACAAGCTGATCGGGTCGGTGATCGACAACCTCAACACCGTCCTGGAGACGCTCGACAAGCGCGGCTCCCGTTTCTCCGGTCTGCTCACGCAGCTGCGCCGGGTGGTCTCGGGGCTGTCGGCCGACCGCAAGCCCATCGGGGAGTCGCTGGCGAGCATCGGCGACCTGACGGACGTCACGTCGGGGCTGCTGAAGGACGCGCGTCCGCCGCTAAAGGACGACATCGCCGGGATCGGCGCTCTCACCGGAACGCTTAACAAGAACGAGAACACCGTGGAGGGCGTCCTGAAGCGGCTGCCGAACAAGCTCGACAAACTGACGGGCACCGCCTCATATGGCTCGTGGTTCAACTTCTACCTCTGCGACTTCGACGGCCGGATCGTGCTGCCGAAGACGAAGCAGGTGATCACCCCAGACATGCACGTGGCGCGGGCGAGGTGCGGCGGATGAGCACGCGCATCAGGCGGGGCACCGCCCGCCACCCGGAGCCGCTGGTGAAGGTGCGTGTAATGCCGCCGAAGCTGCCGAGGCTTACCAGGCTGCTGCCCAGGCGCGCACCCCACCCCGAGCCCCTGGTAAGGGTCCGGGTCCTGCCGCCGAAGCTGCCGAAACTCCCCAGACTGCTGCCCAGGCGCGCACGTCGCCCGGAGCCCCTCGTGAAGGTGCGCGTCCTGCCGCCGAAGCTGCCCAGGATCCGGCTCGAGCACCCACGCCTGAACCTCTACCGCACGGGGGCACCTCCCAGCGGTAGCCGGGGGAGGAACCCGGTCATCGTCGGCGCCGTGGGCCTCACCGTCCTCGCGCTGCTCACCGTCGCTGCCTTCAACGCAGACAGCCTGCCGCTGATCGGCGGCGGTGACACCTACAGCGCGGATTTCTCCGAGGCCGGCGGGCTGAAGCCGGGCGACGAGGTACGCATCGCCGGGGTCAAGGTCGGCAAGGTCGAGCAGGTCGACCTCGACGGCGACCACGTCAAGGTGACCTTCAAGGTGAAGGGCGGCCCGGCGTTCGGTACCGACACGGGTGCGGCGATCCGGGTCAAGACGATCCTCGGCGCCAAGTACCTGGCCCTGTACCCAAAAGGGCCCGGTCAGCTCAAGGCGGGCGGCGAGATCCCGCTCCGGCGGACCGTGTCGGCCTACGACGTCGTTCAGGCCTTCAGCGACCTGACGACCACCACCGAGGAGGTCGACACCGACCGGCTCGCGAAGGCGCTGGACACGATCTCCGTCACCTTCCAGAACTCCCCAGAGGAGGTGCGGGCGTCGATCAAGGGGCTGTCCCGGATTTCCCGGACCGTCGCCGCCCGTGACAAGGCTCTGCGCGGACTCCTCGACCATGCGAACGGCGTCACCAAGGTACTGGCCGGTCACACGAAGGACTTCTCCGCGCTGGTGAAGGACGGCGACGCCCTGTTCAAGGAGATCGACAAGCGACGCACGGCGATCCACGCGCTACTCAAAAGCTCCGCGCTGCTGGGCATCGAGTTGTCCGGCCTGGTCGACGACAACAGCAAGGAGATCGGGCCCGCGCTGAAGAACCTCAACACCTTCGTGACGATGCTCGAACGTAACCAGGCGAGCCTCGACCGCAGCGTCCGGCTGCTCGCCCCCTACGTCCGGCTCTTCACCAACACACTCGGCAACGGGCGCTGGTTCGACTCCTACATCCAAAACCTGGTCGCCACCCCGGTCACGCCCCGGACGGGAGGCACCCGATGACCCGCAGGCTCCTGGCCCTGTTCACCACACTCGCTATTCTCGTCGGCATCACCGTCGTCCTCTGGCCGGGCCCCGGCCCCGTCCGCGTCACGGCGTACTTCCCGCGTACCGTCGGCATCTACCCCGGCTCCGACGTCCGCGTCCTCGGCGTCCGCATCGGCGAGGTTAGGAAGATCACGCCCGAGGGCGGCCGGGTACGGGTCGAGCTGGAGTACGACCGGGGCCGCAAGGTGCCGGCCGGCGCACAGGCCGCCATCATCAACTCCTCCGTCGTCAGCGACCGCTACGTGCAGCTGCTGCCGGTGTATCGCAAGGGCGCGGTGATGCGGGACGGAGACGTCATCCCCGAGTCCCGTACAGCCGTCCCTGTGGAACTCGACCGGATCTTCGACAGCCTGCACACCACCGCCGAGGCGCTCGGCCCGAACGGCGCCAACAAGAAGGGCTCGCTGTCCCGGCTACTCGGGGTGAGCGCGGACAACCTCCAGGGGCAGGGCAAGAACCTCCACCAGACGGTGCAAGACCTGTCCCAGGCGGTCACCACCCTGTCCGACGGGCGCGGCGACCTGTTCGGGACTGTGCGGAACCTACAGGTGTTCACGGCCGCGCTGGCGGCGGACGACACCAGCGTGCGGTCGTTCAACACCGACCTCGCCGTCGTGGCCGGGCAGCTCGCGGGGGAGCGCAAGGACCTCGCGGCCGCGCTGAAGTACCTGGCCGCCGCCCTCGGCGACGTGTCCGACTTCGTGAAGGGCAACAAGAAGGCGCTGACCTCGAACGTGCGGGGCCTGGCCAAGGTCACCAAGGTCCTCGTCACCCAACGGAAAGCTCTGGAGGAGCTGTTGACCGTCACCCCCACGGGCCTGTCGAACCTGCAGAACGCCTACAACCCCGCCGCCGGGACGCTCGACACCCGCAACAACGCGCAGACCCCACAGAATCCGGCTTCCCTCCTCTGCTCCATCCTGAAGACGACCGGCAAGGACCACGACAACTGCGCCGGCCTGAAGAAACTCCTCGACTCCCTCCCCGAGCTTCCGTCGACTCCCGCGTCGACGGGCACGGTCGACAAGACCCTCGGCGGAATCCTGAAGGCACCGGCATGAGCGCGCGGCGCAAGGGCCGGACGGCCGCCTGGGCGACGGTCGGCTCGCTGCTGCTGACCGGCTGCCAGTTCAACGGCTGGTACGACGTCCCGCTCCCCGGCGGCGCAGCCTCGGACGGCCACGCCTACCACATCACCGTCGAATTCAGGGACGTCCTGGACCTCGTGCCGCAGTCGGCGGTCAAGGTCAACGACGTGACCGTCGGCGCGGTGGAGAAGGTGGAACTGGACGGCTGGCACGCCCGAGTGCGGCTCCGAGTCGCCGACTCGGTGAAGCTGCCCGGCAACGCGATCGCCGATCTGAGGCAGACCAGCATGCTCGGCGAGAAGTACGTCGCCCTGTCTACGCCGGCCGGCACGCGACCCCTCGGACGGCTCCGCGACGGCGACCGCATCCCGCTGTCCCGCAGCGGCCGCAACCCGGAGGTCGAGGAGGTGCTGACGGCCCTGTCCGCGCTGCTCAACGGCGGCGGGGTAGCCCAGCTGAAGACGATCACCGTCGAGTTGAACAAGGCCCTCGACGGCCGCGAGGACCGGGTCAGGTCCCTGCTGAAGCAGTTCGATGCGTTCCTCGGCGGCCTCGACGACCAGCGGGCGGAGATCGTGCGCGCGCTGAAGGGCGTCGACCGGCTCGCTAAGCGGCTGAAGAAAGAGAAGAAGACGATCACCCTGGCCGTCGACACCATGCCGTCCGCCCTGAAGGCCCTCGCCGACCAGCGCAAGGACCTGACGAAGATGCTCACCGCCCTGTCCGAGCTCGGTAAAACCGCCACCAAGGTGGTGAACGCCTCCCACGACGACACCGTCGCGAACCTAAGGAAGCTCCAGCCCATCCTGCAGGAGCTCAACAAGGCGGGCGACGACCTGCCCGACTCCCTCGAGATCCTCACCACGTACCCGTTCCCGCGCAACGCGACGGACGCCGTCAAGGGCGACTACGTCAACCTGAAGATCACCGCCGACCTCGACCTGGCGGACCTCTACGGCAACGCCACCGGCAAGCCCGGCAAGGGCAGGAAGTCCCCGAAACCCGGAACACCGCGTCATCCCAGCCTGCCCACTCCCACCCCCCTCCCGTCCCTCCCTACCCTGCCGTCCACCCCGTCTCTGCCTTCGAACCCGCCCGCGCCCTCCGCACCCTCGACGCCCTCCGACGGCAGCAGCCTGCTGTGCCCGCCAGTGTGCACCGCCGCCTACAGCACCGGGGACGACTCGAATCGCCTCCCGCCAGGAATCGACCCCGGCCTCGCCGAACTGATGCTGAAGGGGATACTGCCGTGATCACACGCACGGTCAAGGCACAACTGCTCGCCTTCACGGCCGTCACCGCCCTCGGGATGTCGTACGTCGGCGCCCGGTACACAGGGCTCGCGGACGACGTTCTGCACCGTGGGTACACCGTGCGCGCCGACTTCGCCGAGTCCGGAGGCATCTTCCCCGGCGCCGAGGTCACCTACCGGGGCGTGCCGGTAGGCCGCGTAGACGATCTGCGGCTGACCGGGTCCGGGGTCTCAGTGGCGCTCAAGATCGAGCACGGCGCCCCGAGAATCCCGGCCGACACGCTCGCGGTGGTAGCCGACCGTTCGGCGGTGGGCGAGCAGTACGTCGACCTCCAGCCGCGGCGGTCGGGCGAGCCGTACCTCACGGATGGCAGCCCGATCCCGCGCAGCCGCACCCGGACCCCGCTGCCGGTCACCGACCTTGTCCTCAGCCTCGACCGACTGGTCAACTCGGTCGGCAAGGACGATCTGCGGGTCACCGTAGACGAGCTGGGTAAGGCCTTCGCCGGCACCGGACCGAACCTGAGCCGACTGGTGAACTCCGGCAACGCGCTGGTGGAATCCGGATCCGAGTCGCTCCCTCAGACGGTCTCGCTGATCGAAGACTCGCGGAAGGTGCTCAAGACACAGGCCGACCAGGGTTCGGCCATCAAGTCGTTCTCCCACGACCTGGCCACGCTCACCGAGCAACTGAAGTCGAGCGACGGCGATCTGCGCCGGCTGGTCGGCAACACCACGCCCACTGCTCAGCAGTTGGAATCCCTGCTGAAGTCCACCCGGCCGCACGTACCGGTACTGCTGGCCAACCTCATCAGCGGCGGCCAGATCACCCTGGCCCGGCTGCCCGGCGTCGAACAAGCTCTGGTCACCCTTCCGCTCACGGTCGCGGGCAGCTACACGGTCATCCCCGGTGACGGCACCACCCACTTCGGGCTGACCGTGAACGCCGACGATCCCCCCGCGTGCACCCAGGGCTACAGCACCCAGCGGCGCGACCCGGCCGACACCAGCACCCGCCCGGCGAACACCGACGCGCGCTGCACGGTACCGCGCGGCAGCAAGACCTCCGTGCGTGGTGCCCAGAACGCGCCGGGCCCGACCACAGGTAAATACAGCGCCGACCAGGCCGCCTTCGTGGCCCCCTACGACCCGGGGACGGGCACCGTGACCGGCCCGAACGGAACGCCCGTGGAGATCGGCTCGACGGGCGGAGAACAGACCGTGTTCGGAAAGGAGTCGTGGCAATGGCTGCTCGTAGGACCGATGGCGTGACAGGAAGCCGGGCGAGGCTGCTGGCGGCAGGGCTCGTCGCCACGACCGTGCTGACGACCGTGCTGTGTGTCTGGCTGGGCCTGAAGCTGGCCGACCAGCGCGCGGCCGAACAGCGCCGTCAGGACGTCCTGGCGGCGGCCCGCCAGTCGGCGCTGAACTTCACCTCGCTCGACTACCGGCACTACGACCGGGACAGCGGCAATGTGCTGAGGGGCGCCACCGGCGAGTTTAAGAAGCAGTTCGCCGCGCAGACCGCACAGCTGACCAAGCTGGTTGCGCAGAACAAGTCGGTTTCACAGGGGCAGGTTCTGGAAGCGGGCATCGTGCGGTCGGACGCGCGCTCCGCCCGGGTCCTGATCGTGGCCGACAGCAAGGTGACCAACACCGGGGCGCCCGAGGGCCAGGCGCGCACCTACCGCCTCCAGCTCGACCTGACGCCCGTGGCCGGCCGGTGGCTGACCTCCGATGTCACGTTCGTGGGCTGAACCGATGTGAGGCCATCAATGAGGAGAGAGACCGTGGCGAACCCCACCTCCCGCACCCGGGGGACCGGCTCACCGGCCCGGCGCACCATGACTGCGGCCGCCCGCGCGGCAGCCAAGCGCGCCGGGCGGCCTGTGCGCCCCGAGCGCGGCGCCCACCAGGAAGAGCAGACTCCCTCCGGGCGCACCATGCTCGCCGAGCCCTCGACGAACGGCTTGGAGGACCCGCCGGAGCCCGAGTCGTTCGAGGCTGAGCCAGAGGACGGCGCGCGCCCGCGCAAGGCCGGCCTGCCGGGCGTGCTCACCGCAGTGCCGAGCGTCGTCCTCGTAGCAGCCCTGATTACGGCCGCCGTACTCGGGTGGCAGTACTTGCAGGAGCGACAGACGGAGCAGGCCCGCGGCGAGGCCCTGGCAGCCGCCCGTAAGGCGGCACCGGTCGTGCTGTCGTACGACTACCGGCACCTGGACCGGGACTTCTCCCGGGCCCGCGCCCTGCTGACCGGGCACTTCCGCGACCAATACGGCAAGACCACGAAGGCGGCCGTCGCGCCGACCGCGACGAAGTATCACGGCGTTGTGAAAGCCACCGTGGCCACACCCGCGAACGGCAGCGCCCCAGCGGTGTCCGTCGTGTCGGCCACGTCGGACCGGGCCGTCGTCCTGCTCTTCGTCAACCAGGTCACCCAAAGCACTCAGGTCCCACAGCCCCGGCTAGACCTCAACCGGGTGCGTATGACACTCACCCGCGCCTCCGACGGCTGGAAGGTGAGCGGCGTCGACGCCCTCTGACCAAGCCTCCGTAAGTGCTGTTGCGCAGCCGCACAGGGGAGTGGGGCGCGGCCCGAATGGTATGGCGGCCCCGCGCGGCGTTCCTCCTCTTTCGAGAAGAGTTCGCTTTCTCGCGACGGACGCCGCCTGCCTCCCCGTAGAGCACACGAAGGCGTCATTCCTACCGCCACACATCACCACCCTTCGTCCGACTCGCGAACCCACGAGGTACCTGTGGCTCTGCTCTCCACGCTCCGTCTTCACCACCACCCGAGATCACGAGGTCGTCTCGCCGTCGGGTTGCTGGCGCTCGTCGCCGCAACCCTGGCGAGTGCTGCCGCCGACGCCGCCACCCCGCCCTCCGGATCGGTCAGCGACACCGCGCCCACGACCACATGGACTGCCGGGCCCTTCGCCGTCCCGAACGTCTCTGGCACTGCCGGGACGGTGAGCTGCGCGACAGCGCAACCCTGCGACGACTACGCGCTGAAGGTGTCGGTGCCCGCGGACTACGACGTCGGTCACGGCCTGCGTATCGACGTCGGATGGCCGGACTCCGCCGCAGACTTCGACCTGTACGTCCTCGATGCGGACGGCCGGGAGGTGGCCGCCTCAGCCTCATCCAGCGACCCCGAGACCGTGCTGCTTCCGGCGGTGTCGGCGTCGTACACCGTGCGCGTGGTGCCGTACGCGCCGCTCGGCGACAGTTTCACCGGCACCGCAAGCCTGATCACCGCTCCGGTCGATCCACCACCGAGTACGGCCACACCGCCGACGTACGCGAACTCATGGGCACCCGATGGCATCACGGATGCGCACAACGCCGGTGAACCCTCGATCGGCGTCGACCGTGCGAGTGGCGCCGCGATGTTCCAGGCGTACACCTCGACGCTCAAGGTCACCTACGACAGTGCCGGTGCCGCGAAATGGCAGGACAAAAGCGCGAGTACGGCCAACGGCTGTCCCCAGGGCAGCACCGCCAGCCTCGACCCGATCCTGTTCACCGACCCGGTCACCCACCGCACCTTCGAGTCGCAGCTCGCCGGCAAGACCGCGCTGACCTGCTACACCGACGACGACGGTGAAACGTGGACGCCGACAGGCGGCTCGGGCCTCAACTCCGGTGTGGACCACCAGACCATCGGTGGCGGTCCCTTCGCCCCGGGCGGACCAGGCGCCCTCACGTCATACCCGAACGCCGTCTACTACTGCTCGCAGGACATCGCTGATGCCTCCTGCGCGGTCAGCCGGGACGGCGGCTTGACGTACGGGCCCGCCGTTCCGATGTACTCGCTGCTGGACTGCGGTGGCCTGCACGGGCATGTGAAGGTCGCCCCGGACGGCACGGTATATGTGCCCAACAAGGGTTGCGGTGGCCATCAAGCCGTGGCCGTCTCCGAGGACAACGGGCTGACGTGGACCGTCCGCAAGAACCCGTCCAGCACGGCCGGGGACTCGGACCCGAGCGTGGGGATCGGAGCCGGCGGGACTGTCTACATGGGCTACCAGAACAGCGACGGCACGCCGCGTATCGCCGTCAGCCACGACAAAGGCAAGACCTGGCTGTACGACCAGAACGTCGGCGCGGCCCTCGGCATCAAGAACGTCGTCTTCCCCACCGTCACCGCGGGCGACGACAACCGCGCCGCCTTCGCCTTCCTTGGCACCACCACGGGCGGCAACTACCAGGACCCGGCCTTCCAGGGAGTGTGGCACCTTTACGTGGCCACCACCTACGACAGCGGCCAGTCCTGGGTCACCGCCGACGCCACCCCCACCGACCCCGTCCAGAAGGGTTCGATCTGCACGGGCGGCACCACCTGCGGCAAGGACCGCAATCTCCTGGACTTCATCGACGTCACCACCGACGCCCAGGGCCGCGTGCTCGCCGCCTACGCCGACGGCTGCACCGGCGCCTGCGCGACCGGAGGAGCGCAGAACTACGACGCGCTGGCCTCCATCGCCCGCCAGTCCTCCGGCAACACGCTGTACGGAGCATACGACGCCATGGTCAGCGGCAAGCACAAGAAGCCCGGAGGAAGCCACTAGATGGGAACACCGCTCTCGGCTGCCGTACTAGCAGGAGCCGTCCTCAGCCTGGCCGCAGTCACCGGATGCTCGGCAGCGAGCAAACACGCCGAGCGCCCGGGGGTGACGCCGTACCAGGCGAAGCGGGTAACCGATCCGCCGGCCGGGAACACGGCCGGTGCCGCGCCCCACGGCTGTCCCACGGCAGCCTCACTGCCGCTCCCCAAGGACTTCCCGGACAACCTGCCGGTGCCCGACGGCGCGGTTGTGACCTCGGTGGAGCACCGCACCGGCGGCCGACTCGTCGTCGCTACCGTCGTACGGGGCGGCTTCGACACCACCCTGGCGTTCCTGCACACGCAGCTGCCCAAAGCTGGCTACATCCCCGAGGAGGGCGAAGTAGAGGAGGACGACGCCGAGTCCAACTTCTTTACCGAGACCGTCCGGGGCCGCTGGGCCCTGCGGAAGATGCCCGACTGCGAGGGAGGGGTGTACCTGACGTACCTGACGGCTGCCGTCTCCTGAACCCGGCCCGGCCGAGTCCCCTTCCCGGCCGGTGAAACTGCAAGGGGCCGATACTCGCCCGCAAGGGTGAGGAAAGCAGCTTCACGTGCATCCCACTCGTCCTCGAGGACGCCTTACCCGGCGCCGGGATCCACCACTGGCGACAATTGTCGGACAGCCGGCAGCAGGTGGCGGTGGACCATCTGTTCACCGTGCTGATCGCATTTCCTGTCCGAACGCGACGCCGCCTAGCGAACCGCCGCGCCACCGGTGGCGCGGCCGTTGGCTCGGAGAACCTACTGCAGGTCGACGTGGTCGCCCGTGGCGCTGACAGCCGCGGTGGTCGAGTTGCCCGCGAAGGAGAAGCGGACGTAGCCGTCCTCCTTGGCGGTGGTCGTCGTCTTCAGGTTGCCCTTGGAGTCCGCCGTGACGGTCTTCAGCGTGGTGTAGCTGCTAGAACTCTTCTTGTGGAACTGCAGCTTGACCGCCTGGGAGCCGTAACCGCCGTACTTGAGCGACTCCCGGTTAGCCCGGGTGAGGGCGCCGGTGACGGTGAGGGTCTTGCCCTTCTTCACCGGGACTGCTGGAACAGTACTGGGCCCCGACCGCCCCCAAGCCTCCGTCTCCCAGCATGGCCTTGCCGTGTGGTGGGGGGAGGCGGGCGATGCGGCCGGAGCCGCCGCCGCCTTCGCCGAACTGCTGGCCGACCGGATGCGGGTATTGGGCCCGAACCACCCCCACACCCTCCGCTCCCGGAACGACCTCGCCCGGTGGCAGGGAGAGGCAGGGGACGATGCTGTTATGAGCAAGGTCGGCGAGTGGCGGCCGCGCGATCGTATCGACGTCGGATCATGCTCAAGACCCTGCGACCGTCGACCGACTCCTGCATAGGAAGCGGCGAGCTTCTGCAGCGGTCGACGTCCAGGCCGAGCCGATCAGGTCGGATAGGAGAAGCTGGCCGCTCGCCCGTGCTTCGCCAAGGATGTCTGCGGCGCGCCCTTCACATACAGGTGGTCGGCGATCGACTCGCCCACACCGCGACGCCGGCACACCGCCTCGTCCCCGTGCTACCGGGCGGGATTGCAGGAAGTGGCACTCCCTGTCGACGTACAGCTTGTCGCTACTGTCCGGCGTGGCTGCCGCTTGGCTCGACAACGCGAGGAACACCCGGGCACCCAGACGCATTGCGCTGGCGTCATGAACGAGGAAAGGGTTAAGGGGCATCAGCACAGTGGCACCAGGGTCCCCCTGCGCCTGCTGGCCATGGAGACCGAGGGCATCCCGGCCGACGGCCCCACCCCGGCGACGCCTGCCGGGCCGGTGATCTACCGCTACACCGTCGACCTCCCACCCATGGGTGACAACCATCGCGGCAACCGGGGCGACGATGACGACGACCGGCGCGAGGTGGCACGACGAGTACGGCGGTCACGGCCACTGAGGGAGTACGTGACGCGAACGCAGCGGTGTCCGATTCTCGCCGTTCCGCGTTAAATGCCTGGACTGGGGACCTCCCCTGACGGGACACTTCCGACTTCCGAATCTCCGGGAGTGTGATGGCGACGACAAACACGCGAGGACCGACGCCGGGCAGGGGCGCGGTCGTTCTGGCACTGCGCCGCTACGGCCGGGAGCTGCTGCGACTACGACGACTGGCCCTGCCCGCCCTGCTGCTGCCGGCCGTGGGCAACATCGGCATTCGCTACGTCGCCCCGCTGCTGATCGCCAAACTGGCCGGGCAGGCCGCCGGCGGCGGCGGTCTCACCCTCGGCTCGGCACTGCCGTACGTGCTGGGCTTCGGGGTGACGCTGTTGCTCGCCGAGGCCGTGTGGCGGGTCGGGCAGCACTGCCTGAACCGCGTGGACGCCCTGGGCATGGAACACCTGTACGTGAGCGGCATGGACGAACTCCTCGCCAAGGACGCGGCGTTCTTCCACGACAACTTCGCCGGCTCCCTGACCAAACGGGTCCTGAGTTTCGGCAAGCGCTTCGAAGACTTCGTCGACACGGTGACGTACCGAATTGTGGGCAGCCTCGTCCCCCTGGTGTTCGGTGCCGTGGTGCTGTGGAGCTACGAGCCGATGCTCGTCGTCGGCCTTCTGGCAATGATCGCGTCGACGGTGGTGGCCGCGACGCCTCTGATCCGTCGCCGGCAGCGGCTCGTCAACGACCGCGAGGCTGCGATCGCCCGGGTCTCCGGGCACGTCGCCGACAGCCTCATGAACATGGAGACCATCCGCGCGTTCGCGGCCGAGCGGCGGGAGGCCGCCGAACACCGCACCCGTGTCGCGGACTCCCGGCGCCTGACGCTGAGGTCGTGGGACTACGGCAACCTGCGCGTCGACACCCTGATCGCCCCCCTGTCCGTGCTGACCAACGTGCTCGGCCTGTTGATCGCCGTTGCCTTCGGCGGCCCAGGTCAAGGAGTTGAGGAGGTCGTCGTCGCGTTCACCTACTACTCCAACGCGACCCAGATCATGTTCGAGTTCAACCAGATCTACCGGCGTCTGGAAAGCTCGATGACCGAGGCCGCGCAGTTCACAGAGCTGCTGCTGGATCCGCCCACCGTGCTCGACCTGACGGAACCCGAACCGCTCGCACCGCGGGACACCGGCATCCGGTTCGAGGCGGTGACTTTCGCCCACACGGGCGCGAAGCCGATTTTTGAAGGGCTCGACCTGGACGTGCCGGCAGGCGCACGGATCGGTCTGGTCGGCAGGTCCGGCGGCGGCAAGACCACACTCACCCGGCTCCTGCTGCGCATGTCGGACATCGCCGACGGACGCATCCTGATCGGTGGGCAGGACATCAGCCGGCTGCGCCAGACCGACTTGCGCTCACTGATCGCCTACGTCCCGCAGGAACCCGCCATGTTCCACCGCAGCCTGCGGGACAACATCGCCTTCGCCCGGCCCGGCGCCACCGACGAGGAGATCCACGCCGCCGCCGCAGCCGCGCACGTCACGGAGTTCGCCGACCAACTCCCCAACGGCTTCGGCACCCTGGTGGGGGAGCGGGGGGTCAAACTGTCGGGCGGCCAGCGCCAGCGCGTCGCTCTCGCCAGGGCCATCCTGCGCGACGCCCCGATCCTGCTGCTCGACGAGGCGACCAGCGCGCTGGACTCGGAGAGCGAGGTCCTCGTTCAGGACGCCCTGTGGCGGTTGATGGACGGGCGTACGGCCCTCGTGGTCGCCCACCGTCTGAGTACCGTGGCCGGAATGGACCGTCTCGTCGTCCTCGACCGCGGAAGCGTCGTCGAGCAGGGCACCCATGAGGAGTTGCTCGCGGCGCACGGTGCCTATGCCAAGCTCTGGCAGCACCAGTCAGGCGGCTTCCTCGGCGAGAGCGCCGAGCCGGTCCCCGGGCCCGCAGCCCCGGGCATACAGGCGGTCGTCGACATCGGTCCGCCGAGCGAGCAGTGAGCCGGACCGGGTCTGACCGCCCTCCACCGGGTAGGGGTGCCAGCAGGCGTTGCGGTAGCGGTCGACGGCCTCCAGGGCGCGGGTGAAGACGTCGAGGCCCGGGGCGAGCGGCACCAGTACCTCGTCGGTATGGCGGGTCAGGCGGCTGCGGATGCGCACCGTGCCGTCGTGACGGTGGAGGCACAGCTCGCCGTACTCGGTGGCGCCGAAGGCGATCAGGTCGGCGGCGGCCACCCCGTCGGGCAGCTCTCGTCCGGCAGGGCATCCTCCGCCGGTGGGCGCAGGCGTCCAGCGGGTGGATCTCGTACTGAGCGCTGTGGCACATCCCCCAGGCGGGCAGACCGATCTCCCGCAGACCTCCCGCAGATACCCCCTGCTGCCTGCGTGGATGAGCCCCACGGGCAGGTCGCCCTCGGCGATGCGCACCACGTGCCGCGCGCCACCGAAGGTGTCGTCGACCCCGGCCGCAGTCGCCGTCCAGGCTCGGGTGGACCAGGAACCAGTGGGCCGGCCGCCACCACGCCCACACCGGCTGCCACGGCGTGCTGCTAGGACCAGCCGTCCAGGAACCGGCCGCTCTCGCGGCACACCCACGCCCGCAGCGGACCGCGTCGTACCCGGGCTCGGTGGCGTAGGCGACCGTCGGGGGCCGGTGGTCGGCGTCGTGACCGACGACGAGGGTTGCCGGTTCGTGCTCGACGACGGGGCGGTGGCGGGCGAGCCGCAGGTAAAGCCGAGGCCCGTCAGCGCGGAGACTCGGACAGCCAACTGCTGCGCCCGGTCGAGGCCGAGGCCGGCGAGCCGCTGAAGTTGGTCAGCCCCCCAGCTTTCCCCCTCACAGGCTGAAGACGACCAGGGCGGTGTCGTCGGTGACGCCTTCGGCGGGGAGGAGGCGGTAGGCGCTTGACTCGCCGATACCGCGACGCCTGCACACCGCGTCGCCCCCGTGCTGTCCGGCAGGACAGTGCTGGCAGTTGCACTGCCTGTCGACGTGCAGCTTGTCCGCCAGACGAGCCCCGCACCCCCGAGCGGCAGGTCGCACCAAGGCGAATCACCACGATGACGTCTGCCCGCCCCGCCGTCCTGACCACCCAGCGGGTAGGGACCCGTACGTCTCGTGCACGCGGAAGTCACACGAGATGTTCGCCGTGACAAGCGCCGCCGTCCTACCTCCTGTAGCTCCGAGGCCGGTCGAACCACAGAGCGATCTGTGTACGTGAGCGAAGACCCAGCTTGTCGCGCACCTTGTCCAGGTGCGTGGCGACCGTATGCGCCGAAAGTCCGAGCTCACTTGCGATCTGCCGGTTCGTCAGCCCCTCCGCGACGAGTTCGACCACCATGAACTCCCTCGCGGTCAGCCGCCACCGCTCGTCGTCGGCCCCCATGGTGTCCAGCCCCCGCCGGACCTGCTCACCGCTGCCTGTCCGCAGGGCGTAGGCGACGAGCCGGTCCCCGCGCAGCTCGTGAGCGCCGACGACCGCGGCCTCCCGCGCCGCCGTCGGCAGCACAGTCCGGGCGCGGACCGCCGCCTGCTCGGTCCTGCGCCGCCAGGACGCCTCGGGCTCGGTGTCCAGCAGGCGTCGCGCCAGCGCACTCGCCTCGCACAACCTCAGGGCGCGCTGCATGTCACCGCTCTCTGCAGCCACCAGCGCCAGGCCCTCGACGGGGTACAGCGCGTGGAAGCTCCCCCCGGGGGCAATGCGCAGCACCTCGGTGAACAGTGCCTCGGCGCTCTCCATCTGCCCCAGAGCCAGCCGTACGGCGCCCGCTGTGTGTAGCGCGGCCGCGACCCGGGGCCAGGGCGCCTGCTCCCTGAGCACCGGAAGGCAATCCGCCATCAGCTCGTCGGCCTCGCGCTCCCCGCCCGCCTGGAGCAGAGCCCAGGCCAGGTGCTGGGTGCACCACGCGACGTCCTCGGGCGAGCCGAGCGGGGCGACGACGTCCAGGCACGCGCGCAGATCTGAGACGGCCTCGGTGAATTCGCCGCGACACAGCCACGCCGCGGCCCTGGCGTCGAGTGCGTTGGCGAGTCCGGAGGGCACGTGACGCTGCCGCTCCAGGTTCACCGCCCGCTCGCCCAGGGACAGTGCTCGGCGCGGGTCGGCCTGCTGGGCGGCCACCCGTGTGGCGAGCGCGGCCACCTCCCCGCCCAGTGCCTGACCGCCGGGCTCTCGCAGCAGTCCGGTCAGCAGTGCGCCCGCAGCTGACGGTTGCTCTTGCTGGTAGTGCACCCGGGCCAGTTCAAGGGTCAGCCGTACCCGCGTGGTCTCGTCCTGGCCGGTGGCGTGGGCCGGCACCGAGGCGAGGTTGTCCCGTTCCACCGTCAGCGGGCTGCTCGCCTGGTCGGCGAACACATCCCCACAAGCTCGCTCGGCCACCTCGTGGAGCCATGCGAGGGCGCTGCGCAGGGTGGGGCCCAGCTCGCCGGATGCGCGCAGACGTTCCATGGCGTAGGCGCGGATGACACCGAGCTGCCGGAAGCGGGTGGGTGCCGTATCCCCGGGCAACCGTGAGATCAGTGACTTCGCCTCAAGCGCGCGCAGGAGGGGAAAGACGTCTTGCGGCCCGATGCCGCCGCCGGCGCACACCGAGCCCGCCGCGGCCAGATCGAACCCTCCGGCGAGGACCGCGAGGCGCCGGAAGACGGCCTGTTCCGCCGGATCCAGCAGCCGGTGACTCCAGTCGACGGCGGTGGCGAGCGTGCTGTGCCGCCGGGGCCCGGTCCTGCTGCCACCGGCCAGGAGGTCCAGCTGAGACGCATGGTCGTCCAGGCCCGCGAGGATGTCGCCCGGCGCGAAGGCGCCGATGTGGCAGGCCGCTAGCTCTACGGCGAGAGTCAGGCCGTCCAGCCGTCGGCAGATCTCCGCGACCAATGGGCCGTTGGTTCGGTCCAGCGCAAACCCGGGCGAGCGGTGCGCGGCACGTTCCACGAACAGCCGTACCGAGTCCGCCCGCTGCAGGGCCGTCACGTCGTTCCCGGCGTCAGCCGGCGGCAGGGACAGCTCGCCGACCCGGAACACGGTCTCCCCGGGCACCCGCAATGCCTCACGGCTCGTGGCCAGGATCCGCAGCCGGGGGCAACGGCCCAGCAGGGTCACGACCAGCCTGGCGCACGGCTCGGCGAGGTGCTCGCAGTTGTCCAGAATCAGCAGCTGGGAGGCATCACCGATGGCACGGACCACGACGTCGACGCCGGTAGGGCCCGCCCGTTCGCCCATGCCCAGCGCGGCGGCCACGGACTGCGTCAGAGTTGCGCCGTCCCGCAGCGCGTCGAGCTCCACCAGGTCGAGCCGGGCGTACCGGCTGGATATCCCGCGGGCGAACTCCAGCGCCAGCCGCGTCTTGCCCACACCGCCCGCTCCGGTCAGCGTGAGCAGCCGTGTGCTCCTGAGCAGCGCGCGCAGGTCCGACAACTCCTGCCGCCGGCCGACGAAGGAGTCGAGCGCCGGCGGCAGGGCGCGGCCACGGGTTGCTGCGATCGCCGCGGCGGATGCTGCTGTGGGGGCCGCGGCCGACGCGGCACCCTGGCCCGGAAGGTATCCTGCGCTGCCGTCCGACGCCGGAACGCCCGTTGCCGGCAGGCGTTGCAACAGTACCGAGCCGGCCGGCCGCTCCGCGGCCTCGGAATCAGCGCCGTACCGCATACCTCGCACGTTCGACTCCGGCTCATCCCCGATTCCTGGCCGCACGTTCTCGCGCCGAAACCATGCAAGACGACTGGGCAGTGAGCGCGGCGGCCGGACTCGGCCACCGCTCCCTCGTGACCGTCAGGGTGTGGCAGTGGGGTCGATCCCGAGTACGACGGACCCCGTTACGCCCTTGCCCAGGTCACTGCCCGTCTGGGTGAGGGTCAACAGGGTGGCCGAACCGCCGTTGCGGTAGATACCGTCCCTCGCGTTGAGCGTGCGCGAGGCCGTGTTGTTCCGGTAAGGCGACAGGGCGGCGACCCTGGCGTTGTACGTCTCCGGGAAGTAGAGCTGGCCGGTGTGGGAGACATGGCCTCCGTGATAGGTCCCGTTGGAGACGGTGCCGCCCGCGTGCGTCTTGACGTGGATGTGAAGGGCCCGGCCGACGTACCACCCCGGGTAGACGGTGGTGAACTCCGCGACCCCGGACGCGTCGGTCAGTTGCACACCGCGCAGGAAGGTCGTGTCGGGGGTGGATCCGCCGGCGACGTAGCCGGAGTAGATTCCCAGCGCGTCACAGTGCCAGATGTCGACTGCCGTGTTGGGCAGCGTGGCGCAGGTGGTGCTGTCTATGACCGTGACGCGCAGGGTCAGCGGAACGCCGGCCTTGCCCTCGGTGATGTCCTTGCGGACTCGCTCCAGGTCCAGGTAGTAGGGGCCCTCGGTCTGCTCGGGCGTGAGGACGCACGCCGCAGCGAGCGGGGGAGCGGACCGGTCCGCGCTCGGGGGCGCCGCCGCCGCGGTCTGCGTGGCGGCGAGTCCAGCCGCGGCCACGCCGAGCGCGGTGGCGCCGAGGGCGGCGATGACGGACCTGCGGGTGGCCGGCTCGGGGGCGCACTGCGGGTCCGTGGCGTTGTGGTGGGGGGTATCAGTCATGCAGCGACCATGGCGCACACGACGTTCCACCGGATCGCTCAGGCGAGCGACGAGATTGGACGCGTTACGAAACCCGTGCAGGTCGTTCAGGGGGTCCAGGCAAGTTCATCCCCCGCGCAAAGCTGTCGGTAGTGCCGCGTCGGAGAACGATTGCCCTGCCGACTTGTCAGGCAGGGCCGGCTCCGGGGTGCAGGGCGGCGCGGCGGAACAGGGGGCCTCCGGGTGCACTTCCGTCATAAGGGTGACGGGAATCAACGCCGACCAGCGGTGGCCCGAGTCCATGCCAGCGGCCTATGAGCAGTACCTCGTGCCCGTGGTCTTCCGGCCCTTCGCCGCGGACCTGACCGCGAGGGCGGCGGCACCCCACCCTCGGCGCATTCTCGAACTGGCTGCGGGAACAGGCGTGTTGACGTCGAGCCTACTCGCCGCAGCACCGTCGGCCGGCGTGACGGCCACTGACCTGAATGAGGCCGTGGTCGTCTTCGGGTCGGCCCGCGCCCCAGGCGCGGAGTGGCGGCAGGCCGACGCGCAGCGGCTGCCGTTCTCGGACGGAGGCTTCGACCTGGTGGTCTGCCAGTTCGGCGTGATGTTCTTTCCGGCAGCCACCTGCCCGTCGCTGAAGTGAGGGCCCGGTTGGAAGGGCACCATTACGAAGCCATAAGAGCTCGTACGAGCAAGCATGCCGCGACGGCAGAAGTAGCAACGCACGCCACTCCTCGCCCGCCTTGGTCTCCACCGCTGCCGCCAGATCCGCAGGCTGTCCCGGCCGCCCTTCGGGCACCCACTGGGAGCACGGGCCGGTGCCCGGGCCACCGGCTGGGGCGAGAAGGCGGCACCCGAACTGCGTCAGCCCGATGCCTCGGCACGCGACCTCAGGCTCGTCGCCTCGACCTCGACGTATCGTCGCGTCTGCCAGCCCGTCAGCAGGCCTACGAGTGGTGCTGCGAACCCGGTTTGGTCGATGCCCAGGGTCAGGGTGCTCCCGTGGCCTCTGGGGGCGACGACATGTGTGCCGGTCGTCGTCACACCGCCGGACGCGGACTGCCAGCTGAAGGACCGGCCGGGTGTCCATTCGGTGATCCGCCACGTCAGCACCGGCATGCGTGGTTGGGCGATGCGCACCAGCGAGCCCGGCCCCGGCTCCTTGCCGTCGAGGCGCTCGACGCGCCGCATGGTGACGATGAACTCCGGCCAGCGTTCCACCTCCGCGACGACCCGCCACAAAGCTTCCGGCGACGCTTCGACATCGACCCGGGTCATCCACTGCATCGATCAACACCTCCGCGTCTTCCGGCACTTTGCGCTCCGCACAGTACTGCGCCCCCCACAGTCCGAGCAGAGGTCCGGCGGGAGAAACCGAGCCTCCCTGTCAGCCGTGGATGTCAGCGACCTCCTGGTCCGTAGCTTTGCAGAGATCGGTACAGGTCAGGTGGCGCAATTCGCTGATGTACAGCTCTGCCGGGTCGAGCCCCATGCCGGTGAATTGGCCTGCCAGTTCCAGGGACAGGATGCCGTGCAGGCGGGTCCAGAAGAGCAGGGCGCGGCGCAGGGCGGAGGGGGGTGCGGGGTGGTCGGCTGCCCACTCGCGGTGCTCGGCGAGGTGGGCCTCCAAGGGGGCGTCGTCCGGGGTGTCGGCGGGGGTGCCGCCGGTGGCGGCGTTGAGGAGGGCGTCCATGATCTCGGAGGCGATCGTGGTGATGTCGTCGGGGGCGTGGTAGCCGGGGACGGGTGTGCCGTAGATGAGGAAGTAGCGCTGGGGGTCGTCCAGGGCCCAGGCGCGCAGGGCGTGTCCCAGTCCGGCCAGGTCTGCGCCGGAGTCGGCGGTAGCGCGGATGGTGTCGGCGAGGCTGCGGTAGGCGTCGCGGATCAGTTCGGTGATCAGCTCGTCGCGGCTGGCGAAGTACCGGTAGAGCGCGGGGCCGCTCATGCCCATCTGTTTGGCGATGGCGTTCAAGGACAACCCGGGCGCTCCGGCGGCGGCGATCTGTTCCCAGGCGTGCTGCTTGATCTCGGCGCGTAGCTGGGCGCGGTAGCGCTCGCGTGGGGTGTCCTTGCCCGCGATGGCCATGTGCTCATCCCTTCCCTGTCGTGTTCGCCGGCTTTTCGTAGTCCGGGTGAGCGGCTGCCCGCCCGCTCTGAGTTAGACCCTATTACGAACGCGCTTGACTGTCACTGCGCGATCCAGTTATAACTTCTAACGAACGCACCAGCCGCTAACGAAGTTGGTGGAGTCGATGGAGGTCGCCATGAACGCCGCAGAAATGATCGAGGTCGTACTGCCGGGCAAGGTCGAGCCGGAGGAACTGCAGGTGCGGCAGGGTGCCGTCCCCAGTGCCGGGCCGGGGCAGGTCGTCATCCGCATGGAGGCGACCGGTGTCTCCTTCGCCGAGCAGCAGATGCGCCGCGGCCGTTACTACGACCAGCCGCCCTTCCCCTTCGTCCCCGGTTACGACCTGGTCGGCACCGTCGCGCAGACCGGGGACGGCGTCGCCCCCGCGCTTGCCGGCAGCCGGGTGGCCGTACTGCTGAAGGTCGGCGGCTGGGCCAGCCACGTGGTCGTCGACGCCGCCGACGTCGTACCGGTCCCGGAGGGGATCAGCGCCGCCGAGGCCGAGACCGTGGTGATCAACGGCATCACGGCCTGGCAGATGCTGCACCGCAAGGCCCGCGTCCGCGCCGGGCAGACGGTTCTCGTGCACGGCGCCAACGGCGGCGTCGGCTCCGTGCTCGTCCAGCTCGCGCAGGCCGCGGGAGCGAAGGTGATCGGCACCGCGTCCGTGCGCCACCACGCTGCCCTGCGGGAGCGGGGGGTGAGCCCGATCGACTATCGCAGCGAGGACATCCCCGCTCGCGTCCGCGAGCTCGCCCCGCGCGGCGTGGACGCCGTCTTCGATCACGTCGGCGGCCGCGGCATCATCGACTCCTGGCGCCTGCTCGCGCCCGGCGGCACCCTCGTCTCCTACGGCAGCGCCTCCACCCGCGACGACGAGGGCTCCAAGCAGTGGCCCGTCCTCAAGCTCCTCGGTCGGGTCTGGCTGTGGAACGCCCTGCCCAACCGCCGCCGCGCCTACTTCTTCAACGTCTGGGCCGGCCGAGCCCTGAACCGCAGCCGTTTCCGCGCCCGGCTGCGCACCGACCTCACCGAGGTCTTCGAAGCCCTCCGGCGCGGCGAGATCACCGCCCACATCGCCGCCGAACTACCCCTCACCCGGGCCGCCGAGGCGATGCGGCTGGCCGAGTCCGGCACCGTTGCAGGAAAGGTCGTCCTGCACGCCTGACGCGATCCGCCTCAGGCGCCCCGTAACTACACCCACTCCCTTGCCCGGCCCGGTCCGCTGCCAGCAGACAACCACCGCCACACGTGATGAAAGGCCCCACCATGCGCATCCTCACCGCAACGAAGTTCGCCGCCGCCACGGCCGGCGCTGTCCTCCTCGCCACCGGCACCGCCCACGCTCTCAACGACGACCCGCCCACCACCACCGCCACCACCATCACGGCCGGCACCGCCACTCACACCGACGACGTGCAGATCGACGCCAGCGCCCCGGTCATCAGCCGCGACGACATCCTCATCCACGCCCCCCTGCACACCATTTGGAAGATCCAGACCAACGTCGAGAACTGGCCCACCTGGCAGCCCAACGTCGACGTCGTCGCCAAAGACACCCCCGGACGCCTGCGCCCCGGCTCCGTCTTCCGCTGGACCACCGAAGGACTGAACATCACCTCGACCGTCAAGCAGGTCGACTACGGCAAGCGCCTGGCCTGGGGCGGCCCCGCCCAGGGCATCACCGCCATCCACGTATGGACCTTCACCCCCGCCGCCGACGGCGTCCTCGTCCACACCGAGGAATCCTGGACCGGCGACCCCGTCACCGCCAACAAGGACACCCTGCAGACTGCCCTGGACAACTCCCTCCACAACTGGGTCAACAACCTCAAGCACCAAGCGGAAAGCCAGGTCGGCAAGTAACCCTCCCGCCCTTCCCGAGCACAAGCCGCTCCGGAAGCGCCCTCCCAAGCCCGCGCCCTCGCCTGCCCAGCCGGAGAGAGACGGGGCGCGGATGTAGAAGCGATCAACTACATGAGGGCGTCAGTAGGGCCGCGGAGCCTGTGACTGAGTCAAGGCGACGGGCGCCGGCCGATGGTGTGCGCACGGCGCCCGTACCGGAGGGTGGCGTTGCGATCTGGCCTCATCAGGTCGAGCACGGCCCCAGACCCTGGGTGACCCCCAAGATGTCGGTGGTCTGGTGACCGCAGGGACACCGGGCTCGTCCAGTCCGGTTCGCCGCTGCACGAGACCAGCTGGACGCCAGGGGCCGCGTCTGCTCGGCTGCGCCTGAGTCGGAGGAGCACCCCGAATGACTAACTGAGGTTGAACTCGTGATGTCGCCGGGTGGCATAAGTGGGTCTGATTGTCGGGCCGGTCTCGGCGAGGCGGCCGTCTATGACCAGACCGCTGGCCGCCGCTGATTACCTGGTGCGCTCAGTGCGGTCGTCGTACTCTTCGCGGGCGGTGATGACTTCTTCGATGTGCAGCACGGACCACTCCGTGAGCGCCTTCAGCGGTTCCCGTAGCGTCTGGCCGAGCGCGGTCAGCTCATACTCCACGTGCGGCGGCACCTCTGGGTAGACGGTCCGGCTGACCAGCCCGTCGCGTTCGAGGGTGCGCAGCGTCTGGGTGAGCATCTTCTCGCTCACGCCCGCCAGCGCCTGCCGGAGCTGGCCGAACCGGGAGGTCCCGGTCCGGCCGAGTTCGCCGAGCACGAGGACCGCCCACTTGCTGCCGATCTGGTCGAGCAGGTCCCGCGACGGGCAGCCGCGCTCGTACGGATCGAATGACGGAATGGGCCCGGTCACATTCTCGACAGCATCCATACGGCTCACCTCAATGCTTTCGCTGCGGTAAGTACCCTACCAAGAAGTGGCTACTCCCCAACAGAGAGTGTCCAGGTCATTCTGTATTCCATCCCGCGGCGGACGGACCGCGGCAGGCGTGCGAGGCACGCGCGGAAGGAAGGAATGACCATCATGCCGATCGTCGTCACCGGAGCCACCGGCCAGCTGGGCAGGCTCACCGTCGAGGCACTGCTGCGGCGCGGGATCCCGGCCGCGGACATCATCGCGACCGGCCGGGACATCGCCGGGATCAAGGATTTGGCCGACCGAGGCATCACGGTACGCCGCGCCGACTTCGCGGACACCGACGGCCTGGCCGAGGCATTCGCGGGAGCGGAAAGGCTGCTGCTGATCTCGGCCTCGGTCCCCGTGGGCGAGCGGGTCGCCAACCACCGCCGCGTGATCGACGCCGCGGCGTCCGCAGGCGTGTCGCTAGTGGCGTACACGAGCACGACGCACGCGGACACGGCCACCACCGTCATCGGTGCCACGCACGGCGAGACCGAGGCGTATCTGCGGGACCGCGGAATCCCCAGCGTGCTGCTGCGCAACGGCTGGTACCTGGAGAATTACACCAGCCAACTGCCGCAGATCCTGCAGAACGGCGCGGTCGTCGGCGCCGCAGGCGAGGGGCGGATCAGCGCCGCGTCCCGCGCCGACTACGCCGAGGCCGCAGCGGTCGTCCTCACCGCTGAAGGCCACACCGGCGCCGTGTACGAGCTCGGCGGCGACGAATCCTTCACCCTGACTGAGCTCGCCGCCGCGATCTCCGCTGCGGCCGGAAAGCAGGTCACTTATGCTGACCTCCCGGTGGCCGACTTCGCCCAGGTACTGGCCTCCGCGGGCCTACCCGCCGAGCTGGCGGAGGTCCTCGCTGACGCTGACCGCGGTATGAACCGCGGCGAGATGTACACCGACTCTGGCGACTTGCGCCGCCTGATCGGCCGCCCGCCCGTGACCTTGGCCGAGGCACTCGCGGCCGCCCTGCATGACTGAGGTTGAACTTGTGATGTGGCCGGGTTGCTCAGGTGGGTCTGATCGTCAGGCCGGTCTCGGCGAGGCAGCCGTCTATGAGTTCGCTGCGGTACTGGATGTGCCGTAGGCCGCGCCGGATGCGCTGGACGAGGTGTTCGGGGGTACTGAACGCGACGTTGGAGAGCCAGCCGCGTCGCAGGAGGGACCAGATCCCCTCGACCTGAGGGGCGTCGACGCCGTCGTGGACACTACGAGCTACGAGGCGGCCGATCCGGACGACGCGGTGGCGCGCTTCGGTACCGCCGCCCGCAACCTGCTTGCCGCCGAGAAACGGGCCGGTGTCCGTCACCATGTACTGCTCTCGATCGTCGGCATCGACCGTATCGAAGGCAACGCCCACTATGCCGGTAAGCGTGAGCAGGAGCGCCTCGTGGCCCAGGGCCCGGTGCCGTGGACGATCGTTCCCTTCACCCAGTTCCACGACTTCGCCGCCACGGTGACCAGTTGGACCGAGCAGGACGGCGTCGCCCCGATCCCGCCGCTACTCGTTCAGCCAATCGCGCCCGCGGACGTGGCCGACATCCTCGCCGAGATCGCCACGGACGCACCGCAGGGGCGCTACCGCGACGTCGCCGGCCCGGAACCGCAGGATCTGGTGGACATGGCCCGCCGCACGAGCGATGCCCGCGGGCTCACGGTCAAGTTGATCCCGACATGGTCCTCGCTCCTGGGGCCAGAGATGGCCGGCAACGTCCTTCTGCCCGGCGAGGGCGCCCGCATCGCGCCAACCACCTTCGACGAGTGGCTCGCGGACGCTCGCCGATGACGCGCCAGGGGGCACGGTTCATTCGCGTCTCTTCGGTCAGTGTCGGGTCCAGATGTGAATGCCCGCGAGGTGGAGTGCATCACCTGTTGTTGCTGGCCAGTGTGTGCGAGACCAGTGCGTTGGCGTGACCGTGGCCTAGGCCGTGTTCGGCCTTGAGCCAGGCGACGAGTTCCATGTGCTTGGTCAGCGGTGAGGTGCGGATGAGATCACGCCACTCCTCTATCGGGCGGCCGTACTTCCTCTCGATCGCGGGAAAGTAGCTGGCTGGACCTTTGGCCGGTGACGTCATGAGGGAAGGCTCCTGTCGGTTGGCGACGGTTCTGGTGCGGTTTATGTGACGGCGGTACAGGGCCGCTACCGGCACTTGGGCACGGCTAGGCGAGCGGTAACGGCGCTGAGTGCGAGCAGGCCTAGTCCCGCTCCGGCGGTGAAAGCCGCGGCGGTGGTGGCGGAGGCGGCGAATCCGGCCAGAACGCCGACCGGCACGAGGCGGACGGCGAGCGCCCAGCCGCGCTGTCGGTCGGCGGCGAAGTGCCGTGCGAGTACGAGGAACGCGGCGCACAGCGCGAGGTAGCCAACGGCGCCGCTGAGCATGTGGACGGTGCCGTGTGCACTCAGCGAGGTGGCCCGGTCCTCGGGGGCACCGGCGGGGAATCCGGCCCCTGGGTCTGCGCTGAAGACCCCCGCGAGAAGGAACGAGGTGCCGAACACAGCGAGCAGTCGGGGTGCCCAAGTGCCCCCCGGCCTATCGCGCAGCGTCTGGCGTATCGCGATCGCACCGCCGATGACCAACAGGCCGGTGAGTAGGAAGACGGTGACCTGGATCCAGCCGAGGGCGCCGAGGCTGAGCTGGCTGAGAGCGTTGCGGGTGAAGTCGAATCCGGGCCGGGTCAGGCCCTGGGCCAGGCCGGTGGCGAGGAAGAGCGGGCCCGCTGCGATGCCGGCGGCCGAAAGGAGTCGTGGCGCCGGGCGGGCCGGGCTCATGCTGAGGGCCGCCGGGGGTTTGAGTGTCTGGGACATTTCAAAGTTCTTTCCTGGTCGTCGTTGCGGGCGGACGGAATGGTGTGGGGCGGGTCAGCGGGGCTGGGGGGTGTAGTGGGCTTCGATGACGCGGTTGGCGAAGGCGCGGGTGGCCGCTAGGTGCATGGGGATCTGTCGCCGTGCGGCTGGTGCCGGCGATGACCGGGGCGATCTGCAGGTAGAGGTCGTCCAGCAGGCCGTTGCTCATGAGCCACTGGACGAGGGTGATGCTGCCGCCGACCTTGATGTTGCCGCCGGGCTGGTGCTTGAGGGCTCGGGTCTGGCCGGCGATGTCTTCGCCCGTGATCAGGCGGCTGCCCTACCACTCGCCGACGTCGGTGAGGGTGGAGGAGACGACGTACCTCGGCACGACATTCAGCCAGTCGGCGGTGGGCAGCTGCTCGCTGGTGACTTGCGGGAAGGGGAGCTCCACAGCTGGTGGGTGCTGCGGCCCAGCAGGCCGGGCGTCGCCGTCGTCGAACAGCCGCGTAACTGCTTCGGCCGCCTCGCCGGTGTTGTAGGGCATACCCCACCTCTCCGGGCCTTCTACGACGCCGTCCATCGAGACGAACAGCCCGGCCACGATCTTGCGTGCTGCGGTCATGCGATCACTCCTCGGATGAGTCTGGGACTCGCGGACAACCGAATGTGAAGTGAGCTTGTTCTTTGCAAGCATGCTTTGTCAAGGGAATCTTGAGTTACCATCTGCATCATGGCGACTCGTGAGTACGGACAGTTCTGTGGACTGGCCCGGGCAATGGAAGTGCTTGGTGAACGGTGGGCGGTGTTGATCGTCCGCAATCTGCTCAGCGGACCCCAGCGATACACGGACCTTCGCAACGGCCTGCCCGCGATCCCCACCAACATCCTTTCGACCCGTCTCAAGCAGCTTGAAGAGTCCGGACTGGCCATCCGCCGAGCACTGCCGCACCCTGAGCGCGCGGTCGTCTATGAACTCACCGACTGTGGGCGTGACCTGGAACCGGCTCTCATTGCACTGGGCCGCTGGGGAGCCCGAACGATGACCGAGCCGCGCCCCGGCGAAGTCATCACCGCCGAATCGGTGGCCATGTCCTTCCGCACCGCCTACCGGCCGGAAGCGGCCCAGGGTGCCACCGTCGGGTTTGAGGTCCGCCTGGGTGAGTTCACCATCAACCTCCAGATCACAGGCGGTGTGCTGACCGTAGGCCTCGGCGCACACCCTGCTCCTGACCTCGTGGTCGAGCGCCTATCCGGACACCCGGTCCGCGAGCTGATGAGCGGCAGCAAGGCCCCCGACGAAGTACTCTCCGACGGCAGCGTGCGCGTTGAGGGCGATCCTGTCCTTCTCCGTCGGTTCGCCGAGCTGTTCCGCTTCTGAGGGAACTGGGCGGAGCCGGTTGGGCAACGTGCCGCATCGCGGACGGATCTTCGGAACGCAATGATCATGTCAGCTACTGCACAAACGCTCTCGCTGACCTACTGCACGGGGCAGCAGGCCTGTATGGCTCCAGCTCGGTCCAACGGTTCGCCTTCGACCTGGAGCCGGCCGGGTTGCAGAGCTGCGCAGGCGCCTGGAGCGCGTCCGTCAGCCGCCGTCGAAGTAGGCGGTCGGCGTTTCGTCGTCCCATCACGGACAGCTGCGACCGAGCCGACCCAGTCGACGCCAGCCGATCAGCGCGCATCCGGGGGTCAGGGAGGCCCCGTGGATGTCGGCGCGGACCTCTCAGGTGGATCCGCAGGCGACGGAACCAGTGCAGGTGAGCGAAGGCGCGCTCCACGACACAGCGTTGGGTGCCGGGCACCGAGCCGCGCTCGGTGCCGCAGGCGATCTCCGGCTTCACGCCGAGCGCCCAGACGAGGTGGCGGTACTTGTCGTGGCCGTAACCGCGGTCACCGAGCACGATGTTCGGGCGGCGCCGGGGCCGGCCACGCTTGCCGCGCACTGGCGGAACGGCTTCGAGCAGCGGGATGAGCTGGGGGACGTCGTTAGTGATTCCCGCCGGTCAGGTGGCGGTGAGCAGGCGCTCAGGCCGCGGCGGAAGCCGACGACGCGCCCCTCCCGGCCACATCCTGCGGGCAGTGGCTCACCAGGCAACGGACATCGGCCACTCGCGGGCAGCCGTCGTCCCCGCCACGGCTTCCGTGGAGCGTGAGCGGTATACCCTCGCGACGCCTCGCGAGCGGGTACTGCTCGGGGTGGTGCAGGCACGCAGCCTTGTCATCGACGGACAAAAGCGGGCCGCGATCGCAGCGCTTCTCCGCGCCGAGGACGGAGCAAGCGCTGATGGGCTCTCCAGGCCGAAGGCGACATTGCTGAACTGCTGAGCTTCAGCCCTGAGGCGGTGGATCGCTCGCCAACCTCGCGTGGAGCTCTACGTCATAGCGAATACCGTCGTATTCGAGCTTCTGCCGTTGGAGCCCTTCCACCGCGAAGCCAGCGGCCGCAGCGACCCGGCAGGACGCCGGGTTGTTGACCCGGTGCCCTAGTTCGAGGCGGAACAGCCCAGCGTCATCGAACGCCCACCGCGCCAGAGCTCGGCATGCCTGCGAGGCGACGCCCCGCCTCCGGGCTGCGACCGTTGTCCAGTACGAGACCCACCCGACGGCATGGCGCCGATCGACGGCGCCAACGGCAACGTGCCCGAGGATGCCGCCGTCGCCGTCAACCACGGCGAAGGCATGCGCCGAGCCCGTGTCCCATCGCTCTGTCCACCTGAGGATCCACTGCTCTGCAGCGGCCTCCGAGTCGATGGCCTCTGCGGACTGCCCACGCATCAGAGGATCTGCAAACGCGCTCATCACCGCGCGGGCGTCCAGCCCGCACCAGCGACGCAGCAGTAGTCCGGATGATGTCTCCATGTGATCACGCACGACCGGAGTCTCGCCCGATCACTGGCACCCCGTCACCCCGTTTCTTCCGTCGATCTTGCCACCCTCACCCCCGACCAGCCCTTGTACCTCATCGCTGACGAGCCTTCCGCGACCTGAGCTCAGGGAACACTGCCCGATGGCCCCGCTAGAGGCACCCGGGACCGTGACCGTCCGCGGGGCGGGTCAAGTGTTCACCTGCCCAGGAAAGTCTTTGCTTGCAGCCTCCGGAGCCGGGGGGTTACGCCCAGCGGGGCGCTGCCGAACGTGGGCTTCGGCGGTGTGCGGGGCAGTGATGGCGCTGTGAGCAGGGATGGTGGGTCCGGCAAGGGTGACGCCGCTCGCGATCCGGCAGTCACGGCCGATTGCGAGGCCAGGGCCGAGGCTGATGTGGTTGCCGGTCTAGAGCCGGTCACCGATCAGGGCGCCGAACTGGGGTGTGCCGCATCGGTACAGGCCGCCGGGGGCGCGGAGCACGATCTCTCGTTCGGGGTTGCTCATGTGGGGGCTTCACATGCTGATGGCGGCGACAGTGACGTTGGCGGACAGGCGGGTGTCCGCGCCGACCAGGGGGCGGTTCACGCCGATCCGGTGGCCGAGGACGGTCCGCTCGCCGAGGAACGGGCGGGTGACTTCGCAGTTGAAGCCGACCGAGACACCCGCGCACTGTACGGATCCGGCGCGGACCGTGGGGAACTCCCACACGTGCACTCCAGGGCGGATGATCACGTCGTCGCCGACGATCGCGGTCGGTGGATACGCGCGGTGGGGTGGATGCGGTGGGGGAGCCGGGTCAAAGCGCGGGTGTGCCAGTCCTCCCAGGCCGCGACGAAGTCGGCCAGCTCAGTCTCCTCGAACGGCTCGTGCGGGGTGCCGGCCAGCATGCCGCTAGTCGGGGCGGTGACGTAGTCACCGAGTCGGAGAGTAGGCATGGGGGCCCTTCTGTAGGTGGTCGGTGGCCGGCCCGGCGGCGGCTGACATCACCGGCACCGGAACACCGGCACCGGAACCGAGGAACGGGGAGTTCATCCGTGCGTCACCCGCGCTTAGGCGTCGCCACCTTGACCATGGGCAATCGGCCCGCCGAGCTTGTTGACCTGTTGGCGTCGGTTGCCGGGCAGGACACGCCCGCCGCGCGTGTGGTGGTCATCGGTAACGGCTCGCCGCTGCCGCCGCTTCCCGACGGAGTGACTGGTGTCGAGCTGCCGGAGAATCTGGGGGTGTCCGGCGGCCGCAACATGGCGCTGGCCCGGGCTGCGGGAGTTCGGGGACGTCGATGTGGTGGTGGACCTGGACGATGACGGTCTGCTGATCAGCCAAGACGTGTTCACGCGGCTCACGGAGCTGTACGCGGCGGATGACCGGTTGGGCATCGTCAGCTTCCGCATGGCCGACGAACGTGCCCGCACCCAGCGCCGCCACATTCCCCGCCTGCGCCCAACGGATCCGGTGCGGGGCGGGCTGGTGACGATGTTCCTGGGCGGCGGGCACGGGCTGTCCATGCGGATTCTGGATCAGGTTGGCGGCTGTCACCGCCCCTGCTGTACTGCTCCACCCGCTCCGGCGACAGGGTTGCGGCTTCTGGCGAGTTGTTGCATCCGCAGGGCAATCCGCACGGCTGCCCAGAGGTCGCCTTGGGCCACTGCGGCCGGGCCGGTCGGTCGTCAGGTGGCGCCGAGGCCGCTGAGGAAGGTGCTGGCGATGAGGTCGGCGGCTTGCGGGGGATCCATGGCGGGGAACTTGTGGGCGGCCGTGTCGACGAGTTGGTCGAGGACCGCCCGCGCCCAGGCCGCGTCCGTGCCGGCGCGCAGGTAGCCCTCGTCGATGGTGCGGCGGACGAAGGAGTCGAGTCGGGCGCTCTGCTCCTGGCGTCGGATGCCGGCCTCGGGGTCCCTCTGCATCATGCGGCGCGTGTCGACGGGCCATTGACGGCTGACGGGGATGATCCCTTCCAGGTAGCGGTGGAGGGCGACCGGAACAGGGGCCTCGGTGAGGCGTGCCTCGTCCAGGACCTGTTCGGCGGAGTCGAGTTTGGCCTGGAAGACGGCACTGAGCAGCGCCTCGCGGCTGGAGAAGCGGCGGTGGACGGTGGTGCGGTCTACTCCGGCAGCGGCGGCGATGGCCGCCATCGAGGTGCTCGGGTCCTCGGCCAGCAACTGGGCCCCGGCTTGGAGCACAGCGGTGAGGTTGCGTGCGGCGTCAGCTCTCATGATGTTGAGATTCTACGCCCAGTGGTCACTTTCGACATGAAACACGGCGCGTGAGCGGCAACACAAGCCATAAGTGCATCTTTACTGTTGCAGTAAGGGGAAATTCCTCTACTGTGGAGTGGCAAGCCCGCGCGCTCCCCGCTCCCGCCTCCCCACCGCCCTCTCGCACAAAGGAACCGTGAAAGACATGACTGTTCGCGACAAGCTCTACATCGGCGGCGCATGGGTCGCGCCCAGCGACCCGAATCTGCGGATCGACATCCTTTCCCCGCACGACCAGTCCCTGCTGGGCAGCGCCGCACAGGCCGCGCCCGCTGACGTCGACGCCGCCGTCGCCGCGGCCCGCGCGGCATTCGACGACGGGCTCTGGCCGCGCACCAGCCCTGAGGAACGACAGGGGATCGTCCGGCGCTACGACGCCCTGCGCGCTGCCCACGCCGACGAGGTCGCTCGGGCCATCTCCCTCGAGAACGGCTCGGCCGGCTGGTTCACCAGGGCCGGCCAGCCCTTCCTGACCCGCCAGGTGAAGGCGTACCTGAAGGCGGCCGAGGAGTTCGGCTGGGAGGAGATCATCGAGCCGTCCGACCCGTCGGTGTCCTTCGACACCATCATCCGACGGGAGGCGATCGGCGTGGTCGCCGCCGTCATCCCGTGGAACTCGCCGTTCTCCGCAGCCACTGCCAAGCTGGTCCCGGCCTTGCTGGCCGGAAACACTGTCGTCCTGAAGGTCTCCCCGGAGAATTCTCTCAGCATGATGCTGCTGGCGGACCTGTGGCACGAGGCTGGGCTTCCCGCGGGCGTGCTCAGCATCCTTCCCGCCGACCGCGAGACCAGCGAGTACCTCGTCTCTCACCCGGACGTCGACAAGATCTCCTTTACCGGCTCCACCCGCGCCGGTCGGCGCATCGCCTCCATCGCGGGCGAGCACCTCAAGCGGGTCAGCCTGGAGTTGGGCGGCAAGTCGGCCGCCCTGATCCTCGACGATGCCGACCTGGACGCCGCCGTCCAGGGCCTGCGATTCGGCTCCTTGGCGAACAATGGCGAGGCATGCATCCTCCAAACCCGCATCCTGGCCCCGCGCAGCCGCTACGAGGAGGTCGTCGCCGTTATCAAGGCCATGGTCGAATCGCTGAAGGTCGGCGACCCGTCCGCTCCGGACACCTTCATCGGCCCGATGATCCGCCCCGACCAGCAGCAGCGCGTCATCGACTACATCCACGTCGGCATAGCGGAGGGCGCCCGGCTGGTCACCGGCGGACCGCAGATCCCCGAAGACCTGAGGAAGGGCAACTACGTCACCCCGACTGTCTTCGCCGACGTCGACAACTCCATGCGCATCGCGCAGGAGGAGATCTTCGGCCCGGTTCTGTCCGTCATCGCCTACGACGACGAGGACGACGCCGTCCGCATCGCGAACGACTCCGCCTACGGCCTGTCCGGCGGCATCTGGACCACCGACCCTGAGCGGGCCCTCGCCGTCGCCCGCCGACTGCGCACCGGCACGGTGACCCTGAACGGCTCCCCGATGAGCTTCGACGGTCCGTTCGGCGGCTACAAGGCGAGTGGCCTCGGCCGTGAATACGGCAAGGTCGGCTTGACCGGTTACATCGAGCACAAGACGATCACCCGCGGCCGGTAGTCGTAGTCGCCCATCCTGCGACACAAGCACGGCGCAGCCACAGCCCCTGCGGCCAGCGCCGCCCCGCCCGCACGAGCCCCTCCAGCGAGGTGGTGCCGCTGGTGGAACAGGACCGCGTCCGGTGGGACATCACCGCCCCGCCTCGCTCTGGCCGACGACCCCGGCGGCGCCATCGCAGGACGCCCACCTCTGTAACACCGGTCGACCGCCTGCTGCTCAAACGGGTCGGTCGCTGACCGCGTGGCGGGTTAAGGCCGCGCGCAGTTCTCTCAGCAGGACGTCGGGCAGCGCGGCGCATTGGGCGTATTTGAGGATGTGTTCCGCGACGCCGGACAGTTTGATCGTTGGTGTGCTGGGAGACTTCCCGCAGCACCGCGAACCCGTCTGCCGCGCCACCTGCTCGTCCCGGCTGGGCACGCTGGTGTGGCTGCGGCCGTTGCTGGGCTGGGCGGGGCGGTCCGGGAAGCCAACGAAGCAGTACTCGGGCAGTTGGGGCGTTTAGTGGACTACTGCATGCCTGCCCGTGGCGCGCGTAAACATCGTAGGCGGGCGTCGGGTGCCGTAGCTGTGGTGCTGTTCTCTTGCAGGACGTGGCGCAGCACGCGTGGGTTCGCCCGCGATCGGCCGCCGGTGTTCGGCGGTCGAGGACTTCGCGGGAGCTGAAGTCTTCTCCCGCCGTGCGCGACGCCACCTCCGTTCGTGCCCACCAGCACGCCGCCGGGGCCCCACGGAGCCTCCGCCGGCACCGCCCAACTTCTCAAAAAGGTTCCAGCACTATCGGTTCCAGTACCGAAGGCGGTGAACCTGCGGCTCCTGGTACGCAGTCGCGACATCCGGCACGTGATCCCGGTGAAGAAGAACCACAAGGCCGCCCGCCAGGGCCGGGGTTCGCGCGGCGGGCGGCCTTGCGATGTCGATGCGGAGCGGTACAACAAGCGCGCCACGGTGGAGCGGGCGATCAATAGGTTGAAGCAGTTCAGGGCCGTGGCCACGCGGTAGGACAAGCGCGGCTACGTCTGCCTGGGCGGATCCACGGCGACGGCCCTCATGATCTGGCTGCGCACATGGGCGCGCCCCGGTTCCAGGGGCTGAGGAACGTCGGGACAAACCTCGCCATGCCAGGACCGACGCCTCTGAGCAGCAGAGGTACCGGGAGCCGGCCCGGGGGCATCTGAAAAACTTCGGCGAGGTCTGTCGAATTCGCGTCGCCCGTCCGACGTAGAGGCGTACCGACCAGACACACAGCCAGGGAGACCCGTGATGGCCCAGTACGCGATCCTCATCTTCGACAACCCCGCGGCCGGCGACTACACCCCCGACCAACAGGCGGCGAGCAAGCGGCACGCCGACGACCTCATCGACTCCGGCGCCATGATCACGGCTTACGCGCTGCAGTCCGCCGACACCGCCACCTCGTTGCGCGGTGATGTGGTCACCGACGGCCCCTTCATCGACTCCAAGGAGGTCATCGCCGGCGTCTGCATCATCGAGGCCCCCGACCTGGACGCCGCGCTGGAGCTGGCGCGGCGTAACCCCGCCGTCCAGTGGGGCCGCGGCGGTGTCGAGGTGCGGCCCGTCGCGGGCGGCATCCCGCCCATGGCCCGATGACGGCTGCGACCGACACAGGACAGGCGGTCGCCGACGCACACCGGCGCGAGTGGGCCTTCGTTCTCGCCGCGACAGTGCGCGTCGCCCGCGACCTGGACCTGGCCGAGGAGTGTGTACAGGAGGCGTACGCCGCGGCGCTGTCGGCCTGGGAACGCGACGGGATCCCGGACAGCCCCGCGGCGTGGCTGACCACTGCGGCCAAGCGCCGGGCGATGGACGCGATCCGCCGCGAGCGGACGTTCCGCTCGAAGCTGCCGCTGCTGGTGGAGCCGGAAGAGGCCGTCGACGAGCTCGCCCTGGAAGAGCTGGGCGGACAGAAGGAGGATCAGGACTCGGAGGGTGTCGTCCCCGACGAACGGCTGCGGCTCATCTTCACCTGCTGCCATCCCGCGCTCGCGCAGGAGGCACAACTCGCGCTGACACTGCGGCTGGTGTGCGGACTGCCGACACCGGACGTCGCCCGGGCGCTGCTGGTGTCGGAACAGACGATGGCCGCCCGGATCACCCGGGCGAAGAAGAAGATCTCCGCCGCCCGCATCCCTTACCGGGTGCCGCGACCGGCGGAGCTACCGGACCGGCTGACGGCCGTGCTCGGCGTGATCCACCTGCTGTTCACCGCCGGGCACACCGCCCCATCAGGCCCCGCGCTCATGCGCACCGACCTGGCCGACCGCGCACTGCACATGACCCGCGCCCTGCACGACCTCATGCCCGACGAGCCCGAGGTCCGCGGGCTGCTGGCGCTGCTTCTGGTGACCGACGCCCGGCGCGCGACCCGGACCGGCGCCGACGGCCGGCTGCTGCGGCTTGAGGAGCAGGACCGCTCGCTGTGGGAACGTACCGCGCTGGCTGAGGCGCACGAGTTGATCGTGGCCGGGCTGCGCGGCGACCGCGCGGGACGCTATCTGGTGCAGGCGGCGATCGCCTCGCTGTACACCGAGGCACCGACGTACGAGGAGACGGACTGGCCACAGATCGTGGCCCTCTACGACAGGCTGCTGTCGCTATGGCCCTCACCGGTCGTCGCACTGAACCGGACGGTGCCGGTATCGATGGCCCACGGACCGGCGGTCGCGCTGGCGCAGGTCGAGGCGCTGGAGAAGGACGGCCGGCTATCCCGGTACCAGTACCTGCCGGCGGTCAAGGCGGACCTACTGCAGCGCCTCGGCCGGACAGACGAGGCGGCGGCCGCGTACCGGCAGGCGCTGGAGCTGACGGGCAACGAGGCGGAGCGCGCGTTCCTCACCGCGCGCCTCACCCGTCACCAGACCAGCCCCACCTGAGGAATGGCGCTGGTTGCCGTGAGTGGCTCCGCTTCAATCCTCCGCGCCGTTGCCGCCCTCCAGGCCCTGGCACGCGATTGGCAGCCGGCCGCCGCGGGCCCGGCGGCGCGGAACCGGCGATGAGTTTTGGGCGGGTGCGCGGTCTACCCACTTCGACGAAGGGAGCGCACCATGCGCGAGATCATCGTTTGCACGTTCCTGACGCTGGACGGCGTCATGCAGGCGCCTGGCGCTTCGGATGAGGATGCTGAGAGCGGATTCCAGCACGGCGGTTGGCAGAAACCCGTGTCTGACGACGAGGTCGGCAGGGCCGTTGCCGGGTGGTACGAGCACTCCGACGCGATGCTGCTCGGCCGCAAGACGTACGAGATCTTCGCGTCGTACTGGCCGACCGCCGATCCCGACAACCCGTTCACGAGTCGGATGAACGGCATGCACAAGTACGTAGCGTCTCGGAGCTTGACGTCCGTTGAGTGGCAGAACTCCACGCTGCTGAAGGGGGACATCGTCGATGCCGTACGCAAGCTGAAGGAATCCGACGGCGGCAACATCAATGTCGTCGGCAGCGGCGATCTCGCCCAGACCCTCATGCAGCACGGCCTCGTCGATGAATACCGGCTGACCATCCATCCAGTGATCATCGGCACCGGCAAGCGGCTGTTCGCCGACGGAGCGATCCCCACTGCGCTGAAGCCGGTCAGTGTCTCGACGACGAAGAGCGGGACCATCCTCAGCGTCTACCGGCCTCACGGCGAGCCCGGCTACGACAGCTACTAGCGAGTCGAGGGCCTGTCCCCTGGCCCAGGACGGCAGCTGGCATCGCCTCTTCCGCCTACGAGCGGTGGCCTACCGTTCCGTCTCGTCTGCGCGGCCAACCGGGGGGGGGGGAGAGAGAGTTGGTGCCGCTCCGGGAGGTGGGCGGTGCGGCGGGCGGTGAAGCTTCGTGCAGGAGTCCGTGATCACCTTACGAGCCGTGGCCAACAGCTACCCCCCGGTCCGGTCGCCGTCGCTTGGCCACGGCACACCTGTCAGCGGCCGGGGAGCGCGCGCCGCTTGTGAGTGTTGAGGGCTTCGGCTCTCCCGGTCGGCTGGAGTGATCAGGTCCCGGGAGTGCTTGCGCTCGGGTACGCCTGGAGGGCATCGTCGAGGGTTTTTTGAGGGGTATGGGCAGGGGCTGACGGGTCTGGGCCCAGTCGATGATCGCTTGGGTGATGGTGTGGAGCTTGATGTTGGCGAGCTGGAGGCCGCACGCAGGACGGTGAAACCGTCAGCTGGCCTGAGCTGGTGCAGGCAAACTGGGCGACGATGGCGTGAGAGACGACGGCCTGGCGGAGCTGGGCGACTTCCTCTTCGAGCTGCGTCACTTGCTTGCCCACTAGCCATCGAGATCTTCAGTCATCGTCGCCGGGACCTTCGTCGTCTGGCGGCTGAGTACCGCTCAGTTGCCCTCGAGGACAAACGATCAACTCAAGGCCACCGTCGAACGGCTTTGTCGTGCCCTCGGTATTTCGATGGGCCGGCGAACTTCGACGCCGTCCTCGGCACGGATGGCCAGGAGCGTTTCATCGAGGCCAACGCACGTCTTGGCGGAAACGGCGTTCCGCGACTGCTCGCCGCCGCCTACGGCGTGGACGTCGTGCGTGCACTCATGGCGCTCGCGCTCGGTGAGTCATCGGCCCGACCGCATCCCGCACAGCGAAACCAGCTGGCACTGGGGCTGAGTATAGGGGTGGCGCAGGCGCTGCGATGCACATTCTCAGATCTTCGCGGTGATCGGCGAAGGATGAGTATCTTTCAGATACAGCGCGATTGGCTCGCTCTCATCGCACAGACCCAGGAGATCCAACATGAGTGAACTCAGCCAGCGGCCGATAGTAGACCCGCGGGTGGCGGCGATACCACGCACGATCAACGCTATCGGCGACGCGCTCAGCCCCGGCAGGCGCATGGCCTTCTTCGCGGCCGTCGGCGGGGCGGAGCAGGGTGAGAGGCTGAACGACGTGATGAGCCTTTGGTGGATGGAAGCGATGTTCGAGGGAGTTCCCGGACGCGAACAGCGTCTGGCCAATACCGTCGCCGGACGCGGGCTCGTCCCGCTGCCTGAAATCGTAGAGGAAGCCAGTTGAGCACAGACTCCATAGGCTGGACGGCTGTCACCGAGGCCACAGCGTCCCAGGTGTTGGCGCACATGCAGGCGTCGGGAGCGGCTCAACTGCAACAAACGATCGTTCGCTTCCTGCGGGCACTGGCTCTGGAAGTCGGGAGTGCGGTGGAAGTCGGCAAGACACCGCCAGGCCTTCCGATTGATATCGACGGAACCGTATGGTATAGCATTCCTGTTCCCTGGGAGAACGTGTTCTTCAATTACAGCATCTACCCTGCCGAGCGGCAGATTCGCGTTTGTGACCTCATCTGGGTCTCGGTCCAATAATGCGTCTCGTGTGACGGGCGGTCAGGCCTTGCTGGAGACGCCGCGCTCCGTCCATGCCCGTCAGTCAGGGCCTTCCGCTCACCCTTTAGAGGTTGTCTCACGTGGTGGTGTAGCTACTCGACCGCACTCGTGAGAAATGTGTGGAACTCAGCGGCGAGGATTCGCATGTCCTCGCCGGCCGCATGAACGGTGGTGGTCTCGAAGTGCCACTCCTCGGACGGAGGCCGGTCGTGGATGCCCCACGTCAGGTGGACATAACCGCCCGGGCGGTGTTCCGCCGAGATCGTCAGGTCGCGTTCCAGGGAGCGCCAGGTGCGCGCTCCTTCCCAGCCGCGGAAGTCCTCGGCCAGTGAGGAGAGGAAGGCGTCGAGGCCATCACCGTCCCACGTCCGCACCAGGGTCTCGATGCTCACCCATTGCCCGCGAGCTCTCACGAGGAAGTCGAGTGTGGGGTCGTCCCCGAAGGGTCTTGCCGGCTCGGAGAAGAGCAGGCGGACCGGTTGCGGTCCGGAGTCTCCTACGCGTATCGCGGCGCTACCTTCGATCAGTTGAGCAGATTAGAAGTCGCTGTACTCGACGACCAGTTCTTATCCCCGCGCAGCCCCGGGCACGAGCGAGCCCAGGCGCCACCTGGGGCATGAGCGTCCGCTGTGGCTGTGGATCTGCCACCGCGCACCGCCGGTTCGCGGCGATGACCAAGGCCGACCTGCGGCGTCGGCTGCACACCGGGCGGTCCTGGACGAACTCGGTGCCCGGGGCGAGCTTGACTGGACCTCAGCGATCATCGACGCCGCGTCCGTCCGGGCGAAAAGGGGGTGCCTCGACCTGCTAGCGGGGCATCCCGAACGGCTGACCGCGCTGATTGCCGGCGGGGCACATGGCGGATGCGTCACAGCTGCTCCGGCGGCGGTTCAGCAGGAGGTCGGACTGATCCGCGCTCGGGGAACCGCTTCCTTCATCGAGATGCTGGAACGTCAAGGACCACTCCCGGCACCCCCGGCTACGGTCGATCCAGGACACCGCTGCGGTTGCCGCCGGTCAGCGTGACGGCGAGCGGGATGCCGGTGGCATCGAGCCCCCTTGAACGCCCGGATGGGTGAGCCGTCGACCCCGCGAGAAGTCCAAGAGGTTCGCGTTGCGGAGCTTGGCGTCTCCGCCTTCTCACCGTCGCGGCCACAGGCCTCGCCGCCGATGGCGATCGTCTCAATGTGCTTCCTCGGGACTCAGAGGTAGTGCTGGCTGCGCCGCGGTGCCGGTTTCTCGTTGTCACCGGCGAGTTGGATGCCGAGGATGTGTTCGCACAGCCATCTAGGCGCCGGTGAGTTTGTCGAAGCCGAGTCGCTGTGCGTCAGTGGCACGCGTGCGACCGTGGGTGCGGGACACACGGACGTACGCCGTGGCCCTCAGGAGCCGGTCCGCTTCTCGATCCGCTCCAGGGCCTGCCCCAGGTACTGAGCGAAGCGCGGGTGGTTCTCGCTCATCGGGAAGTGGCCGATCTCCTTCATCTCGATGAACTCTGCTCCACGGATGGCCTCTGCGGTCCGGCGCCCGTCCTGGGGGGTGGTGAGGTAGTCGTACTCGCCGGTCAGCATGATCACGGGACACCGGTCGCCGTCGATGTCGTCCAGCCGGTCCCTCAGATCGTGGTCGACGGAGTAGAAGTACAGGTCGCCCTTGAACGCCTCCGACCCCTGGGTGTAGTAGAACCAGGTGGCCCAGCGGTCCTGCTCCGGGGACTGCGGTGCCATGAGGTCCCACACGCCGCTGGCGCACACCTGGGCGGCATTGGCGTGGGGATGCTGCCACCAGTCGAGGTAGAAGCCGGGTGAGTAGTCCGCGCCCTCGACGGGGATCACCGCTTTGAACCGGTCCGGGTGCCGCAGGGCGAGTTGCAGGGCCACGTTCCCCCCGAACGACGACCCCATGAAGATCGGGTCCTGCAGTTCGAGGGCGTCGCAGAAGGCGACGATGAAGGACGTGAAGTGGTCCGCTGTGAGTCGGTACTCCTCCTTCCACCACTCCTGATTCGACGGCGGGTCCGACTTGCCGTGCCGGGGGAGGTCGTAGGCGATCACCCGGTAGCGGCCGGTGATCTCCTCGTCCTCGAGGAGGCCCCGCCACTGGTGGTTGTGGCAGCCCGCGGTGTGCTGGCACACCAGAGGCGTGCCCTGCCCGTTCTCCAGGTAGAACACCTTGTACTGTGCGTCCTCCACGTCGACGGTGACGTAGTGGCCGGTGACCGGAGAAATCCTGCCGCTGACCATGGGGAGCTCCTATGTCTCACGAGAGGATGGGGCGGGCCCGGTCTCGTCCGCCGGCCCGAGGGGGCCCGTGACGCGCAGCAGTTCCAGCTGCCGGGTCACGCAGCGCAGGTTTTGCATGAGCACGAGCAGGTCGCCCTCCAGGCGCATGCCCCGCCGGAACGTGGCCGCCCATATGCCGTGGCACATCGGCGGAGGCGTCTGCTGGCAGAAGCCCTGCCACGTCTCCGCGTCCGCGCGGATCGCGAAGTCGTAGGCCGCCAATGGCTCGGGGTCGGTGATCAGTTCGTCCACCTTTCCTTTGTGCATCCGCACGAGGAACCGGTGCGGGTCCATGTCCAGCAGGAAGCTGCACGAGTAGTACGTGCCGTGGGACTGCAGTTCCGGATCGTCGTCGCTCAGCCGACGGAACTCCTCCGCCGCGTCGGTCGTCGTCGCTGATGTCATGTGCCACCTCGAGACGGGTCGTCGCTGCCGTACGCCGGGACGTCGCACCGGCACGGTGACGGCCGGTCGCCGGCCGGCGCGGCCGACGACCACTTCCCGGCCTCGCTCTTTCCAGCCTGGGCATCCTGTGAGCCGCCTGCAAGACCGGGAGGGTCCTCATCCTGCTCCGGGTCGAAGACCTCTTCAAAAGAGGGGTTCGGGCGGCCCCTGAGCATCCGCTCGGCTGTCACGCGCAGACGGCTGAGTCGTTCCTGTTGCTAGGTTGCTGACCCGTCACTGCCGCGGCCGTCGTTCTCACCGTCGTGGCCGTCGGGGCGTGTGTCAGGAAGCCGGCGTGGACGCGCCGATGTTCCTGCGGGTGCGTAACGGCAAGCGGGAAGCCGTCCATGCGCGTGCGGAGGACGAGGAACGCCACACCGCTCCCCTCAGCGACGAGCACATAGCGTTCGACGGTGCGCTGGCTGATGCCGAGCAGGTCGGCCACGCGCCGGGTGCTGCGCTGGTGCTGGCGGGCGTGGACTGTTTTGGCCCTCTGCCCAATGTGCTCGCCGCACCTTTGGCCGATCCGTACAACCGTGGGTCTTCGCCCCTCCGCATCATCAAGGGCCAGACAAAACCCGGAGGCGGAGGAGCGGTGTGATGGGAAGTGTGGGGACCCGGCCATCGGCCGGACAGGAGAGAACACGTACCGGCCGGCTCACCCGGCGGCAGGCCATGGGAACGCTGGTCGGAGAAGCGGCGGCGAGCCCCCTGAAGCGGACCATGGGCGTCGCCCAGCTGACCCTGCTCAGCGTGGGGGCGACCCTCGGCACCGGCATCTTCGTGGTGCTCGGGCAGGCCGTGCCCGAGGCGGGGCCCGCCGTCGTCGTCTCCTTCGTCCTCGCCGGTGTCACCGCCCTGTTCTCGGCGCTGTCGTACGCCGAGCTGGCAGGCATGATCCCCGGCTCTGGATCGTCCTACAGCTACGCCTACGCCACCCTCGGGGAGCTGGTCGCCTGGGTGTGCGGGTGGTGTCTGATCCTGGAGTACGGGGTGTCGGTGGCCGCCGTCGCCGTGGGCTGGGGGCAGTACGTCAACGAGTTGCTGAGTCTCGTGTTCGGCGTGACCCTTCCCGACTCGCTGAGCGCCCCGCCCGGCACGGGCGGCGTGCTCAACATCCCGGCCGCCCTCATCGTCGTCCTCGCGATGGTGGTGCTGCTGCGCGGCGCGAGGGAGAGTGCCGTCGCCAACACCGTCATGGTCGCCGTCAAGATCGCCGCGCTCGTGCTGTTCTGCGCGGTCGCGTTCACCGCCTTCCGGGCCGGGAACTTCCATCCCCTCTTTCCTCTCGGCGCCGCCGGGATGAGTGCCGGAGCGGCCTCCCTCTTCTTCTCCTACATCGGCTTCGACGCGGCCTCCACGGCCGGCGAGGAGGCCCGAAACCCGCAGCGGGACCTGCCCCGCGCCATCATCCTGTCCCTCGTCCTCGTCACCGCCCTGTACGTGCTCGTCGCAGTCGCCGCGCTCGGCGCGATGCCCTGGAAGCAGTTCGCGGGCACGGAGGCGACGCTGAGCGAGGTACTGGTGCGGTCCGTCGGCGGTGGGAATTTGTGGCCGATCCTGCTGTCCATCGGGGCCGTGGTCGCCACCACCAGCGTGGTGCTGACCGTGCAGTACGGGCAGATCCGCATCCTGTTCGCCATGTCCCGGGACGGCCTCGTGCCCCCGCTGTTCTCCCGCGTCCACCCGCGCACCGGTGTGCCCCGCGCCAACACCGTGATCGTCTCTTCGTTCATCGCCGTCCTCGCCGCCCTCGTCCCGCTCGGCAGCCTCGCGGACGCCACCAGCATCGGCACACTCTTCGCGTTCATGCTGGTCAACCTGGCCGTCGTGCTGCTGCGTCGGCGCAGCCCCGATGCCCCGCGCTCCTTCCGGGTGCCGTTCACCCCGTTCACCCCGCTCATCGGGGTCTGCTTCTGCGTCTACATGCTGGGCAGCCTCGGCACCGACACCTGGGTGGCGTTCGGGGCGTGGATGGCGGCCGGGCTCGTGATCTACGGCCTCTACGGCATCCGGCACTCCAGGCTCGACCGGAAGCAGGACCTCGCATGACCCACTCCCTGGACCTCACCGCCGGCGTGGTCACCCTCACCCGCGCCCTGATCGACCTGCCGTCCGAGAGCGGCCGGGAGGCGGAACTGGCGGACGCCGTGGAGGCGGCCCTGCGGGCGCTGCCCCACCTCACTGTGGGGCGGGTCGGCAACTCCGTCGTCGCCCGCACCGGTCTCGGCCGCCCCGAACGGGCACTGATCGCCGGGCATTTGGACACCGTCCCGGCCGCCGGGAACCTGCCGTCCCGGCTCGCCGACGGCAGCGTGCACGGGCTCGGCGCCTGCGACATGAAGGGCGGGGTCGCCGTGGCGCTGCGGCTGGCCGCCGGGATCCTGGAGCCGGTCCGCGACGTCACGTACGTCTTCTACGAGTGCGAGGAGGTCGAGGGCGACAGGAACGGGCTCGCCCGCATCGGCGCCGAGCACCCGGCCCTGCTCGCCGACGCCGGCCTCGCGATCCTCATGGAACCGTCCGACGCCGGCGTCGAGGCCGGCTGCCAGGGCACCCTGACCGCCGACATCGTGGTCGAGGGCGCCCGCGCGCACACCGCCCGCGCCTGGCAGGGGGTGAACGCCGCGCACAAGGCAGCCCGGGTGCTGCAGCGGTTGGACGACCACACGCCCGAGCGGGTGGTGATGGACGGGTTGGAGTACCGGGAGGGGCTGAGCGCGGTCGCCGTGCGGGCCGGGGTCGCCGGGAACGTCGTGCCCGACGAGTGCGTCGTCACCGTAAACTGCCGCTTCGCACCGAGCCGTTCGGCCGAGGAGGCGGAGGCGTACGTGCGCGGGCTGTTCCCGGAGTACGAGGTCCGCGTCACCGAGGTCGTTGCGGGGGCCCCGCCCCACCTGGACCGGATCGGCGGGCTGGCCCGCGCGCTGGGCGCCGAGCCGAGGGCCAAGCTCGGGTGGACGGACGTGGCCCGCTTCGCCGCGCTCGGCGTGCCCGCACTCAACTACGGCCCGGGGGACCCGTCGCTCGCCCACACGGCCGGGGAGCACGTCCCCGTCGAGCATCTCGAGCGGTGCGAGAGCAGGCTTAGGGCGTGGCTGAGCTGAGCCCCGCGAGCGCCCTCAACTGAAGCCACAGCAGCAGTCGTTCGTCGGGGTCGTCCAGGTCGACCCCGGCGTGCTGGTGCAGCTGCCGGAGGCGGTAGCGGCAGGTGTTGGGGTGCACGGCGAGGAGTCGCGCCGCGCCCGCCATGTCACAACCGGCGTCGAACCAGCAGACCAGCGTGCGGGCGTGCTCCGTGCCGTGCTCGGCGTCGTACGCCAGCACCCGCCGCCACGCCCCCGCGTTCAACTCCCGGTGTTCGCTCATCACTTCGGCCAGACGCAGCAGCGTGACCCGGGGCCGGACCTCGTCCACGGTGGCGACCGGCAGCCGGGCGTCCAGCACTCGCAGCACCAGGTCGGCGTCCGCCCGCGAGCCGGGCAGCCCGGCCGCGCCCGGCACGACCTCGCCCAGCGCCGCCCGCACCGGCACGCGCAACGCCTGTCCGGCCCGAGCCACGATGTCCTCGGCCAGCTTCCTGTGCCGCTCGCCGGGACCGGGCAGTACGGCGTACACCACCCCGTCGAGCAGCACGCACGCGTGCCGTCCGTAGCGGGCCTCGCACTGCAGGCGCACGACGTCCAGCAGACGCAGCGCGGTGCGCTCGGCGTCCGGGACGCTCGCGGCGGAGTCCAGGACGAACGCGGCCGCCCGGGCCGGGCCGTCGACGCCCAGGCGGGCGGCGGCGGTCGCCGGGTCCGGTGCCGTGCCGTCCAGCAGGCGGCGCAGCAGGTCGCTGCCCCGGTGCCGGGCCAGCTCCCGGGCGGCACGCGCCCGCAGCAGGAGCAGCGCGGCCGTGGTGGCGCCCTGGGCAAGGGTGTCCTCCGCGTCCGGCGCGAGCGAGCCGCCGTCGACCACCCACACCGAGCCCAGCGTCTCCCCGCCGGCCCGTACCGGCATCGCCAGCCGGGGCAGGTCCGAGCCGGTCAGCGCGGGCAGCCGCAGCGGCCGGTCGGCGGCGAACAGGCGCCGGTACTGCTGGGTGTTGTCCTCGCTGGCCGGCACCTGGCGGCCGAGGATGCCCTGCCGGCGGTCCTCGTCCACCGGCTGACCGGAGACCGTCGAGTAGGCGAGGATCCGCTGGCGTGCGTCCTCGACGGCGGTGGCGCCGCCGGTGGCCGTGGCGATGGCGTCGGCCAGCGCGAACAGGTCGCCGAGCCCCAGGTCGGCGGTGGCCGCGGCGGGCCGGGCGGCGATGGCGGAGGCCAGCAGCAGGTGGACATGGTGCCAGGCGGCGTCCTCGGCGACCGACAGCAGGGCCACGCCGCGGGCCTCGGCCTCCGCGACCGGGCCGTCGGCCCCCCGCACCACCACGCCGGTCAGCTCCGCCTGCGCGGCCGCCCGTAGCAACGGGCCCGCGTCCGCCGCCCGTGTCCCGACCGCCAACAGCAGCGCTCCGGGCAGCCGAGGGAGCGGGGTGTGACCGTCGTAGAGCAGGACCTCGGTGACGGGCGCTCCGCAATCGGCCGGGGCGGTGTGCAGGCGCAGCGTGGGGCCGCCGACGATGTCCAGAAGATCGCCGAGGGTGCAGGCGTCCATGGCGGGTCCTTGGAGAGGCGATTGGCTGATAGTGAAACGACAGTACGCATCTGTTGGCTGCTCCCACAACACTGCGGGTGCGTCGCCTGGCGACACTCGTGCCATGACAGCAGGAGTCACCATCCGTACCGTCCACAACGTCACCGGGTTCGCGGCCGTGTCCGACTACTTCAGCGACGTCTGGCAGACCCCCCGCACCGCCCCGCCCTATCCCGCCGAGGTCCTGCACAGCCTGGTGCATGCCGGAGGTGCCGTGCACGCGGCCTACGACGGCCCGCGCCTCGCCGGGGCGTCCGTGGCCGTGCTCGGTCCCGAGCGCAGCACGTACTCGCTGGTCGCCGCCGCCGACCGGGGGCTCGGACGGCAGGTGAAACAGGCCCAGCGGGACTGGGCGGCCGGGCTCGGCGCGCACACCATGCGCTGGACGTTCGACCCGCTGGTCGCCCGCAACGCCCGCTTCAACCTGGTCAAGCTGGGTGCCGTCGGCACGGAGTACCTGGTCGACTTCTACGGCCCCATGGCTGACGGCGTGAACGACGGCGACGAGAGCGACCGGCTGACGGTGACCTGGGACCTGAGCGCGCAGAGCGAGCCGTCCGGCGTCGACAGCCAGGGGCCCGTCGTCCGCATGGCTCCGGACGGCGGCCCGCTCGCCCGCCGGGACCCGGACGGCCGGCACCTGTGGTGCCGCGTCCCCGACGACGTCGTCAAGCTGCGCGCCGCGGAGCCCGCCCTGGCGCTGCGCTGGCGGTACGCCGTGCGCGAGGTGTTCCTGGAGGCCTTCCTGGAGGGGTTCCGGGCTACCGGGATGTCCCGCGACGGCTGGTACACGCTCTCGCACGAGGAGGCCGCGGCGTGAAGCTCGAACGCGTCGACATCGTGCACGTCGCGATCCCGCTCGTGACCCCCTTCCGCACCTCCTTCGGCACGATGACCACGAAGGACACCTTCCTGCTGCACGTCGTCACCGACGAGGCGGAGGGCTGGTCGGAGTTCGCCGCCGACCCGGAGCCGCTGTACTGCTCGGAGTTCGTCGCCGGAGCCGAGATCGTGCTGCGCGACTTCCTGCTCCCCCGGGCGGCCGCCCTGCCGCACCTCACCACGGTCGCACTGGCCCCGGCGCTGGCGAAGGTCAAGGGGCACGAGCTGGCGAAGGCGGCCCTGGAGACGGCGGTACTCGACGCCGAGCTGCGGGCGTACGGCATGCCGCTCGCCACCTACTTGGGCGCCGTACGGGACCGAGTGCCCGCCGGAGTCTCCGTCGGCATCAAGAACTCCGTTGCCGAGCTGCTGGACGACGTCGAGCGCTACCTCGCCGAGGGCTACGTCCGCATCAAGCTGAAGATCGAGCCGGGCTGGGACGTCGAGCCCGTCCGCGCGGTCCGCGAGCGCTTCGGCGGCGCGCTGCCCCTGCAGGTCGACGCGAACACGGCCTATACCCTCGCGGACGTGGAGCATTTGCGGCGGCTCGACGAGTACGGGCTGCTGCTGATCGAGGAGCCGCTTGAGGAGAACAACCTGCACGCCCACGCCCAGCTGCAGAAGCGGCTGCGAACCCCGGTCTGCCTGGACGAGTCCCTGCACCACGCACGGGACACCGCCGCCGCGATCGCCATGGACGCCTGCCGGGTGGTCAACGTCAAGCCGGCCCGGGTCGGCGGCTACCTGGAGGCCCGCCGCGTCCACGACGTGGCGCAGGCGCACGGGGTGCCGGTGTGGTGCGGCGGCATGCTGGAGACGGGCATCGGCCGCGCCCCCAACCTCGCCCTGGCCGCCCTGCCCGGATTCACCCTCCCCGGCGACACCTCCGCCTCCTCTCGCTACTTCACCGAGGACATCACCGAGCCGTTCGTCCTCGACGGCGGCCATCTCCCGGTCCCGGACACCCCCGGCATAGGCGTGGAGCCGCTGCCCGGGGCCCTGCGCCGGGTCACCAGGGAGCGGCGGCCCCTGTACCCGGCATGATTCACGTCGGCTAGGCGGTGCGGCCGCTGCGTCTGGGCGGCCCGAGCGTGGTGGTGGTCGGGTCCATCGCATGCCGATGGCGGCGAGCTGTTCGATGCGTTCCGGCGAGAGGGTGGCGGCTATCCTCCCCGCCCGACCGTCCGGACCGCCGCATCACCGTCATAGGGTTACGCCCGCAGCCGCTCCGGCTGCTGCGTCTGGCCGCGGAGACCAACCCGGCCACCTTTCCTCTGGATCGCCTGCTCCGCGAAACGCCTGCCCTCGCGTGAGGGCACCGCATGCTCGCGAGCGGCAAGCAGCCAGTTGTCTTGTCTTCTGGCGGAGCCGCCGCTCATCGCGAGAACGTCGACGGCCCCTGCGCACTTCTTCTTCACGCCGAGGGCGACGTGCCCCCCGTCCAGCGGGTCAGCATGCCGATGGCCTCCGTACGGTCGGCGGGGGACAGTTCCGCGATCGCGGTGCTGTGGTTGGCGTCGGGCGCCCAGAGGAGACGTGAGTCTCTGACGCCGGGCCGGAAGGGCTCGGCGACCGAGGGGTCCTGGGCGCCGTTGACGAACAGCAACCGGCTGCCGTGGCGGTGGACCCAGCGGTCGATGTCCGGCATGGCGTCACGATCGAACCGCACGGGGATGTCGCGCGGAACGAAGGTACGGGGCTCGCCGGCGTCCGGGTAGCGCAGTAGTCCGGCCAAGTGTCGGGTGGGGAAACTGACGTACCCCAGCTGGGTGCCGAGTTGGTAGAAGTAAGGGATGTAGCGCTGCAGCGCCGTGTCGGCGTAGAGGGCCAGGCCCGTGATGTCGTCCAGCCACCTGTACAGCTCGTCGGCGCTACAGTTCGAGCCGGGTATGGCGGCGAGGTCCGCGGCCGTATTGCGCTGCCAGAACATGAACGGAGCTCGCAGGACGGCGATTTCGAGGGCTTTGTCGGCGCTGCCGACGACGCGGAACGAGGTGTTGTTCGCGGCGGCCCAGGACTCATAGCGGGCGACCAGGTCGGAGCGGCGCAGCAGTGCCTGTTGCTGCACGGTCCGCAGGGCTTCGCGGCACTCCGCGCTGCCCACTCGCTCCAGGAACCGCGCGTAGGCGGTGTCGTCACGGTCGTTGACGTTGTTCGGGGCCGAGTAGGCCACCGTGCCGTCCACGTCGCCGGGGTGGAAGCGGCGGTGGTAGACGCTGGTCATGCCGCCTTTGCTGCTGCCGGTCGAGATCCACGCGCCGCGGTAGAACCGGCGGAAGAGGCGGACGACGCGGTGGTGGTCGTCGGCTGCCTGACGGATGGTCAGCAGGGAGTGGTCGGCGTTCGCCGGGCGCGAGGTCCCGAAGAAGCGGTGCTCGACCTGAAGCTGGTTGCCGCCCAGCAGCACGGTCGGTTCGGCCCGCCGGGGCGTGAGCGACGCCTCATAGCCTGTGCTGAACAGGACGGTGGTGCGGTCGACGGAGGTGTGGAGCAGGGTCAGGCGCTGCTCGAAGGTCCCGGCCGCGGGGTTTGTGTGGTCTGCCGGCTGGCGCAGGCCGAGGACGAAAAAGCGGTACCCCGCCTCGGCGCCCTGGCGTTCCTCGATCACCCTCAGCCCCGGCAGGGCCCGCAGGGCGGTCAGGATGTCGCCGCCGAGGCGGTTGCGGGGCCTCCCCGCGGCAGTCGCGGGTGCGGCCGCCGTTAAGGTGAGGCCCGCGGTCGCCGCCGCCGAGGTCAAAAGACGCCGTCTCGTCCACGTGTGCATGTGATTCCTCCGGTGCGGCGGCCGCCGCGACGGCACCGGGTACCCGAGCGGCGCAGCGGTCTCTTCCTCGGCCTGCTGACCGTTCCAGTACAGCCGTCGGGCGCTGTGGCGAGATCCCGCGTGCGGGGGGACTTTCTCCCCCGCGCGGGGGAGATCTTCCGCGAACGTCTCTCCGGTGTTGACGCGGTAGCTGCTGCGGGTCGTCGAGGGCCAGGCCGGGCTCCCGGCCTGCGGCTGTTGCGTCCGCTGCCACTCTCCGCCTGCGGTCCTTCCGGGCCGGTGCCTGTGGGGGCGCCGGTGATGATGCGCCCGTTGTCGTCCCGCCGGATAAGTGGCATCTTCCGGTCCGTTCTCGTGTCGACCGCCGTCGTCGCCGGATTTGTCTGTTGCGTGCGCGTGAGGGGCGGGTACCGCCCCGGGGCCCGCGCATCTTCCCGCCGGCTCATGCTCGGTCACGGTGCGGCTGTCGCCGGCCGGCGGCTGAGCAGTCCCGCCCGCATGGGCCCGCCCGCCCGGCCCGCTGCCACAGACCCATGCCCGCGCCGTGCTTGGTCAGGGAGTGGACCGCAGCGGTGGTGCCTGCCATGTCATCCCGGGTGGCTGGAGTAGGGGTGAGGGCTCGGGTCCGGGGTCGTCGGTGTCGACGACTCCAGCGGCCGTGTGGTCGAAGTCGGCGGGCCAGCGGGTGTGCTCGCTGGCCAGGGCGCCGGTCAGGCGTGCTTCGGCGAGGTTGGCGGTGCTCAAGTCGGTGCCGCGCAAGTCGGCCAGGCGGAGGTCGGCGCGGTGGAAGACCGCGCCGTGGGCGGAGGCCTTGCGCAGGTTCGCCTCGCGCAGGTCCGTCTGGGTGAAGTCGGCGTCACGCAAGTCGGTTTTGACCAGCTTCGCGGCCCGTAGGTCGGCGAGAACGCAGCGAGCCCGGCGGAGAATCGCCGTCGTGAGGTCGGCGTGCCGCAGGTTGACCGAGACCAGGGACGCCTGGGTCAGATTGGCGTGGTAGAGGCCCGCCGCTTCCATGCAAGCGCGGTCGAAGTTGACCTCGGGGAACCACAGTCCGTCGCAGTCGGCCCGGCGCAAGTCGGTGACGCTGAGATTGACCCAGGACTGCTCACGGTGCTGGCACAGCACGCCGAGCGCGGTCAGCGCCACCTGGGTGTCGGCGGCGCGGGTCTCCAGCGGTGCGATGTCGTTGATGGGCACGTCTGCCGCCGGTGATTCCGGCCCGGCGGGTGGCCAGGGCTGGTGTGTACGCAGATACGCGGCCTGGATGGAGATGATGGCCTCCCGGTCGCGGGCGGACTGCTCCGCGATCCGCCACAGCGCGTGCAGCCCGCCGATGCGCACATCCAGCTTGTCGCTGCCGAGCTGGTCGACGGCCCGGCTGAACCGGTCGGTGACGTAGCCCTCCTGGGTGGCGCGCAAACCGTCCTGACTCACACGCAGTTGCCGCCAGGTGGCGTACGCGCCGAAAAGCACGACCAGGCCGCCGACCACCTGCAGAAGCGTCGTACGGACATCGTTCACCGCCTTCAGCCGATCCTGCGCGGCGACGCTCGCCCCGCCGAGATCGTGGTCGACCACCACCTCCGGCAGTACGACGAACACTGTGCCCAGAACGACCAGTCCTGCCACGGCCAGCAGACCTGCGGCTGCACGACGCCTGACCAGCCCGTCGTGCCGTGCCCGCCGCCCGGGGTCTGGTTCCCCCATCTCCATGGGCATGAGAGCCTAGGCGCCGCTCAAAAGACGATCAAGAGTCCACGTGGCCTCCGGGGGCCGGGGCATGCGACATCGGGGCCGCGCACCCGCTGCCGCCCCGAGGCGCTTCGGCGTGCAACCGCTTCGCGGCCCGTCCCAGTCCTTCGGCGAGGGGCCGGGCTGCGATGGTGCGGTGGTGGAAGGTGATGCACCGCGTCAGCTTGAGACGTCGACCGCCTTGGCCTGCCCGACCAGGACATCGAGCTGCGCGTCTGCGCGGGCGGCCACGTCCAAGGCCGCTTCCTCCTTGAGCCGACGCCCGGCCACACTCCGCTTCTCCAGTCGCGGCTGGTCGCCGTCACCCTCGCTGACCAGGCTGGCTCCGCACTCTGCACCGCCTGGCATCCTTATCAGGTCGATCGTGGGGGACGCCGACGTCGGTCAACGTCTCGGCTGACCGCCCACTGAGGTACGGCGTCGGCCGCCTGCTGTTCGTGCCCGGGTGTGGGACTGGTCGGACGTGACCTGCGGCTGATCATCCCTCATGTGCGGACAACGGCGGCTGACAGCGACGGGCTGTTCGGACCTTGTCGACAGCGCTTGGGAGATGATCCGACGCGCGTGTCGAGCAGTGGTCCTAGGGTTCAGGGATGCGGCGCTCCGGACAGGGGTGGGAAGGACTTGGGTATGTCGGGGTGGGAAGACGATCCGGTCTACCAGGCGATCGAGGAGGCGTTCCTGGACGGTGATCCGGACGACCAGCTAGGGGGTCTCCTCGATGTCCGTGCCGTGGTGGCGTCCCTGCCGCAGGGGGCGAAGGACGCGTTCGGGTTTGACGACGTTCCCTGGGGGCGGTTCCCACGCGGTCCCGAGACCCGGGCAGACCTGGAACACCTGCGAGACGTCGATGCCGAGGCCGCCCGCCACGGACTCCGCGGTCTGGAGGGCGAGTTGGCGAACAGCGCACGGTCGGCGTGCGCGCTGACCGTACCGTTCCTCCTGCGCATCGGTGCCGATCCTCACGCCCACTTCCGCGCCGACATCCTGGTCATGGCGGCGGAGATCGCCCGCCAGACCACGGGCCCCGGCCCGTGTACACGCGAGGAGCTGCTGCGCGTCGCCTACGCCGACGGTGTGTGGATCAGCGAGCCGAGCGGCTACCCGGGGCACTGGTCGATCCAAGCCGCCCGCGACGCGATCACCGCGGACGCCGGCCTCGTCATGACGCTGCTCGCCGACCCCGAGCCGCATGTGCGCTGCGCGGCCGCCTACGCGCTGGCCGCCTCTTTCAGAAGCGAAAGCGATATTAAGGGCGCCTTGCGCACGAGGCTGAGCGCCGAGGACGACCCGGCCGTGCGCGCCGGTATGGTCCTTGCCCTCGCACAGCTGGCCCTCGAGGACGGTGACGCCGACGGCGAGGCATGGACCCGGATGCTGTGGTCCGACCCCGCGGTGCCGCGCGAGATGCGGGTGAGCGCCGCGCTGGGATGGCTGTGCCTGACCGATGCGGCCGTGCCGGACGAGTTGCGCACTGTCATGGACGAGTGTGCCACCGACGCCACTGCCCGGCTGATGGCGCCGTTGCCGTGGATGCGCGCGGTCGATCTCGGGGGTGACGCGGGACTGCAACGCTGCGTCCGAACGTTGCTTGCCTGATACTGCTTGACCAGTGGCAGTCTGAGGTGTGCCACCGCCATCCCCCTGCTTGCCTCACAGCCGGTTCGGCGGCGTAGCCGTTGCGCCAGGCCGGCCGAGCTGCTCGCCGTCAGGTCCACCGCATGCCGATCCTCCGGCTCCCGGAACAAGGCCCGCCCGGTCGGGCTCACCGTCGTCGCGTTCAGTTCCTCGCGCGGCGCGGCTCGCCAGGCTGTCCGTGGGTGTCCCGGGCTGCGGCGGGGTCAGGCGGCAGCGGGCAGGGCCCGCAGCGCCTCCCCGATGAGGGCGATGCCTTCCTCGATCTCGTGGGCGGCGCCCGCCGCGTAGCCGAGGATGAGGCCGGGTGGGCCGGGGGTGAGGCGGTGCCAGGACAGGGGGTGGGCCTTCACCTCCCGGGCGAGCGCGGCCGCGGCGAGGTCGGTGTCGCGGACGCGGCTGCCGGGCCCGTCGGCGAAGGTGACCATGAGGTGCAGTCCGGCGGCCGCCCCGTGGACGCGGGCGCCGGGCAGGTGTGCCTCGACGGCCCGCACCATCACGTCCCGGCGCCTGCGGTGGCGGCGCCGGACGTGACGCAGGTGCCGTTCGAGCTCGCCCGAGTCCATGAGCCGGGCCAGGACCAGTTGGGTGAGGATGCCGTTGCCGAGGTCGGCGTACCGCTTGGCGGTGACCAGGGCGTCGCGCAGGCGCGGCGGGACCAGGAGCCAGCCGACCCGCAGGGCGGGGGCGAGCAGCTTGGAGACGCTGCCCGCGTAGCAGACCCCGTCGGGCAGGAGGGAGCGCAGTGCCGGTACGGGGGGCCGGTCGTAGCGGTGCTCGGCGTCGTAGTCGTCCTCGATCACGACGCCGCCCTCGGCCGCCCAGCGCAGCAGCTCGCGTCGGCGTTCCCCGTCCAGGACCACGCCGGTGGGGAACTGGTGCGCCGGGGTCATCAGCACCGCCCGGGCCCCGCAGGCGCGCAGCGCGTCGACGTCCAGGCCGCCGGCGTCCACGGGGACGGGGACGGTCGTGTGGCCGCCGTACTCCAGCTGCTGCCGGGCGCCGAGCGAGCCGGGGTCCTCGACGGCGACGCGGTCGACGCCCTCGGCACGCAGCAGTTGCCCGAGCAGCCCCAGGGCCTGCGCCACACCGGCGACCACCACGACCTCGTCCGGGTCGGCGCGGATGCCGCGGTTGCGGGCCAGCCAGCCGACGACGGCCCGCCGCAGCGCGGGCGCGCCCTGGGGGCTGCCGTAGCCGAAGTCGGCCGGGGTGACGGCGGCGAGGACGGCGCGTTCGGCGCGCAGCCAGGCGGTCCGGGGAAAGGCGGCGAGGTCGGGCACGCCCGGGGAGAGGTCGATCCGGCAGGGCAGGCCGCGCAGGGCGTCGACGAGGCCGTCGCGGTGGGGGGAGGCGAAGAAGGCGTCGGGGAAGGGGGAGGCCCGATGCCCGGCGGCGGCGGGGGGTGACGAGGACGAAGGGCGGCCGGTTGCCGAGGAGGCTGTGGGCGGTGCTGAAGGGGACGCCGGGGGCGCCGGGGCGGCGACGACCACCGTGCCGCCTCTGCCCCGGCCGGCGATCTGGCCTGACTCGGACAACCGATGGTAGGCCTCGGTGACCACGCCCCGGGTGACGCGCAGCTCCTCGGCGAGCACGCGGCTGGCGGGGAGCCGCGTCCCGACCGGCAGCCGGCCGTCGGCGATGGCCGACCGCAGCCGGTCGGCGAGCCAGGCGGTCCGCCCGCCCGGGGGCGCGTCGGCGATGTCGAGCTGGAGGAAGTCGGAGCCGAGGGAGGCGCCGGGCCGAGACGGACGGCCGTCGGCCGCACCGCCGGCCCCGGAAGCCGTACCGGCCGATCTCACCGGCGCGTCCGCTGCGGCGGCTTTGGACCCCTCGACCGACGGCTCTTTGGACCTGCCCATGGCGTCCATTGTGCGACCAGGGTGGACCCATGGACACCCCTTCCGCATCCTTCGCGCCCCTGGCCCCCGGCATGCTCGGGATGGTGCTGGTCGGCAGCAGCGTCAGCGTGTCGCACGCGCTCGTCGATGCGCCCCTGTTCACCGCCCAGGCCGTGCGCTACGCGGCCGCGACCGCGATCCTGCTGCTCCTCGCCCGGCTCGCCGGTACTCGCCCGGTCCGGCCGCGCGGCCGGGAGTGGCTGTGGCTGGCGGGGCTCGCGGTGACGGGGCTGGTGCTGTTCAACGTGGCCGTGGTGCGGGGCGTCGCGCATGCGGAGCCCGCGGTGATCGCGGTCGCGGTGGCGTCGGTGCCGGTGGTCCTCGGGGTCCTGGGCCCGCTGCTGGAACGGCGCGCTCCGAACCGGCAGGTGTTGCTGGCGGCGCCCGTGGTGGTGGCGGGCGCGGTCCTGGTGGAAGGCACGGGCCGTACGGATGCGGCCGGGGTGGCCTGGGCGGCCCTGGCCCTGGGCTGTGAGGCGGCGTTCACGCTGCTGGCGGTACCCGTGCTCGGCCGGCACACGCCCTGGGGGGTGTCGGTGCACGCGTCGTGGCTGGGAGCGGTGCTGTTCACCGTCCTCGGCGTGACACGCGAAGGTCTCACGGCGGCGGGAGAGTTGACGGGAGCGCAGTGGGCGGCCGTGGGCTACCTCGCACTGCTGGTCACGGCGGTCGCCTTCGTGCTCTGGTACTCGACCGTACGCACTGTCGGCGCCGGTCGCGCGGGCCTACTCACGGGCATCGCCCCGCTCGCGGCGGCAGCGGCCGGCACGGCGACGGGCACGGGGGTGCCGGAATCCTCGGTGTGGCTGGGGATCGCGGTGGTGATCGGAGGGCTGGCCGGGGGGCTGCGGCCGTCTCGGGCTCACGGCGCAGCCGCCTCCGTGGACACCGCGCCCCGCACAGCACCCTCGCCCACGTCGGCGCGCTCCAAGTAGGCACAGGTGCGACGGCCGACCGGAACCCCCGTGCCACGGGTGCGCGCCGGAGTCCCGCCGTCGAGCAACGTGACCGACGTCGGCGACGCCCCGGACAGGCGTCACCGATGGTTGTGCACCTGTGGCCGGCCGAGCGCACGCCGGCGCGGCGGTTCGAGGACCACCGGCTGTCGGACGACGTGCACCACCACCTCGCCGCCCAGACCCAGAGCCGGTCGGCTGGCGACCCGGTGGCCGTCGCGGCGACCTTCTCCGGAGGAGCCGCCACCCGCCACTTCGAAGTGCTGCGGCCCGGCTGCGCTGGTTCCCGATCCATGCCCCGAGCCGGGGCTGCCGCTCCTTCTCCTCTTCCTCGTCCTCCTCTTCCTCGTCGCCGCCGCAGGTGCTTTCTGGGCACGCGGGCCGTAACCGTACCGACGATCGCCTTGTTGGTTCCGCGGTCTCCGTGTGGGTATCGGGCCGGCGGGTAGCCGGTGAGCGTGACCGCATCCGCCATCGCCGTCCTTGACATCGACGGGACACTCATCGACTCCAACTACCACCACGCCCTCGCCTGGTACCGGGCACTGCGCTCGGTGGGCGAGATTTATCCGGTGTGGCGGCTGCACCGGCTGATCGGGATGGGCGGGGACCAGTTGGTCACCGCTGTCGGTGGCGAGGAACTGGAACGCCGGGTGGGCGACCGGGCCAGGGAGCAGCAGGGCAGGGAGGTCGACGAGCTGCTGGAGGAGATGGCGCCGTTGCCCGGTGCTCGCGATCTCCTACTGGCGGTCAAAGAGCGCGGGCACCGGCTCGTGCTGGCCAGCTCTGCTCAGCAGCGTCACGTGGAGGTCTTTCTGGACATGCTGGACGCCCGTGACATCGTCGACGACTGGACCACCAGCGCCGATGTGGAGTCCTCCAAGCCGGCGCCGGATCTGCTGCAGGTGGCGCTGAAGAAGCTGGGAGCGCCGCCCGACGCGTCGAGTGTGATGGTCGGCGACTCGGTGTGGGACGTCGAGGCGGCCAAGAGAGCGGGGATGCCGGCGATCGTCGTCCGTTCCGGCGGCTTCGGGGACGACGAGCTGCGGAAGGCCGGCGCCATCGCCCTCTATGACACCCCGGGCGACCTCGCGAAGGCACTGGACGACACCCCGCTCGCCTGACGCCCCCACCGTCGCCGGGCCCGCCCGGTTGCGGCGCCCGATATCGGCCGCTCGGTGAAAAGCATCTACCGTCCCACCCCCAAGGGAGTACCGCCAACCATGACCGCCAATGAGGCAGACCCCGCCACCGAGGCGAAGAGCACCCGCCCCGAGGCTCCCGCCGAGGCCGCGAGCGACGCAGCCACCGGCAACCCCTTCCAGCCGCACCCCACCCTCCCTGAGGGGATGGGCGATCTCGACCGCCGCGCGATCGACACCGTGCGCGTGCTGGCGATGGATGCCGTGCAGAAGACCGGCAACGGCCACCCCGGCACCGCGATGAGCATGGCCCCCACCGCCTACCTGCTGTTCCAGAAGTGGCTGCGCCACGACCCGGGCGAACCGAACTGGGTCGGCCGTGACCGCTTCGTGCTGTCGATGGGGCACTCGAGCCTCACCTTGTATATCCAGCTCTTCCTCTCCGGCTACGGCCTGGACCTGGCCGACCTTCAGGCGCTGCGCACCTGGGGCTCTGCGACCCCGGGCCATCCCGAGGTCAACCACACACCGGGGGTGGAGACGACGACCGGCCCGCTCGGCCAAGGCGTCGGCAACGCCGTCGGCATGGCGATGGCCGCCCGCCGCGAGCGCGGTCTGCTGGACCCCGACGCCCCCGGGGGCGAAAGCGTCTTCGACCACACGATCTGGGCGTTCGCCTCCGACGGCGACCTGGAGGAGGGCGTCAGCGGCGAGGCGTCATCGCTGGCCGGCACTCAGGAGCTGGGCAATCTGGTCCTGGTCTACGACGCCAACCGGATCTCGATCGAGGACGACACCGACGTCGCGTTCACCGAGGACGTCGGCAAGCGTTACGAGGCTTACGGCTGGCACGTGCAGCACGTCGACGACGGCGAGGACCTGGCCGCGGTCGACCGCGCGCTGGCCGCTGCCCGGGCCGAGACCGGCCGCCCGTCGCTCATCGTGCTGCACACGATCATCGGCTGGCCCGCGCCGAACAAGCAGAACACCGGCGCGGCCCATGGATCCGCGCTGGGCGAGGACGAGGTCCGGGCGACCAAGGAGATCCTCGGCTTCGACCCCGACAAGACCTTCGAGGTCGACCCGGAGGTGCTCGAGCACGCCCGCCGGGTCGCCGAGCGCGGCGCGCAGGCGCACGCTACGTGGCAGCAGCGCTTCGACGCGTGGCGGGCCGGCAACCCCGACGGCGCCGCGCTGCTCGAGCGGATGTCCACCCGTCGGCTGCCGCAGGGCTGGGCGGACGACCTGCCGGTCTGGGACGCCGATCCGAAGGGCGTGGCGACCCGGAAGGCATCCGGCGAGGTCCTCGCCGCCCTGTACCCGGTCCTGCCGGAGCTGTGGGGTGGTTCGGCCGACCTGGCGGAGAGCAACAACACCGCGGTCAAGGGGGAGGCTTCGTTCCTGCCCGAGAACCGGCAGACCAAGATGTGGTCGGGCGGCCCGTACGGGCGCACGCTGCACTTCGGCGTCCGCGAGCACGCCATGGGCGCGATCATGAACGGCATCGCGCTGCACGGCGGGACCCGCGTGTACGGCGGCACGTTCCTCACCTTCTCCGACTATATGCGCGGTGCGGTGCGGCTGGCCGCGCTCATGCAACTCCCGGTCACCTGCGTATGGACGCACGACTCCATCGGGCTGGGCGAGGACGGCCCCACCCACCAGCCCATCGAGCACTACGCGGCGCTGCGGGCCATCCCCGGCCTGGACTTCGTCCGCCCGGCCGACGCCAACGAGACCGCGGTGGCCTGGCGCACCATCCTCGAGCACAACGACCGCCCGGCCGGACTCGCCCTGTCCCGGCAGAACCTGCCTGTCTTCGACCGCACACAGTTCGCGTCGGCCGAGGGCGTCGCCCGGGGCGGCTACGTGCTGGCCGAAGCCTCCAGCGGCAGTCCTGAGGTCATTCTGATGGGCACCGGAAGCGAGGTGCAGATCGCCGTCGCCGCCCGGGAGACGCTGGAGGCCGACGGCATCCCGACGAGGGTCGTGTCACTGCCGTGCTGGGAGTGGTTCGCGGCCCAGGACCGGGCCTACCGCGAGCAGGTGTTGCCGCCTGCGGTGCGCGCCCGGGTGAGCGTCGAGGCCGGCGTGCCCATGGGCTGGCGGGAGTTCGTCGGCGACGCCGGCCGCATCGTCGGCCTTGACCACTACGGCGCCAGCGCGGCCTACACCGTGCTGTACGAGCAGTTCGGGCTCACCGCGGACGCGGTCGTCGCCGCGGCCCGGGAAAGCCTTGCCGCCGCCGAGGCGCCACCGCTGGCCCCCGCCGGCCCGGCCAGCGTCGGCGTCCTGCAGGCCCCCACCGGCGATCGCTGACCCGCCCGCCCCGCCCACGGCGGGGTGGGCGCGGCGCACACCGCCGACGGGTCGCCGCCGGCGTCGAGCGTGCACGGCAGCCGGTCGGACCCCGCAGCAGGTCGCTGAAGCCCCCGGAGCCTGCCCTCCGCACCCTCCGGTCGTCCGGTGCCTTCCGGTGCGGTCGGCGGTCGCGGGCGTCGGGATGTCAGGCGAGGCCGCGACCAACGCCCTCCTCTGGATCGCCGATGCCCGGTCCTGTCCGTTCAGTGCGTGCGCCGGCCTCGTGGCGGGCAACCCGGCGAAGGCCACCTTGGCGCCTTTCGGTGTCGCTGCTCGAGGTTGATTACCTCATCGTCGAACGCTCGGAAATCTATGCTGGCCGGAGTAGACATTGGGTTGTGATCTGGTTATGGTTTCTGTCGTAGCCCGAAGGGATCGAAAGCCCGGCAGAGACGAACTGCCGGGCAGCGGGACCGTAGTTCCCGCAATCGCAGTGCGCAGGACGGTGCGGTGACGGAGTTTCGAAGCCAGGTTGGTTGCAGGACGGCGACGGGACTGGTGACCGGACCGGGTGGCCCGCGGTGATCAGGGGCCGCCGTGAGGAGTACCCGTAGGAAGTGCAGTCGGCAGTACCCAGCAGCGAAGTCAATGAGCGGTACCTCGGTGAAGGCGTCGGCTGCGGGCGCACGCACCGGGAGGTTCGGCAGCGGGGTTCCAAGCCAGAGCAGATGCAGGATGGGCGACGGGGCTGGCTGCCGAAGTGGCGCTGTGAGAGGCCACCAGCAGTGCGCAACACCAGCAGTACGCAGTTCCCGTTTGGTAAGTGATCGATCCAGAGGGAAGAACGGAGGAGCGAAGCGCCATCAGGATCGCCCGGGAGAGCAAGGGAGCCCGGGTACCGCAGGACATCGATAGTGAGGTGGTCTCCGGTCACGCATCCGCGATCCCCGCGCCCCCGACAACAGTCAGGTCGGGTCTGCGGAAACAGAAGGCCGGCGCAGTATCAGGGCCGGCAGATGGTGTAGCAGTTCCTTCGGGGCCCGGGAGTCACCTGCTCCCGGGCCCCTCCACGCGTTCCACAGAGAGGTGCAATGACCGCAGACGATTCGTTCGGCCGTCTCGACGACGACGACTACCCCGCCTACACCATGGGCCGGGCCGCTGAAATGCTCGGCACCACCCAGGGCTTCCTCCGCGCCCTCGGAGAGCACCGCCTCATCACCCCGCTGCGCTCGGCCGGCGGACACCGCCGCTACTCCCGCTACCAGCTGCGCATCGCCGCCCGCGCCCGGGAAATCGTCGACCAGGGCACCCCCATCGAGGCGGCCTGCCGGATCGTCATCCTCGAGGACCAGCTCGAAGAGGCCCAACGCATCAACGCCGAGTACCGTCGCGCCGCCGAATCAGCGAATCCGACGGCCGCGGCTTGACCTGAGCGCGCCTGCCGCCCCAGACGGCGGACCTGCCCGCACACGGTCCACAATGTGTACTTGTTTCCTGTCGTGACAGCGTGTGCGGGCGTGTACCGTCCGCGTCAGCTGTCGTGGCTCGGAAGTTCCCCTTGCCCACGCCGTAGGCGTGGGCGTTTTGCTGTGCTGTGCCGCGGGCCGCTTCCCTGACCGACGACCCGTCGCTGTCCGGTGTGCTGTCATCGGACTGCTCAGGGTTCGTTCGGGGAACCTGGGCCGGAAACATGGTGGTCTTCCGCGTCGGTATCGGTCAGTGGCCCGGCATCGGGCGCAGGCGCACGGGGACGGAGGCGTGTCCGTTGCTGATGAGGCTCGGCAGTTTCTTCAGCGCGCTTCGCTCCGTGGCGAGTTGAGCGTCGGGGAAGCGTTCGAAGAGCAGGCGCAGCGCGGTGGCGACTTCGAGTCGGGCCAGCGGGGCACCGAGGCAGAAGTGAACGCCGTGTCCGAAGGCGAGGTGTTCCTTGCTGGGGCGGGTGGCGTCGAAACGGTCGGCCTCCTTGTGCCAGTCGGGGTGGCGGTTGGCGGCGGCGTAGGAGGCAAGGATCGCCTCGCCGGCTTTGATCGTCCGGCCGTCGGGGAGCGGGATGTCGGTACGGGCGTAGCGCAGGGGAAGGTGCTTGACCGCGGGCTGGTGGCGCAAGGTCTCCTCGACGACGTCCTGCCAGGTGCAGCGGCCTTCCCGGATGTGGGCGAGCTGCTGGGGATCGGTCAGCAGGGTGGTAATGGCCTGGTCGATCACGTTGACGGTGGTCTCGTATCCGGCGCTGATCACCAGCAGGAGCGTGTCGCGTAGCTCGGCGTGGCTGAGGGCGGAGCCGTCTTCCTCGTCGCGGGTGGCGATCAGCAGCGAGGCCATGTCCTCACCGGGTTCGCTGCGCTTGGTCTCGATCAGGACGTCCAGCAGGCCGTAGAGGGCGGTGGTGTTCGCCGCCTGTTCCTCGACGGAGAGATGGGTGGCGAACACGTTGTCCACCACGGTGCGGAACTCGGCGCGCTGGTCGGCGGGGACGCCCACGAGCTTGCCGATGACAGCGATCGGGAGCGGGTAGGCGAGGTGCGCGCGCAGGTCGACCGTCCCGCCGGCCGGGAGGCCGTCGAGGATGCCGTCGACGAGGGCCTCGATGTCCGCCTGGAGGGCGGCGGTACGGCGGGCGGAGAGGGCGGGCGCAACCATGCGGCGCAGGCGGCTGTGATCCTTGCCGTAGGCGGTGAACATGTTCTCCACCGCGACCCACAGGGCCAGCGGCCAGGTGGTGACGGTCTCTGCGAAGGCCGGCCAGTGGGCGCGGCCGTCCTTGGAGACGTCCTTGCTGGTCAGAAGCTGCTTGAGGAGGGCTGGGTCGGAGACCGACCAGGCGCGCACGCCGAGGATGTCCACCAGCGTCGCAGGGCCGCGCTCGCGCAGGGCCTGGTGTTCGGCGTCCGGGTCGGATCCGGTCGGGTCGAGGACGAGTATCTGCTGTTCGGACACGGTGAGGTCTCTTTCAGCTCGTGGGGAACGTGACGGGCCGGGCGATCAGGCAGCGGTGGCAGGGAGCGGGACGCCAGACGACGTGGTCCCGATGGCCGTCGAGGTCCATCACGGGCAGAGCGTCGACGGCGAGGAGGACGCCGGCTTCCGCGATGAGGTACGCATGCGATCCAGCCGGGCAGGGTGCGGGCCGGGTAGGCCCGATTGCCCAGCGGCCGGTGGGATCCCAGCCGGGAGTCGGTGTTTCAGGCGGTGTGACCGATGACCACCGGCAGTCGCCCGGAAGCAGAAGGCCGCCGATGTCGACCGGCCTGGTCGGATAGGTCGGTAGCGGCGGGGGAAGACGCTCCATTGGTTGTGCGTCTCGAAGAGCACGGCGGTGACCAGCCGCAGGAGCCCCTTGCGGTAGGCGGTGCGGGCCTCGGTGTGCTCCGTCCACTCGGCGCCGATCCGGGCCGCGGCCTCGGACTCGATCAGCATCCGCTCGGCCACACTCCGCACGAGTTCGACTCGGTCCGCCGAACGCAGTGACTCCAGCAGGCGGAGTAAGTCAGGCCGGGACAAGGTCACCGCGCACCTCCTGCGTCGAACTTGCGGGCCAACATGGAGAGTTGCACGATGACCGCCTCATGCGCAGGGAGCGGAGAGCGTCACCGGTTGCACGCCCCGCGCACACCCGCTCGGTGTTCGTGACGGACGGCGCGGCCTCGCTCTCCCGATCGCGCCGGCCTGTCGCCGTGGTCGTCGAAGACCGTGTTGCGTGACCTGTTACTTGTCCACTGCAGAGGACAAGTCCAGGCTCGGACCGGGCAATGGACAGGGAGTTGACGTTGAGCGACATCGAGGACCGGCCACAGGTCTCATCGCAGAGCGCAGGGAGCGGGCCCGATCAGTTGGCCGACATGTTCCGTGTCATCTCGGCTGCCTCGGTGCTGGCGCGTTGTCCGAGATCGCCGAACAGCTGCACCGTGACGGCGGCCAGGACGTCGTCCCCGCCGACAGTCCGCCTCTCCCCGTTGCGGGTGGACAGGGCGAGGACGGGGTCCTTGGGCACGCCGTGTCACCCGTCGAGTCCGTCGAGCAGCAGTCGGAGTCCTCCGAGGAACTCCCGGTCGGCGTCCATGGTCCGGGCAGTGCGGGCGGTCTGCGTCATGTGGGGGAACTCGTCGGGCGGTAGCCGGGTGATGGCCGTGGTTCCCGGCCCGGCCAGCGGGCCCAGGTGTTCGAGCTGGATGGCTCCGATGAGATAGCCGAGCAGGGCGCGCAGGGCGATGACGCGCCGCTCGCCGCTGATACCGGCCGTGGTGAGGATGGCGAGCACGGTCTCCGACCAGCGCAGCCCGGCGGGGGAGCGGTGCCGGTGCACCACGGTGAGGGGGATGGCCTCCGGGTGGGCGCCCACGGTGTCGCGCAGGCGCCGTGCCATGACCTCGATCCGGTCGCGCCATGGCGCGCCGGGGTCCGGCGCACCGGTGTCCACCTCGCTCAGTACCCGCTCGACGACGAGTCGTTCGAGGTCCTCGCGGTCCTGGACGTACCGGTACACCCCCATGGTGCTCATGCCGAGTTCCTGGGCGACGGCGCGCATGGACAGCGCGCTCAGGCCGTCGCGGTCGATGACGGCGAGGGCGGCCGAGGCTAGCCGGTGGTCGGTGAGCGAACGCGGGCGTGGCATGGCGGTTGACAGCGTACGGCATACGCCTACGCTGGTGAGCGTACGCCGTACGCCTACGAAGAGAGGCATGCGCCATGGCCCGCAGCACGGCACAGCACAGGACCACCGTCGAGCGACGCGAACTCACATGCGTCTCGGGTGATCGCATCGCCGTTCCCGACCCCGATCGGCTCATCCACCTGCAGTTCCGGCGCTTCGCCGGATGCCCGGTCTGCAACCTGCACCTGCGCTCGGTGGTGCTGCGGCACCGGGAGATCGAGGCCGCCGGTGTCCGTGAGGTCGTGGTGTTCCATTCGCCCGCCGGTGAACTGGCGCCGCACGTGGCGGATCTGCCGTTCGCGGTGGTCGCCGACCCGGACCGGCGGCTCTACGAGGAGTTCGGTGTGGAGCGTTCGCCGCGCGCGCTGCTCGACCCGCGTGTCTGGGGGCCGATCCTGTGGGCGGTCGTCAGCGGGGTGTGGAACGTGGCGCGCGGGCGGGAGCGGCTGCCCTCCCGCAGCCCGCACGGCGGCCGGCTCGGTCTCCCCGGCGACTTCCTCGTCGCGCCGGACGGCCGGGTGCTCGCCGCGAAGTACGGCGAGCACGCCTACGACCAGTGGTCGGTCGACGAACTGCTGGAGCTGGCGGCCCATGCGGACGCGCGGGCGCGCACCGAGCGGCGGACGCCGGACTCCCGCATCTGAGCGATGCGGGACGGCTCTCCCGGAGCGTCGTCACCGTGGTGCGACCGGCGCCTGCTCGGGCTCCGCTGACCCGGCCGGGCGGTGCAGCGCGAACCAGACGCTCTTGCCGGTCGCCGTTCGCGCGCTGCCCCAGGCGTCCGCCAGCAGGTCCAGTAGTTCCGTTCCGCGACCGCCCTCCGCGTCCGGGCCGGCGATGTTGCGCACCGGGCCCGCGGACTCGGTGTCCTCCACCTCGCAGAGCAGCCGGGATTCACTCAGGCGCAGATTGAGCCGGAGCGGACCGCGGGTGTGCCGCAGCGCGTTGGTGACGACTTCGCTGACCAGGAGCTCGGCGGTGTCGCCGAGGCCGGGCACGGCCCAGTCGGCCAGCTGCGCGGAAACCAGCCGCCGCGCCTGGCGCACGGAGAGCGGTTCCTGCTTCAGGGGCCAGGACGCGTCCCAGGCGGTGGCGCGTGCACGGGGTGCGTCCAACGGGCGCAGGGGTGCGAGCGTACGGGACCACAGGGCCCACTGCCTGACGGCCCAGGCGTTCACTGCGGCGCGCGAGAGGGGCCTCCTGCGGCGAGCCGCGGCGGGGAGGCCGATGGCCAGGACGGCCATGGGAATCAGTCCTTTCGTGAAATGAGCTGTTCGGTTCCCCGAGATGCGCGCTGCTGGACACGTCGGGCGCAAACATGTAGCGGTTGCTACACCAAAAAATATACACGTAGCGGCTGCTACGGTAAAGACCTATACAAAAAATCTCATACCGGACAGATGTGAGACCACCGCGATGTCAGGAGCCGTCATGCCCCGCCCACCGGACACGGCCAGACGACGAGACCTTCTCGACCAGGTCCGCGACTACGTGCTGCGCAACGGTCTCGCGAACCTCTCGCTGCGGCCGCTGGCGCGGGCGCTGGGCACCAGTGACCGGATGCTCCTCTACTACTTCGGCACCAAGGAGCGGATGGTCGCCGAGGCTCTCGCCGACTACGAACGCCGCCCCCTCCTGCGCGCCCGCGAACTGCTGGAGTCGGCCGGCCCGCCCAGGGACCCAGCGGCCCTGAGGCGCTTCATGACCGAGGTGTGGCGGCAGTTCCGGGCCCCCGACGTACGCACCGCGCTCCCTCTCTACCTGGAGATCATGAGCGCCGGTGTCCTGCACCCCGACCGCTATGGCTCCGTCATGCGCGACGTCGTCACCTCGTGGACCGACCTGCTGACGTCCGTCCTCCAGGACCTGGGCATGCCCCGGGACCGGGCCCGGACCCAGGCCACCCTCCTGACCGACGCCACCTTCGGCCTGCTGCTCGCCCCGCTGGCGGACGGCCACTGGGACCGTGCCGACGCGGCCTTCCAGGCCCTCCTCGACAGCCTGGAATCGGAGTGGCACGCGACAGGCCCGGGCGGGCGGGCTCGCGGCGGGGCCGACGCGGACTAGTCCCGGCCCGCCGGCGCCGGCCAGCCGCAGCCGAAGGCGGCCTCCACGAAGCACTGGTCGTACGCCGCCTCCGCGCCCCGGCGCAGAGCGTCCCGCAGGGCCTGCGGGGACGGTGGAACACTTCGGGACCATCCGTCGCGGAGCAGGGACACGGCGAACCCGGTGAGGAAGGCGTCGCCGCAGCCCATCGTGTCGGACATGGCCCCCGGATCCGCGGTGCGGGCCGGCGCGACGGCGGTGTTCCGGCCGTCGTACGCGACCGCCCCGTGCAGGCCGCGGGTGGCCAGCGCCAGTCCCGCCCCGCGCCGCACCGCCTCGGCGAGCAGGGCGCGGGTCGCGGTCTCGTCCAGGTGCGAGCACGACAGCAGCGCCAGGTCCACATGGGGGCAGACGCGGTCGAGGTACACGGGCGCGCGGAACTCCTCCTCGTCCGAGAAGTCGAAGCTGACCAGCGGTCCGGCCGCCGCGAGCGCGGGGAGTTCGGCCTCCGTGCCGGAGTAGACGCTGGAGTGCACGAGGCTGAAGGACGCGGCGTAGGCGAGCAGCTCGGGAGTGAGGGGGAGCGGCTCCGCCACCGCGCCGCCGCCGGGTTCGTAGCCGAGGAAGACCCGGTCGCCGTCCTTCACCCGCAGGGTGGAGACCGAGGTCGTTCCGGGGCGCACCACGCTGCGGTCCGCGGTGACGCCTTGCGCCGACACGGCCGCGCGCAGCCTGGCGCCGGGACCGTCGTCGCCGAACACCCCGAGGTAGGCGGCGTCCAGGCCGAGCCGGCGGGCGTAGACGGCGACGTTGACGCAGTTGCCGCCGGGGTAGTCGGTGCCGCGGTCCACGAAACGGTCGACGGTGTTGTCGCCGAAGCCGAGGACGTTCATCAGGGTCTCCCGAGGCGCGGACGCGGATGCGCTGGTGCGCGGCGCCCGCCGTGGGCGCGCCGGTGCCGGGGCACCGGCGCGCGGGGCGGATGGACGGGGTGGAACCGGTCGGAGGGCTCAGTAGTCCATGACGCGGTAGTAGCGGCGCAGGTCCAGCGAGTGGTCGCGCACCCGCTCGAGGTGCTTGCTGACCCGGTCCATCACGGTGTCGAGCACGAGCGGCGCGAGCAGTCCGCGGAACTCCGGGCTGATGCCGTCGAGCGGGTAGTCGCGCGTGTCGAAGACGGTGACGTCCCTGGAGACGCGCCTGGCGAAGGCCTCGGCCCGGTCGGTCAGCGCCCGGGTCTCGTCCTCACCCTGGAACACGATGACGCTGGTGTCCTCCTCCAGCAGTTCCAGCGAGCCGTGGAAGAACTCCGCGCTGTGCACCCGGGTCGTGCGCAGCCACTGCATCTCCTCCAGGATGCACATGGAGTACAGGTAGGTGAACCCCCACAGGTTCCCGCCGCCGACGAGGAAGTGGTAGTCGGTGTCCTTGTGGGCCTCGGCGAACTCCGACGCCACCGGCTCGGCCTGCCGGGCGACGTCCACCAGGACGCGGGGCAGCGCCGCGAGTTCGCCGGCGAGCCGCTCGTAGCCCTCGAACTCACCGCGACGGGAGAGCAGTCGGCCCATGAAGAGCAGCAACTGCACGTCGAACGGCCAGGCCTTGGGCTCGGAGACCAGCGCCGTGTCGACGTTCCGGGCGACGGGGGAGTCGGGGTAGCCGGTGAAGCCGATCGTGTGGGCGCCACGGGACTTGCAGTAGTCGATGGCGCGGAGGCTGTCGTCGGTGGTGCCGGAGACGGACGTGAAGACGGCGATGGTGCGCTCGCCGAGGCGGGCGTCGCCGGAGACGACCAGTTCGGCGGCGACGGCGGCCCGGACCGGGAGCACCGAGCTGCGCCGGGCGAGGTGCTCGTAGGGCCACATCTGCGCGTACGTGCCGCCGGCGCCCACGAGGAGGACGTTGTCGTAGCCCTCGTCGGCCAGCCGGTCGACGGTCTTCTCGATCTCGGGACGCAGCGCCAGCAGGCTCTCCGTCTGGGAGACGAACTCGGCTTCGTTGAACTTGAGCACGGTGATGACTTCCTCAAGGGTTGTTCCGCACCGGCCGGCGTGTGCCGGGGAGCCGGTGTTGCGAGGTGCGCGGGGACCGGATCGGGTCAGGCCGCGCGACGCCGGGAGAACAGCACGTTGGCCCCGGCGATGATCAGGCCGCCGGCGAAGATCAGCGTTCCCATGACGTTGACCTGCGGGGGCACGCCGGTACGGCTGGCGCTGTAGACCCACAGCGGGAACGTGACCGTACGGCCGGCGTTGAAGCTGGTGATGACGTAGTCGTCGACGGACAGGGCGAAGCAGAGCAGGGCGCCGGAGGCCACGCCGGGCAGCAGCATCGGCAGGGTGACCAGCCGGAACGCCGTCCAGGGGCCCGCTCCGAGGTCACGGGCGGCCTCCTCCAGCGTCGGGTCGTGCCCCGCCATGCGCGCCCGTACGGTGATGGCGACGTAGGGGATGCAGAAGGCCACGTGCGCGATGACGACCGTCCAGTAGCCGCGGGGCACGCCCAGCACGATGAACAGCGACAGCAGCGCGGCGCCGAGGGCGATCTCGGGAGCCGCGATGGCGGCGAACATCAGCAGGTCGACGGAGCCCCTGCCGCGGAAGCGGTGCCGGCCGAGCGCCAGCCCGATCGGAGTGCCCAGGAGCGTTGCCACCACGGCGACCACCAGGGCGATGGTGAGGCTGTTGACCAGGGCGGAGGTCAGGTTGGGGATGGCGAACAGGTGCCGGTACCAGTCGAGCGTGAAGCCCTGCCAGGTGAAGTTCACCTTGCTGCCGGTGTCGTTGAACCCGAACAGGATCATGACGGCGATCGGCAGCAGCAGCCAGACCAGCACCAGCACGGTGTACACGGTGAGGGCCGGGCGGCGCGGTGCGCGCCGGGCACGGGGCCCGGCGGGCGCCCCGGTCACGGGGGCGGCGGTCGTGGTGGTCATCGCGCGGCCGCCTCCAGGACCTCGTCGGTGCCCAGGGCCCGGGCGTAGGTGAACACGGCCAGCAGCAGCGCGCCCATGAGGACGAAGGACAGGGCGGAGGCGCCGGGGTAGTCCAGGTTGCTGAAGTACTCGGTCTGGATGATGTTGCCGATCATCGTCGTCGAGGGGCCGCCGAGGATGCCGGCGTTGACGTAGTCGGCACAGGCCGGCACGAACGTCAGCAGCACTCCCGCGAAGACGCCGGGCAGCGACAGCGGCAGCACCACGCGGAGGAAGGTTCCCGCCCGGGAGGCGTACAGGTCGGTGGACGCCTCGATCACCTTGGGGTCCACCCGTTCCAGCGCCACGTAGACGGGCAGCACCATGAACGGCAGGAAGTTGTAGGTCAGTCCGCCGATCACCGCGTAGGGCGTGGCCAGCAGGTGGAAGCCGGCTGGGAGCAGACCGACGTCCTTCAGCGGCCCGAGCAGGACGCCGTGGTCGGCGAGCACCACGTTCCAGGACTGGGTGCGGATGACGAAGGACACGAAGAACGGCAGCAGGAGCAGGAAGAGGAACACCGACTTGTGCCGGCCTGCCCGGAAGGCGATCCAGTAGGCCACCGGGTAGCCGACGACGGCGCAGGCCGCGGTCGCCGCGGCGCCGTAGACCAGGGAGCGGACCAGTTGCACGTGGTAGGTGCGGACCACGTCGGCGTAGGTGCCGAAGTGGAAGGTCTGGCGGAAGCCGTCGATGAAGTTGCCGGTCTGCAGCGACAGGGACACCATCACGATCACGGGAGTGACGAAGAAGGCGGCCAGCCAGAGCCAGCCCGGCAGGATCATCAGATAAGGGGCCAGCGCGTCACCGGGACGGCGGCGCCGCCGCCGGGTCACGCCTGGTAGATCGGTTCGAACAGCGCGTTCCACTGCTTCTCCTCCTCTTCGTCGAGCACCCGCAGACGGCGCAGCTTCGACTGGTCGGCCTCGGTCGGGAAGACCAGGGGACTGGTGCTCAGGGCGTCCAGCACGGTGCGCCGCTTGCCGGTGGCGGCGGCCGCGTCGCGTGCGACGACCCGCTGCGCGGCGGGGACGGGGCAGACGAACTGCACGGTCTCGCTGATCCGCGCGGCGACCTCGGGCCGGTAGGCGTAGTCCATGTAGGTCAGCGCGTCGACGGGGTGGGCGGCCGTCGACGGGATGCAGAGGTTGTCGGTCCACAGCAGACCGCCTTCCTCCGGGATGACGAACTCCAGTCGTGAGCCGCTCTGGTTGGCCTGGAAGACGTCGCCCGAGTACACGAGCGAGGCCGCCAGGTCGCCGCGCTGCAGGGAGGACTGGTACGTCGAGGTGGAGTAGGAGCGGACCATCCCGGCGTCGCGCTGCCCGCGCAGCCAGGCCGCCGCCTTGCGCCAGTCGGCGTGCGTGGAGGTCTCCGGGTCCACCCCGACGGCCAGCAGCGCGATGTTGCCCATCTGCACCGCGTCGTTCCACATGCCGACCCTGCCGCGCAGCCCGGGGTCGAGCAGGTCCTGCCAACTGGTGATCTTCCGGCCGACCCGGGCCGGGTCGTAGCCGATGCCGGTCATGCCGGACTGCCAGGGGACGGTGTAGACGTTGCCGTGGTCGAAGGAGGTGTTCTTGAACGCGGCTCCGCCGTACCTCGCGAAGTTGGGCAGGCGGCTGTGGTCGAGCGGGGCGAGGTAGCCGAGTTCGATGTACTTGCCGAGGTAGCTGTCGCCGCCGACGACCATCAGGTCGTAGCCGATGCCCTGGCCGGAGGCGAACTCCGGCTGGATCCTGCCGAACCAGGAGGCGCTGTCGTCGATCAGCTCGTCGTAGGCGACCTCGATGCCGCTCTCGCGGGTGAAGGCGTCCAGGGTCGGGTGCTTGCTCTGGTCGGCGGGGTCGACGTCGATGTACTGCGTGTAGTTGACGAAGTCCAGCTTTCCTGACCGCTTCCTGCCGGCCCAGAAGTCGGTGACGGCGGCGGCGATCTCGGCTTCTCCGGTGGGGACGTGCACGCGGGCGCCGGGGACGCTGCACGCGGCGAGCGGGGCCAGCGCGGCGGCGCCGGCCGCGGCGCGCAGCAGGCCGCGCCGCGTCCAGCCGCGCGGGGCCAGTCCGCGCGGCCGGGGCGCGAAGGGTGTGGAGTGCTCGGGCATGGTGGTCGGTCCGCCTGTCGTCAGTACGAGGTGAGGGAAACCGGGTCCGCGGCGGCGGTCGCCGCGGGGGCCGGGGCGGGGTTGAGCGGGTAGGAGTGGCCGGTGGCCCAGGAGAGCCAGACGGTGTCGCCGCGGGACGGGGACGCGCAGGCGGTGCCGTCGTTGGGCTGGAAGACCGTCATCTCCGCACCGGCGCCGGTGTCCACCGTGTAGCTGGTGGAGGTGCCGAGGTAGACCACCTCCCGGACGGTGCCGCGGACTTGGCTGGCGGTGCCGGCCGGCTCGGTGGTCAGCGTGATCTTCTCGGGCCGCACGGTGAGTTCGACCGACTCTCCGGCGGCGTGGGAGCCGTGCAGCGGGACCGTGACGCGCTGACCGTCGCCGAGGTCGATCACCCCGGTCCCCGCGCTCACGGAGGACACGCGGCCGCCGATCAGGTTGGAGGTGCCGATGAACCCGGCGACGAACGCGGTGGCGGGCCGCTCGTACACCTCCTGCGGTGCGCCGACCTGCTCGACCAGGCCCCGGTTCATCACCGCGATCCGGTCGGACATGGTCAGGGCCTCGGCCTGGTCGTGCGTGACGTAGACGAAGGTGATGCCGACCTCGCGCTGGATGCGCTTGAGTTCCAGCTGCATCGTCTGGCGGAGCTTGAGGTCGAGGGCGCCGAGGGGTTCGTCGAGGAGCAGTGCGCGCGGGCGGTTGACCAGGGCGCGGGCCAGGGCGACGCGCTGCTGCTGGCCGCCGGAGAGCTGGCGGGGGCGGCGGTCGGCCTTGTCGGCGAGTTCGACGGTGGTGAGGATCTTCTGCACCCGCTCGCGGATCTCGTCCTTGGGCACGCGCTTGCGGCGCAGTCCGAACGCCACGTTGTCGGCGACGCTCAGGTGCGGGAACAGGGCGTAGGACTGGAACACCATGTTGATGTCACGCCTGTTGGCGGGCACCCCGACCATGTCGCGGCCGTGCAGCAGGATCTGCCCGGACGTCGGTTCCTCGAAGCCCGCGATCATCCGCAGGGTGGTGGTCTTGCCGCAGCCGGAGGGCCCGAGGAGCGAGAAGAACTCGCCCTCGCCGATGGCGAGGCTGACGCCGCGGACGACCGCCGCGTCCCGGGCGCCGGCGCCGCCGAAGTCCTTGATCACATCGACGAGGGTGATGGCAGGGCCAGCGGTCTTCGGCGGCGAGGGGGTGTCGGTTGCCATCCGTGGTACCTCCGGTGTTCGGGGCGTGGGATCTGGGCTGACGCGGGCAGGGGCATGCCGTGGCCGGCCGGGGAAAAGGCGGACCGGGGCGGGTGTCGGTGAGAGTTGATAACGTTACCAACGAGGCCGACCTTACCCACGGACATGCCTCGTCCGTCAATGGTTGAATGGCCTCGAATTCCATCGGCCGTTTCCCCGGCCGCCGCCGGACCGCCACCCATGAGAGACCGCCCATGCCCAGCACCGCCAGGCCGCCGCGTCGCGTCACCATCCCCGACGTCGCCCGGCACGCCGGCGTGGGACAGGCCACCGCCGCCCGGGTCCTGGGCGGATACGGCTCGTCCAGCGCGGCCACCCGGGAACGCGTGCTGGCCGCCGCCGCCGAACTGGGTTACAGCACCAACGCGGTGGCCCGGAGCATGATCAGCGGGCGGACCCATACGCTGGGCGTGGTCGTCGCCGACGTGGAGAACGCCTACTTCGCCCGCGCGGTGCGCGGCGTCACCGACGTCGCGGCCAAGGCCGGACTGCAGGTCGTCCTCGCCAACAGCGACGAGAAGGGCGAGACCGAGAGGTCCGCCGTGCAGATGTTCATCGAGCGGCGGGTGGACGGCCTGGTCGTGGCGCCCGCCGCGGCCGACCACGAACACCTCGACAAGGCCGTCGCCGCGGGCATCCCCGTGGTCCTCCTGGACCGCGCGCTCGGCGGCGCCGCGCTGGACACGGTCGTGGTGGACAACCGCGGTGCCGCCAAGGCGGCGGTGTCCAGGTTCACCGAAGCGGGGCACACCCGTATCGCGGTGGTCACCTCGGCCTCCCCCGACGAGGACGCCGCGCGGCTCGCTCCCGGCGCCGACATATGGACCACCACGGAGCGGCTCACCGGATACCGGCAGGCCCTGCGCGCAGCGGGCATCCCGCGCGGGGCGGAGCTGATCCGGCACACCGGGTACGACCGGGCCTGGGCGCGATCGGCCGTACTGGACCTGATGACCTCCCCCGACCGGCCCACCGCGCTGTTCACCACCGACAACGTGGCCACGCTCGGCACACTCGACGCCCTGCTCGACCTGGACGCGCACATCCCCGCCGACGTCTCGGTCATCGGCTTCGACGACGCCGAGTGGGCCACCCTCGTCCGGCCGAGGCTGAGCGTGGTCAGCCAGCCGGTGCAGGAACTGGGCGGGCTGGCGGCCGACATCCTGGTCCGCCGGATCAACGGCTCCACGGCCCGTCCCCGCAGGCACACCCTGCGCGCCGCCTACGTCTCGCGCGAGTCCACCGGTCCCGTGCCCGCGCGGGTCCGGCGGCTGCGGCCGGTGGGGGAGTGACGGATCGCCTCGCCCGCCTCCTCGAAGGCGCCGAACGCGCCGGTGCGGCCGTGAGCCGGCGGTCCGGGATCAGCTGGACGGCCGCCGGGCCGCGCTGCGGTGGATCGAGATGCCCAGGGCGAGCATCCAGTAGCTGAGGACGGCGCCCATCAGCGCGGTGGTGCCCCAGCCGTTCGCCGCGTAGAAGTGCGCGGGCGTGTTGCCGAAGAACAGTGAGGGCACGAAGGCCAGGTTGACCCCTGCCAGCACGAACGCGGAGCGGCCGGTCCACCGCGGGAGCAGGTCGGTCCGGGAGATCCCGTGGCCCACGGCGGTCAGGAAGAGCGCGAGCATGACGCGGCCGATCGACCCGTACAGGATGTAGGTGCCCTCGACCGTGACGGTCGGGTCGATCGGGTGGTCGGCGGCGATGACAGCGCCGGCCTCCAGCCCGTGGGAGACCAAGGTGATCGTCGCGTAGACCAGCCCGGCGGCGAAGGCCGTCGTGCCCACCCACTCGCAGGCAGGGTCCGCCCTCTTGACGAGCTCGCTGAAGGCGGTGGCGAAGACGATCAGGAACGCCAGCGCCAGGATCCCGATGAGCAGTCTGGCCAGGACGTTCGAGTCCGGTGGCGGCCCGGAGTAGAGGAAGTACAGGGGTACTTCGACGATGAGCGCGGCCGCGGTGGCGATGCCCGCGAGCCCCGTCAGGCGCCTGACGCCGGTTTCGTTCATGGAGATCCCCCTCGGCCCCGTGCCCCGGGGCCCTGGTCGGTCGGTTGCCGGTGAGGTGAATGCTGCCGCTCCCGCCGCTCCTCGTCGCTGGGCGTGAGCCCCGGATCAGGGGTGGTCCTGCTGACACCCTGACGGCGCGACTCATGACTGACGGTGGGTCAGTTTCGAACCTCGGAGCCATCCGGGGCCGACCGATGGTGTGTGCCGTGTCACGCACCCGAAATGTCGCCCAAGTTGTGTGCATCACAGCGCAAATGTCCTTTTAGGCCCCATCCTCGAAGCGGCTACCGGCTTCCGAAGTGGGGCCAGTCGACGTCGCCTTGGGCGTGAAGTCCGATGTGACGCCCGCCATACCACTCGCGAAGTTCTCCCCAGTTCTCCCGGAAAGGTGCCCACCATGGCTGCTTACCTCTGTCCTCCTGCCGTGATACACGGCGAGCACGCAGTGAAGACCAGCGAGATCGTGGCGGAGGTGCGCGACCGGCACCCGGACGCGGCGTGGGCGCCGCGGATCGACGGCATCGCGGCGAGCACGGGCATCGAGACCCGTGGCTGGATGCTGCCGCTGGAGACGGCCGTGGCCCCGGGTGACGGCGGCGGCCTGCGGAACCTCGGCGTCGGGCGGGCCCAAGAGGCGCTGGCGCGCGAGGGGTTCACCGAGCAGGACGTCGACCGCGCCATCGCCGCCCTCGAGGCGGTACCCGCGCCGCAGACCGTCCAGGAGCGCACCGCGCCGGCCTGGGAGGCCGTGCAGTCCTACGGCGAGCGTGCGGCGCGCGGAGCCCTGCAGATCGCCGGGCTCGACGTCGCCGACGTCGACTGCCTGATCACCAGTCACTCCACCACTCCGGCGCTGCCGGGCCTGGACGTCGCCCTGGCCAACAAGCTCGCGCTCCGCTCCGATGCGATGCTGCTGCCGGCCACGCAGTGGGCCTGCGTGGCGGGGACCCGCTCGCTGGCGCTGGCGGCGGATCTCGTCGCCGCCGACCCCGACCGGGTGGTCCTGGTCGTGATCTCGGAGGCGCTGAGCACGACCTACCAGCCCGCGGACGACACTCTCGAGTCCCTGATCGTGCGCCTGCTGTTCGCGGACACCGCGGTCGCCACGGTGGTCACCGGCCGCCCGCGGCGCGAGTCGGTGCTGCGGCTCGACGCCGCCTGGCACCACACCCTGCCCGGCACCCAGGACCTGCACCGCCTGGAGACGCGCGCCGACGGCACCCACTTCGTGATGGACCGGCGCGGTCCGCGCGCCGTGCAGGAGACGGTCACCGCGATGTGGGAGTGGCTGCGCACCCGCCACCGGGACGACCCCGACTCCTGGCACCCCGACGTGCTGCTCGCGCACCCCGGCGGCACCCGGGTGCTCGAGTACATGGAGCAGACGATGCCCGACACCTGGCCGTCGGGGCTCCTGGACTACAGCCGGGACAGCTACGCCAGCGGCAACCGCGGCGGCGCCGCCGTGTTCGACATCATGCGGCGGGCGCACGACGCCGGGCAGAAGCCGGGCACCCGCGCCGTGCTGTACGCGGCGGCGCCCGGGCTCACCGCCACCGCCCTCGAAGGGGAGTGGCTCTAGTCCGGGCCCGCGCCCGCCGGTGCCCGGCCGGCCCGGGGACACGGCGGGCCCGCACCCCCGTCAGCGTCCGACTTCGGCCCAGACCACCTTGCCGGTGTCCGTCCACCGCACCCCCCACCGGCTGGTGAGCCCGTGCACGACGTGCAGGCCGCGCCCACCGTCGTCGAGGAGGCCGCCCCGGCTCAGCCGCGGCCTGCCGTTGCCGGTGTCGCCCACCTCGCACAGCAGACCGTGACCGGACCTGATCAGCCGCACGGTGACGGGACCGGTGGCGAAGAGCACCGCGTTCGTGACCAGCTCGCTGACCAGGAGCAGCACGTTCTCCCGGGTGTCGTCCCGGGTGCGCCACCGCCGCAGCAGCGCGGACACCAGCGCGCGGGCACGGCCGGGCGCGTCGTAGCGGGCGGGCAGCCGCCAGGTCGCCGTGTCCTCCTTGCGGTAGCCGATCATGCGCGCGAGCAGCAGGGTCACGTCGTCGCGCTGCCGCGCCGGCGCCAGCGTGGCGACGACCCGCCGTGCGGCCTGCTGCAGGGTGTCCCAGGGGTGCACCGCGGACACGGCGCCCGCCAGTCTGTCGATGCCCTCGTCGATGGGGACGGCCGGATCCTCCACCAGCCCGTCGGTGTAGAGGGCGAGCAGGGAGCCCGGGGGCGCGTCGAACGTGTGCACGTGAAACGGTTCCCGCAGCGCGAACTCGGCCCCCAGCCCGGGGTGGGGGCGGATGGCGAGCGGGCCCGCGTGCCCGTCCGGCGACACCAGGACCGGGGGCAGGTGACCGGCGCTGGACAGCGTCACGTGGTGGCCGACCGGGTCGTACAGGGCGATGCAGCAGGTCGAGCCGAGGGCGCTGTAGCCGGCCGCCAGCCCCGACTCGGAGTCGTCCAGCATCGTCACGGTCTCGTCCAGGTGCTCCAGCACCTCGTCGGGGGCCAGCCCCGCGGAGAGCAGCGCGCGGGCCTCCATGCTCAGCTGGCCCATGGTCGCGGCGGCCCCCAGGCCGTGCCCGACCACGTCGCCGACCACCAGCGCGGTCCGGCCGTCCGGCAGCGGGAAGCTGTTCACCCAGTCGCCGCCGACGCCCGCGCTGTCAGGGGTGGCGGGCTGGTAGACGCTGGCTATCTCGACGGTGTCGCCGCCGGTCCGGGGCAGCAGCCGGCGCTGCAGCGCCAGCACCTGCGTGTGCTCCCGCTGGTGCTGACGGGCCAGGTCCACGTGGTGGGCGGTTCTGGCCACCAGTTCCTGCAGGTCGAACAGCTCGTTGTCGCGGAAGGGGACGTCCGCCCGCCGCCAGACCTCCGCCACGCCCAGCACGACGGGCGGCGCGCCGTCGAGGACCAGCGGTATGCACGCCACACCCGCCGACGGGTCGCCGGGCACCAGGGCACGCATCACCCGCGGGGTGCCGAGGACCCGCTCGACGGCCTCCCGGTCGGGCATGACGATGGCCTGCGGAGCGTCGCCACGCCGTACCGCCTGCGCCAGCAGGCGACTGGCGTCGCCGGGCAGATCGTGGCCGGGGGTGACGTAGCCCTCGGGCCAGGCCCGGTCCGGCACCAGGGCCGCCCGCCGCAGCCGGATGCGTCCCCGGCCCTGCTCGATGACTCCCTCGCCCGTCCACACGGCGAAGTCCAGGTCGACGGCTGCCACGTCTCCCCAGGCCAGCAAGGACTCCGCCAGAGACTGCGCGGTCTCGCCGATGTCCAGCGAGGTGCCGATCGCGGTCTCGGCGGCGTACAGGTGCAGCCTCGTGGCCATGGCGATCACCGAGACCGTCAGGCCGTCCTGAGGCACCGCTGCGGGCAGGATGCTCAGCGAGACCACCAGCTCCGAACCGTCGCGGCGCCGCAGGCGCTGGATCCGCGCCACGTGCGCCTCACCGGTCTCCAGTACCTGGCGCAACCGCCGGGTGACCGTCGGTACGTCCCCGGCGGGCAGGAGATCGACGAAGGGACGTCCGGGCACGGCCTCCACGCCCGCGAAGACGGGGGCGTCCAGATTGCAGCGGGTGATCCTCAGCTCCGTGTCCACGTTGATCGCGCCGAGGATCTGGTCCTGCGGGCCGTCCGCCGCGTCTTCCGGCACGCGCCGGCCGACCGCGCGGTCGTCCGGCGCGTCGGCGGTACCGGCCGGCGCCGCACGTCCGCCGCGCGGGATGTAGCGCCCAAGAGCGCTGCTGACCAGTTCGAACGGCGAAGAGGACGAAGGGGACGGTGTGGAGTCCATGCGGCTCTCTCAGCAATCCCCGGCGCGCCGCCGGGGCCGTACGCGGACCCGTGCGTCGGGGCCCCGAGATCCCTGATCGCACACCTCATTGAATAACACCGGGAGTCGCTTCGCCCACATCAGATCGCTCGGCGCCGATGACGGAGGTGTGTGGCGGCGGTGCGGGTGGGTAAGCGAACCAACTGGAACGGATGATTCCACTCAGGGATCCGCCGCTAGAGATGCTGGAGGACAGACCGTGAGCAAGCTGATACGGCGTTGTGCCGTCACGGGCGTTTCCGCCTTCGCCGCTGTGGGGGCCCTCGTCGCCGTGGGTGGTCCCGCGAGCGCGGCCACGGCCACGACGCCGCAGGCGTCGCCCGCTTCCGCCCAGGCGACGGCCGGTCACCACCCGTCACAGCCGTCCGCGGGACACCGGCACATCGACTCCTGGGTCGCGGGCCAGATCGCGCAGTTCGACCCCGCGGCCGCCCGGCGGCTCGCGGTCTACGACCCCTGGGTCAAGGACCAGCTGGCGCAGTTCACCCCTGGCGGGAAGTGACCCGCGGGCCCGCGGAGCCGGACCCTCAGACCCCTGGGTCGGCTTCGACAGGGCCGGGCCGACGCCCGCGCGCCGCTTCCAGCTGCGCGGCGAAGGACAGCCCGAGGAACAGCGCGATCGAGGTCAGGTAGGCCCACAGGAGCAGGGACATGAAGACGCTCAGAGGCCCGTAGAGGGTGTCGAAGGAGCCGCTCACGTTCAGGTAGAGGCTCAGCAGCCAGGTCAGCGTCATCCACAGCACCAGGTAGACGGCCGCACCGAAGGCCAGCCAGGTGTAGCCGGGCTGCTTGCGGCGCGGCGATCGGCGGAAGACCGTGCTCGCGGAGATGAGCGCGAGCAGCAGCCCGAACGGCCAGCGCAGGACGTCCCAGGCGGTCCGCGCGCCGGAGTCCAGGTGGTAGACCGTCACCGCCGCCGAGGCGAGGTCGCCCCCGGCGACCATGACGACGAAGCCGAGGCCGAGCGGAAGCCCAGCGCCGACGGCCATCAGCAGGCCGCGAAGGTACTTGAGGTGGAAGGGGCGGTCGCGTTCGTTGCCGTAGATGCGGTTGGCGCCCCGCTCTATCTGGCACATCGCGGTCGTGACGTTGACGAGGGAGAAGGCGGCGCAGAGCCAGAGGGTGACGGCCGCGCCGTCCCCCGCGGTCCGCCGGCCGCGGGCGAGTGCGTCGTCGACGACGCCGGCGCTGGGTCCGCGGGTGATCCGGTGGATCGTCAGTTCCGCCAGCCGGCCCACGTTCTCGGTGTGCAGGACGGTCGAGAGCCCGACGAAGGCGATGGCCAGCGGGACCAGTGCCAGCACCGTCTGCAGGGCGAGGGCCCGTGAGTGGCTGAAGCCGTCGGCGTACCGGAAGCGGACGAACGCATCCCGCAGGAGGGACCAGCCGCCGTAACGGCGCAGCGCCGCCCACGCCTCGTCGCCGGACAGTTCCTCCCCGCTCATGTCCCGTGTCTCGGGAACCTTCGTCGCGGTGCCCATTCACCTCTCCTCGCGGCCCGGTGGGGCCGGGAGTACCCGGACGCCGCACCCGGCCGCCGTCATCGTCCCAGGCATCTGCCGCCCCCCGATTCCTCATCGGCCGCCGACGGCGGCTCTGTGCGTCTACCCGCGAGCGCGGCCGCCCCAGCGTGCGATTAATCGGACGCCCGCCGTCCGCACGCGGACGCGAGGCCCACCGCCCTGAACCGTCCTCCGTAACGGAACGGAACGGAGGGTGGCACAACGTGCCGCCCCGGCTAGCGTTGCTCCGCATGACGGCGACCGAGACGGACATCACGGCGGACCTGATCCGGGATCTGCTCCGCGAACAGCACCCCGACCTGGCGGATCTTCCGCTGGAACTGGGAGCGCTCGGCTGGGACAACCAGGTGTGGCGGCTCGGCGAGGACCTCGCCGTCCGGATGCCCTGGGCGACCGAGTCCGCGGACGCGCTGCTGCGCAAGGAACACGCCTGGCTGCCCCGGCTCGCCCCGCACCTCCCGCTCCCGGTTCCGGTCCCGCGGCGCCTCGGTGAGCCCTCCGAACGCTTCCCGCGGCCCTGGCTCGTCACCACCTGGGTACCGGGCGAGCCCGCCGACCGCGCTCCCGTCACGCGCGCCGCCGAGGCGGCCGCCGCCCTGGCTGGCTTCCTGACCGCTCTCCACCGCCCCGCCCCCGACGAAGCACCGGCGGGCCGGGACCGCGGCGGCCCGCTGGCCGACACCGCCGGACGGTTCACCGGGGCGCTCGACTCGGCCGTCGAACGAGGGCTGGTCCGCGACCCGGAGGCCGTCCGCGCGGTGTGGGAGGACGCCGCCGCGGCGCCCGAGTGGGCCGGCCCCCGGCTCTGGCTCCACGGCGACCTGCACCCGGCCAACGTCCTCACCGCGCACGGCGGTCTCGCCGGAGTGATCGACTTCGGCGACCTCTTCGCCGGCGACCCGGCCTGCGACCTGGCCGCCGCCTGGATCCTGCTGCCCGACGGCGCCGCGGACCATTTCCACGCGTCCTACCGGCCGCGCCCGGACAGCGCTACCCTGCGCCGCGCCCGCGGCTGGGCGGTGCTGCGCGCACTGGCCGGCATCCACATCGGGGACGCCGGCGTCCACGGCCGCCCCGGAGGCAAGCGGACCTGGGGCCCGCCCGCCCACGCCGCGCTCGAACGTCTCACCGCGACGGTCCGCCCGTGAACGACCGTCCGGTGCCGACCGCACCGAGTTCTGCCCAAGTCTGGCCGCATGACGCCCGGTTCGCACCCCCGATCTTGTCCATGCTTTGACAACTCGTTCCCCGGACGTTCAACCGGCCTACCCCGCCGGAGCTGTGTGCCGTCCGTAAGGTCCCTGAGCGTTGCGGAAGAAGGGACTCATGGACGAACTCCTCGCGGTCCGCGCTCGCGGGATCACCAAGTGTTTCGGCGACGTGGTCGCGCTCGACGGCGTCGACCTGGACGTGACGCAGGGTCAGATCCACGGCCTGGTCGGACCGAACGGCGCCGGCAAGACGACACTGCTCGGCCTCCTGCTGGGGCTGGCCGCGGCGGACAGCGGCCGCCTCGAGATCCTGGGCACGCCGGTCGGCCGCGCGCTCACCGCCCCCGGCGGGGTCGCGGGCTTCGTGGACGGGCCCGGCCTCTACCCCTCGCTCACCGCCCGGCAGAACCTCGCCGCGCTGGCCGCCCTGCACGCGAACGGCGCACGGACGACGCGCATCGACGACGTGCTCGGCGAGGTCGGGCTCACCGACGTCGCCGACGACCGGGTACGGGGATTCTCCCTCGGCATGCGCCAGCGGCTCGGACTCGCCGCCGCCCTGCTCACCCGGCCCCGACTGCTCGTGCTCGACGAACCCGCCAACGGCCTCGATCCGGCGGGCAAGAGGCATGTGCACGGGGTCCTCACCCGGCTCGCGGCGGACGGCACCAGCGTCGTCCTCTCGAGCCACCGCATGGACGACCTCGAGGCACTGTGCTCCGAGGTGACGATCATCGCCACCGGACGGGTCGTCTTCTCCGGCCCGCTGGACAAGCTGGCCGCCGAGAAGCGCGAACTCGAATACCGGCTGGTGACCTCCGACCCCGAGGCCGCCCGCCGCCTGGCCGCCGGCACGGAGGGCGTCCGCACCGTCGACGACGCCGGCACCCGGTACGGCGCCCAGGTACTTGTCGTACGCGCGCTGGTGCCCGCCCTCGACGAACTGGTGACGGCACTCGTACGGGCCGGCGTCGCGCCGCGCGAGCTCACCCCCGTGGTGTCGCCCCTCGAAGCCGCGTTCCTCGCCCTGACCGAGCAGCACCAGCAGGAGCGGGCCGCATGACCACGACCCTCGCACCCCGCGGCGACGTCCGGCCCCGCCCCGTTCCGCTGCTGCGCGGCTACCGGTTCGAGCTGGTCAAACTGGTCTCGCAGTGGCGCACGCGCCTGCTGGTCCTCGCCTGCTGGATCATCCCGGCGCTCTTCGTGGCGGCGGTGAGCCGGCAGAGCACGCTCCCCGTCGACACCCTCTTCGGCCGCTGGATGCACGCCACGGGCTGGGCCGGGCCGCTGGTGGTGCTCGGATTCGCGGGCACCTGGGCGCTGCCGCTGCTGACGTCCGTGGTCGCCGGCGACGTGTTCGCCGCCGAGGACCGTCTCGGCACCTGGCGCCACCTGCTCGTGGCGGTACGGTCACCGCGGCGGATCTTCGCGGCCAAGGCACTGGCCGCCCTCACCGTCATCCTGCTGCTGGTGGCCGGGCTCGCCTGTTCCAGCGCGGCCGGCGGAGCCGCGGCCGTCGGCGACCATCCGCTGGTCGGCCTCGACGGCCACCTGCTGACACCGGCCGACGCCGCCGGCCGGGTCCTGCTCGCCTGGACCTGCGGGCTCGCCCCGACGCTGGCCCTCGCCGCGATCGGACTGCTCGGCTCCGTCACACGGGGGCGCTCCCCGATGGGCCTGCTGCTGCCCGCGCTGTTCGCGCTCGCCACACAGCTCGCCCAGATGCTGCCGCTGCCCGTCGCCGTGCGCCTCGCCCTGCCCGGCTACGCCTTCATCGCCTGGAACGGCCTGTTCACCAGCCCGGCGCAGCTGCGGCCGCTGCTGATCGGCGTCGCGGTCGCTCTCGCCTGGGCCGTGGTCGCGACGACGCTCGCCTGCCTGCTCTTCGTACGCCGCGACTTCACCAACGCCGCCTACGACGGCTCGGGGCGCCGCGCCCTGACGGCCGGGGTGCTCGTGCCGGCCGGACTGCTCGCCGCGACGGTGCTGGTGGTCGCCACGACCACCCCGTCCTCCGGCTCCGGGATCGAGCAGGAGAAGGTACAGCGCTCCCTCGCCACGGAGTTCGCCCATCTCTACCGGCTGCAGACCGGTCAACTGCACCGCCCCGACGTCTCCGAGGCGCAGCTGAGGACGACCGCGACCTGTGACAAGGGCAGTGTCCGGGTCGCCGCCGAGGGACCGGGCAACGACTGGCGCTGCGTCGTCTCGTGGCACCTGCCCGGCGTCGCGGCCACCGGCTCGGCCGTCTACCAGCTCGACGTCACCGCGGACGGGCGGTTCGTCGCCGACGGCGACGGACCGAAGGAAGTGAACGGCTACTTCCTGGTGCGCACCCCGACCGGGGACGCGCCGAACCCGCTCTGGCAGTTCGACGGCAACGTCGATCTGCTGTCCACCTCGAAGGGATGAACCCATGCAGGTAACACGCCACCGCAGGCGTGTCCAGACGAACGGTGTCGCTCTCCTCGGCAGACGCGTCGGCCGCCGGACGCTGCTGACCGCGGGCATCACCGCCGTCGCCGTCACCGCCGCGGGCACCGCGTTCGCCCAGACGCACCAGTTCGGCACCGACCAGGTCGGACAGGTCACCGACCGGGGCCAGGTGGTCTCCGCCGACCAGTACATCGCGCCCTACGGCGAGCGACTCGTCGTCGACAACGGCAAGATCATGTCGTCCTCGGTGAGCCCGGACGGCACCCACCTGGCAGCCTCGGTCACCGACGGCGGCGCCGCGCTGTCCATCGTCGACCTGAAGAAGTGGACGGTGCAGCAACTCGTCGGCACCGCCGCCTCGTCCAGCCCGCGCCTCGGCAGCAACGAGGTCGGCCAGGAAGGCCCCACCTACTCGCCCGACGGCTCGCAGCTCTGGCTCGGCCAGACCGACGGCTACACCAGGTTCACCGTGAACCCGGACGGCAGCGTCGCCGATCCCACCACCGTGAAGATCCCGGCGGACGGAACCAGGCACGCGCTGGTGGGGGAGGCGGTGTTCTCGCCCGACGGCTCCACCGTGTACTCCGCGGTCAACGGCCAGAACCGGGTCGTCGCCCTCGACGCGGCGACCGGCGCCGTCCGCCGGAGCTGGGCCGTCGGCAACGCCCCGCGCGACCTGGTCCGGGTGGGCGACAAGCTGTACGTGAGCAACGAGGGCGGGCGCCCGGCCGGATCCGGCGACACCACCCTGAACTCCTACGACACCCAGGTGCCGGCCGACCCGAAGACGGGCGCCACCACGACCGGCACGGTCGGCGTCATCGACCTGGCGCACCCGGACGCCGCCCCCACGAGCATCGACGTCGGTCTGCACCCGACCGCCCTGTACGCCAAGCGCGGGGCGCTGTTCGTCACCAACACCGCCACCAACGACGTGTCGGTCATCGACACCCGCCGCGACAAGGTCGTGCAGACCATCGCGACGCAGCCCTGGCCCGAGGCCTCGGTGGGCTACGAGCCCGACGCGGTGACGCTCACCGACGACGGCCACCTGCTGGTGACGCTCGGCCGCGCCAACGCGGTCGCCGTCTACCGGTACAGCACCCCCCAGGAGCCGGTCAGTTACGTCGGTCTGCTTCCCACGGACTACTTCCCGGCGGAGATCGCCACCGTCGGCGACCAGGTGCTGGTCTCCAACACGCGCGGTGTCGACGCCCGCCGTCCCACCAGCGCCGCCGGGCACGCCACCCACGACACGACGTCGAGCCTGACGCGGTTCGCGCTGCCCGACGACAGCGTCATCAGGTCCCAGACCCCCAAGGTCTTCCGGCAGAACGGCTGGAGCCGCGGCTCGGTGCAGTTCGCCGAGGGCAAGGGCCACGCGAAGCCGGTGCCGGTCCCGCAGCGGCTCGGCGACCCCTCGACGATCAAGCACGTGTTCCTGATAGTCAAGGAGAACCGGACCTACGACCAGCTCTTCGGCGATCTCCCGCAGGGCAACGGCGACCCGTCGCTCGCTCAGTTCGGCGAGAACGTGACCCCGAACCAGCACGCCCTCGCCGAGCAGTTCGGGCTGTACGACAACACCTACGACATCGGCACGAACTCCGCCGAGGGTCACAACTGGCTGATGCAGGCCGACAATCCGGAGTACACGGAGTCCTCGGCCGGTGAGTACAAGCGCAGTTACGACACCGAGGACGACGCTCTCGGCCACCAGCGCACCGGGTTCATCTGGTCCGGCGCCCAGGCGGCGGGCAAGAGCGTGCGGAACTTCGGCGAGTTCCAGCAGTTCCTGTCGAAGCCCGCGGACGCGAGCTGGCAGAACCTGTACTGCGACGCCAAGAACATGGACGCGACCGGGCAGGACACCGCGTACACGCTGAACTCGTCCTCGCCGATCCCGTCGCTCAACGACGTGTCCGTGCACGGCTTCGCGAAGTTCGACACCAGCGTCCCGGACATCTACCGGCACCAGATCTGGAAGCGCGACTTCCAGAAGGACGGTCCGGCGAACCTCAACATGTTCTGGCTCTCCAGCGACCACACCGGCGGCCCGGCGAACGCGGCCGCCCAGGTCGCCGACAACGACCTCGCCACCGGCCGGATCGTCGACGAGATCTCGCACAGCAGGTACTGGAAGGACTCGGCGATCTTCGTCGTGGAGGACGACTCCCAGGCCGGCCTCGACCACGTCGACGGCCACCGCGCCCCGATCCAGATCATCAGCCCCTGGGCCCGGCACGGCACGGTCGACAGCCGCTACTACTCCCAGATCACGGTGATCCGGACCATCGAGCAGATCCTCGGGATCCACCCGATGAACCAGAAGGACAGCGCGGCCACCCCGATGCGGGGGGCCTTCACCCAGAAGGCGGACCCCACGCCGTTCACCGCGCTGCCCAACCGGACCTCGCTGACCGGCGGCCTGAAGACCCCGCCCGCCTGCGGCGTGGACACACCGGCGCCGCAGGACCCCGCGGCGGCCCCCGCGCCGTCGGCGAAGGTCCCCGCGGACCAGCGGTCGCTCGCCGCGAAGTGGGACCGCTGGAAGTCGAAGCAGCGTCTGACCGGCCCCAACGCGGTGCCCGACTACGCCAACCCCGCGCAGATGAACCACTTCACCTGGTACGAGACGCACAACTGGAAGAAGCCGTACCCCGGTGAGAGCAGGCTCTTCGCGCCGGACGACGTGCCGGGCGCCTACATCCCGTCGTCGGAGTCCGACGGCTGACACCCCAAAGAGCATGAGGGGCCCCCGTCCGGCGTCGCAGCCGGGCGGGGGCCCTGCCGTTCCAGGCCGCGGTGCGCACGCCATCGTCCGCGGGGTGGAGTGCCGGGTTCGCCCAGCGGGGGAGCGGGGCACGCCCGGGGGCTGATGCGAAGGCCCGCGGGGGCGCCGGACGATGGGGCCCAGCGGAGGGAGACGTCGTGGAGCGTTTTGACCGGATCGGGCGTGCGGCGGCGTACGGAGCGGCACTGGCCCTCGTGCCGTACCTGGTGATCAAGGTGTCGTGGGTGGTCGGTTCGCTGCTCGGACTGCTGCCCGTCGGACGGGGTTTCAGCCTCGGCGGGTGGCTGGTGCTCAACACCGTCACGATCGGCATGGCCGCGGCCGGGATCACCTTGGGGCTGGCGCTGGTGCGGCCGTGGGGGGTGCGGATCCCCGGTCGTCTGGTGGGATTCGTCGGCTGGGTGGGCGCGGGGTTCCTGGTGTCGATCCTGCCGTTCGTGGTCGTCAGCACGCTGATGAACTCCGGTGCGCGGGCGTCGGGTTCGGGAGGCTCAGGGAGCTCCGGCGGTGACGCGGCGATGCCGGGCTGGGAGGCGGTGCTGCTGCAGTGCAGTTTCGTGGGCACCGGGATCGCGCTCGCCGTCGCGCTGCCCGCCTATCTGCGCCGGCGCTGGCCCCACGCGCTGCGCAGGCCCGAGTGGGCGCCCGCTTCCCGGGAACCGCTGTGGCCCGCCGTGACCGGCGCGGTGACCGGCCTGGTCTGGCTCTACTGGGCGGCCGGCGGCCTGCTGGGCATCGCGCACCGCGAGGAGCGGCCGGCCGACTGGCATGTACTGGTCGGGGTCAGCGCGTGCTGGGCCCTGGCCGCGTCCGCCGCCGTAGCGGTCCTCGGCCGCCGTCGCCCGGCCAGGCTGCCGTATCCGCTCGTGCTCGCCCTGGCGTGGCTCGGCTCCGGCTCGATGTTCGCGTGGAGCGGCTGGCGGCTGCCGGCCACGGTGTACGTGGCCCTGGCCCACCCGAGCGACGTCGCCTACCCGGAGAACGCCACGCTCGCCGTGGCCCTGCACCTCACGGCGGTGCTCGCGGGGGCGGGGATCATGCGGACGCTGACGCGCGACCGCGGCCGGGCCGGCGTGGCCGCCGATGACGGGGAGCCCGCCGAACGGGTGGGCGGGCGGCGGTGAACGCGGGCGCCCACCGGGACAGAGGCGGGCGCCCGGTCAGGGGGGCGGGGCTCAGGGGCCGGGCGCGGGCGGCGCGAGTCGGCCGATGCTGAGAATGCCCTCGGTCTCGTGCCCCGTCCGGGCGCCCCGCTGAAGGGCTTCGCACCGTTCGAGCAGCGCGTAGCCCTCGCAGAGAGCGGTTTCGTGACCGCCGTAGGACTCCAGGTTCACGACCGCCGCCTCCAGGTGCCGGATCTCGTCGGCCCGCATGATCACGGCGCCGTCCTCCCCGGCCCCGGCGGTGGCTCGCCGACGCAGCAGTATTGCCAGCTCGGTGCCGCTGGCGTTGCGGATCGTCTCGGCGTCGGCGCCGCTGCGCAGCACCAGGCAGGCCCGGGCGTGCTCGATGACGCGGAGGAGAGCCCGGTATTCGGGCGGGGACAGCTCGAACACCGGCGGTCCGTCGTCCCGGCGGCCGTCGACGAGCGCGGCGTCGACGGCCGGGCCGGAGATCGTCGTACGTCTTCGTCCGCCGAACCTCGGCATCCATTCCCCCCAGAAAACGGTGTCAGCGCTGACCGTGACCGCGCGCGGTGCACTGCTACCCGGTCTACACCAGTCCAATGCTCAACTGTTGTCGCGTGAAAGCTTTTGGGTCAAACTTGATCAACCGCGGTCGCGGGGGGCGACTCCGCTAGGCCTGCCGACGGGTACGCAGCTTGTCGAAGAGGCGCTGGGCCTGGGCCCGGCGGCGCGGATCGGCCGCGGCGCGTCGGGCCTGCTCGATGGTGCGCCGACCCTGCGGACTTTGTGCGAACTGCTTGAGTCGCTGGAGAACGCCCGGCATGTCACTCCTATTGCCATGGGTGCCCGGCTGCTGCCGGGCCCGGTGGAGTCCGGTTACCCGCTCGCCGGCCGTCCAGCCTCGTCGGGGCCGTGGCTAGACCTGATCGGGCGGAGGGCCCGGCAGGTGCAGGTGGACCACAACCTGCTTGCCGGTCGCCAGGGCGACGGTGTGCAACTGCCCGCACAGCATGGTCACCAGGCGGAGGCCATGGCCTCCGACGCGGCGGGCGTCGTGCTCCTGCGGCTCGGGCCGCAGCGGAGAGCTGTCGCGGACCGTGATCCGCAGCAGGGCGGCGTCCGGTACGACCTCCAGCTCCAGCCCGCCGGGGCCGGGCGCGTGCCGGTGCGCGTTCGTGACGAGCTCGCTGACCACGAGCTGGGCGTCCTGGCACGCCCGGTGCTCCGGCGGATGTCCTGCCTGGGCCAGCAGTGTGCGCACGGCTTGGCGAGCGTCGGCTATCGGTGGCTGTTCCTCGTCCCAGGCCGTGCTGTACCGCAGGGCCCCTGCCGGTTCTCGTCCATCCGGCGCCTGATTCCTAAGCGGGATGACCATGAGTGTTCCTGTGGGGGGTGTCTTTGCCTTCTGACCGTGTGATCTCTGTGTCGTGCACTTCCGCTTACCCGCTGCCGTCGTTCCCATGAGAGGTCCACGCCGGGAGCAGCCGTGTGCCGCGTCACGGCGCACGGCTGCTCCCGGCGTGGGGACAGGCCCTACTCCTTGGGCGGCTTGACGGTGATGTCGAGGTAGAAGGCGTCGATGCTGCGGACCGCCGCCTCGAACTCCTCGAGGTTGACCGGCTTGGTCACGTAGGCGTTGGCGTGATGGTGGTAGGCGCCGGTGACGTCGTCGGGAGCCGCGGACGTGGTCAGCACGACCACCGGAATCGTCCGCAGATCGGCGTCCTCCTTGACCACGGCGAGGAACTCGCGACCGTTCATCCGCGGCATGTTGAGGTCCAGGACGATGAGGTCCGGGCGCTCGTTCTCCGGGTCGCGCAGGTATTCCAGGGCCGCCATGCCGTCGGAGACCTGGGTGAGGTTGCGGGTACCGCGCTCGGCGAGGGCGTCCTGGATGAGCATGGCATCGGCGACGTCGTCTTCGACCAGCAGGACGTCGTAGGGGCGGGTGGCGGCGGCAGCCATGTTTCACAAGCTCCGGGGTTCGGGGGACGGCGGGGTGGGTGTGCTGTTGGTGATGAGACCGGGCCAGCGGCGACGGGCCCCTTGCCTGCTCATGCTCATGGCCTGGCCGATCTCGGGGTAGCCCGCCCCGCTCGCTGCCGCCGCATGCGCCGCCTGGTCCTCCAGACGTCTCACGGCCTGCTGGACGCCGCGCAGCACACGCAGGCGAGCCAAGGCGTGCCGTCGGGCGTCACCGGCCGTGTCCGCGAGGTCCGCGGGTGGGTGGGGGACGTCCTGCGTGAGTCGCCGGGTGAGTTCGTCCACCACCTGGGTCACCAGCGCGGCCGTCTCCCCGGGCAAAGGCGGAGTGGAAGCGGGACCAGGCATGACGTCACTCTACGGTGATGTTCCCGACAGGGACAACATGCGTTGTCGAGGCGTGGGTACAGTTGTGCTTGCCCCATGGCAACAGCGGCCCACTCGTCCGAGGAAAAGATGCAGACCGCCATAGAAACCGAGTCGTCCGGCAACGGCGTTCTCTCCGGCTGGACGACGCGGCGCTGGCTGCGTACCGGAGTCGCCACCACCCTCGCGGTCCTCGCGGTCCTGGGCTCACTGGGCGGCTGGGCGATGTGGCGAACGTCGCAGATCACCTCCGAGCTGGTCGACCGCCGCTCGCCCGCCCTGATCGAGGCCATGCGGGTGGAGCAGGCCCTGGTCAACCAGGAGACCGGCATCCGCGGATACGGCCTGTCCGGCCGCACCGACTTCCTCCAGCCCTACGCGCGTGGCGTGAGCGACGAGAAGACCGCCCTGCGCCTGCTGCGACCGCTGGTCACGGACGAGCGGGCCGCCGCCGACCTGGCCGAGGTCGAGAGGCTCGCCGACACCTGGCAGCGGAACTTCGCCCGCCCCATCTCGGAAGCCTCGCCCGACGAGGCCGTGAAACTCGCCACCCGGCGTGCGGGCGAGGGCAAGTCGAGCTTCGACGTGCTGCGGCGTGCCATGGCACGCCAGCAGGACCACCTGCAGAGCGAGCGGTCGGCGGCCACGAGGACGCTGAAGCGAGCGGAGACGCTGCGTAACTGGATGTTCGCCGTCATCGCCGTCGTCATCGTCCTGGTCGCGGTCCTCGTCTCGGAGGGGCTGCGCCGCGGCGTGACCCGTCCGCTGACCCGGCTCGGCTCGGCGGCACGTGAGGTGGCGCAGGGCCGATTCGACCGCTCCCTCTCCGGCACCGGACCCGCCGACCTGCGGCAACTGGCATCCGACACCGAGGCCATGCGTCAGCGGCTGGTGCGGGAACTGCAGTTCAGCGAGCAGGCACGCGGGCTCCTGGACGAGCAGGCCGAGGACCTGCGGCGCTCCAACACGGAACTGGAGCAGTTCGCCTACGTGGCCTCGCACGACCTGCAGGAGCCGCTGCGGAAGGTGTCCAGCTTCACCCAGCTCCTGCAGCGCCGTTACGGCGGTCAGCTGGACGACAAGGCCGACCAGTACATCGCCTTCGCCGTCGACGGCGCCAACCGCATGCAGACGCTCATCAACGACCTCCTGGCATTCTCCCGGGTCGGCCGGGTCCACAACGACCACCAGACCGTCGATCTGGAATCGGTGCTGGGCAAGGTCCTGGACGATCTCAGCGTGACCATCGAGGAGACGGGCGCCGAGATCACCCACGACCCGCTGCCCACCGTCGTCGGGGACGCCACCCAGCTCGGCATGCTCTGGCAGAACCTGCTCTCGAACGCCATCAAGTTCCGCAGTCCCGACCGGCCGCCCCGCGTTCGGGTCGGCGCGGCCTGCGACGGAGGCGTGTGGACGTTCTCGGTGACCGACAACGGGATCGGCATCGCGCCCGAGTTCCACGACAAGGTCTTCGTCCTCTTCCAGCGCCTGCACACCAAGGACGCCTACCCGGGCACCGGCATCGGCCTCGCCATGTGCAAGAAGGTCGTGGAGTTCCACGGCGGCACGATCGGCATCGACGCCGGCCACACTTCGGGCACCCGTGTCGTCTTCACCCTGCCCGCCACCGGCTCCGCGTCCGAGGCCCCGCGAAGAGAGGTCCAGCCGTGACCGATCCGGCCGCGACCCGCGACCTGCGGTACGCCATCCTGCTCGTGGAGGACGACGACGGGGACGCGCTCCTCGTCGAGGAACTCCTCCACGACACCGACCTGCCGCACACCCTCACACGCTGCCGCACGGCCGCCGAGGCCCGTGCGGCACTCGCCTCGGACGCCGTGGACTGCGTTCTCCTCGACCTGCACCTGCCCGACGCCTCCGGACTGGAGTCGGTCCGGGCGATCCAGTCGAACACCCACGCCGCGATCATCGTCCTGACCGGCCTGGACGAGCCCCGCGCGGGCGTCGACGCGCTCGCGGCCGGCGCCCAGGACTACCTGATCAAGGGCAAGGTCGAACCCGACCTCATGCAGCGTGCCCTGCGTTACGCCGTCCAGCGCAAGCAGGCCGAACGCGCCAACGCGGCGCTGCAGATCGGCCGCCTGCGCGCCGAGGAGAACGCACGCCTCGAACGCGGTCTGCTCCCCGAACCCCTCCTGTCGTCCTCCACCGTCACGGCTTCCAGCCGCTACTACCCCGGCCGGGCCCAGGCCCTGCTGGGAGGGGACTTCCTCGACGTCGTCCAGACCGACGACGGGCACATCCACGCCGTCATCGGCGACGTCAGCGGCCACGGCCCCGACGCCGCGGCACTGGGCGTCTGCCTGCGCATCGCCTGGCGGGCCCTCGTCCTCGGCGGGCACCGCGACCAGGGGCTGCTCCATCTGCTGGAGCAGATCCACATCGCCGAACGGGCCGGCAGCGACCTCTTCACCACCTGCACCCTCATCACCCTGGACCCGGACGCGGCCACCGTCACCCTCCACCTGGCCGGGCACCACGAACCCCTCCTCGTCACGCCCGAGGGAGCACGGGTGGTGACCGCCGCCCACGGGGTCGCGCTGGGGATCGTCCCCGGGCTGGGCAAGTGGCCGTCCACCACCATCGCCCTGCCCGACCGCGGCGCACTCGTCGCCTACACGGACGGCCTGATCGAGGGTTTCGCCGGCGACCGCTCCGCGCGGCTCGGCGTCGAAGGCCTGCTGGACATCATCGGCACCATCGACACACCGGATCCCGGCTCCCACCTGGACCAGCTCATCGCCCGCAGCCGCACGCTCAACGCCGACCGGCACACCGACGATCTCGCCGTCCTGCGCCTGGACTGGAACAACACCCACACCGGCCGCACCCCGAGCGCCTGGCGCACGGTGCCGTAGCCCCGCCGGAACGGCAGCGGCGGGCCGGCCCGCCGAGTCAGGCCGTGAGGGCTTCGCGCACGCTGCCGCAGCAGGGGACGAGGGTGTCGATGCCGACGATCTGCAGGGTGCGCAGCACGTACGCCGAGGCGTTCGCCAGGCGCAGCCAGCCGTCCGCCGCGGTGAGGTCGCGGTGGGCGGCGAGCAGGACGTTGATGCCGCTGGAGTCGATGAAGGTCACCCCCGCCATGTCGACGATCACGCGGGGCCGCTGACCGAGACCGCTGACGTCGAGGGCCCGGACGAGGTGGCCGGCGCTGCCGTGGTCTATCTCACCGGCCGCGCTCACCACCGTGACGCCGTCGGTGGTGCTCGTCACCACCTCCAGCAGCTCGGGCTCCTGGGGCTTGTCGGTGTCGGTCTCCACCACGGCGTTCCTCAACATCCTCGAGATCAGATACGAGCGCGCATACCTCTTCGCACTAGTGCCCGGTAGCGGCCGAGGCATCCCCGAATCACGGCTCGGCGGCGCGCGAGTCCGTATCCGTACCCCATCCGCCCCGACAAATGCCGCGCAACGCACGTGTGATGTACCCGGCGTCTTCGGGTACCTGGACGTGGAGGCAGCGGCATCAGCCGCGAGCGGACCGAACGAATCTGGTCGGTGAGGACAGCATGACGCTCCACGACGACGGTCGTCCACGTGCCGCGGCAGCCCTGGACGGGCAGAGCCCCTGCATCGCGGAGGCCCGCCGACTGGCCGCCGGTTTCCTGTCCCGGATGCGCGCCGAACACCGTGTCCCGGTCTCCCAGCGAGCCGTCGAGCTGACCCAGCTCGTGGTGAGCGAGCTGGTCACCAACGCCCGCAAGTACGCCTCCGGGCCGATCCTGCTCGATCTGCGGCTGGCCGACGATTCGGTGGAGGTCCAGGTGTGGGACTCCGACCCCGAGCTGCCGGTGGTGCGGGTGGCCGACGCGGGCCGGGTGGGGCAGCACGGCCTGGAGATCGTGAAAGCCGTCTGCCAGAGCGTCGAAGCGGTGCGGGAAACGGTCGGCAAGCGCATGACCGCACGACTCGCGCTCGCGGACCCCGTCTGCGAGGACGCCGCGCGCCTCGGGTAGCCCGGCCGCCGGGCGGTCCTGCGCGAGTCCTGCCCGCGGCCCTCTGCTGCGGGGCCCGGCGCGGTCTCGCGAACCGGCCGGGCCCCGTCGCCCTATCGCGCCCTGTGCTCGTCTCGTGCCTGCTTGAAGGCGTCCGAAATGGTCTCCGCGGCACCGGAGAGGGCTCCCTTGGCCGCACCCTGCGCGCCGGACTCCGTGAGCTTGCCCTTCAGCTCGGTGAGCCCGGCCGGCTTGCGCGGCCCCGATTCCAGGTCGAGCCGGTTGCACGCCTCCGCGAAGCGCAGATAGGTGTCGACGCTCGCGACCACGATCCGTATGTCGATCTTGAGGATCTCGATACCGACGAGGGAGACCCGCACGAACGCGTCGATCACCAGCCCGCGGTCGAGGATGAGCTCCAGAACGTCGTACAGGCCACTGGAACCGCCTCCGCCGCCCTGCTGTGTCGCCACGGTCATCGCGACCAACCCCTCATCGTCCGGTTCCGGCATGCTGTGGTGGGTGGAGCCCGTCGGCGGCGCGACGGCCTCGCGGGCGCCCGCCGCGACCTGGGCTTCAAGGTGCGGATGCCCCCGCCACCTGGGACAAAACACCAGTACGAGGGCGGCGAGCGGGGCCGTCCGGGCCGGGACGTCAGGCCATCGCGCGGCCGGCGGCGGCGACCAGTTCGTCGGTCGCCGCGATCGCGACTTCACGGCGGGCGGCCAGGTCGGTGTGGTCGGAGGCCTCGCGCAGGCCGAACGCGGCCAGGGCGGCCTGCCGGGCCGGCTCGGCGAGGGAGCGGTCGAGGACGGACACCGCGACCAGCGGGGCGGTCACGGCCGAACGCGTGGCACGGGAAGCCGTGCGGGCCGCCTCGACGGCTTCCTCGCCCGCGCCGTCCAGACGGAGGACCTCGCGGTGCCACATGGGCCGCCGATGGTCGCCGAGCGAGGCCACCAGTTCGCCCAGCGCCCGGCGCAGGGCTTCCGCCCTCTGGTCGGCACGGGCGGCGCTCTGGGCGATCCGCGTACTCCTGATCTGCAGCAGCCCCGTCAGGGCGCCTCCGAGCAGTGTGCCGACCACGGCAATGATGCTGGGCCACATCGCCAAGTCCCCCTCAGGCAACGGTAGTAGGGCGGGCCAGAGCCGGCGGCTCCCCTTCGGCGCCCGTTTCTCCGGCGTGGCCGGGAGCGTAACGGACGCGCCCTCCAGGGCCGTCCGCCTCATGGTCGTCCGAGCCGTTCCCGCACACCGCCCGGCTCGGCGTCGCCGGGCCGTCGTGGCGGGGGATAACCCCCGGCCGGCCAGGGGGAATGCCCGGCGGGCAGTGGGTGGCTGGCAGGCTTACTCCGGGCACCGCCCGACAGAAGACTTCCGGGCATGACGACATCCACCGACATCTCCTCGTCCCGGTCCCGTCCTGCCGCCGCGGACAGGTCCGTCACGGACAGTTCCGTCGCGGACGGGTCCGGCGCCCCCGGCGGCAGTGACTTCGCACGGCTCTCCCGGCGGATCGCCGAGGCCGGCCTGATGCGCCGGCGCCCCGGCTACTACGCGGCGCGCGTCGGCCTGGTGGTCGCGCTGTACGCGGCGGGCTGGGGAGCCTTCTTCGCCCTGGGCGACACCTGGGGGCAACTGGCCGTCGCGGCCTTCCTGGCCTTCGTCTTCGGGCAGGTCGCCCTGCTCGCGCACGACCTGGCCCACCGCCAGGTCTTCCGGCGACGCCGCCCCAGCGAAATCATGGGCCGGCTGTTCGGGAATCTGGGCGTGGGCATGAGCTACGGCTGGTGGATGAACAAGCACACGCGCCACCACGCCAACCCCAACCACGAGGACCTGGATCCCGATGTCGCCCCCGACATCCTGGTGTGGTCCACCGATCAGGCGCGGGCCAGCCGTGGGGTGGCCCGTCTGATCGGTGGCCACCAGGCCCTGCTGTTCTTCCCGTTGCTCACCCTCGAAGGCTTCAACCTGCACGTCGCGAGCCTGCGGGCGCTGCGCTCGCCGTACATGAGGAACCGGACGCTGGAGGGCGCCCTACTCCTGCTGCACATCGCGGGCGTGCTGTCCGCCCTGTTCCTGGTTCTCCCGCCCGGCAAGGCGGTGGCGTTCCTGGCGCTGAACCAGTGCCTGTTCGGCGTGTACCTCGGCTGCACCTTCGCCCCGAACCACAAGGGCATGCCCACCTTCACCGGCGACGAGCGGCCCGACTTCCTGCGGCGCCAGGTCGTCACCTCCCGCAACGTGCGCGGCGGCCGGATCACCGACGCGCTGCTCGGCGGCCTCAACTACCAGATCGAGCACCACCTGTTCCCGAGCATGCCCACGCCCCACCTGCGTCGCGCCCAGGCCGTCGTCCGGCGGTACTGCGCCGAGATCGGCGTGCCCTACCACGAGACAGGACTGCTCCGCTCCTACCGCGAGGCGCTGACCCATCTGCACCGGGTCGGAGAGCCCATCAGGCGGCGGCGGAGGGCACGGTGAACGCCGGAGTGCTCCACGCCCGGGGACCTGACGCCGACGGGCCCGTCAGGGAAGGATCTCGACGTACCCCTCGGTGCCGTGCACCCGGATCCGCTGCCCGTCGCGGACCAGCCGGGTGGCCCGCTCGACACCGACCACGGCGGGCAGACCGTACTCCCGGGCGATCACCGCACCGTGGGTCATCAGGCCGCCCACCTCCGTCACCAGGCCCGCGATCCCGACGAACAGGGGCGACCAACTGGGGTCGGTGTAGGCCGTGACCAGGATGTCGCCCGGCTCGAGGTCGGCCTCGGAGATGTCGAGGACGACCCGGGCCCTGCCCTCCACCGTCCCGGCGGACACCGGCAGGCCGAGCAGGGCGCCGTCGGGCGCGTCGTCACGCCGGTACGCGCCGGTGACGCACTCCCCGTCCGATGTCAGCACCCGGGGCGGCGTCAGCGCCTGGTACGACCGGAAGGCATCCCTGCGCCGCCGGATGAGCCGGTGGTCGACCTGGTTCGAACGCGCGGCGTCGCGGAACTCCTCGAACGTGAGGTGGAAGACATCCTCCCGCTCGGCGAGCACACCGGCGTGCACCAGGCGCTCGGCCTCCGCCAACAGGGCCTGCTTGTAGACGAAGTAGCGGCTGATGATGCCGTACTTCGGGTACTCCCGGTATCCGGCGAAGGTGCGGACCCGGTCGATCATGCGCTTGGCCTCGCCCGCCTTCCGCTCCCCGTCCGGCAGGGCCCGCAGACGTGACAGCACGTCCTGTTCCTTCTTCTCCGCCTCCCGGAGCCCCTGCTCGAAACGCCGTCGCGCGGCGCCCGGCGCGAAGTTCCGCACGTTGTCGAGGATCGCCGGTACGAGCGCGGTGGGGCGCTCACGCCAGCGCGGCCTCGTGATGTCGATCTCGCCGACGCAGCGCATGCCGTACAGATCGAGATAGCCCTCGATGGCGTCGCGGGCCTCGGTCCCGCCCGGCAGTTTCGCCAGTTCCTCCAGGAAGCCCTCGTCCCTTGCACCCCGCAGGAAGGCGACCACCTCGGCGTGCGGGCGGACGGCGTCCGCGACGTCGAGCAGCGCCAGCCCCATCTCCGAGGTGACGTTGCCCGGAGCGGACAGGGTGAGGGTGTCGGCCGCGTTCTTCTCGCCCAGCCACTCGTACAGCTTGTCGTTGAGCCACCAGGTGGCCTCCATCCCCGCCATGATCACCTGAATGCTCAGCGGATCGGCGAGGACCCGCTTGTGCTCCTCGAAGGCGTCCAGCAGGAAGTCGAACAGCTCCGGTCCGGTCTTCGTCCGGATGTCGCGCTCCAGGGCGGCGACCGACCTCCGGGTGCGTTCGATCAGTTCGGTGACGACGGCGGGATCGGTCTCGACGGAGGGGGAGGCGGAGGCGCCGCCGGCGGGCGGCCCGGCGGGAGCGGCCTCCGGAAGGGACGGGACGAAGCCGTCGCGCTCCAGCACCGTGTCCAGCGCGTCCCTGATCAGCGGATCGGACCTCCCCACCAGGTCCAGGAAGGCGCCGCGGCTCGCCGGTGACGCCAGACGCCCGGTGACGTCGACGAACAGCCGGCCGCCGGCGTCGTGCATCCGGATCATGGCCGTCAGCTTCCACATGGAGAGCCCCAGGGGCCTCATGGCGTCGGTCATCATCTGCTGGTGACCGACGGAGACGTACACGTGGTTCTCCTGGTCGTCCCGCTCCGGGACGGGGAACAGCGTCGTGATCGGCCGGCTCTGGACGATCCGGAAGTCGTCGTCGACCAGGCACCATTCGATGTCCTGCGGCCGGCCGAAGTACGCCTCGATCCGCCGTCCGAGCCGCACGAGCCGGACCACCTGCGCACGCGTCAGCGCCGGCTCCTCCTGTCGCCGTGCGTCGACCGCGACTTCCCGCGTACCGCCACCGGGCAGGGCCTGAACGGCGCGCCGCTTGGCGGCGACCGCCTCGGAGACGACCTCGCCGTCCCGCACCCGGAAGACGTCCGGGTTCACCAGGCCGGAGACCAGTGCCTCGCCGAGGCCGAACCCGGCGTCCACGGTGGCCGTCTTCCGGTCGCCGGTCACGGGGTCGGCGGTGAACAGGATGCCGGCGGCCTGCGGGAAGACCATCCGCTGCACGACCACGGCCATGCGCACCGTGCGGTGGTCGATGCCGTTGCGCAGGCGGTAGACGACGGCGCGCTCGGTGAACAGCGAGGCCCAGCACCGGCTGACGTGCCGGAGGACCGCCGCCGGCCCCACGACGTTCAGATAGGTGTCCTGCTGGCCGGCGAAGGAAGCCGTCGGCGAGTCCTCCGCCGTCGCGCTCGACCGGACGGCGTAGGCGGCCTGTTCGCCGTCGCCGAGGACGGCGCGTGTGATCTGTGCCGCGATGTCGTCGGGGACGGCGATGTCCTCGACGGTCCGGCGGATCTCCGCGCTGAGGGTCCGGATCGCCTCCGGGTCGTTCAGCGGCAGCCGTGACAGCTCCTCCAGCCGGGCGTCGAGCGACGGCGCTTGCGCCATGACCCGCCGGAAGGCGCCCGTCGTCACGCAGAAGCCGTCCGGCACCCGCACGCCCGCGACACGCGACAGCGCGCCCAGGTTCGCGCCCTTGCCGCCGACCGCCTCGACCTGGCTCTCGTCGACCTCTCGAAGATCCAGCACATACCGCTCGGTCATGATCTCTCCCACCACCGCATCGACGTCGCCTCGCCCCCCGTACGTCGGCCACGACACACAGGTCGTGCCTCGTTTCCGCAGCTTGTGGGCTCGGCGGACGATTCTGCGCCAGGACCGGGGCCTTGCCGCAAGCCCCCCGGTGCGCTATAAGTTGAGAGTGGCGAGGAGAGGGATCTCCTCGCCTTCGTGTTTTCGCCTCGACTCCGCCCCGGACGCCGTCGCTCGGAGGCGTGAGGCGGCCCGGTCGCGTCCGCACATGTCCCGGGACGCCGACGTGGTCTGGCCCCATGCGGTGGGCTTCCTCGCCGAAGCCGCCCCTTCCCACCGAGCTGCGCCGCCCCGCGGTCTGACGGCCTTTCACGGGCAGGCGGGACGAGCTGGGGAATGATCGCCGACTTGTAGCGACGTGTTGACACAAGCCCCTTGAGGCGGCCATCTTGTATCCAGGGGTTGATACAAACAGGGGGCGCGAGTTGCCCCGACACGGGGGGTATTTCCATGGCTGATTCCGACGTGCGCACCGCGCCGACCGCATCCCACGGTCCCGTCGACCGTTACGCCAGGTACGCGGGTCTGGCCGTGGGCGCCCTGGCCGGCGGCCTGCTGTCCCCGCTCCGCGACGGCGACGGCGTGCTCTACGCCATCCCGGCGTTCGGCCTCTGCGCCGTCGGCGGCGTGCTGCTGGGGGACGCGCTGACCGCGCCGGCCCGCGGCGCCGTCCGCGCCGCCGGCCTCACGCCGCGCCGGGTGCGCGACTACGTACCGCCCCGTATGACCGTCCTGCTGCTCGTCCTCGCCGTCGCCCTGGTGGCCCTGCTGGCGGTCGCGGGCGCGGTGGCCGGTCCGGACGACCTCGGGCGGGCCGGCCGGCGACTCACCCTCACCTGCGGGGGAGTGGCCGAGGGGCACGGAGCCTGGCCCGGGTTCCACTACGGTGCGCCCATGCTGGCCGCCCTCGCCATCGCCACGGTGGCGTGCGGTTGGTCGCTGCGGCGTATCGCCACCCGGCCCGGCGACGACCGTTCGCGGCGCGACCGCTCGCTGGCGATCGTGGCCGCCTGGGGCGTCGTCGTCTCCACCTCGCTGCTCGGCGCGGCCTCGACGGCCTCGGGCGCCCTGTCGGACATGACGTGCGACGGCGCCGCCGGCACGGCCGCCAACGCGGTCCTCCTGCCCCTGGCGCTCGTCTCCCTGGTGACCGCGCCCTGGATGCTCTTCACCGTCTGCTCGCCCCGGGCCGCGTGGTGGCACCGTACGGACCGGGGGGCGCGCGGGTGACCGGCGCCGCCGTCCGGGTCGACACGACCACACCCGTCCCGCCGTACGAGCAGATACGCGCCCAGCTTGCCGACCTGATCGGCGCCGGCCGGCTGGCCGAGGGCGAGCGGCTGCCGACGGTGCGGCAACTGGCCTCGGACCTCGGCCTCGCGACGGGCACCGTGGCCCGGGCCTACCGCGAGCTGGAGGCGGCCGGCCTGATCCGTACCCGCCGCGGCGCGGGAACCCGCGTGGCTCCGCCGCCGCCGGGCGCCGGCCTCCGGGAATCACCGGAACTGAGTGCGGGCACAAGGGACTTCGTGGCCTGGGCGGCCGCCCTGGGTTTCGAGGAGGACACCGTGCTGGCAGCCGTACGGAGGGCCTTCCGGGAGCGGGAGGGCTGAGCCGTGGAAGCCGTGCGACGCTCCGATAGCATGTTCGAACTCGCGATGGCGACCGTCATCGCTTTCCGTCCATTCACTCCATATCGAGCAAATCGGCCAAACGATTGATACTCAAACCATCGCGGGTGTTCTCACGAATAGACGCCGGCGCCGCGTTGGCGGCCTGCCGTCAACGACGGGCCGTGCTGTGGGCCGTGGCGGGCGTCGCTGCCCTGGGAATCCTCGTCGCACTGGAGATCGCCGCACGCCGCTACGGTCAACCTGGTCCGATCACGGACCAGTTGAGCGGGCTGTTGTTCGCCCCGAAACCGGGTCCGCTGTACGGCGGTCTGGCGTTGATGATGGTGGTCCTCACCTGGCGGCAGCGGTTCATCGCGGCTGGTGCGGCCGTCGGCATCGACGCCGTCTTCGTGCTGGTGCGGTGGGCGGTCGGGGCCGAGACGGCCGACGGCCGCTTCTTCGGCAACGGTGCGCTCTGGGTGATGCTGGGCTGCGCGGTCGTCGCCGTCACGCGCCGCACCGGCCCCGAACGCACCCTGCTGCTGAAGGGCGTCGGTCTGGGCCTGCTGCTGGTGGCCGGCCGCAAGACCGGCGACACCTGGCTGCTCATCACCGCGAAGTCCAGACCGGCGGTGCTCGACCAGTACGTGGCGACCGCCGACCACGCGCTGGGCAACCCGTCGTGGCTGATGGGCCGGATCGTCGACGCCACCGACCCGATCGGCCCCCACGTTCTCCACCTCGTCTACGCGCAGCTCGCGGTCGCCGCGGTCGTCGTCGCGCTCTACCAGCTGCGTGACGTGGCGGCCGAGCGCCGCTTCCCACGCCACCACCTGGTGCGCACCTTCCTGGTGATCGGCCTTCTCGGGCCGGCCATCTACATGATCTTCCCGGTGGTCGGGCCCGTCTTCGCCTACGGCCCGGGCGCCTCCGGCACCGGCGGCGTGCAGTGGGCGGTGGCCGATCTGTGGCCGGACGCGCCGCCGGCGCTCGGCACTCCGCACTCGATGCCGTACGACGGGATCACCCCGCGCAACTGCATGCCCAGTCTGCACACCGCGTGGGCCACCGCGATCTTCATCCATTCCCGCAGGGCGCCACGCATCCTGCGGTTCGCGGGCACGTTCTGGCTGGTCGCCACGCTCAGCGCGACGCTGGGATTCGGCTACCACTACGGAGCGGACCTGGTCGCCGGCGTGGTCTTCGCCCTGACGGTCGAGGCGGCCCTGCGCTCATTCGACCGGGGCTGGGACCGCGCGGGAATCCAACTGGCCTGCTACGGCGTCACGGTCTTCGCCGCGCTCCTGGTCTCCTACCGCTACCTGCCGACGCAGCTGGCCGGACATCCGTGGCTCTTCGGGCCGCTTCTCGTTCTGGCGATGGTCTCGGTGATCTACGGCTATGTGCGGACCACCGAACTGTGGGAACCGGCGACCGCGCCGGCACAGCAGCCCGAACCGCAACTCGAACCCGCCTGACCTCACCCCCGCCACCGGGCGGGGCCGCTTCGCGGGGTCCGCCGGAGCGGACCCCGCGCGCGGTCGCTCAGCGCAGACCGGCGAAAAGGTCGTTCTCGGGCACGGCCGCGCCGGTGGTGTCCCGAACGCGTACGAAGGTCTCGACGCCCATCAGCTCGGTGAACCTCTCCTGGCCCATCCTGAGGAAGAAGATGTTCTCGCCCTGGCTGGCGTGGGCGGCCAGCGCGTCGAACTTCTGAGCGCCGAACGCCGTGGTGTCCACCCAGGTGGTGATCTCCTCGTCGGGGAGCCCGATCTCGGCCATCGCGTCGGTCTCGGCGGGGTCCGGCTCCTCCCAGTCGCCGCCGAACTCGCGCATGAGCTCCCCGAACCGCCGCATCATGGAGTGGGGCGCCGTCGTCCAGTACACCTTGGGCGTCAGCTCGGTCATCGTCAGCGCCTTCATCGTGATGCGGTTCGCCTGGATGTGGTCGGGGTGGCCGTAGAAGCCGTTCTCGTCATAGGTGACGACCACATCGGGGCGGTAGTGGCGCATGAGTTCCGCGAGCCGGGCGGCGCCCTCCTCCACGGGCGTCCGCCAGAAGGACCCTGGGGCGTCGTTCGCCGGCCAGCCCATCATCCCGGAGTCGGCGTAGTCCAGCGTCTCCAGGTGACCGACCTTCAGAATGCCGCAGCTGGCCTCGAGCTCCGCACGCCGCATCGAGGCGACGGCAGCGGGATCGTGGCCGGGATCGCCCGGCTTGACGCCCCCCGGTCCGTCACCGCAACCGCCGTCGGTACACGTCACGAGGACCGTACGGACACCCTCCGCCGCGTACCGCGCGAGGACGCCTCCCGTACCGGTGGCCTCGTCGTCGGGGTGGGCGTGCACCGCCATGAGCGTCAAGGGTCGGTCACTCATGAAACTGTCCTCCTGTGTGAGTGGGCATCGGGCCCGGATCATGCCGCAGCGGACGGCCTCTCGGCCTCTTCGATCCGTTCCCGCCCCGGCGCCGGTCCCCAGGGTGGTGCAACATCACCGGCCGGACCAGGTGTTCCCGCCGAGCCTCACGAAAAGGAGTGGGGCGGCCCCGATACCGGGACCGCCCCACGCGGTTGACGTATGCCGGTCAGGGCCGGCCCGTGTCCTTGAGCGACTCCTTGCCCTCGCGGGCGTGGCCCGCCGCCTCGGCCGCGTGGCCCTTGGCGATCAGCTTCTCGTTGCCCGTGGCTCGTCCGACTGCCTGGGCGGCCTTGCCGACGGCCTGCTCGGCCTTGGCACGGGCCTTCTCACTGGCGGCCATGCTGCTCACCCTCCTTGGCTCTCGCGTGCGGTGCTGACTGTGCGCATGACCCCGCTCGACCCCGGCAAACCTTGGGCCAGAGATTCGCGCTGAGTGCATCGTGACGGCGCGGCGGCAGTGCATCAGAGGCCAGGGAGGGGGAATCGTGCGTGGCGTGCGTTCCCCGCACCCCGCGGAAATAACTCATATTTCGTGGGCTTGTAGGGATGAGATAAGGGCAACCGGTGGCCAGGAGGTTGATAACAATGGTTCCCCTGCTTCTGGTTCTCCTGCTGGCTCTGATCCTCTTCGGTGCGGGCTTCGCCCTGAAGGCACTGTGGTGGATCGCAGTGATCGTGCTGATCGTGTGGCTGCTGGGCTTCGTCGTCCGATCCGCGGACGGCGCGGGCCGCAAGGGCCGCTGGTATCGCTGGTAGGCGCGGCTCCGGTGTGAGAAGCGCTGCCGGTGACGGCAATCGACGTGGGGCCCGGCCGGGTACGGCCGGGCCCCACGTTCGTCGTGCGGGCGGGGACCGCTGAAGGTCCCCGGGATGGATCGGGCGTATCGGGCGCGCCGCGGGGTATGTGTGCCATGCACCGGCCCCGCGGAAGCCGCAGTGGAACCCTGCGCCTCCTATCTCCGCGGGGCCGGCGCCGTCAGCCCACGTTCTTGGTCCTGCTGACCCACTGCGGCAGCGTGAGCCGCCCGGCCGCGGGAGCCGGCCTGCGGCGCGGAAGCTGCACGTGACCGCGCTCCGATCGGCCGCCGGCGCGTCCGTACCGGTCAGGGCGGGTTCCGCCGGCCAGAGAATGCCGCAGGAGGGACAGATGCGGTGCCACGGCCTCGAGGCAGTCGTCCTGCCGGCGGTCCGCCGCCGTGGTCCGGTCGCCTTCGCTGATCCGGCTGGGAGCTTCAATCATGGTGAGACCTCCGTTCGCCCTCTCACCTTCCCTCAGCGGCACCCCCTCGCGCGTCGTCCTGCCGCAGCGATTCCCGGCTACCACGGCCGTGGTATCCGGAGCGCCCGCCTACAGCCGCGACAGACCCGCCGGCCCGCACCCCGGGACGCGGTCACGACACCGCACTGGCCAGGCCGCACTGGTAGGCGATGACCACGAGCTGTGCGCGGTCGCGCGCCGCCAGCTTGGTCATGGCCCGGTTGACGTGCGTCTTCGCGGTCAGCGGGCTCACGAACAGGTGCTCGGCGATCTCGTCGTTCGACAGGCCGAGGGCGACCAGCGCCAGGACGTCGCGTTCCCGCGGCGTCAGGCACTCGAGCCGCTCGTGCACCTCACCCGGGCAGAGGTCCGGCTGGGCGAGGAAACGCCTGATCAGCGCGCCGGTGGCCGCCGGTGACAGCAGGGCGTCGCCGGCGGCCACCGTGCGGACGGCCTCGACCAGTTCCTCCGGGCGCGCGCCCTTGCCCAGGAATCCGCTCGCACCCGCGCGCAGCGCTTCGGCCACGTGCTCGTCGTCCTCGAACGTGGTCAGGATGAGCACCTTCACCGCCGCGAGGTCCTCGGACTCGCTGATCAGCCGGGTGGCCTCCAGGCCGTCCATCTCCGGCATCCGGATGTCCATCAGCACCACGTCCGGGTGCTGGGTCCGCGCCAGCTCCACCGCCTCCTGGCCGTTGGACGCCTCGCCCACCGTCTCCATGTCACCGGTGGATTCGAACAGCATCCTGAAGGTGCCCCGCAGCAGGGCCTGGTCATCGGCAAGCAGTACGCGAATCGTCATGCCCGTCTCTCCTCGGTGTCTCGCCGACCAGCCGGCCGGGACGCAGCGGCAGGTCCGCCGTCACGCTGAAGCCGCCACCGGGTCGCGGTCCCGCGTGCAGCCGGCCCCCGACCGTGGCCACCCGCTCCCGCATCCCGATCAGCCCGTGCCCGGTACCGGCGGGCGGCGGGTTGTTCCGCGCGGTCCCCCCGTCGTCCTCCACGGTGATCGTCAGCCGCTCCGGGTGGTGGTGCAGGATCAGCCGGGCGTGGTCGGCGCCCGCGTGCTTGCGCACGTTGGTCAGGGCCTCCTGGACGATGCGGTACGCGGTCAGATCGACCGCCGGCGTCAGGGGAGCGGCGGTGCCGTGCCGGGTGTGGTCGACGGCCAGGCCGGCCCGGGCGAAGGACGCCAGCAGCACCGGCACGTCGGCCAGCCCCGGCGCCGGGGTGCGCGGGGCGACCGGATCGCCGGACTGCCTGAGCAGCCCCACGGTGACGCGCAGCTCGTCCAGCGCCGACCGGCTGGTGTCCCGGATGTCCTCCAGGGCCGTCAGTATCTGCTCCGGCTGCCGCTTCGCGAGATGGGCGGCCACGCCCGCCTGGGCGTTGATCAGTGCGATGTGGTGCGCGACGATGTCGTGCAACTCGCGGGCGATGCGCACCCGCTCGGCCGCCACCCGTTGCTGCGCCTCCTGTTCGCGCGTGCGCTCCGCGTGCACCGCGCGTTCCTCCACGGCCGCCACGTAGGCGCGGCGGGAGCGCAGGCCGTCGCCGACCGCGGCCGGCAGCGCCGTCCACGCCAGCAGCGCCACATTGTCGGGGTTCAGCCACGAACGTGGGGCGCACAGGATGGCGGCGCCCACCAGGATGGCGGCCGAGGCGGACGCACTGATCCAGGTGGTACGCCGGTCGGTCAGCAGGGCCACGGTGTAGACGGACAGCAGGACCGGGCCGAGCACCAGCGGGCTCTCCCGGAACCCCAGGACGAGGAAACTCACCCCGCAGCCGAGTGCGACGGCCAGTACGCCGATCGGGTGACTGCGCCGCCGGACGAGCGCGGAGCAGCCGATGCCCGCCAGGAGCACGGCGGACCAGCGCAACGAGAACCGGTGCTCATGCGGGACGACCGAGGCGGCCACCACGGACAGCAGGAAGAGGACGGCCAGGCCCAGCGCCTCGGCCACACTGGTCCGGGCCGGCGCTTTCCGACTTTGGTCGCTGATCACCACCATGACCCCACCGTAGGGTCGGCGGCGGGATCGGGCATCGCGTCGTCGCCCCGGCACACGGCGGTCGAACGGGGGACGGTCCCGACGGCGACGACACGCTACGGCCGCGTACGCGGCGGTGCGTCACAGCGCCCGGGCGGTGCGTCACAGCGCCCGGGCGTCGGCCGTGGCGGGGCCGGCGTCGGAACCGGGCCGGGGCATCGCGACCGGGGGCTGGTCCGGCCCGGCGAACGCGTACCGGGGGTCGCCCCCGCGGCTCAGTCGTACGAAGCGCAGGAGTGCGCGGACGATGCCCGCGTCTGCCCATCGCCCAGCCGGTGCACGGTTCGAGGTCGCCCGGGTTCGGCCGGTGCTCGAAGTTGGACCAGCGGGCGCCGCCGGTGTCCCGGATCGCGCGGGCGGCGAGGTCCGCGACGAGGATGTGGGCGAAGTCGTGGGGGTCCTGCTGTTCGGCGATCCGGTCGCAGGCCAGGGCGAGCACGCCCGCGGTGCCGCAGCAGCGGCCGCTGCTGTCCCAGAAGCCGGGGCGCAGCCGCCGGGGCAGACCGGAGTGGGCGACCGTGTGCCAGCAGTGGTCGGCCAGGTCGGCCCAGCCGGGGTCGGCCGTGACGTCCCGCAGCAGCCGGAAGGCCTGGGCGTCGCCCGCCGGGCCGTGGCACCAGCCGTAGCTGACGGGATCGATCACGTCCGGGCGGTACCGAGGAGTGGAGTGCGGCACCAGGAAGCCCTCGGGCGGCGCCTCGTCCCGCGCCGTCACGTCCGCGGCCCCGGCCAGCGCCAGTCCGCGAGTGGACGTGCGCCTGTGGCGCCGTGCATGACCGCGACGTGAACGCGGCACGCAACATCCTGGCCGCCGGGCTGGCGGCGTCTGCCTGTGGAGACGGTGTAAGACCTCAACGGGAGTCCTCCCGGACGGGGCGGTCGTCGGTGAAGCAGGAACCCCAGCGGGCGACCGCTGGAACTCCCCGCCTTTAGGCGGGGGAGGAAGTCAAGGGTCCACTCTCACACGGCCTCTCGCGCCCACCCGAGTGGTCGGGGACATCCCGCCCCGCGCCCGGACGCGGAGCCGTCCTTCCGCGACGGCCGGTGCGCGGTCAGGCCGCGGGGGAGGGCAGCTTGGCGATCAGTGCCCTGAGCTCGTCGAGTTCCTGCGCGGTCAGATCCGTGAGCGGCGGCCGGACCGGACCCGCGCCGTGACCGGTGGCCGTCATACCGGCCTTGACCACGCTGACCGCGTAACCGGCCCGGCGGTTGCGGATCTCGGTGTACGGCAGCACGAAGTCGGACAGCATCCGCGTGACGTCGGCCTGCCGGAATTCGCGTACGGCGGCGTAGAAGGCCAGGGCGAACTCGGGCAGGAAGTTGTAGATCGCGGAGGAGTACGTAGTCACGCCCAACTGCAGGTAGGGCAGCGCGAACAGCTCGGCGGTGGGCAGGCCGCCGATGTAGGTGAGGCGCTCACCGAGCCGGGCGTGGATGCGGGTCATGGTGTCGATGTCACCGACGCCGTCCTTGTAGCCGACGAGGTTGGGACACGACTCGGCCAGGCGCGCGACGCTGTCCGCGGAGTAGACCGCGTTGGCGCGGCTGTAGACCACGACACCGAGGGAGGTGGCGCGACAGACGGCTTGAACGTGCCGGACCAGGCCCTCCTGGGAGGCTTCGGTCAGGTACGGCGGGAAGAGCAGGATGCCGTCGGCGCCGGCGCGCTCGGCGGCCGCGGCGAACTCGACGGCGGTCGCGGTGCCGTAGCCGGCCGGGGCCAGCACCGGCGTGCCGGCGGGCGCGCTGCCGGCTGCGGCGGTGACGACGCGCTCGACCTCGGCGGGCGTGAGGGAGAAGAACTCGCCGGTGCCGCCGGCCGCGAAGAGACCGCCCACGTCGTACCCGGCCATACGGACGATGTGGGCGCGGTAGGCGTCCTCGTCGAAGGACAGGTCGTCCCGGAAGTGCGTCACGGGGAAGGACAGCAGCCCGGAGCCGATACGGCGGCCGAGTTCTGCCGGGCTGAACGATGTCATCGGACTGCTCCTGAGGGTCGAAGTCGTGTACCGCTGCGGCGTGCACCGCAGTCGTCGGCCGGGCGCCGGACGGGCGCCGCCGTGACGTGCAACCGGCGGGGGAGGGGCGGCCGTTCGTCGTCCGAGCCGTCAGCGCCGGTCCCCGCGGACGCCGACGGCGCAGACGCCGGTCCCTGTCCGACGAGGGTGCGACCACCGGCGCCTCGCAGCCCGTCGACGGCTGACGCTACGCTCCGCGAATGATTCACGTCCAACACGGATTTTGGATGTGGCGATACCCGGAGAGCATCAGTGTTCACTTTTACACAGTTGACCAGCTTCATAGCGGTCGCCGAGGAACTGCACTTCACCCGCGCCGCGGAACGGCTCAACATGACGCAGCCGCCGCTCAGCCGGCAGATCCAGCTGCTGGAGAACGAGGTGGGCGTCCAACTGCTGGACCGCACGAACCGTTCCGTGCGGCTGACCCCGGCCGGCCGGGCCTTCCTGGTCGAGGCGCGCCGGATCCTGCGCCAGACCGAGCAGGCCACCCTCGCCGTGCGCCGGGTCTCCACCGGGGAGGCGGGCACGATCGCCGTAGGGTTCACGGCCGCCAGCGCGTACTCGGCCCTCGGCCGTCTGCTGGAAACCGCGCGGGCCGCCCTGCCGGGCGTGGAGATCCTGCTGCAGGAACTGGTCACCAGGGACCAGTTGAAAGCGCTCGCGGAGGGCTCGCTCGACCTCGGGCTGATCCGGCCGGCCGCCGTGGGAGCCGATCTCACCGCCCACATGGTGGTCCGCGAAGGGCTGCTGGCCGCGCTCCCCGCCCAGCACCCGCTGGCCGCGCAGACGCGACCCATGCCGGTGGCGGACCTCGCGGGCGAGGACTTCCTGATGTACTCGCCCGTCGAGGCCCGCTACTTCCACGAGCTGCTGGTCAGCATCTTCCGGACGGCGCGGGTCCGGCCGGTCTTCACGCAGTACCTCTCCCAGGTGCACAGCATCCTCGCCCTGGTCGACGGGGGCTGGGGCATCGCCCTCGTACCCGAGTCGGCGGCCCGGATGCGCTTCGGCGGAATCGCCTTCCGGCCGGTGACCCTGCCCGACCCGAACCCCGTCGAGCTGAACGTCGTGTGGCGCAAGGGCAATGACAACCCGGCTCTCGAGGCTTTGCTGCGGCACATGTGACACCCGGCCGCCCGGCCCGGCGGACGGCGGTCATGCGGGCAAGGTATCGCACCCAACAAAACTTGACATGGACGTGAATCAGAACCGTCTCTACGGTCGGTGCAGCCGCCGGTCGCGTGGCTCGGAGCGCACGGCGCCGCTGCCGCGCGACCAGGGTCCGGGAGAGATGGATCATGCCCGCTCGGGTCCGGCGGGAGGAGCCGGCGGCCACCGGCACCGAGCCCCGTCGGCGCGACCCGCGTCGGGGAGCGCACGGCCGGTGGCGGGCCCCGAAGCGCAGGCGGCGCGCGGTCGCTGAAGCACGGCCGTCGGACCCCTCACAAGGAGCCGCCCGACCGTGCCGTGCCCGCGTCTCGACCGCCGCGGCGCGCCCCCACCCGCCGCGGCGCCGTCCCGCCGTACGCCTCGCCGCACCACCCGACCACGCCGAACCGCCGTTTCAAGCCCGCCCGCCCGAACCACAGTTCAAAGGGGAACTGACATGCCACTTGTCGTAGTCGGTATCAGCGTTCTGGTTGTGCTCCTGCTCATGACCAGACTCAGGCTGAACGGCTTCGCGGCCCTCCTGCTGGTGGCGGTCGGGGTCGCCGTGGTCCAGGGCATCCCGGTCAAGGACATCCCGGACGTCCTCTCGGAGGGCATCGGCGGCCAGGTCGGCGACACGATGCTGACCATCGGGCTCGGCGCCATGGTCGGCCGCGTCATGGGCGACTCCGGCGCGGCCCAGCGCATAGCCGGCGAACTCCTCGACGCCTTCGGCCCGCGCTGGGTCCAGGTCGCCATGGTCGTCACCTCGATGCTCATCGGCGTGACGATGTTCTACGAGGTCGCGTTCATCATCATCGTGCCCATAGCCTTCACCCTGGTCAGGGTCACCGGCGCGAACCTGCTGTGGGTCGGCCTGCCGATGTCGATCGCCCTGTCCACGATGCACAGCTTCCTGCCGCCGCACCCCGGACCCACCGCCGTCGCCGCGACCTTCCACGCCTCCGCCGGACTCACCCTGTTCTACGGACTGTTCATCGCGGTCCCGGTCGGCGCGTTCATCGCCCTGCTCTGGCCGCGCCTGCCGTTCGTCAGGGCCATGTCCCCCTCCATCCCCAAGGGGCTCGTCAGCGACGGCGAGTTCACCGACGAGGAGATGCCCGGCCTCGGCTGGTCGTTGTTCGTGGCCCTCTTCCCCGTCGTCCTCATCGCCGGCGCCGCGGTGATCGACATGGCAGTCCCCGGGGACACCCCGTTCCTGCACACCGTCGCCTTCATCGGCTCGGCGCCCATCGCGCTCCTGCTCACCCTGGTCCTGGCCGTCTGGGCGTTCGGGCCGAGGATCGGCCGGAGCCTGTCGGACGTCAGCTCCTCGTGCTCCTCGGCCGCCCAGGCGATGGCGATGATCCTGCTGGTGATCGGCGCCGGCGGCGCCTTCAAGAACGTCCTCGTCGAGGGCGGCATCTCCGACTACATCAAGGACTTCACCAGCGGTTGGTCCGTCTCACCGATCGTCCTCGCCTGGCTCGTCGCGGTCATCCTCCGCGTGGCGCTCGGCTCGGCGACGGTCGCCGTCGTCACCGCCTCCGGTGTGGTGCTGCCCTTGATGGCCGGCAGCGGCGCGAGCCCCGAGATGATGGTGCTCGCCGTCTCCTGCGGTTCCATCGCCTTCTCGCACGTCAACGACCCCGGGTTCTGGCTGTTCAAGGAGTACTTCGACCTCTCCGTCGTCCAGGCGCTCAAGGTTCGCACCACGTACACGACGGTACTGTCGGTCCTCGGCCTGGGCGGCGTCCTCGCAGGCGAGTGGGCCGTCGGCGCCCTCGGCCTGTGACCCCTCGCCCGATTCCCAACCCCTTTCCCGCTCACCCTCGTCCAAGGAGTCTGAAGGCAGCATGAGCACGAGCCGGCCGACCGTCACCGGGTACTCCGTCTATCCCGTCGCGGGCCGCGACAGCATGGAACTCAACCTCTCCGGCGCCCACGGCCCCTACTTCACGCGCAACATCGTCGTTCTCACCGACTCCGAGGGACGTACGGGCCTCGGCGAGGTGCCGGGCGGGGAGAGGATCACCCAGACCCTGCGGGACGCGGAGTCCCTCGTGGTCGGGGCGAAGGTCGGCGACTACAAGCGGGTGCTGCGCGAGATCGGGGACCGCTTCGCCGACCGCGACTCCGGTGGACGCGGTGCGCAGACCTTCGACCTGCGCACCACCGTCCACGCCGTCACCGCCGTCGAGTCGGCCCTGCTGGACCTCCTCGGCCAGCACCTCGACGTGCCCGTCGCAGCGCTCCTCGGCGACGGCCGGCAGCGCGACAGCGTCCGCGTACTGGGCTACCTCTTCTACGTCGGCGACCCGGGCCGCACCGACCTGGAGTACCACCGCGCACCCGACGCGGACGTCGACTGGTACCGCATCCGCCACGAAGAGGCGCTGACCCCCGAGGCCATCGTCCGCCAGGCCGAAGCCACCTACGACCGCTACGGCTTCCGCGACTTCAAACTGAAGGGCGGAGTCCTGGACGGCGCCGACGAGGTCGAGGCGGTCCGCGCCCTGAAGGCCCGCTTCCCCGAGGCCCGCATCACCCTCGACCCCAACGGCGCCTGGTCGCTGCGGGAAGCCGTCGAACTGTGCAAGCCGCTCGTGGGCACGCTCGCCTACGCCGAGGACCCCTGCGGAGCCGAAGGCGGCTACTCCGGACGCGAGGTGCTCGCCGAGTTCCGCCGCGCCACCGGCCTGCCCACCGCGACCAACATGATCGCCACCGACTGGCGGCAGCTGACCCACGCCCTCGCCCTGCAGTCGGTCTCCATCCCCCTGGCCGACCCGCACTTCTGGACCATGCAGGGCTCCGTGCGCGTGGCGCAACTGTGCAACGCGATGGGGCTCACCTGGGGCTGCCACTCCAACAACCACTTCGACATCTCGCTGGCGATGGTCACGCACTGCGGAGCCGCGGCGCCCGGGGAGTACAACGCCCTGGACACGCACTGGATCTGGCAGGAGGGCCTGGAGCGGCTCACCGTCGCCCCGCCCCGCATCGTCGACGGCGAGATCGCCGTACCCAAGGCCCCGGGCCTCGGCGTACAACTCGACATGGACCGCCTCCTGGCCGCTCACGAGCTCTACCGCACGAAGGCGCTGGGCGCCCGGGACGACGCCGCGGGGATGCGGCAACTGGTTCCCGGCTGGGAGTTCGACCCCAAGCGGCCCTGCCTGGTGCGGTGAACACCGCGCCGCCCCGGACCCCCGTTCCGGCGACGGGTGCCGCCGCCCGGCCGGGGGCCCTGGGGTGCAGGCTCTTCAGAGCACACGCCCGTCGAACACCAAACCGCCCTTCGAGCCTTGCCCGTGTCAGGCCTTCCCCATGGCGATGGCGCGCTGGGCGGCCTCGCGCAGCACGCCGACACTGTCGTCAAGCGCCCGGGACTCCTCCGGAGTCATCGCGGGTTCGTGCATCTGCTGCACGCCTCCCGCGCCGAGAACGGCGGACAGGGAGAGGGTGACCTCACGGGTGGCCGAGTAGGCCGCGACGGGCAGCACCGCGCGTTCGTCCCGCAGGACCGCGTCGACGAGCCGGGCGGAGACGGCGCCGATCCCGTACTGGCTCGCGCCGGTGCCCTCGATGATCGTGATGTTGGCGTACCGGATGCCGTCCTCGACGTCCGCGCGTATCCGGTCCACCGGCCGGCCGTCCCGGGCCAGCAGGTCGGTGACGGGGATGCCGCCGACGCTCGCGGAGGACCACAGCAGCACCTCGGAGGTGCCGTGCTCGCCCACCACCAGAGCCTGCACGTCACGCGCCCGGACCCGGAGGCGGTCCGCGAGCTGTACGCGGAAGCGCAGGCTGTCGATGAGCGTGCCGGTCGAGAACACCCGGTCGTGGCCCGCGAGATGGCGGGTGAGGTCGGCCAGCGGATCGGGCGGGTCGGTCACGACCATGAGCACGGCCTGCGGCGCGACCTCCATCACCCGCGGCACGATGTCGGCGAAGACCCTGGCGTTGGTCTCCAGCAGCCGCAGGCGCCCCTCGGGGTCGGACCGGTCGGTGGCGCCGCCGGCCTTCTCGTTCACCCCTGCGGTGATCACGACGACAACGGCGCCGTCGAGGTCCCGGTAGTCGCCCGACCGCAGATCGACCGTCGGCGACAGCGGGGCCGCGTAGCGCAGATCGGCGGCCACCCCGTCGGCGCGGGCCCTGTCGCGGTCGATCAGCACGATCTCCCTGCACATGCCCCCGCGTTCGACGAGTGACAGGGCCGTGGCCGATCCCACCGCCCCCACCCCGATGACCCCGACCTTCATCTTCGTACCTCCTCCGGTGTGGGACCCGTCGGCTCATGCGCCCGCGCCGCCGCACGGCCCGCCGGGTCGTACGGCGTGGTCACGCGGCTGGTGAGGACGCATCCGGGAGCGGGCCGAGCCATGCGAGGGCCGCGGCGGTCAGCGCCGTGACACCGTTGGTGAGGGTGGGCTGCATGACGGGTGCGAAGAACGGTGAGTGGTTCTGCGGGATGTCGCGGTTCCTGGTGCCCGCGGCGTCGGCCTCCGCATACACGTCCGGGTCGACGCCGCCGATCAGCCAGTAGCACACCGGGACGTCCGCGCTGGTGCCGAAGACGCCGACGTCCTCGCTGCCGGAGGAGGCGCCGGGGTCGGTCAGCCTGTCCTGGCCGATCACGTCACCGATAGCGGCCATGGTGCGGGTGCAGGCGCCCTCGTCGTTGACCATGAGGGGGAAGGTGTGCATGGTGCTGATCCCAGGTTCCTCCTCCGCTCCGGCGGCGGCCGCCTCGCCGCGCACGATCCGTTCGACGGCGGCCAGGACCGCCTTCCGCACCTGCGGGGTGTAGGTGCGGATGTTCAGCTGCAGCTCCGCCAGGTCCGGAATGACGTTGTCCTTGGTGCCCGCCTGGAGGGCGCCCACCGTGACGACGGCCCGGTCCTCGGACGCGATCTCACGGGACACCACGGTCTGCAGCCGCATCACGGTGGACGCCGCCATCACCACCGGGTCGATGGCCGCCTCCGGCATCGACGCGTGGGCGCCACGCCCGGCCATGCGCACCTTCAACGCGTCGGTGGCGGCGAAGGCGAGACCGGGATGACAGGCCACCGTGCCCGCCGGTATCGCCATCACGTGCTGGCCCAGAACCACCTCGGGGGGCCCGAAGCGGGCGTAGAGGTCGTCGTCGACCATGGCCTGAGCCCCTTGGCCGAGTTCCTCAGCGGGCTGGAACACGGCCAGCACCGTCCCCGCCCACTCGTCGCGTGCCCGGGCGAGCAGGGCCATGGTGCCCAGCAGACAGGTGGCGTGCACGTCGTGCCCGCAGGCGTGCATGACGCCCTGGTTAGTCGAGGCGTAGGGCAGTCCGGTCCGCTCGGTCACGGGCAGCGCGTCGAAGTCGGCGCGCAGCAGCACGGTCGGGCCGGCCCCGTTCACCAGCCTGGCCACCACACCGGTACGCCCCACACCCTCGGTGACCTCGTAACCCAGCTCGCGGCCACGACGCGCGACCTCCGCGCCCGTGCGGTGCTCGGCGAAGGAAAGCTCGGGGTGGGCGTGCAGATCCTGGTACAGCGCTTCGAGATCCCGGGTCAGAGTGGCGTCCAGACCCGCCAGGACCCGCTCGGCCGTCCCACTCGCGGCCATCGTGCGACACCGTCCTTCCGGCCCTGCTGAATGAGGCCCGCGACCAGAACGCGGAGTTCCGCCGCCACGGAGGACCGTGCGGGCGGTGCCGGCCGCGCCGGTACTTCTCGGCCGCCCACCTACAGCGTGCTCCGGGCGGCCCCCGGCGGCATCTTGAAAGACCCGGGGGCCGGGCCGGGCCGCAGTGATCAGCCCACGACGAGGCGACGAACGCGTTCGAGCGGCGTTCCCCGCCACCCTCCCGCGGCTTCTGCCCGAGCCCTCCGGCAGGTTCCGGTCCGCGCCCTGGCCGCCGTAGGGCCGGCGTACGAACCGCTCGGCTTCCGCCACGATTCCTTTCGCGGACCCGGGACCCGCATCCCGGCGCCGTGCGCGATCGACGCCGGCCGCCTCGTCGTCGCCCGGCACAGCCGCGCCGCACCGAGCCACCCCGGGCGGAGCGGACGTCGGCCGCGCCCTGGACGGCGCCGTCGGCACACCGCCCGCGGCCGCCACCGAAAGGACTGCGCGATGACCGCGATCCTCGCGATCGACCAAGGCACCTCGGGCACCAAGGTGATCGTCCTCGACGCGGAGGACGGCACCGTCGTCGTCGCCGAGGAAGCCGTCCGCCCCACCTACCCCGATGGAGGTGGCGTCGAGCAGAACCTGCACGAACTGCTCGACTCCGTCCTCACCGCCGGGCGCCGGGAGGTCGGTTTGGCCAGCCGCCCCATCGACGCGGTGGCGCTGGCCAACCAGGGAGAGACCGTCCTGGCCTGGAATCCGGCCACGGAAACGCCCCTGACCCCGGCGATCGTCCTCCAGGACCGCCGCGCGAAGAGCATCTGCGGGGTGCTCGCCGAGCACGGTGAAGCCCTGGCCCAGCGCACCGGCCTGGTCCTCGACCCGTACTTCTCCGCCCCGAAGAGGGCCTGGCTGCGCCGCAACCTCACGCGCGAGGGAGTCGTGACCACCAGCGACACCTGGTTCATGCACCACCTCGCGGGCGAGTTCGTCACCGACGCCTCCACCACCAGCCGCTCCCTCATCCTCGACCTCGACTCTTATGCCTCATCTTTGACCAGCCTTCAACGACATGAAGCCAGGAGACGCTGTCCGATGCGGGCCCGTAGGGGTCGGAAAGTCGTATACACGACCTGGCCTCACCTGGTCTGCCATATGGGGTCGCCGGGTTGTCGACGGCGTGGATCCGCCTCATGCCATTCGCTGGTTACGTGGTGCTTCACCTCGCTTCGTCGCCCGACGACGATTGCCGCGACCTTCAGGGCCAACACAGCGCGAGCGAGCCTGACGCGGGGCAAGTGAGTCCGTGGTGAGCATTTTCATCCCTGAAGCCGTGCTCTCGTTGTGGCTGTTGACCACCGAAAATGCGCCGCTGGGCGATCTGGTTCACCACACTGTCGACATGGGAAGCCGCGGCCATGCCCCGCGGTACGGGGCGGCCCGTCGCCGAGGGCGGTAGCGGAGTCAACTCGCCGCCGCAACGGGGTAATACGCGCCTTATCGAGGGTCTGCAGCCGATCCGCTCAGGGAGGCTACTGGATGCGGGACCGTTCGGTCTCCCGGAGGGAGACCCTAAGACGCCGTGACCGCCCCACGCCCGTGCAGACCAGCTGCGGCACGATGGTGGCCGCGGCGAATCCGTCCACCGTCCACGAACACCAGCCTCGCGTTTCTCGGACCAGGGCGGAGGTGGTCGCTGAGGCGGCCACACGCAGAAGCTGCGGTATGGCGCTGCCCCCACGTGGCTGAGGGCCTTCGGCGACTTTCGCCACATGGCAGTCAGCGGCTGCGTGTCCCGGGACTGCAGGGACACGTGTGTTGCGCGTGAGGGTGGACACGGTCGTGAACACGTCCTGCGACTAAGCTGCCGGCCTGACCCGTTACTGTGGTGCCGGACCGGCTTCGACACCGGGAACCTCCGGGCTGGCCGGGCCGTCCGGCCGAGAGAAATGGGAGCGGGGGACCTCCCCGCCGTTTCGACGACCAGCAGGGGAGAGCCGGCGCCCGAGGCAGCGAACACGGCGCCCCGTTCTCCTCGGGTACACCTCCGTGGCGGACACCGTTATCGGCCATGGGTGGGCAGGCCTAAGGGGGCCGATCTGTCACCGCTTTCCTGGCCCACCCAGCGCCGGGTGGGCGGAGTCTCGCTCATTTAAGGAGCACATCATGGATTTCCGCACCACTGTTGAGCGCGCTCAGCGCCTCGGGCGCCTGCACGCTGAGTACAAGCCTCTCGTGCTGCCGACCGTGTGGGACGTCTGGTCCGCGCGGACGGCGGCCAGGGCCGGATTCCCCGCGCTGACGATCGGCAGCCATCCGCTCGCCGACTCTCGCGGGGCGGCCGACCAGGAAGGGCAGACCTTCGAGGAGGTACTCGTCGCTGTCCGGCCGATCATCGCGGCGGTCGATATTCCCGTGTCCGTCGACCTCGAGTCCGGGTACGGACAGACGCCTGCGGAACTGATCGCCGGCCTCACCGAAGCCGGCGGCGTCGGCCTCAACATCGAGGACACCGTCCACTCGGAGGGCGGACGTGTGCGCAGCACGCAGGAGCACGCGGAGTATGTTGCCGGTCTGCGTGCGGCGGCAGACGACAAAGGGATCCCGGTGTGGGTCAACGGACGCACCGACCTCTTCAAACACGCCGCCGACGCCTCCGCTGTCCTCGACGAGGCGATCGAGCGACTGCGGGCCCTGGAGCAGGCAGGCGCCGACAGTGTGTATCCAGTGGGTATCCAGGACAACGACGAATTGCTCGCGGCGGTGACCGGCGCCGTCGCCGTTCCTGTGAACTCCACCGCCCATCCGGGAACGCACGACCTCGACCGCTTCCGCCGCCTCGGCGTCGGACGCATCACCAACGGCCCACTGCTGCAACTCGCCTTGGCGGACGTGATGAAGGACATGCTCGGGCCATGGCGCCCGTGAATCAGGCGGATCCCTCGCCTAAGTTGCTTCGGGACGAGGAGGTCGTGGACCAGGCACCGGTTTGAAGCACGGGCCGGATCTGCTTCCGGTAGGCCTCCTCGGTCACGGCGGTGCTCGAGTGCCCGACGTGCCGCGAGATTCCCTCCCGCGGCACGTCCCGGGCGGAACTGTGGACCCAGCAGTTCTACCTGCACCCCGACGATGCCGAACGGGTGGCCCAGTCACTGCTACGAGCTGCCGAACACGATCCGCCACATCGCGGAAGCTCGAAGGGGGACTGACCCAAGCACCAGCCATGGCGGCTGAGTTGCAACTGCCTCTACTGGTCAAGCACCCGTCCACGCACGAGGCCTGGTATGTGGAGGGCTCGCCGTGGTTCCCCGTTCTTTCCCGCCAGGCGCTGCTGGCAGCAGTACGCCGGCTGGGAAGCCTCCACATCTGCGACTGCCCCTCCACGTGTTGCCCTTGACCGCGCTCCGGTGGTCAGGCGTCGTGGCGCGGCCCGCCGTAGCCGAGAGCTCCCCGTAGGTCAGGGTCCCGCCCTGCTCCAGCCCGGCGAGCTGCGCGGGTGATCTCCTGCTGCAACGCCGGGCCCCAGCGCTCGGGCTGGTCGTAGAAGCCGGTCACCTTGAGCGTCGTACCGTCCGCGCGACAGAGCGTGTAGACGTAGGTGGTGCCGACATATATGGCGTTTGCGTACCGCTCGGTGATCTCCTGAAGCACCGTCATCGTGTCGGAGTCGAACCGACACCGGCCAGTCGATGTCGATACGCCAGAGGTTTCGCGGTGCCGCAGCAGTGGGTTCATCGGCGCCGGCGCGCAGGATGCCGTAGTACAGGACGGGGAACTCGGGGACATTGGGCAGCATCAGGCCGACCCGGTCGCCGGGGCGGACGCCACGGGCGGCGAGGAAGGCGGCGGTGCGGCCGGCGAAGGCGTGCGGATCGGCGTAGGTGAGCCGCTGGGCTCCGAGTTCGAGCGCGGTGTGGTCGCTGTGGTGCCAGGTATCGCGGCCGCGGGCTCAGGGCGATCAGGGTCTCGGTGGCCGCGCGTCCTTAATCCTCGACGCTGATCACCACTCGACCCGGCCTGACTCAACGAGCCAGACCCCTTGGAGGGTCAACCTTCAAGCGTCGCTACCGGTCCCTTTTCAGCGGTCGCCGACACTCTCGGGGGAAGTGCGCCCGCCAGTGCGTTCTGCGCTCTGGTCGCGGGCCTGCTGGTAGGCGTCCAGGAGAGTTTCGGCTGCGTCGGCGAGGACGCCTTTGGACTTCTCGCCCTCGGCGTCGGGCTGGCCCGCAGGGTCTTCGGCGGTTTGGGGGATGCCGGCTGGTCTACGCGGCCCGGATTCCAGGTCCATGCGGTTGCATGCCTCTGCGAAGCGTAGGTAGGTGTCGATGCTGGCGATGACTATCCGGACGTCGATGGTGATGAGCTCGATGCCGATGACGGAGACGCGTATGAACGCGTCTATGACCAGCCCGCGGTCGAGAATGAGTTCCAGGACGTCGTACAGGCCGCTGGAACCGCCTCCACCGCCCTGCTGCCGTGCCGTGGTCATCGTGATCAGTCCCTCGTCATCTGTTTCGGCCGGTCCCGTCCTGGTCGCCGGTTCGCGGTAACGATGAACGCTGCGGCGCAGGCTGCAAATGCCCCCTACCTCCATGACAAAACGCCTGGACAAGGTTGGCGAGGCGAGCGCCTGCGAGCAGGCCGCTGCCATGGCCTGGAGGCAGTCTGGTGGGCGGCCTCGCTTCGCCTTGCCGGGGCGTCTGGTGTTCCGTGGCTGCGCGTGTTCATGCGGCCCGGCGCCGGCTGCGGGGGTGCGGTGCACGGTCATCGTCGGGTGCGCCGGGGACTGGCGACAGGGCTCAGGTCGCCCGCGTATGAACCCGTTCGTTGCAGGTCACATGGCCTGTGCAGGGATGCGGAGCTGAACGCCGCAGGGCGTTCGGGATCGTTCTGCCCGATTCCACGAGTGTGCGGTACGGGTGCGTTCTAGCGTGCGGGGACGCGAACAGAGGGGTTCGGGCTCGTTACGGAGAGTGGCTCCGAGCTGGTGAGGGCCGGTGGCGATGCGGCCGTCATGGCGTACTGGGAGGCACTGCACCTAGGCTCTGGCGATGTCCCGGTGGGACGGCGCACTGAGAGATGCGAAAGGCGTTCAGCCGGTCCGGGAGAAGGACCAGGCGGAGAAGGAGGCACAGGCACTTCGCTCGGCCGCGCGGGGCGAGGCCGTGGCCGAAACGGATGACGACCAGGACGTCACAGACCGTCTCGATCTCGGCCAGAAGGTGCGAGCACGGATGCCGCGGGACGGCCCCAGCCGGCTCCATAAAACGTCGTCTCAGTTGGAGGTATGCCAAGATCGGATGACGCCGACGATGCCCCGCTAGCACGGCTGTTCATGGAAAACGACGGTGAGCGCTGGTCATATCGAGTCAGGCGCGTAGTCGGGCGAGTTCGTCTGCTCGACGGTGGTCCTTTGGGCGACCGAGGGCCCGACGCATGCGGATCAGGTCGTCGAGTGCGGCGTAGCGGATGACGAATCCTGCGGGGTCGCGGGTGGTTTCCGCCGAGGTCAGGCAGGGGGTGACATCCATCGCACCCCAGCGCAGCTCGGGAGTGCACAGGTCTCCGCTGGCGCCGGTGACTCGGTAGCCCGCTTGTGAGCGGTCGAGATCGGGCAGTTCGGAGCAGCCGCACAGGGTTAGGGCGTCGCGCAGGGCTTGCGCCTCGCCAGGGGTGCCGTCCCAGAGCAGGTCGAGGTCTCCGGTCAATTCGGTGGAGCCGTGCACGATGCCGGCGACCTGGCCGACAACTATCGCGCGCGAGCCGGCGTCGTGGATTGCTTGGAGGAAGGGGAAAGGGTCGAAGCCGAGTGCCCCGTCGGTGGCGAAGGTGCCCAGTAGATCGTCGGCTTCCTCCGGGCGGCGCCCGACGGGGGTACGTTCTCGCGTCGCATCTTCGGTCCGGGCGATGGCCTGCCGAAGGCGCAGGGCTGCTGTCTGGCTCATGGGCCTATCCAACACGGCCGAACTCTGGCGGCGATCAGAGGTGCTTTCACCACGCTGGCGCGAAGAACTGCTGCCGGCCCTTTCGGCACGGTGGGGCAGGGCCGCGCACCAGCTGCCGGACGGCAGGCCTCCCGCCCGGACCCCGCCGGCGACACCCCTAGTTCATCCGGCTCAGCACGTCCCGCGCCCGCCGCACGTCCCGCAGCCGCTGTTCGTACGTCGCGCCGACGGCGAGCAGCAGCAGACCGGCGAGGGCCGGGGGCGCCCAGCGGGGGAGCAGGCCGGTGATCTGCACCAGATACGGGGCGAGTTCGTGCAGCGCGTCCAGCACGAGCACCCCGCCGCCGAGCAGCAGCGGCGCCCGCAGCCGGTGGCGGGCGCCTGCCAGGGTCACCAGCAGAGCCGCCGCGCCGAGCAGCCACGGGCGGGTGGCGTAGGCGTCGGTCCAGGCGGCCGCGAGACTCGGGACGAGCGTGGCGGCCAACCCCGGGCCGTACGCCACCCACGACGACGCCTGCGGGTCCCGGCGCCGCTGCAGGACGCCCAGCATGAGCGCCACGACGGACACGGGCGCCGTGTACGCCTCCGGCGCCGTCACGCCCCAGGCCGCCAGACGCACCCAGGCAGCTAGCGCGAACAGCGCGGTGGCCGCGTGGGCGGCGGGGCGGCGGTCCGCGCGCAGGGCAGTCCCGGCCAGGATCGCCGCGCACAGGCCCAGCGTCAGGGAGAGGACCGCCGGATCGCCGAGCGCCAGCCCGATCGCGAGGAGACCGGCGGCCGCACCCGTCACCTCGGCCACCACGGTCGTGCGCCCGTCGGCGGCGCGTGCGGCGAACAGCGCCGCCACCGCCGGTACCAGCAGGACGAGCAGGGCGGTGTGCTGCGGTGCCCAGCCCGCCGCGGCGCCCACAGCGCAGGCCCAGGCGGCGCCGTACCCGAGCGCGGCCGGGACGGTGACCGCGGCGAGACGCCGCTTGCGGGACACGCCCGCGAAGAGCGCCGTCAGAGCGGTGAGCACGGCCACGGTCGCGAACCTCGTCGGCAGTGAGAGAAGCGCCAGCGAGAAGGACGTCAGCAGGGCCAGGACCAGCGCCGGGAGCGTGCCGGTGCGCTCCGTCAGCCGGGGTCGTGTCGCCATCGCGAGCAGGACCGCCGTCGTCAGCGACTCCATCACGAGCACCGCCGGATAGGGCAGGTCCGTCACCACCGGGACGACCACGACCGCGGCCCATCCGAGGACCAGCGCGCCCGTGAGCGCCTTGGGCCGCCAGGCCTCGCTACGGATCGCTAGTACCAGGACGGTGGCGACGGTGGCCAGGACCAGCGGCACCGGCAGCGCCCACGGCAGCCACGGCGCGGACACCGACACGGCCTGCCGGGCCCCACTCGGCGCCCCCGACCACACCTGTGCCGCCCAGCCGGCCGGCCCCAGCAGCGTCAGCGCGAGCAGCGGCAGCGTCCACAGCACCGCGAGGCCCTGCACGGCGGCGGAGGCGACGGCGAGCCCGCGCCGCACCCGCTCCGGCAGCCGATCGGCCCGTACCGCCGCCAGCAGCGCCACCCCGAGCAGGAGATGGGTGGGAACCGCCCAGACGGCCGGCAGCACCGGGCGGACGACGCCGCCGAGCGCGATGACGGCGAGCAGACCGGCCGCGATGGACAGCCCGACGGCGTGCCCGGCGGCACGGCCCCGCCATGCCGCGGCCAGCGCGACACCGGCAGCGAACACCAGCAGCGCGGCCGCCCGGGCGCCGGCGCCAGGACCACCCGCCGTCCACGAGAGCCAGACCGCACCCAGCGCTCCCCACGCCCCCACGCCGTACGCGCCGGCCGTGGCGGTGATCCGTATCAGGCCGGCCGGAGCGCGAAGTGCCGCCGCCGTGTCGAGCGCGGCGATCAGGAGCAGCGCACCGGTGATCGCCAGCGTCCCCGCGTCGACCGCCACCGCCCCCAGCGACAACGGCAGTTGGGCCGCGGTCAGCGCGGCCGGAAGCGGCAGCCGCAGCGTCCTCACGCGCGGCAGCAGTCCGTAGCCCGACCACACGGCCGCCAGCACCGCCGACGCCCAGGCCGCGTACGCCGTGGCGTCCACGCCGGTGAGGGCGACCGCGTGCAGCGCGTAGGCGTCGAGCACGGTGAGCGCCAGCGCGAGGCCGGCCACCGCCTCGGCCGTCGAGCGCAGGCCGCGCTTCAGCAGCGGCAGCGGGGCGGCCAGGGCGGCCACGGTGACCGCGCCCAGCACCAGGGAGCGTCCGGCGATGCCGAGATGCCCCCAGCCCACCAGCGTGAACGCGACCGCGGCGATGGTCAGCAGCAGGCCGCCCAGGAGCAGCAGCACATTCTGCACGCGCGGCGCGGTGGCCTCGGGGCGCTGCGGTGCCGCCGCGGCGGCGGGCGGCACCGCACCGGGCTGCGGCGGTGACGAAAGAAGGCCGAGCAGCCAGGCGCGGCGCGCCAGCAACTGGACGCGGCGGGCGTCCAGTTGCCACAGCTCGGCGTCGATGAGCCGCAGTTCCTCGGCCGGTGGCGGAACAGGTGTCATGGTTCGAAAGTGTGGGCCGCGCCGCCCCGCAGGGCATGAGCGCGCCTACTCAGAAGGTACTCAGGTGCCGGTCGGCCCCGTGGGACGAGCGGGCCGGGTGAGGATTCCGACGGTAAGCGGGGCCCCTGACGTCGGCGCGCTCGGCCATCTCGCTACGCCCGCCCCGCAATCTCGCTACGCCCGGGCGGCGGCCCGTCTGGCCCCGGCGATGGACCAGGCGGCCGTGGACCACAGGGTCAGCGCACAGCCGACTCCGACGAGGGTGAAGACGGCGCCCGGTGAGGCGCCCGCGGCTCGTGCCACAAGGCCGGAGCGGTCTCCGCCCTGCCGGTCAGCCAGGACTCACCGGCACACGTCGTTGCCCTCGGCCGAATCGACGCGTGAAATCCTGTGTGTACGGCGGCCGATCACGGGTATCCGGGTGTGGACTTGTGAGGTGGTTGAGGCGAACCGGATGAATCGGACCTTGTCGGGCCAGGACAGCACCATGTCCCGCGACGACGGTCACCTACGCGCCGCGGCGGCCCTGGACGGACGGGGCGGCTGCATCGCCGAGGCCCGCCATCTCGCCGTCGGCTTCCTGTCCCGGATGCGGAGCGAGCACCGGATCCCGGTCTCCCAGCGTGCTCTGGAGCTGACCCAGTTGGTGGTGAGCGAGCTGGTCACCAACGCCCGCAAGTACGCCGAAGGCCCGGTCCTGCTCGATCTGAGCATCGTCGGTGACCTGGTGGAGGTGCAGGTGTGGGACTCCAGCCCGGACATGCCGGTGGCCCGGGACGCCGACGTCAGCCGGGTCGGACAGCACGGCCTGGAGATCGTCACGGCCGTCTGCCGGAGCGTCGAAGCCGTACGGGAGCCGGTCGGCAAACGCGTCACCGCCCGTCTGCCCCTCGCCGACGACGCCTCCGGCGCCGACTCCACGCGCTGACGACACGCGCGGCCGGGCCGGTCGCAGGACATGCGCCGGGTCGGCCGCGTCCTGCGTTCCTCGTCCAAACGCCGTGACCCACGGGCCGCCGCCGCGGCGTGAGGCGGTGCGTCATACGCGGCTGCGGGACGGCTCCGGCTCGTTTCGCGAGGCGTGCTCGCGCCGGGGCAGCAGGAGCGGCGTGGCCAGGATGAGCAGCCCCGCGGCCGTCAGAGCGGTGCGCGGGCTGGTGAGGTCGGCGAGCAGCCCGCCGAGCGCGGTGAGCACGGCGATGGCCGCCTGCTGGCCGATCGCCCAGGCCGACAGGGTGCGGGCGACCAGGTGCTGGGGCGTGAGTTCGAGCCGGTGGGTGGCGAGCACCGGGGTGTACAGACTCATGTTGATGATGATCGCCAGCTCGACGGCGATCACGGTGACGAGGCCGACGACGCCGGGGTGGACGAAGGCCAGGCCGATCAGCCAGACGGCGCGCAGAGTGCCGGCGGTCCTCAGGACCCGGTGCCGGCCGTAGCGGGCCACGACCCGCTGGGCCAGCCGTGAGCCGATGAGTCCGCCGAGGCAGGGGGCGGCGAAGGCGAGGCCGTACTGCCAGGGTGCGAAATGGAGTTGGCGGAGCAGCAGCACGGCGAGCACCGGTTCGGTCGCCATGATCAGCCCGGCGACGAGCATGTTGTTGAGGTAGAGCGCCCACAGGCCGGGCTCGCCCATGATGTGCCGCCAGCCGCCGAGGATCGCGCCCGCCCGCACCGTCTTCTGCCGTGGTGCCTCCTCCCGGCCGCGAATCGCGGTGATGCCCAGCGCGGAGAGCAGATAGCTGAGCGCGTCGGCCACCACGGTGGTGACCGGCCCGAAGAGGCCGATCGCCGCCCCGCCCAGTGGTGGGCCGATCGCGATGGAGCTCCAGTTGGTCGACTCGAACCGCGCGTTGGCTACGAGCAGGTCGTCCCCCGGCCGGACCAGGGCCTTGAGGTAGGCACCACTCGCCGCGTTGAAAGCGATCTTGGCCGCGGCGACCACGACCGACACCACGAGCAGCTGGACGAACCCGAGCCGGCCGACGGCATAGGCGACCGGGAGCGTCGCCATGGCCGCGAACCGGGTCAGGTCCATCGCGATCATGACGGGGCGCTTGCGCCGGAGCTCCACCCACGGCGCCAGCGGCACCGCGATCAGCGCGCCCACCGCAGGCCCCACCGCGGACAGCGCCGACACCTCGGCGGGGCCGGCGTGCAACACCAGTACGGCTATCAGCGGCAGGGCTCCGAACCCCAGCCCGGACCCGTACGCGCTCACCGCGTACGCCGCCCACAGCCAACCGAACTCCCGGCCCAGCCGTCTCCTGCCCGCCATGCTCGTCCACTCCCTCCGCCGTCCCCACCGAACAAACCGGCGTTGACCCACGAGAGCAAACCGGGCGGCACAACAGCAGGTCAAACAACCACCCAGCCGACTTCGCACAACCACCGGTTGTCTCCTAAGGTGGCGGCGTGGATCTCGAAGCAGTGCGCACCTTCGCCGCCATCGCGCGAACCGGCCAGTTCCAGAAGGCGGCCGTCGACCTGGCGGTCACCCAGCAGGCCGTCTCCAAGCGCGTCGCCGCGCTGGAGCGCGAGCTCGGCGTGCGCCTGTTCACCCGCACGCCGCGCGGCGCCGAACTCACCATCGACGGGCAGGCGTTCCTCCCGCACGCACGCGAGCTGCTGCGCGTCGCGGAGCGCGCGGTCGCGTCCGTGCGCACCGGGCACCGCCCACTGCGCGTCGACGTGATCAACTCACGCGGCGCGGCCTCGGGCCTGATGCGCGGCTTCCACCGGGCGCGCCCCGAGGTCGACCTCGACGTGGTGATGCTGTTCGACGTCGAGACGGCCGTCGCCGCCATCCGCTCCGGCACGGTCGACGCGTCCTTCCGCGCCGTCGCCGCGCCCGGCCGGCCCCTTCCCGAGGACATCGAGTCCGTCCGCGTGCTCGACGAGCCGCTCCAGCTCCTCACCGGCCCCGCCCACGCGCTGGCGGACGCCACGTCGGTGACCGTCGCCGAGCTGGTCGGGCACCGCATCTGGATGCCCGGCATCGTCCCCGGCACCGAGTGGGCCGCCTACTACGACGACCTGGTGGCGCAATTCGGGCTCACCATCGAGGCCACCGGCCCCAACTTCGGCTCCGACGCGCTCCTGGACACCATCGCCGACACCCCGGCCCTGGCCACCTTCATGAGCGAGCACACCCGCCTCGTCTGGCCCGCCGGACACGGCCTGCGCCGCATCCCGGTGACCGACCCGACGCTCGTCTACCCGCACTCGCTCCTCTGGCACCGCGACAACCCCCACCCGGCCCTGCCCACCCTCCGCGCCCACCTCGCCGCCGTGACGACCGGCCACGACGCCCCCGGGACGTGGACACCGGACTGGGTGCTACCGCGCTGAACGCACCGCCGAAGGACTGCCTGGGACGCCCGATCGGCGGAAGCGACCCGTCATCGGGGTCGCACCCGCCGACCGAAGCCCACACCACCCCAGGGGCACCGGATCACTCCGGACGAGCCGCGGCCTCCTTCTGCAGCTGCACCGCCGCGAGCAGGCTCAGCTCCGGAGCCGCCTGGCGCAGCGCCCTCACCGCCGAGACCGAGGTGATGTCGCCGGTGAAGCCGACGGCGGCCAGCCGGGAGCGGACCCAACGCGCACGCAGCTCGCCCTCGCTGGCGGCGGCAGTGGCCTCGACGAGCGCGGCGGCCCGTTCCAGACCGGGGCGCTCCTCCGGCGAGGCCTCGGCCAGCGCCCTGCGCAGAGCCGCCCCGACCACGTCCGCGTCCCGAATCGTCAGCACGACGCTGTTCTTCCTGCTCAGTCCCATGATTCCTGTCATGAGAACAAGCCTGACGGCCAAGCCCACCGCGCACCAAGCGACTTGAGGAGCCTCAGAGGAGGACGCATCCGACGAGCACCACCACGAGGGCGATGCCACTGAGCCCCGAGGCGGCGTACTACAGGGACGACCCGACGAGCAGCGCCAGGTCGATGAGGCGGTTCGAGTAGCCCCACTCGTTGTCGTACCAGCCGACGACCTTGACCTGGGGGCCGGACACCCGGGTGAGCCCGGCGTCGAAGACGCAGGAGGCCGCGTCGCCCACGATGTCGGTGCTGACCAACGGCGCGTCCACGTAGGAGAGCAGGCCCTTGTACGGTCCCGAGGCAGCCGCCGCGTACGCCTCCTTCACCTCCTCCACAGTGGTGCCGCGTCGGGTGGTGACCGTGAGGTCGGTGACCGAACCGGTGGGGACCGGCACGCGCAGGGCGAAGGCGTCAAGCCGGCCGGCGAGTTCTGGCAGGACGAGGCCGATGGCCTTGGCGGCGCCACTGGAGGTGGGCACGATGTTCAGGCCTGCGGCCCGCGCCCGGCGCAGGTCCTTGTGCGGGGCGTCCTGGAGGTTCTGGTCCTGCGTGTAGGCGTGGACCGTGGTCATCATGCCGGAGTCGATGCCGACGGCGTCGTGCAGCACCTTGGCCAGCACGCCGAGGCAGTTGGTGGTGCAGGAGGCGTTGGAGATGATGGTGTGGCGCTCGGGGTCGTAGTCGCCGTCGTTGACGCCCAGCACCACGGTGAAGTCCTCGCCGCTGGCCGGAGCGGCGATGATGACCTTCTTCGCTCCGCCGTCGACGTGCGAGCGCGCCTTCGCGGCGTCGGTGAAGATGCCGGTGGACTCGATCACGATGTCCACTCCCAGATCGCCCCAGGGCAGGGCGCCGGGGTCGCGCTCGGCGAGGACCTTGACCGACCGGTCGCCCACGCGGATCGCGCCCGGCTCGGCGGTGATCTCCTCGGGGAAGCGTCCCAGGATCGAGTCGTAGGCCAGCAGGTGGGCCATCGTGGGCACGTCGCCCAGGTCGTTGACGGCGACGATCTCCAGCTCCGAAGCCCGCGTGGCCGCGGCACGGAAGACGTTGCGGCCGATGCGCCCGAAGCCGTTGATGCCGATTCGCACAGTCATGGGTGTGTTCCTCACCTAGCGCTCTACAAATCCAGCGACGCGCCGTTGCGCCGAGCTGCACTGCGAACCGTGCGCCTGGACGAGACGGCCGGTGCGCAATCGATCAGGAGCTTATATAAGTCTGCGATATATTTCCAGGGTGACTTCTACTCAGCGTGCCGACCACGAGACCGACTTGGACGTCGGTGACCTCACCACGGCGATCGAGAACTTCAACCGCTACTACATCCGGCTGCCAGCCGTGCAGAAGCTGTCCTTCACGACGCTGTCCGTGCTGGACACCCTGGCCGTCGGCGGCCCGAAGCGGCTGACCGAACTGGCCAGAACGGAGCAGATCAGCCAGCCGGGCCTCACCCAGCTGGTCACCCGGCTCGAGCGCGACGGTCTCGTGGAACGCCGCCCCGACCCGACGGACGGCCGCGCCGTCCTCGTCGTCCTGACCGACAGCGGCCGAAGAATCGGCCAGTCCCGGCAGGAGGACCGCGGCCGCCACCTGGTCCCGCTGATCGCCCGGCTGACACCGGCGGAACGACAGGCGATCGCCGCGGCCCTGCCGGCCCTGACCCGCCTGGCCGAACTGGGCGCCGAGGCGGGGCGGTAGCGCCGTCTGCGGCGCCCCGCGCCGGCCGCCGAGGACGGTCAGTGAAGGGCCTTGCGCCGGCCGCCGAGGACAGCGAACCTCTCGTCGGCCGCCGACGGCAGCGATCTGCCTCTCGCCGTCGCGCGGTATCTCGGTCGCCGGAGCGGGCGGCGGCCTGGCAGGGTGTCCTTCATGCGCACTGAGCCCGCCCATCCCGCCCCGGTCCGCCACCGCGACCACGGCCAGTGGCTCGTCCAGTTCACCGGCCAGGTGCTCGTGGTCTGCCCGAGGTGCGGTGGCCGCGCCCTCGTCGTCCCCCGGCCCGGCGTCGCGCCGCCGAAGTACTTCAGCGCACTGCTCTTCCAGCCCCGCCGCCTCGCCTGCGCCCACTGCGGCGCGACCGCCGACTGGACGGCTGAGGAGCGGGGCGCCGGCTTGGTAGGCGCGGTACCCGGCGGCACCGAGGACCCCTTCTTCCGGCGGCCGCTCTGGCTGCAGACCCGCTGTGCGGGACGCGTCCTGTGGGCCTACGACGAGGAGCACGTGGACGCCCTCGACGCCTACGTGCGCGCCCGGCTCCGTGAGCGCCACGCCTCCCCGACGATGGGGATGTTCGCCCGCCTGCCGGCCTGGATGAAGTCGGCCGGGCACCGTGACGAGGTACTGACCGGCCTGGCAGCCCTCCGGTCCCTCGCCGCGCTCTCGACACCCGCGGACCGTTCCGACGCGGCCCACGACCGGGGCGACCGCCCGCGCCACCACCGCAGCATGCTATTCCGGGGCGGCCCCTACTAGGTCGTGTCCGCGAAGTCGCGTCGTTCGCCCGCAGGGCGGGCGTCGCGGCGTCCGGTGCGTGCTCTGGGGGTCCCCCCGGCCGAAGGCTGGGGGAGTGCCGGCCGGATGCCCTCGTACTGGGTGTACTCGGGCTTTCGGCCGGTGCGGCGAGAGTGCGTGCCGGGCGTCGCGACGCAGACGCGACTTTGCGGACACGGCCTAGGGCCTGTCCGCTGCTCCTGGCCGAGTCCGCCCCTCACCCCCGCCCGGCATCGACCTCCGCGACGCCTCACCGCCCTGGGCGCACTGGCTCGATGAGCAGCGCCCGCTAGCTCTTCTGCACGGTGCGGGTGACACCCGCGATGACGGCGGTCGTCAGCACCCAGCCGAACGCGATCAGCAGATAGGCCAGCCACTGGAGGCTGCCGTCGGGCCAGTACCAGGCCGAGCGCTGGCCCAGACCACCGATGGGGATCAAGAGGTCGAGCGTGTAGACGAAGGACTGGAACGGCGCGCCTTCGCCCTTCTGCACCGGCTTGGGGGTGCCGGCGCTGAAGGACAGCGTGCCGAGCAGGGTCAGTGCGAGGAGCCAGACGCCGGCCAGCCAGGGGCGGTATCCGTAACCGACGGTCAGGTCGAGCAGGTGCCCCCACCCGCGCGCGGCCGCGTGCAGAGTCCCACGACGATGGCGCTGTTTGGCCAGGAGCACCCGGCGGGCGTCGTCGTCGTGGCCGGCCTTCCGGTACCAGCTCGCCAACTGCTCGTAGGGCTGCGGGCTGTACCCCGGGCTGCGGCGTATCCACGCCACGCGGCGGGCGACGGAGTCCCGCTGGCCCACCGCCTCCCGACGCTCGCCTGCTTCGTCCGTCTTGATGGAGCCGTAGACGAATCCGTCCAGCTCCACCACCTCCGGCCAACTGCGCTCGCTGTCATAGAGGTAGGACACCTGCGCGCCCCGCAGGTCCACCGTGCCGGACGGCGCCTGGGCGAGGGTGAAGTCGAGGTCGACGGTCTGCACCAGCGGGGCCACCAGCGACGGGCCGTGGCCCTCGGCCGGTCCGTTGAGGACGGCTCCCGCGAAGGACAGGCTGTCGGAGATCCGGGCGCCCCGCAGCCGTACGGTCCCGTTCGCGGTGAACCCGCCGGAGAGGTCGATCGTCGAGGCCACGGCGTTGTCCAGGGCGAGAGCCACTCCGCGCTCGGAGGGGCCCTCCAGGCGGGCGCCTTTCATGAACAGTCCGCCCGGCAACTGAGCGCCCAGCAGCCGTACTTCACCTCGTGCCACGAACCCGCGGTTGCAGAAGACGCCGCCTTCCATGACCAGGCCGCCGGCGGCCACGGCCCATCCTCCGGGCGCGCTGATCTCGGCCCCGCTGAGGAGGATGCCGCCGCTCACCCGGGCGTCGGTCAGCGACAGCGCGGTGCCGACGTGGTTGAAAGGCGAGGAGTCGAGGCTCTCCACGACAGAGCGCCGCAGGTCGAGGACCCCCTCGATGTTGGCCGCGTCGGCTTCGATGCCCGGCACCCGGCTGTCCGAGATCACGACGGTCCGAGTCGACGCTCCCAGCAGGTCGACCGACTCTTCGAACCAGCAGCCGTCCAGCCACAAGGCGTGAGCGATCTGCGCGCCGGCCAGATTGAGACGTCCGGTTATCCGCGCCCCGGCGAGTCTCAGGCACGCCACGGCGCCCGGCTGCGTGGTGTTCGCACCCAGGAGCAGCGCCGCGATCACGGCAGCCCGCACCCTCCGCTCATGGCCCCACCGCCCGCCCGCGTCCACCCGGTCGTCCTCCTGCGAGCCCGTGCGCAGGTCCACGCGGCGCCCCTCGGGGAACGCGTCCCACAACTCCCGCTCCGGGGCCGTCAACTCGTCGTATGAGAGCACTCGTGCAGAGTAGTGACCTGCCTTCGGGCTCGCCCTGCCCGACGGCAGAACGAAGGATGGTCGAAGGGCGACGGCCCCGCCCGCGAGTCCCGAAGATCCGTCAACCCCTGACCTGGAGAACATGCGTGGGGTTACCATCGTCAGCACTGGGCCGCCTGCGAGCGGCCGGAAGCGGGGCGGTCCGGCGGACCTCGGAGGAGGGGCAGTGAGTTCTTCGGAGGAGTTCCAGGAGATCGGCCTGTCGGCCGCTCTGGGCGCCATTCGCCGCGAGTTGGCCGAGGCCATGGCGGAAGCCGAGCACGAGGGCGGTCCGGTGCGCCTGGGCGTCACCTCGCTGGAACTCGAGCTGCAGACCACCCTCACCCGCAGCAGCGACCTGAACGGCGGCATCAAGGTCCACGTCATCTCCGCGGGCGGCAAGCGCTCGCACAGCGACAGCGCGGTGCAAACCCTGCGGATCCAGCTCGACGCCCGCACCACCGCGGGCACCCCGGTGCAGACCAAGGACCGGCTGACCCAGCTGCCGCGATGACGGGCGGGCAGGCCTCCCAGGCCGCCGTCGAGCCATCCCGCGTCGCGCGGGTGGCCGTCCACGACACCCGTCAGGAGAACTACGCCCTGGGCACCGGGTACCGCATCTCCCACCGGCTGGTGCTGACCGCCGCCCATGTCGTCGAGGGCGACGGTGACGTCCTGGTGAGTCTCGGCGACGACGTTGAGTGGTCCGCTGCCGAGCGCGTGTGGGAGGACCCCGAAGTCGACGTCGCGTTACTGCGGTTGGAGCCGACGCCGGACACCACGGTGACGCCCGTGCACCTGGGCCGGGTGGACGGCACCACAGCCGGCCGGGTGACCGCCGACGCGCTCGGCTACCCCGTCCACGCCCTCGTCGTCGACGACCTCACCGGAGATCACTACCGCGGCAGGCAGCACGTGCGGTGCCGGGTCGTCACCGCGGCCAGGGGGCGCCCCAAGACCCTGCGCCTGGAGCTCGACAGCACCCCGGACCCCTATGCCGGCGGCGACAGCCCGTGGCGGGGCATGTCGGGGGCGGCCGTCGTCACCCGGGACAGCGGACTGCTCGTCGGGGTCTTCCGCGAGCACGTGCCCGCGATGGGCGTCAGCGCACACGACGTCACCGACCTGGCCGCCATCGACGACACCCGGTGGCGCGAGTTGTTGGACGAGGAAGGCGTCCACCCCGAACCACGCCTGGCCCCGCCGGACGGCTGGAACACCACCGGAGGCCGCCTGGTCCTCCACCATCAGCACATGGCGGCCCTGGCCGGCAACGAGTCGGTGTTCACCCGGCACGCGCTGCCCTTCGTCGACCCCGAACCCGGTCACCCCGCGGTCCCCAAGAACATCCTCAGGAAGCTCGGCGAGTTCGCCGGCGACGTCCAGGCGCCGCTCGGCGTCGTGCTCACCGGCCCGGCGGGCACCGGCAAGAGCCGGATCTGCCTGGAGACGGCCCGGCTCGCCGACCGGGAGGGCTGGCTGGTCGTCCACCTCGACGACGTCCCACTGGACGCCGCCTGGTCGTGCGTGCACCCCCTCGCCCGGCGCATCCTGCTCGTCGTGGAGGACGTCGCGTCGCTCTCGGAACTCAGCCGCCGTGTCGCGGACCGGCTCTGCTGGGCCGCCGACGACAAGAACGTCGAGCTTGCCGTGATGGTCGCCGCCCGGACGACGGCCTGGCGTCTGCACCAGACGCGCCTCAAGCCGTTCTTCCAGCGGATCGAGGCACCCGACGACTCGGCCTACTACGCCGGCGTCCGCCGCGCCGCGGTACGCGCTCTGGCCGGCCCGGCGGTACGCCAGATCGGGGAGCGGCGGACCATGCGGCTCTGCGGCGGGCCGCCGGCGATCGCGCTCCACCTCGCCCACCTGCGCGGACTGCAGGCCTCCCGCGGCCAGGACCTGCGCCGCGCCGTCCCCCTCGACGCGCGCCGGGTCACCGTGTGGATGGGCGACGTGCTGGACGCGGAAGGCCTCGCCGGACCCGGCGTCCGGACCGCGGCCGACCAGTGGGAGGACGAGCCGCCGCCCTCCCCCCTGCTGATGGACTCCGCCAGGGTCGCGGCCGCCACCCCCTGCGCCTCCCGCGAACTGGCCGGCGTCCTCGGCGAGGACACGGCGGAGAAGTGCGTCAACGGACTGCGCCTGCGCGGACTGCTGGAGGAGCGCGGCGGCGAAGTGCACATGGTGCACGGCCTCTTCACCGACCAACTGCTGGCGCGCGCCGTCCTCATGGGCGACGAGGAGACCGTACGCCACGAAGCCCTGGGGACGGTGCTGGACACCGGCCTCGCTCGTCCGCAACTCTTCGGCAACGTCCTGAGGTCCGTCAGCCGGCTCCACGACGCACTGGGGGAGTCCCGCAGCGACTTGCTCGCCGAAGCCGTCGCCCAGTGGTTCGGGGAGGCGGACGGAACACGGACCGCCCGGGCCGGCGAGCTCATCGCCGCGGACCCGCGGGGCCGCGCCCTGCTCACCCTGCTGCGCGGCCGCCCCTGGCGGCACCTCGCCCAGCGGTACCCGCAGCAGATGGTCGAGCCCTGGCTCCGCGCCCACTACCGTGACTCCGCCGCCCGGCACGCCCTGGTGGCCGTGCGGTCCCACCTCGACGCCTCGCACAGCATGGCGTACCTCATGGGCTGGATCGACAAGAACGCCGTCCTGCCGGAAGCGGCCTACGTCTTCCACCACGCGGTCCCCGCCGCCGACGCGGACCCGGCCTTCACCGAGTGGACCGTCGACGGCATGTACGAGTACCTCACCCGCAACTGGGACCGCCCCGAGGCCTCGCGCGTCTACGACCGGCTGCTCGACAGCGCCAAGGGGCTGGCCCTGAGCGAGGGCGACCCGCGCGTCGCGCAGGTGATCGACTGGGCCCTCACCTGGCTCCGGCGCCATCCCACCAGAACCGAAGCGGGCTACTTCGCACCCCAGTTGGTGCTCCGGCCCGAACTCACCGGCCGGCGACTCGCCACCACGGCGCAGTACCTGCTCGACACCGTGATTCCCCGCGCCCGCGGCAACGCCAGCTACTCCCTGGAGCCGCTGCTCAAACGGCACCGGCTGCGCCGGGACCTGCCCCACCCGGTCTTCAAGCAGACGGTGAAGGACGCCCTCGCCTGGCTGGAGGACGGAAACCTCGGGCTGCTTCCCGAGGCCGCCTACGTACTGGGGGAGCTCCTGCGCCGCGAGCTGCCCGGCCGCGACGACGCTCCCCGTGCCGCGCAGTGCGCCCTGAACTGGCTGGAGACGCGGGCGACCCATCCCGACGCCTGGCGCGTGCTCGCTCCGCTGCTCACCAAGGTCCGCAAGCCCGCCACCCGCGCCGAGGCGATGCTCACCGACGACGAGTGCGCGGAGCTCGCGAGCCACGCGGTGTCCTGGTTGCGCGAGCCCGGCGCGGAACCCCGCAACAAGATCAGTCTCCTCGGCGCGCTGCTCCGGACCCGGCTCTTCGACGGCGACGACGAGGAGCTGCCCCGCCTCGCCGGGCAGGCACTGGAGCTGTTGCGGCGATCCCCGGTCCCCACCGCGGCACGGGCGCTGCTGCCACCGCTGCTGGCCAAGAACTCGCTTCCGGCTCAGGACAGGGAGGCCGTACTGGAGGCCACCTTCGGCTACCTCCGGCACCATCCCCGAAGCGAGCACACCAGCTTTCCGCTGACCGTGCTCGTCTCCCGCCAGGACCTCACCGAGCGGCAGTTCCAGGACGTCATGACCGCGACCCTCGACTGGATCGACGCCCACCCCAGACAGACCAGCGCCTTCCGTCTCCTGTCCGGCGCCCTCAACAGCCCCCTGGCAGGACCGGCCGAACGCAGCAGGCTGGCCGGGCGCGTCATCGAGCTGCTGTCCGCCGAACTCCTCGCCACCGACGCGCAGCACCGCCTCACCAAGCGCCTCCTCGCGCACCGGGACGAGATAGTCCCCGAATGGAACCGCTTCGTGGCCCGCGCCGGTCAGGTGCTGGCCGCCGCGGGCTTCCCCCCGTCCGGCCTGACCGTGCTGCGCCCGATGCTCGAGGGCGCCGACAGACTGGACCAGCCGACGAGGGACGCCCTGTTCGCGACGTGTGCCGCCTGGTGCGAGGTCCGCCCGCTGTCCTCGACCGCGCTCGCCCTCCTGCGCACCGTGCTCACCACCCGCCCGCTCTCGGCGACCGCCCGGCGCACCGTCTCTGCGGCCGGCTGCCGGATGGTCTCCCCGGACACCGTGCGCAAGCGGGAAGGCGGCGGGCTGCTCCTGGAGCTCCTCCGCCAGGGTGACCTCGCCGCCCTCCCGGCGGCGGAGGCCGACGGCGGGACACCGATCGAGAAGGTGGTGCGCGTCTCGCTCGACTGGCTGGACGCCTGGCCGGAGGACGCCCGGGCCACCGCCCTGCTGCAACAGGTGACACACAGACTGCGGCACAAAGGCGGCACGCCGACCAGACCCCGGCCCGGCCTCCTCGGTGGGACGGACGAGCCGTCCGCCGCGCACATGGCGGAACGCGCGATCCGCCACTGGGAGAACTGGCCGGCCGCGCACCCGAGCGCCACCCGCGAGGAGCGCGCCGCCGCGGAGGAACACCTGCGGTACCTGCGGAGCGCGGTGCGCGGAACCGGCGGATAGACGCCACTGGCCGATGGCCGGCGCGCGGCCCCCTCCGCGCGGCGACCTGGCCCGCCGCCCACCGCCGCTCCTCCCGGGCGTGCGGCACGGTCCCACACGCCGGTAGGCTGCGGCGGTGCGCACGGTCGAGCTCCTGTTGGACGAGGCGGCGGAGCTGGAGGTCCGGGAGGCCTGGCGACGGCTCGCGGACGCGGGGCTGCCCAGTCAGGCGCGCCACCGCTCACCGACCAACAGTCCGCACCTCACCCTGGCCGCCTGCCCGGAGCTGACCGCCCCGATCCGCTGGGAGCTCGCCGAGGTGGCCGCCGCCCTGCCGCTGCCGGTGCGCTTCACCGGAGTGGTCCGCTTCGAACGGCCGACCTCGGTGCTGGCGTGGGCGCTGGACCTCGACTCCGTCCTCGCTGACCTGCACCGCCGGGTGTGGGAGGCGGTGGCTTCGGACACTCCGCCCGCGGCCCTGAACCCTTTCCACCAGCCCGCGCGCTGGAGCCCGCACATCACTCTCGGCCGCACCCGGCGAGCCGGCGCCTTCACCGGCAGACGGGTCCTCGACCTGCTGCCGGCGCCACCGCTGTCGGTCCGGCTCGTCACCCTGCGCAGCTACGACACGGAGACCGGCGCCCTGGAGGTCCTGCAGCCCCGCCTCTGAGAGGGCGGTGCCCCGAACCATGATCGCGTCGAGGGGGCCGGCCGGTGGGAATGTACCGCCGGGGGGTGTTGTTGAGCAGGCTGTCTGACATGACCGAGTCATGGACTCGGGATGTGGGACGACGGAAGGAGACCCCCATGGCACGCAGCACGGCGCGGCTCGTCGTCACGCTGAAATCGACGGCCGGTACCGGAGCCGTCCACGTGACCCGCAAGAACCGTCTGAACGATCCCGACCGGATGGTCCTGCGCAAGTACGACCCCGTGATCGGCAAGCACGTCCCGTTCCGCGAGGAACGCTGACACCCGCCTTCGTCGCCCGGCGACGGAGGTTCCCGAGGAGGGACACTCCATGAGGCCCGGCATCCACCCCGTCTCCCGCCCCGTCGTCTTCCGCGACCGGGCGTCGGGGTTCCACCTGCTCACCCGCTCGACCGTCGACACCCGGCAGACGGTCGAGTGGGAGGACGGGATCACCTACCCGGTCGTCGACGTCGAGATCTCGTCGGCGAGCCACCCGTTCTACACCGGCAACACGCGCGTCGTGGACACCGCGGGCCGCGTGCAGCGCTTCGAGCGGCGCTACGGCCGTACCACCCCGGCCCGTCACTGACCGCGGGCCCCGTTCGATCTCCCGAGAGGAGCCCTCATGAAGGTGCGCAAGTCCCTGCGCTCGCTGAAGGCCAGGCCCGGCGCCCAAGTGGTGCGCCGGAGGGGCGTGACCTTCGTCATCAACAAGAAGGACCCCCGCTTCAAGGCCCGCCAGGGCTGACGCCCGGCCGCAGGGCCCCCGCCCCGTGAAAGCCCCCACGCCGGACGACGCGCGCCGCGTCGTCCGGCGTGGGGGAGGGGCGCCATCCGCATCGCCTTCGCCGGTCACCTCCGGCTGATCCGACGGGGCCCGCGCACCCTAGCCGATGTCGTTGACCAGCACCGCTGCCCCGTCGAACCGGCCCGCCTTCAAGTCCCGCAGGGCGACCGGGGCCTGGGACAGGGGATACGGGTGGGTGGTGGCGCGTACCCCGTAGCGCGCGGCCAGCGCCAGGAACTCGCGGCCGTCCGCCCGGGTGTTGGACGTGACGCTGCGCAACTCCTTCTCGTAGAACAGCTCTCGCTGGTAGTCCAGCGGCGGTGTGTCGGTGAGATGGATGCCCGCGACGGACAGCACTCCGCCGCGATCCAGGGCACGCAGCGCGACCGGGACCAGTTCACCGGCCGGCGCGAAAAGGATCGCGCTGTCGAGGGGTTCCGGCGGCATGTCGTAGGCTCCGCCGGCGGACGCGGCACCCAGCTCGAGCGCCAGCCGCTGCGACGCCTCGCCACGCGTCAGCACGTGTACGACAGCGCCCTGCGCGAGCGCCAACTGGGCGCACAGATGGGCGCTGCCCCCGAACCCGTACAACCCGAGCCGCCCGCCCGAAGGCAGCGACGCCCGGCGCAGCGCGCGGTAGCCGATGATGCCCGCGCACAGCAGCGGAGACAACGCGACGTCCTCCACCTCACCGGGCAGCGGATAGGCGAAAGCGCCCGGTACGGTCGTGTACTCGGCGTAGCCGCCGTCGGCGTCCCACCCGGTGTACCGCGAGTCCGGGCAGAGGTTCTCGTTCCCGCGCCGGCAGTACGCGCACGTGCCGTCCGTGCGCCGCAGCCAGGCGACACCGACCCGGTCCCCGAGGGCGTACCCGCTCACCGCCTCGCCCATGGCCACGACCAGACCGACGACCTCGTGACCCGGCGTCACATGCCGCCGGTGCAGCGGCAGATCGCCCTCGACGACATGAAGATCGGTCCGGCACACGCCGCACGTGCGCACACGCACGAGGAGTTCGTCGGGGCCCGGAACCGGCACGGGCTTCTCGACGAAGCGCAGCGGCGTCCCCTCGACGGGGCCGGGCTCGCCCACCTCCCACGCCCCCATGGTCCCCGGTGTGCCGCTCGCCATCTGCCACCCCGTCTCGCCACGCGTCGTCGCCTGCCGGGCCCGACCCCTCCCAGTCTCGTGCGCGACCGGGAGCACCGCCACACAAGAGGGCGTGACACACGAGCCGACGGCACGGGCGAGGGTGATCAGCCAGTCCGGTAGTGGATCAGGTCCGGCAGGATCGCGGGACTCACCGGAGCAGTCAGCCGGAACTCGATCAGCCGGGCCGGACAGCCCTTGGCGACCAGCTGCGCGAGAGCGGTCAGGCGGTGGTTGCCGTCGAGTACCAGGAACCGGTCCGGACCCAGGGCATATGTCGCGAGGATCAGTGAGACACCCTGGTCGTCGAGCCGGGTCGCGTACTGGTCCCGCAACGCCCCGATCCGCAGACGCCGGTCGATCTTGAGGACGGAGAAGTCCGTCACGAGCTCCGTGTGGCGGATCGGCACCGCGTCGTGCTGGTCGTACGCGACTTCCCCGGACCAGGACGCGTCCCGGTACCAGGGGGCGTGGTAGCCCTCCAGGGCGGCCGGACGGTACGGCGTGAGCTCGGTGGTGATCATGGACAGCCGGACGGTTCCGTCGTCCCGTCGGGCCATCTCCGACAACGCCTCCCAGTCCAGGGTGGTGCGGATCCGGTCGGCGCCCTCGGTGAAGTGGGCGCGGAACACGTCGAACGGCACGGGATCGGTCCCGATCCGCAGGAGCTCCTGCGTCCTCGTGTCGATTCCGCCGGCCCAGTGAGCAGCCACGATCTTCGATTTCCGCGCGTGGAACACGGCGGTCTCCCGCAGTGTCCCGACCACCGAGGCGAAATGAGACCAGTCGTCGTGAGTCCACTGAGCACGGGAACGAAGGGAGGAGCTGAGCCTGTCGGTGATCGTCTCCAGCACTCTCGACACCGTCCGCAGATACTCCTCCTGCATCGGTCGCCGGGCGAGGGGCACGAGTGACAGGCCGGCTCTGCAGTCGTACAGCGCCCGGTAGGTGAGCTCCGGCGCGCCGGCTGCGCGCAACTGGGACAGGGAGAAGGTCAAGTAGGCGACCTTCTCGGTGAGTTCGAGATCGGCGAGCGCCTCCTGGATGTTCCCCTGCCGCCGGGCGAGCAGCATGCCGACGATCATCGTGGTGACGGCCCCCAAACCGAAGCTGGACGCCCAGTCCGACCAGCTCCACGGCTCGCCGCGCCACCACAGGAACAGATCCATGGCCCCGGCGGCGAGGGGGAGTACGGCCAAGGGCCAGTACTCCGTCCATAACGACCGCGCTCTCGGCATCCTCGCTCCTCCTCCGGCCGCGAGACCGCGGCCTCATGAGAGGAAGACCCGTTGTGCCGTCGGTCGGTTGCACCACCATGGACAAGCGCGGGCCGGACAGCCGTGAGCCGCCAAGACAGCCATAACAGCGAACCGGGACGCGGTCAGGCTATGAGCAGACGGAGGCCGAGATCCGCCGTGTCGAGGTCCGCGATGTCGCTGTTGCGGTCGGTCCAGCGGCCGGAGGCCAGGTCGTCGCCGAGGGCGCGCACCGCCCGCTGCTCGGCCTCCGGCCCGACCCTCGTCCACACCGACATGGCACGGCGCACGTGATCCTGCAGATACGCTGCCGGTCGGCGCCAGTACGCCTCGAACAGTCCGTCGGCGCAGTCCCACGGGACGGGCACCGGGTCGGCGCGGGCGCCGATCGCGTCGGCCATCGCGGCGAGGGAGGGGAACTCCACTAGGAGAGCGGCGAATTCGGGCAGGTAGTCGCGGGTGAGCCAGAACCGGTCCGGCCATCCGGGTTCGTCGGTGTCGAAGGTGAGCACCACCACGCGGCGGGCCACGCGCCGCATCTCGCGCAGCCCCGCTATCGGATCACGCCAGTGGTGAACGGTGGAGACGGCCATCGCGACGTCGAAGGACCGGTCGCCGAACGGCAGGCTCTCCGCGGCGGCGGCCAGGCAGGGCGCCGAGCCTGCGGGCCGCTGCCCGCGCATGACCGCCGAGGGCTCCACTGCGGTCACGTCGCGGTCGGCAGGCTCGTAGGAGCCGGTGCCCGCCCCGACGTTCAGCACCGTCCGCGCGTCCCCGAGCGCGTCCCAGATCTGTGCGGCGATCCGCGGCTCGGTACGCCGTGTCGCGGTGTAGGCGCCGCCGATCTCGTCGTACAGCCGTGCACCGAGCATCTCCAGTTGCTCCTCCGGTGTCACCGTCAGTCCCTTCGACCGTGCTTCGAGTTCCCTGTCGATGGCCGCCACCATGGCATCGGCGCGATCACGCCGTTCCAGGAGCAGGCCGCGCAGCCGGCGCAGGTGCGCGACCGCGTCGGCGGACGCGTCACCGACCAGTTCCGCGACCTCACGCAGCCCGAAGCCGAGCCGCCGGTAGGCCAGCACCTCCCGCAGCCGCTCCACGTCGGCCGCCGAATAGGCCCGGTACCCGGCCGCGGTCCGCGTCGAAGGGCGGACGAGCCCGATCGCGTCGTAGTGGTGCAGCGTGCGGACGCTCACGCCGGCCAGCTCGGCCACGCGTCCTACGGTCCAGTGATCTTCCACGGCACCGACTGTGCAGCCTGACGCCACGTGAGGGTCAAGGCCTTCACTCACGGCGGCAGAACGCGAACGCGAACCAGCGGTCCGGGGCCAGGAATCGAGCGGAGCGGCCTGGCGCGGCCGAGTGGTCGATCACCTAGGCTGGCGCGGTGACTGATGCGCAGGGGCTCGTGCGGCCGTCGGGAGTATGGGCAACGGCGGTGGGGGTGGCCAGGGTTCGGGCGCTGGAGACCGAGCGGGAGAACGCGTTGTTCCGAGACCCACTGGCCCGGGCCTTCGCCGCCGCCGGCGGCCTGTGGCCCTCCTCGTCGCCGCTGCCCGATGACGAGGCCGCGCGACGCCGCCGGCTGGCCGTGTCGCTCTCCATCGTCATCAGGACGAAGTTCCTCGACGACCTGTTGCGGCAGGCCTGCGCGTCCGGGATCCGGCAGGTCGTGCTGCTCGGCGCCGGCATGGACAGCCGGGCCTTCCGGATGGACTGGCCCGAGGGCACCCGGCTGTTCGAGGTCGACACCGCCGCCCCACTGGACTTCAAGGCCTCGGTGCTGCGCCAGGAGCGGGCCGTCGCGCGCTGCGAGCGGATCACCGTCGCGGTGGATCTGCGCGAGGACTGGCCGGGCGCGCTGGCCGCCGCCGGCCACGACCCGGCCGCGCCGACCGTGTGGATCGCCGAAGGACTACTGATCTATCTGCCCGAGGACGCGGTGGAGTTGCTGCTGGCCCGCATCAGCTCGCAGTCGGCGGCGGGCAGCCGGATGGGGCTGACACTGGGCTCGCGCGGCGTCATCGAGCGCTTCGGCGCGGACGCCGCGCCAGGATCGGCGGCGTCCATGTGGATCTCGGAGGCGCCCGACGACCCGGTGCGCTGGCTGGCCGGGCACGGCTGGGAGGCCGGCAGCCACACCCTGCGCGACCGCGCCGCCGCCTACGGCCGCCCGATCAGCACACCGCCGCAGCACGAGGAGGGACCCGGGGGACTGATCTCGGCGGTCCGCCGGTAGAGGACTCCCGGCGCCCTGCATCCGCGGGCGAGCGCAAGGTCGGCGCCCCCCTGGGTGGTCTCCTCCAGATCAAGCCCGTTCGAAGTCTCTGGCCGAAAGGATCTCGGATCTGCCGGGCGGGCGGCCTAGGCTGAGCCCCGTCCGCACTACCTGGGGGGAAGCATGACGAGCAGGTTCACCGAGCTGACGGTCGACTGCCACGATCCGGAGAGGCTCGCGGCCTTCTGGTGCGAGGTCCTGGACTTCAAGGTGATCGACCGCGGCGAGGACAAGGTCGAGATCGGCTCTTGGGAGCCGACCGTCGAGGATGTCCGGGCCCGCCAGATGCCGCCCACCCTGGTGTTCATCCGTGTGCCTGAGGGCAAGACCGTCAAGAACCGGCTTCACCTCGACGTCAGCCCGATCGACGTCAGCACCGAGGACGAGGTGACCAGACTGCTCGGTCTCGGAGCCGTCAAGGTGGACGTGGGCCAGGGAGCGGACCGGAGCTGGGTCGTCATGGCCGACCCCGAGGGCAACGAGTTCGACGTCGTGCGCACCTTGGCACCGCAGGACTAGGCAGCCTTACCTGGATCGCCTTCCCTGGTCGCGAGGTTCTCGTCTCCGCAGGCCTCCGTGGACCGCACCACCAGGAGGAAGAACCAGTGTCGTATCCTCAACCGCTCACCCCCGATGAACAACTCGTCGAAGCCAAAAGACAGTTGAGCCTCCCGCGCATCGTCGTTATCTGCGGCTCCACCCGTTTCATGACCGAGATGGCCGAGGCCGATCTCCGGGAGACCAAAGCCGGAAAGATCGTCGTCAAGCCGGGTCTCGACATGAAGTCGCCGCACGAACTCTGGTCCGATCCTGTCGAGGCCGAGGCGCTGAAGGCCCGACTCGACGATCTGCACCGGGCGAAGATCCGGCTCGCCGACGAGGTGCTCGTAGTCGGCGACTACATCGGGGACAGCACCCGAGCCGAAATCTCCTACGCCCGGTCGCTGGGCAGGCCTGTGCGGTTCACGCACCCCGAAGTAGACCCCGACGCCTGACCGCCCGCTCCCGCACCCTCCGCGGACACCCCTTGTGATCGTCCGGGCGATGTGGATCGATACACCGATCATGCACGGGCGAGACGACCGCCGGCGCGTGCGGCCTCCGGGGTGAGTCCGGTCCAGCGACGGAACGCTCGAAAGGCACGGACAACCGCGACCTGTGCCGAACGTCGACGACCGATCAGCCGAGGATCTTCAGCCGGTTGATCGACGTCGCCGGCCCCCCGTGTCGACCTGATAATGATGAGGGCAGACCTCAAAGCCTGCATCGGATACGTTGATCATCCAGGGGCGGACACGCTCGGCTAGACCGCGCCCGGCCAGGCCCCACCGACCCCGGCTGTGACGCAGCTCCTGTCGCCCCCGGGGGAGGCCGCCGTACCGTTGTCCGCACCTCCCCGCCCGGGCGCGCAGTGCCCGCGACCGAATCACCCACACCGGAACACCCAGGACAGGCGGGCATACGCACAGGACGGTCCACCATGCCCACCGCGCTCTCGCCCGTCATCGCCGCCTCCGCACGCTGGCTGCTGGCGGCCTTCCCCCCGGCCACCGGCCCGCTGAACCAGGCCCTGGCCGAAGCCCAGGCAGGCCATGCGGCCACCATCGCCGCCGCCCTGCGCTACCCCACCGCGCTGGACGCCGAACTGCTGGACCTGCTCGGCCCCGGCGGCTCCGGCCGGCTGGACTTCGTCACCGGCGCCGACGCACCCCCGCTGACGGACGCCACCCACGCCTGGCGCACCCAGGTCGACGAGACCGTCGTCAGCTGGGCTGCCTGCCTGCTGGCCGACGCCGACCTCGCCGCCCTGGCCGCCGCCTGCCTGGCCGCCACCCACCACGGCCCCGACAGCGTGGGCGACGCGCGCCGGCTGACCATCCCCAGCCCGCGCGACCACCGCGCGGCCCCCCTGCTGCGCCACCCGGACTTCCTCGGCCCGATCGCGGACCTCCACCGCGAGACCCTCCTCGGCCTCCTCGGCGCCGGCCCGGCCGTCACCGCCCCCGAACCCGGGTGACCACCGAGCCCGTACGACCACAGGCAGCCGGCCACCGTCGGGCCGCCGCGGCCCGTCGCGCTCAGGGCGCCTTGAACAGAGCCGGGAAACGCGGAGCGAGCCAGGGCTTGCGCCCCCCGACCAGGATGCGGCCCTGAGCGAGGGGACCCCACTGGCCCCGGCGCCCGAGCGCCATCAGGAGGAACGTGACCGGCTCGATGAGGATGGTGCAGCCCGTAACCGCTCCAAACTCGATGGCAGGCCCCGACAGGCCGGACCACGCCTCAGCCGGCAACGGACGCGAGCAGCACCTGCGGCAGCTTCATCGCCCCGGCCGGTGTGGGCCAGCGCCGGAGGTGTAGGTTCTCGCGACCCGTGTCATCTGCCGCACCTCTGACCTCGACGGTTCTCGGACTTCCCACGCCATGTCATGTGCTGGATTCCCAGCGCCGTGTCATTTTCCCGGCTCGCCCAGCCAGAAACGGCGACGCCGCCGCCCAAGAAGAGGTCCACCGGACGGTCAGAAACTCCAGCTGTAGAGGCCGCCGCCCGTGGTCACCGCAGACGCCGCAAGCCGGGACACTGCCCGCAGGACCGCCAGCAGATCATCGTCGGTCATTTCGTCCCCGTCGGCGGACCTGAGCCTCGCGGTCCAGCGATCTGCCAGTTCCTCCAGCTCAACGGAGGTGGCGTCGGCCAATGCCCGGATCAGCCGCGGCGGCAGAGCCAACACCTCAACACCATCGTTCAAGGGGGCAGTGACCCACTCCGGCCACGGCCATGCAAGGAGCTGCTCGATCGGCGGGAGCTCGGCCGCGGGCTCCTCGAAGTACATGTCCCACTCCGCGATGGCACTGTCCGGATCTATGAAATGGCAGGTCACAGACTCAAACGCTGGACCAGGTCCCTGTCGGCGCGTCGCAGCCGCACTCTCGTCGTCCGGAGCGAGGAAGAACACGATGTCGTGGGCCATCTCAGAATGGTGGCAGCCTGCCGAGCTGATCGAGGAATGCCGGTCGAAGGCTCACGTCAGGGCTGAGCGGCTGGCGTGGTTGAAGGACGAGCTCGCGCGAAGGCCCGTGAAGGAGACCGTGGGGTTCCAGGCTTGCCTTGACCGTCTGTGCGAGCAGGCGTTCACCAGGGATCTTTGGGCTGCCGCCGAAAGGATCTTCGGCGGCTGGTGCTCGGATGACGGCTTCTGCTACCGGGTCTATTCGCAGTGCACCGGGCTTCAGCCCGGTGGTGAAGCGAATCTTTAGCCTGCTCTGACCTCAGCTAAAGGCTGTCCCGCATCTGGCGGCGGAGGGAGCCGCCGCCAGATGCAGACGCTGGACACCGCCTCGTGTCAGGAGCATCCTGCGGCTGGCTACGAGGTCATGGGCGGCAGGGCCGATCCGCATCCCGGAAATTCGACGGCCCTGCGCGCTCTCAACAATGGCTGGCCGGGTCGCCAATCGGAGGGCCCTCCAGGCGAGGTTCGTCTCCTTCGTCAGGACTTGATGGCTCTCAGGCCCGACTTCCTGTTCGAACCAGCGCACCGCGAGACGCCCGGCCTCGAGGACTTCGCCCTCGCCGTCCCGAAGAAGGCGTGAGCAAAGGAACTGCACTACGGCCGAGTGCCCGAAGCCGGCCCTAGGGGCGACTGCCTTGTCCACCAGAACGTCCTCCGGTGCCCGAGCTGCATCGGGCAGGAGCAGAAACGCTTGCCGGCCACCGCAGCGCAGGGCCTCCCCGAGCGAGGAATGCAGGTGCACCTGGTGAAGGCCCTTCGGGCCGGGGTGGCTGCAGAGCCAGCCGGATCGCGGCAGGGCCTCGCTGATGCGCTGCCCGATGCCTTGCTCGTCCTCGGGCAGCGCCCAGACATCGGTCGTCTTCGTGCGGGAGCCAGGAGTAGCCACGGACGCAGCATGGCAGAGGACAGCGGCATCCCCCGCGGGGGCGCCCGGGCCACGGCTGGCTGTAGGTGTGATCACCGCATCGGAAGCATCATGGATACTCCCGTTCACCGGGCTGGCTCCCCGCGAATTCCGCACGGTGATCGCCGCGCTGCGTCGCGAGGGTGCCGAAAAAGCACGTCCGGGACGTCGCTGGAGCCTGTCCCTTGAGGACCGGGTTCTGCTGGTCGCCGCCTACTGGCGGACGACCTGACGCTGCGACAGCTCGCGCCTCGCTTCGGTGTATCCAAGTCCGCTGCCGACCGCATGCTGCGGCACATTGGCCCGCTGCTTGCGCTCAAGACTCGCCACCGATTCCGCCCTGGCACCGTGCTGATCGTGGACGGCACACTGGCGCCCACCCGGGACCGCTCCATCGCCGCACAGTCGAAGAACTATTGCTACTCGACCAACCACCAGGTCGTCGTCGAGGCTAACACCCGCTTGGTCGTTGCCGTCGGGCGCCCCGCTTGGTCGTTGCGTCGGGCGCCCACTGCCGGGCAACCGCAATGACTGCAAGGCGTGGGCCGAGTCGGGTGCAGCCGCCGCGGTGGGCAAGACGACCACCATCGCTGACGGCGGGTACCAGGGCACCGGCCTCGTCATCCCACACCGCCGCCCCGCCGGCGGCGACCTCTGCGCCTGGAAGCAAGAGCACAATCATTCCCACAAGCGCGTCCGCGCCCGCGTTGAGCACGTCTTCGCGCGAATGAAGACCTGGAAGATCTCCCGCGACTGCCGCTTGAAGGGCGACGGCGTCCATACCGCCATGCTCGGCATCGCCCGTCAGCACAACCTGCTCCAGGCCGCGTAGCCCACCAACGCGTCCCAAGCACCGCCAACGGGCTGCACGTCAAATATCGGTTGCGGGACTTCCCAATGCTGATGTCAAGCCGCTGGTGCGACGGAGAGCGAGGGGCTGTAGCCCGTGCTGTCTCGGGCGGCTCTTCCCCGGCTCGCGCAAGGATGTCGACGCTGTCGGCCAGGCCATCGATCGTGTGGCCACGCTTCAAGGAGTGGTGCATTCGGCGTCGGAAGACGCCCGCGTGCCGGTTGGCCGGGACCAGGCCGTCCCAGACGACGAAGTCAGCCCCGGCGATCAAGGCGGCGCGCGCAGGTCCGCACGCCGGGGTCTGTTCGCGGAGCATGGCGATGAGGTCGTCGCGAGTCACACTGCCGCCAGGTGACAGGAAGGACGGCGATCGGCTGTGTGTGACAAGTACAGCGCCTCCCTGGTGACAGTCCGGCTGCTCCGGACCTCGTTGTGCGATGGCGGCCAACCGGGGTTGCTGAATCTTGAAACGCGGCGCGCACCCGCCCGGCGGGAAAAACGGTTGGTGATGTCCACCAACTCCTGGTTCAGCGAACGGTTCGAGCGGTCGTGGTGAGGTGTCTGGCGCTACCCGACATCAACGGACCAAGCCCGCATCACGGGACGAAACAACGTGCGGGAACGACCTCTTATCTGGCTGGTGCCTCAGCGATGAAGTGGGCGGCCACGCTGGTACTGTTTCGGCCACGGGACGTCGTCACCGAGCACGCGGGCCGCGCGGAGCGGCCAGGTCGGGTTGCGCAGCAGTTCGCGCGCAAGCATGATCGCGTCGGCCGAGCGATCCACGAGGATTTGGTCGGCTTGCTCCGGTGCGGTGATCAGGCCGACTGCGGATACGGGCAGGGCCGCGCCCTCGCGGACGGCTCGGGCGAAGGGCACCTGGTATCCGGGCTCCACTTCGATACGGGCGTTGTGGACGAGGCCGCCGCTGGTGACATCCACCAGATCGACGCCGTGGGCCACCAGGTGCCGCGACAGCTCGACCGTCTCCTCCAGCGTCCAGCCACCGTCGGCCCAGTCCGTGGCCGAAAAGCGTACGAATAGCGGGCGGTTCTTCGGCCACTGTGCCCGTACGGCGTCGGTGACTTGGACGAGGAAGCGGCTGCGCCCGTCGAGATCGCCTCCGTACTCGTCGCCGCGGTGGTTGGACAGCGGTGACAGGAATTGGTGCAGCAGATAGCCGTGCGCGGCGTGGATCTCCAGGACCTCGAAGCCGGCGGACAGCGCCCGCGCGGCGGCCTCGCCGAAGGACCGTACCAGTGCGCGGATGTCGTCCGCGCTGAGCTCCCGTGGGGCCGGCCAGTCGCCGAACGGCAGCGGTGACGGTGCCAATGTCTGCCATCCGCCGGCATCCGGTTCGACGTACCCGCCGCCTTCCCACGGCGGTGCCGTCGACGCCTTGCGGCCGGCATGGGAGATCTGGATGCCGGCAATGGTTCCCTGCCCATGGACGAAGTCGGTAATCCGCTTGTACGCGGCGGCCTGGCCGTCATCCCAGATGCCGGCGTCGGAAGGGGTGATCCGGCCCTCCGGTTCCACTGCCGTGGCCTCCTGCATGACCAGGCCGGACCCGCCGCGTGCCAGGGAGCCGAGATGGACCAGATGCCAGTCCTGCGGATAGCCGTCGACCGAGCTGTACTGGCACATGGGGGCCACCCAGGCCCGGTTCGGGAAGGTCGTGTCGCGGAGGGTGAGCGGCGAGAAGAGACGGCTCATAGGAGGCCTCGCAGGAGGGATGGGGGACGACGGGTGTCCCGCAGCCGTCAAGCCGTGACGGCCTGGGATCCTGCGGGGGCGCCCCTCACAGTGGATGCACCCGAGTACCCGGCCACTCGTGGCACAACCACGGCCAGGGGTGCCCACCCACGCGGATGTCCCGGTCCGTGGCGGTCCCGGGCCGTGCTCCGGGTCAGGCGGCACACCGCCGACGACGTCGACGCGCGCCGACATCGCCCTGATCGTTCGGGAAGAGGCGATTCTGAACGAGTGCGCAGGTCGTCGTCGTGCGCGGAGACCTCGGGCAGGCGGTAGGTCTTGCTCCAGCGGCTGGTCCCGGCGAACGTCAGTATCAGGGCCCCTTTCGACGACCGGAGCCACATAGCCGATTACGTCGCGCGCGGCGCCCTCCCCGAGAGTGCGGGTGACCACCCAGGTGGCGAGGTACTGGGATGCCAGGCAGCCCCCTGCTGTGACGATGTTTCCCTCGGCGTGGAACGGCGCGTCCAGCACGGTCACGTCGCAGGCTTCGACAAGGGACCGGCTCTTCACATCGGTGCAAGCCGGCCTGCCGTCCAGCAACCCCAGCCGGGCGAGCGCCAGCGCGCCGGAGCATCGCGCACACATTGCCGACGCCGCGGCGGGCGAGGCGGAAGCAGCGGAGTGACACGATCCCACAGATCATCAGGCTCAAGATCATCCGCCACCCGCAGAACTCTGCCGCCCGCCAGCCACTGCCAAGCCTGTCAGCCAAACTCATTTTGGAATGATCAGAAAGGTGGGAACGTCCTGCTACGACAGGGCTGCGGGGCCCCGGGCGGCCCTTCGCCGTGCGCCCGGTCAAGGGCCGCCTCCCGCTCCGCCCAGGATCCTGCAAGGTCGAGTTCGGCCTGCGTCCCGGGCGGGGCACGGCCGGAATAGCGGTAGAGGGCTGCGGCCGACGGACACGCCGCAGTGCGTGGTGCCCGTCGGCGGGTCCCCGCGCAGTGGCCGGACGCGGCCGTCGGCGGGCGACGGCCGCCAGTGTGCGAAGGAACAGCCACTGTCGGCTCCGGATACGCAGGTTCCGCCGGCACTGTTCCGCCGTACACGCGTGGCGGACCGCACGACGCCCGGGAGCGCTCCGTCACCGGGTGTCGCGCGGACGAGGGGCCTACCGTGGGAGGTGGACCCGGCGTCGGCCCCGCCGACCGGCTGGTCGTTCACGCCGGGGGCGGAAGGAGGCACGAGATGTCCGATGCGATACGGGACACCACGGCCCGGCGCGTACGACATTTCGTCGAGGCCGGATATCCCGACGCCGCGCCTGTCGAGGCGGCGGTGGAGGGAGCCGTCTACCGACTCGGGGACGGAACGGTGGCCAAGGTGTGGGAGCGCCGACGGGGATCCGAACTGCGGCGGATGCAGCGCTTCTACGCCGATACCGCGGCGCACCTGCCGTTCGGCGCCCCGGAGATCCTCGCCGTCGAGGACATGGACGGTGTCCCGATGACCGTGGAGCGGGAGCTGACCGGCGAGCCCCTGGCGGGCAGGATCCGCATCGACGACCCGGACGAGGTGCTGCCCGAAGCGGTCGACTGCCTGATCGGCGTGCTGCGCGCCCTCTCGGACGCCCATGACGTCGACGAGGTCAAGCACCTTCCTGTGTTGGACGAGGAACGCCCGTTGTGGGAAGGCCACACCACTTTCGGATCCGCCCTGGCGGACCTGGTGGACCGGCGGGTCAGCCGGTGCACGGACCGGCTCTCCACGCATGTCCGCGACTTCGACGACACGCGCGCCCGGCTGCTTCGGAAGCTGCGCTCGCTGCCGCGTACCGACGAGGCGGTCGTCCACGGTGACGTCTTCCCGGAGACCGTGCTTGTGGACGACGACCTGCGGCCGCTCGCCCTTGTGGATTACGGCTTCCTGTCCACGGGCGGGGACCCCCGGTTCGACGCCGCCGTGGCCGCGGCCATCTTCCCGGCGGGCACCGAGCACGCCCCGGAGATCACCCGGCAGCTCACCACGCGGTTCGCCGACGAGCTCGGCTACGCGGTCGACGACCTCCTGCTGTACCGGGCCGCCTATGCGATGACCACGAGCGACGCCTTCGCGCCGGGCGGCGGTGACGAGCACTTCGCCTGGTGCGTCAGCGTGCTCGAGGACCCGGCCGTCGCCGAGTCCCTGCACCGGTGACGCACCGCGGGCGGCAGCCCGGCGGCCGGGAAGTTCCGGTGACGGTGTGTGTCGTGCCCTACGATCCCGAGCGGATCCAGGGGCACATGGCCCTGGTGGTCGAGCGGCCGTTCTCTCTGCCGACGACGTCCGAGGAGGCCACGAAGACAGCGGGTGGATGGTCGAGAGGCCGGGGTTCCAAGCAGTCAGGCACTGCGCGCTTGGTACAAACAGCGGCTGGGGTAGCGCCGTCAAGGGCCAGAACCGCTAGGACCCAATGACCTTCTCGCGTTGATGCGGGACGCCAGACCAACGGGCCTCACCCGGACGACGTCGCAACCCGGCCCAAGAGAGTGCCCAGCACCTGGACCTCATCAGGAACCGCCAGCAGGCCTACTTCCTCGTGGAGCTCACGGACTGCGGCCAAGCGACCACCCGGCTTCGGCGTGCAGTCCGGGAGTATCGGCTCGATCCGCGCCCACTGCGCATCTGTCTATTGAGGAGGGCTCCGTGGGGTAGCACCCAGGACGGGGCGACGAACATTTCGGATACCGCCGGCGCAGCCGACGCGCTCGCCTTGATTGCGGAGGAGGGATGCCGGGCTGCTGGAGTCCGCCGTCACCGACGCGGGCCGCGACGGGCCCGGCCCGGAAGAGGGAGCGGTAGACGTCACCGTGCGTAGCGTAGGCAGGCTCGTCGTCACGCTGCTGCCGGGCAAGGGCCGCCACCGCAGCAGTCCCAACTCCAGGACTGAGGCCGGCCTTACCGGCCGGGGTGTCTGAACGCACACGCGATGAACCAGCCGCCGTAGGCCCGTGTGATCGGCCTCCCCACACCCCGGTGCCCGCGAGCGGATGGCCGACAGCCTTGGTGGTCGAGTGCGGCGGCGACGGCGGGGTCGGCCGCGAGGTCGGCGACCGTCCGGACGGCGTGCAGGAAGGCGTCCTGAATCCGCCCGCCCCACCAGTTCCGCGGCTCCGCGATGACTGTCACGGCTCATCCCGCTGGGCGCGCCTCGCGCCTACAAGCCGTTTTCACGAACCGGGGCTCAGGCCCTCGGAGCGCCGCTGCGCATGCCCGGGCGTCGGGTCCAGGTACACCCGGCACACCGCCGGGAACGCCTCGTGCAGTCGCTGCTCGGCCCGCTCGCAGGCCCACTCAACTTCGGCGGCGGTCGACAGGTCACGGAAGTCGACCTTGGCCGCCACCAGCGCTTCCCCCGGCGCCTGCACCAGCGTCGTCAGCTCCAGTACCGCCTCGATGTGCTCCACCTGCAGGAGTTCCGCCCGGATCCGCTCCCGCACCGGCCGGGGCAGCGGCCGCCCGATGAGAAGCTCCACGTTCGACCGGCCGAGCACCCAGGCGACGTACAGCAGCAGCACGCCGATGGACAGGGAGGCGATGCCGTCCCAGACCCCGGATCCCGTGAGCTGCCCGCCCAGCAGGCCGCCCGCCGCCAGCACCAGGCCGATCAGTGCAGCCGAGTCCTCCAGAACCACCGCCTTCACGGCGGTGTCGGGTGTGTGCCGCAGATAGAGCCGGAAGGGCATCCCGCGGCGGTCCGCGTCACCACGCGCCTGGCGCACCCCGGTCCGCAGCGAGAAGCCCTCCAGCACGAAGGCGACCGCGAGGACGATGTAAGACACCCGCGGGTCACCGAGCGTCTCGCCCCTCGTCAGGGTGTGGATGCCGTCGTAGAGGGAGAAGACCGCGCCGCCGACGAAGGTGGCGACTGCGGCGAGCAGCGCCCAGACGTAGCGTTCGGGGCCGTATCCGAGGGGATGGTCCTCGTCGGGGGGTTTCCGGCTGCGCTTGAGCGCCGTCAGCAGCAACACCTCGGTGACCGTGTCGGCGACCGAGTGCGCGGCCTCGGAGAGCATGGCGCTGGAGCCGCTGACGAGGCCGGCCGTCACCTTGGCTATCGCGATGCCGAGGTTGGCGAGGGCGGCGACGACGACCGTGAGGGTACTTCCGACGTCGGTGTCCCGCCGGTCCCGGTGCAGTGCTTTCGCCATGTCCCTCAGTGTTCCCGCGGAACCCGTACCACGCCCTCCTGGATGACCGAGATGGCCATGCGCCCGGTCCTGCGTATAGGTGCGGGCCTGACCGAAGCCGCGGCCACCGCATGCCGACGGGGACTTCTGGTCGTACATGACCCGGACGCGATGCAGCTGCGCACCTTCGTCCCGCGACATCCCGATGCGCTTCGGCCCCGCCGCGATGCCGGACATCGACCACCGGGTCAGCCGTAACCGGCTGCTGTTCGTAACGGCAGCCAAAATCCCGCCGTCGCCGAGTCCTTCCAACCCCGCTCCCGCGACTCCCGCGTCCTGTGGGCCTCCGGCAGCAACCACCACGCCGCCATCTCCGGCCTCAGCTCCAACGACCGCGCCGAGGCCCTCGCCCCCCTCACGCGCTGGACCAGCACCCGCTGAAGGCATGACAGCCTCGGGCGTACGCACACCGCACGGAAGACAGACGCAATGCGAGCGCAAGAGGGGCGGGGGCCAGGCAGGTGAGCCTGCCGACCAGGACACTGGTGACGTACTGGCTTTGACCAGCCCAGGGGAGTGGCCCGGGATGACCTCGTCCAGGGTCTCCGCCGCCGAGCGGGAGGCCTACGCCAACGACCTCGGCGACGACCGCGCGCTGATACCGGTATCGGCCGCCTCGAAGCGGTCCCAGGCGGACCAGGACCCCACCACCTGGCTGCCGCCGGCCGTCGCCTACCGCTGCCAATACGTCACCGACTGGGTAGCCGACAAAACCCCCTGGGGCCTGAGCATCGACACCGCCGAACAAACCGCACTGGCCGAAGAGCTCGGCAACTGCGCGGATGCTCCGATCACCGTCGTCCTAGCACGCTGAGCGGTACCCGGACGAGTCGGCGGCACGGCGACGGCCGCAGCCAGATCGGCCTCCGGCCCAGGCCGCGCACTGCAGACGGCTGCGGGAAAGTCACGCAGACCACCCATCACGGCCGCCGATATGCCCGGTCTCCTTCACCCTGCGCTGCAGCTTGAGCAGTTCGATCTGCAGGATGCGCTTCGTCCGCTCGTACTCGCGCCGTCCGACCCGATGGTCGTACGGGTGGTCCTCCCGCCAGGTATCGATCGGCCGTCACCGTCCTGAAGCACCGGCCGCTCCGGTTGCCGATTATCCATCAGCCAACGCGTGCAACAGGTCGGCCTCGCGCCGCGTGCTCCGGCTCCCCTGCCCCTCCAGACCCAGACGTACTACTGCGGTGTCCTGTGCTGCTGGCGGTGCCGTCACAGCCTCGGCCGGGCCCGGAGTCGAAAGCCTCGGCCGGAGGCGGCAGCGGCCGGCGCCACCACCTCGGGCTCGCCTCTCACTCACGCGTTAGTCCACCTGCGGGACGTGGCTGAGTTGATCACCGGACAAGGCGGGATTCGGTGATTCGATCGAGGCAGGAGGCATATGCCATGGCTGACAAGCGACAGCAGGACTCACGATCCCCACTCACGACGTCGCGGCGCCGGGTGCTGGCCGCGGCCGCCCTCGCGCCCGCGCTGGGCGCCGCGCCGGCCCGGGCTGACGCACTGTCCGCCCGCCGGGAGGACCACGCCCTGGTCGAACCGGTGATGACCAAGCTGGCGGACTGGACGAAGGTGGGCGCGGCACTGGGCCGGCCTGGTGACATGAAGCGATTCATGTACCACACAGCCTTCCCGCGCCTGGACCTCAAGGTCTTCTCTCGAGGCGTTCTGGTCGACCCCGCGCTCGCCTTGGGCACGCACGTGTCCTTCGTCCGGTACGCGGACCTCAGCACGCTCCTGATGGGCGACACCGTGGTCACCGAAGGCGAACTGCAGCATTTCTGCGATGTCTTGCAGCAGCACGGCATCATGCAGACCGCCATCCACAAACACCTGCTCGCCCACCAGCCGGCCGTCTGGTGGGTCCACGTGCACGCGCACGGTCACGATCCGGTGGCCGTTGCCCGGGGCCTGCGTGCCGCGCTCGACCGCACCGGTACCCCACCTGCCGAGCCCGTCGTTTCCTCGCCACCCGTCGACCTGGACACCGCCGCCATCGACGCCGCGATGGGCGTCAAGGGCATCACTGACGGTGTGATCTACAAGAGCACCTATGTCCGTCGTGAGACCGTCGCCGACGGCCGTCTGGTGCTGCCTCCTGGGCTGGGTTCCACCACGTCCGTCAACTTCCAGCCGCTCGGCGGCGGAAGGGCCGCCCTCAGCGGTGACCTGGTCATGATCGCCAGTGAGGTCCAGCCCGTCCTCACGGCGCTGCGACGCGGCGGCATCGAACTCGTCGAGCTGCACCACCACAACCTCGACGACCAGCCACGCCTTTTCTTCGTCCACTACTGGGCCGTCGGCAACGCGGTCAGACTTGCCCAAGCCGTTCGCAGGGCCGTGGACACCACCAACGTCGTACCCATGCCTGGAGGAGCCGGCTGATGACCGCGGACAACGAGACGCTCACTTGCCCGTTCGATTTCAGCAGAGCCCTGGATTTCGATCCCTCGCTCGGGTCCTTGATGGAACGCCGAACTCCCGTACGCATCCGGCTGCCTTACGGCGACGCGGACGCCTGGCTGGTCACGGGCTTCGACGCCGTCAAGCAGGTGACCACCGACCAGCGGTTCAGCAGGGCGTGCATCACCGGCAAGGATTATCCCCGGATGACGCCGGAGCCGATCGTCTCTCCGGAGTCGATCAACGTGATGGACCCGCCGCAGAGCAGCCGCGTTCGTCACCTGGCCTCGCAGGCATTCACCCAGCAGCAGGTCGACTGTATGCGGCAGCGGATCGTCCAGCTCGCGGACCGCCTGCTGGACGACATGGAGGGACAGGGACCGCCGGCGGACGTGGTCGAGCACCTCTCCGACAATCTGCCCCAGCATGCCGTCCTGGACCTCCTCGGCATCCGGCGGGAGGAGTGGCCCTGGATCGAGGACGCCGTGCACCAACTGCTCGTCGTGGGTGCGGAGAACAAGGACGCCGCCACGAAGGCCAAGGCCGACCTGGCGGACTACTTCGCCGAACTGGTCGCACAGCGCCGCAAGTCACCGGGCCCGGACCTCATCAGTGCGATGGCCGCGGCACAGGAGGGCGACGAACAGCTCGACGACAGAGAACTGGCTGTCATGACGTTGACGTTGGCGCTCAGCGGCCAGGACACGGCAACCTGCCAGATCAGTAACATCGTCTACCTGCTCCTGACCCGCCCCGTACTGCTGCAGCACCTCAGGAGCCGGCCGGAGACCGTGACCGACGTCCTGCACGAGATGCTCCGCTACATCCCGTTCCGCAAGGGGGTCGGCATCCCCCGGGTGGCTCTCGAGGACGTCGAACTCGACGGTGCGCACATCCGGGCGGGCGACTTCGTCCACGTGTCGTACCTGACGGCCAACCGTGACCCGGAACGCTATCCGGACCCCCATGTCATCGACCTCGATCGCCCCAGCACTCCCCATATGACTTTCGGCTGGGGCGGACACCGATGCATCGCCGTGCCCTTGGCCATGGCGGAACTCGAAGTTGCCATCGGCCGACTGGTGCAGAGGTTCCCGCGTCTTCGGCTCGCAGTGGCACCGGAGGAGGTGCGTTGGGACACCAACACGATCAGACGGTTCCCACTCGAGTTGCCGGTGGCCTGGTAGACGCCTCGCGACCGCAGAAGCGAACTCTCCCGGTACGGGACCCGCTCGCGCCTAGCTACGGCGGGCGGAGCCGGTGCCGGGGGCGTCGTCCGTGAGGGGCAGACGCGGGTGATGCGCTTGCCGACTTGCTCCCGTACGGCTGCCACGCTCTCGCAGACGGCCATCACGATCTCCAGGTCGTCATCGCTCCGGGGACACCGCGCACTTGGCGCGGTTCCTCCTTCGCAATTACCGGCCGAGCGGTGAGAACAGGTTCTCCCCGCCCTTTCGCGTTGATTGTCTCTAAGGGATCCGGAAACATGACGAACAGTGCCGCCTGCACGGACACCACCGAGATCTCGCACGCGAGCTGGACAACGTCTCCGGCGGTCTCGCCGCCGCGGGTGCCGGCTGCCTCCACCTGGAGCCCCGCTCGGGACAGTCGGCGTCGACCTCCTGGCCGTCGCCTGCCCGCAGGGCGTCACGGCGGGCGCGAGCCTGCGCGCCGCCACTGTGTGACGACCACGCGAAACCCCCGCGGGGGCCCGGGCCGACCGGCCCGGGCCCCCGCGGCGTCGCCGTGTCCGGGCGGCCCGCCGCGGCTCTTTCACCCGGGCGGGCCGACTCGGAAGGGTTCACCAAGGGCAGGCACCGCACATGCCTGTGATCTTCTTCGACATCGGGGCAACCCTGGCGGACGTCCGCACGGGACCCGACGGCTCCCTGGTGCTCCGGCCCCTGCCGCGCGTCATGGCCGTGCTCGACGCCCTCCACGAGGTGCGCCAGGGCATCATCTCCAACCCCGGCCCGAGCGAGGACGACGTCCGGCGCGTCGCGGCCGCGCTGCACACGGCGTTCCCCGGCCGGTTCGGCGACGGGGCGCTGCTGCACTGGGGGGTGAAGGACGGCCGCGGCATCTTCGACCGGGCGGTCGCGAGCACCGGCGAAACGGCGTCCGACGCGTGCGTCTTCGTCGGCGAGGACGCCCAGGAGCGCGCCTTCGCGCGCGAGGCGGGGATGCGGACGGCGGCCCACCCGGTGTTCGCCCTCGCCGCGACGCAGAGCCGGGCCGTGCTCCGGGCGCGCGTCGCACTGCCGGACGGACGGGACCTGTCCGAGCTGACCACGGCCATGAACGAGACCGAGGCCGTCGTCGTGCAGACCGTCTCCGAGCGGCTCGCCCTCGCCATGGTGACCACCGAGGGCGCCCAGGCGCTGGAGCGGGCCGGCTTCACGGTGGAACCGCGCGGCCCGGTCGACGCCACGGAGACCTTCCCCTCGGCGCAGGGCCGTCCGGCGCCGCAGGCGCCGCTCGCGAACGCGCCGCGACCCGGCCGGTGACACCGTGCCCGGTACGACCGCGAACGGCGAGGAGGACCCGGCGGGCGACGGTGCGGGGGAGCAGGGCGGCGACGCCGAGCGCCGGGCCGCCGAGAGGTTCGTCACCGATCTGTTGGCGCGCGGTGAGGCGGTATTCGAAGGGGAGGAGCCGACGGCCAGGACCACGCACGTCGTCAGGCGCGAGGACGACGGACGGCTGACCGTCCGTCGTCTGCGCTTCCACTGATCCGGTCGTCCGCCGGTCCGGCCGACCGCTCAGTCGAAGCCCCGCCGGACCAAGGCGAGACCCTCGCCGGTCGTGCTCGGCACGATCTCGTGCGTCTTGATCCGCGAGGGGCTGTCGTCGACGAACGCGGCGGCGGAGCGGTGCTCGGCGGGCACGTGGACGCGGCCGCGGCGGAACAGGTCCTCCAGGTACGACGTGGCCACCCGGTCGGGATCGGCGGGCTGCAGGGAGCCGCCGGCAGGGTCGGAACCGGCGATGCCGAACCGGCGTTCCCCCGCTGGAGCGGAGAGGGTCACGGGCTGCGTGACGCCGTACGGCGCACCGTGGACCGTGACGTCCGCGAGCCCGTCGTCGTCGGCACCGCCCGGCATCGACTCGTCGATCCCGGCGGCCCGGCGCGTCACCTCGGGCTCGGTGAGGGACGCGGCGGCCTCCAGGGAGAGGATGCCGTGCCGGATGAACGCCGAGCGCAGGGCCTGGCCGTACAGGCCACCGTTGCGGCGCTGGTCCGCCGCGATCATGTGACCCGCGAGCTGCGCGTAGTACGCGGCCACCACGGGCGCGGCCACCGCTGCGTCCACCAGCAGCTGTCCGGCGATCTCGGCGGCTCTGGCCAGGCCCGCCTGGTCCTGCAGGTCCTGCTGCCGGAAGATCCCGGCGACGACCTTCAGGAACGCGCCGCTGAACACCCGGGAGAAGGAGTGCGGCTCGCTGGACAGTGTGTTCGCGGGTCCGCTCGGCGGCAGCTGTACCGGGTCGCGGTAGAAAAAGCTGTTCGCCAGGTTGCGCAGGCAGTCCTGGTCGACCGCGTTCGGGTGGCCCTTGCGGATCGCGGCGCCCAGCTGCTCGGCCATCCGCGACACGCGCGAGGACAGTTCGAGGTCGCCCTGCGTCTCGGCCAGCACCGCGACCCGCAGGGACTCCAGCCTGAGCGAGGTCAGCAGCGCGCTGATGTCGCCGAACGCCTCGTGCAGGGCGGCCGTCTCCGCGCTCGCCGTGTTGAACAGCTGCGGGCGCAGCGCGTCGAGGATCGCGTGTCCCGTCTCGTGTGCGACGACCTCGGTGCTCTCGCACGAGGCGACGGTAACACCCGCCACCGTGTGGCGAAAGAACCACAGGCCCTTGCGGTCGTAGAAGGCGTTGAGGTCGTCGCCCGCGTCGAGGTGCGCGGTGAGGGCGCTGCCGACCGACGCGTGCCACCGCGTTCCGGCTGGGACCAGCGGGCCCCAGGTCTGGCCGGCCCTGCTGAGCCCGTCGGCCGCCACCCAGTAGCGGAAGGCCTCGGTGCCCGGTCCGGCGCCGTCCGGTTGCGGCGCGGGATCGGCTATGGCCATCGGGAAGGGCCGGCCGTCGAGGTGCGGGACCGGATGCGGTACGGGCATGTGGACCTGGGGAGGAAATCCCGGGTCGTCCTCGTACACCAGAACCGTGGGCATCGCGGCGTGCTGCTGCACCGTCATGGCGCCTCCATGGGATCGGGAGATGGTGGTTGATGGCATCCCCCCACAGGGCAGCTCCGACCGGGAGGCCCTCACTGTCAGTACGGGACCACGCCGGTCGGGTATCAAGATGAGCGCGGCCGGACGGGTGACGGGGCGCGCCACGCCGACCGCCCGGTACGCGCGCCCCGGCCTGTCACCATGCCTCCATGACCGCAGACCAGCCCCGCACGCCCGACCACCCGCTCCTGCGCCGCCCCGGTGACGGTGAGCTGATCGACGTCGCCGGGGTCGCGCACTTCTTCCGGCTCACCGGCGAGCACACGGGCGGGCGCTTCGCCTTCGAGGAGTTCAGCCTCGCCCCCGGCACCATCGGTGCCAGGCCGCACGTGCACGAGGGGCACGACGAGTACTTCTACGTCCTGGAGGGCGAGTTGACACTCCACACCGGGGACGGCGAGACAGCCGCCCCTCCAGGAGCCCTGCTCGCCGCGACCCGGGGCACCCCGCACGGCTTCCGCAACGCCGGGGACGTCACGGCGCGCGCCTTGTGCCTCTACACGCCCGCTGGCTACGAGGACTACTTCCGCGACGTCCACGCCGCCGTGAGCGCCGGCGCCGAGGCCACCGACGAGCTGCTGGCCGAGTTCCGTGCCCGCTACCGAACCCGTTCGCACCAGGAGCCGTTTGCCTAGTAGCCGATCTTCACGCCCGGCCATTGACTCCTCGGGCTGGTGTTGGTTGAGGACTCATCCACTGAGCCATTCAGGAGAACGGCGTGGAGGCACTGCCCCGCGAGACCATCGTCGACGTGTTGGAGGGCCGGCTGTGGGAGGACATCCTCGCTGGCCGTCATCCGGCGGGCGGTTACCTGCCACCTGGGCGCACCCTCGCCGACGGGTACGGTGTCACGCGCATCACGCTCAAGCACGCGTTCGGCCGTCTGACGCAGGCCGGTCTGCTGGAGACCCGGCACGGTCTCGGCACCCGCGTCCGCGACTACCTGCGGCTCGGCGGGGCCGACCTGCTGCCGATGCTCGTCCGGCACAGCCCCGACTGGATCGGGGAGGTCTGCGAAGTGCGATGCCACATCGGCACGTTGATCGCCGGACGCGCCGCCGCTCGTGCGACCGAACGGCAGCGGGACCAGCTGCGTGCACTGCTCTCGGCCGTCGGGGACGCGTCCGACGCGCTGCCGTCCAGCTCGCGGACATTGAGGTCCACCGGGCCCCGGCGCGGGCCACCGGCAACCGCCTGTACGTCCTGCTGACCATCTTCAACGCCTACCTCCCCGTCCGCGCCCCGGGCGCCTCCGCCCGCATCTACGGCCACACCTATGGCACAGCGGCTTCGGGCCGGTTCGGCGGCGACCGACGCCAACGAGCGGCAGCCTTCCCGGCGTAGCCGAGAAGTCTCCGCGGACGGCGTGCGAAGGGGCGGCACCCCCGCACAGGGTGTAAGAACAGCAACCTGAGCCGGGAACCTTCCAACTGCCGCCTCTACCAAGTCACTTTCAGGGCACCTTCAGCGCGGCTTCCCTCGTGCCGGCAGTCAGGCCTTCTTGATCAAAAGTGAGGTGTAGAGGGCTCAGTAGCGTTCCCGTCCTCCAAGCGGGTCGATCTCCCAATGGAAGAGCGCCGGGCAGATTCAGCCCTCCGCGCTCTGTTTGCGCGACCCCCGGCATTGTCATACGGTGGAAATAAGTGACCTTTTCACGCCTCGTGCAGCCGCCCCGTACTCCACGGAGGCGCGGTTAAGAGGATCCGTGATCTCCTATGTGTGTGCGTGTCAATTGGGGGAAGCTCGCGGCGGAATATCATCCCTTAACCCGCAGGCTTAGTTAGCGCATTTCGGCATATCTCCTCCCGGTTTGAATTCCGGGCAGTTCCCGGTTTATCGATCCCACCGTGATGTGCCATGCGCCATGCGGGCACGACTTCTGATCACAAGTCTGATCAACAAGTTAGAGGGGCGTCGAAATAATGACAATGAGCCTGACCGAGCTGCGCGCCCTCGCCAAACAGGCCGGGTTCACCGACAGTGACATCAAAATCGCGGCGGCCGTCGCCATGGCAGAGTCCAAAGGAGACCCAGGCATCATCGGAGACCAGGGTCTGGTCGACCACAAGTGGGGGCCGTCCATTGGTCTCTTCCAGATACGCTCCCTCAAGCATCCAGGGCAGTTCTCCCCGCCGGACACGCTCAGGATTGAGGGAAAGCTCAAGGACCCGCTCTACAACGCCAAGACGGCAAAGGCCATCAAGGACGCACACGACTGGAATCAATGGTCCACGTTCGCGAGCGGGGCCTACAAGGAGTACATGGACGGCGGGCCCGCCATCCCAAGCAGCTTCGAACCGTTCCCTGGGGCGTCGTTCTTCCACACCGGTCGGAAATCGCCGATCGTCGCCGCAATGCACCGTCGGCTCGTCGCCGAAGGTTGCAACCGGTACCAGTCGAGCGCCAACTCCGACGTCTGGGGCCCGGGCGATGTGAGGTCCTACGCCGCCTTTCAGCGAAAGCTCGGCCTCGCAGGTGACGATGCCAACGGCATCCCCGGCAAGACCAGCTGGGACAAGCTGCAGGTCCCCAACGTCTAGAGGCCGAGGCCATGGTCGTCGCAGAAGCGATCGGAGGAGCGGCGACGAGGGAATTCGTCCCCGGTCGCTCGTCGAATGTGAACCGGCGACGCGAATCTGTGGAACTCAAAGGACAGCTCATGCCCCACAAGAACTTCGACGACGAGGACGTGAAGGCGGCCCTCGAGAAGACCGATACCGGCGATGGACCCGGAACCGACAACCTCGACGGCCTTCCGGAAAGCGACTTCGTCGCCTTCGCCGAGGACGACGTCGAGAACGACGCGGAGGACTCCAGGTGACCGCCACAATCGCTTACGACCGTGCCGTCTCGAACCTCATCGACGAGCTCAGCGCGACGGGCCACGTCACCCACAAGTCCTACAGGAAGACGTCGGTCACGCTGCACCACAATGGCGCCCGGCTTTCGCACCAGGGTGTGCTCAACGTCTGGAAGACGCGTCCGGCCTCGGCCCACTTCGACGTGGACGCCGCCGGTGCCGTCGCTCAGTACGTCAAGGTGAACGAGTACGCCTGGGCCGTCGGCGACACGGCCGGCAACCAGAGCACCATCAGCATCGAAATGGCGAACGAAACGCTCGCGCCCGGCTGGACGATCACCGAGGCCACCTGGAAGAACGCCGCACGTCTCGCCGGCTGGCACTTCGCCAAGGTGATCGGCGAACGCCCCAGCAGGAACAACCTCTTCTACCACCACCACTGGTCCTCGACCGCCTGCGCCGGCCCGTACATGGACAAGATCTACGACAAGGTCCTCGCGGCGGCTCAGGAGGCGTACGACCACTTCAAGGATTCACACCCCGCCCCCGGGCCGCACACCGAGCCGTTCCCGGGTGCGTCGTTCTTCCAGACCGGACGGAAATCGCCGATCATCGCCGCAATGCACCGTCGGCTCGTCGCCGAAGGTTGCAACCGGTACCAGTCGAGCGCCAACACCGACGTCTGGGGCCCGGGCGATGTGAAGTCCTACGCCGCCTTTCAGCGAAAGCTCGGCCTCACAGGTGACGACGCCAACGGCATCCCCGGCAAGATCAGCTGGGACAAGCTGCAGGTCCCCAACGTCTGACCGTCCTCGCTGATGGGTGCATCGAGCAGCAACCCGGGAGTCATCGGGGCAGAGTTCTTACACGGAGCAGGAGACGATCACGCTGACCGTCTACACCCATCCGTGTGAGGCGGAGGAAAACCGCACGCAACCGCCCCTGGAGGGAACGACGGTGCTGTTGTTTCGAGGCGGACGCCGGCCTCGTTCCAGACCCGCAGGCGCCGCCAGCACGTCATGCCCGCACCGAAGCACAAATCCTGAGGCAGGTGTTCCCGCTGAATCCCGGTGTGCAGCACGTACAGGATAAAGGCGTAGTTGTCGGAGGTGATCGACGAAGGTCCCGCCGGCCTCGGCATAGCGGTCGAGGACGGCGAACGAGGTCTTCTCATCGGTGCGCGACCCGAACAGCATCGCGCCGAGCGCGGGCACGCTCACCTCGCGGCGGGTGGCCGGATCGGTGCCGACGGTGCGGTACTTCATGCTGGTCCTCCCTGTACTGCCTGCGATGCTGACGGCGGACGCGGTCCTCGCCGGCTTCCTGGCCCGCGCCACCACCCACGCCGAGGAAACCGGGCTGGACGTCCCCCGGCTCACCGACCGGCAGGGGCGGGTGCTCACCGGGCACGACTGGAACATCGGGACAAGACGCACCGGGGCGAGGAGGCCTGACCGCCGTCACCGAACGCCATCTTCGCGACCTGCGGGCCCGGGGCTTGGACTTCGCCCGGCTGCTGGTCTTCTGGGACGACCTGGAGCCGCGACGTGAAGGTCGTCTTCGACGCCCACCAGGACGTCTTACGGCCCGCGTTCGGCCACCGCGGCATACCCGAGTCGGCGACCAGGACCGACGGACTGCCGTGCACCGCGCACCCGCACGACTGGTTCGCCGAGTACTTGGAGCCCGCCGTGCGGCGGGCCTTCACCCACCCTGTACGAGGAAGCGGACCTACGGCGCGCCCAGGCTGCCATGTGGCGCACCCTCGCCGCCCGGTTCGCCCACCACCCGGCCCTGCTCGGCTACGACCTGATCAACGAACCGATGGGCGAGCAGCGGCCGGGAGAGGACTTGGCGACGGCAGCGCGCCGTGTCGAACGCGAGCCGCTGTCACCGATGTACAACCGCCCCGCCCACGCCGTCCGTTCGGCCGACCGGGACGCCTGGCTGTTCGTGGAGCCGGCCCCGGTCGTGGGCGAGGGCGTACCGACCGGCCTCGGCCGCGTGGAGGCCCCTCGGGTGGTGTACGCGCCGCACTTCTACGGCACCGCCATGGAGGAGGCGCCGACTACGACCCCGGGGCCGGCTGGGTCGAGGCGCACCAGCGGGCCGTCACCGGGTACCCCAGGCGCTACCGGGTCCGGGTGGTCGTCGGCAAGTGGGGGCCGCCGGACAGCACGCTGTGCCGCACATGAATCTCTTCTACCGGGACGCGCTGGCCTCCCTGGGCCGTTAAGACTCCGGCTGGGCGGGCTATGTGTGGTCCTATGGCGGTGGGTGCTGCGCCGTGGACGACACCGGCGCCTTCCGCCCCCACAAGGAGCTGACCGCCGAACCGTCCGCGGAGGCGGTGGCGGGCACGATCCGCTCCGCCGGGTACGACCCCGGGGCGGGCGTCTACCGCCTCACCTACCGCGCGGCCCCCACGGTCCCCGGACGACCACCCTGTCCCTGCCGCCGGGCCCCTGGCGCGTCACGGCCGCCGGCGACGCACGCGTCCTGCGCGCGCGGTCCCGCGTACTGGCCGCCCCGGGCGGCGAGGTGACCGTCACCGCGACCCGCGGCTGGCCGCACCAGGCGGTTCCGCCGCCTCCGCCGGGGTGCAGCACGCCCGCACGGTGACTAGCGTGGGAGTGAGCGAGTCCGCGGCGCGCATCCGCCGGGTCGACATAGTCCCGGAACCCTGCCGTCCGCCGACGAACGGGCCGGCGGTTCAGGTCGACCTCGTCGCTTCCCACGAGCCCCGCCGCGGCCCCGGCATGGCAGCGCGAGTACGTGCTCAGTCCGGCCCCGAAGACGGTCGTGGTCGGCCTGTCGCGGGTCAGGGAGTGGACGGGCGATTTCCGGCCGCCCCCGGGCACCGGGGCCCCTGCAGGTACGGGTCCGCGAGGTCGAGTTCATCCCACATGACGAACCCCGCGAGGGCGCGTTCCTGCGCACGTCCACGCCGGACGAGAGCAAGGAACGAATCGTGTTCACGGACACGGTCTCGCTGCCCGGGCTCCGATCGGCCGCGAGGAGGTGGTCCCGTGAGGATTCACGGCAACTCACCCGCCAGCTCTCGCCAGCGGGCGCAACGGACGCTGGCACAGGCGCGGCCCAGACCATCGCCCGTCTCTCTCGCGTTGATCACGCTGGTTCTCCTCGTGACGATCGGGATGCTGGCCTGGTTCGGCTACGAGGACTTCGTGGGAGCGCTGACGTTCGCCGGCCGCCTCACCGGTGCCGTGCTCATGGCGGTGGCCTTCACCACGCTGTTGGGCGCTATCGCGGCCACGGACCACTGGCTGTCGCACAAGTACGAATACTCCGGGGTGATCGCGCTGATCGCCTCGTTCGGGGCCGCGCTGACCAACCTCCTCGTCGCGGCCGAGATCCTGAAGGACGGTGATTACTGGTATTTCAAGGCGCTGTTCATCGTCCTGACGGTGGGCTCGGCCTGGGCTGCCTTTGCGGTGTTCCGCACATCGGTTCTGATCCCCGCTCCCAAGCGAGTGGCCGCCACGGTGATCGTCACCACGGTCATCGCGGTGGCGAACTTCGGCTACCAGAACCTCTACCAACCGTCCCAGCACGAAACCACGCCGGTCGTCAAACTGACCGTGGGGAAAAGCATGCAGAACCGGGGCGGCAAGTCGTTCTCCGTACCGGTGGACATCGAGATCGAGAACCGCGGTGATGCGGCTTTCTACGTCCTGGGCACCGAATTCCACGCCATGGCGGAGACGGTGCACCTGAGCCGGAAGGACAGGTCCCGTCGGGAATGGCAGGGCGACTCGGAGAAATGGAGGGACTTCCAAGCGTTCAACCCGGTATCCCGTAGGGAGATCCACCAGCCCGGCCAATTGGTGTCGGCGCAGCCGTGGATGCCCGTGGGACGATGGATCTACGCCAGGGACAAGTTCTCCGCGCGAGTGGTCGTTCAGCTCCCCAAGAGGACCCCGTACGACCAGCTGACCTTCTACGCCAACGCGCACCTCACACGCAAGGACCTCTCTTCCGTAGTGCGTTTCGGTCCCCCTGCGTTCACCTGGAAGAAAGCCCAGGTGCCCGCATGGGTGAAGAATCAGAAGGACTTCGACTCCGTCATATACAAGAGCGAGATACGGGAAAACAACTCGGTCGACGCAAGAACGAGGAAGCCGCGGTACATCACCGTGTACTGGCAGTTCGGTCTGCACGGCGTCAACATCATGGAAACAATCAACATTGCGGGCACCGGAAAGGACGAGTCCCAGGAAGTGGTGGAGAACCGGTACGGGGTACGCGTGGTGTCCGCGGGTCCGGTTGAGACGACCCTGTGGGACATCAAGAACCAACGATGACCGGCACGCCCGCGCCGGATGCCGCGGATCGTTCGTCCGGCAGGCTCTCCAGCCGGGCCACGAGGCCGGCGAGCTGTTCGGCGGTCCCAGAGCGGGAGTGCCCATGCCCAGCCGGGCCTCCCATACCACCTGGCAGCGCGTGTCGGTGTCGAACATCTCCGCGGTGAGCGGATGCCGTGCGCAGCGGCAGAGGTCGATGAACTCGTCGCCGTGCGACCGCAGGCCGTGGACGTAAGCCCGGACGGAACGTGGCTGCGGCGGGCAGCCGGCGCATCGTGGCCACGACCTCCGCGTCGAGGAACGGCTGCGAGAGGAGAACCCGTTCTGCTGGTACCCCACGGCCCAGCATCCCTGCCGATCGTCAGCCGCCGAGAGTCCCCATGCACGTCATGCACCGGCTCGTCGCCTGCAGCCGCGTGTTCCCCCCACTGGCGATGGCTGGGCAGACTTCGTTGATACGGCCCCAATGCCCGGGAGACGGTTCGAGGATCCAGCCCCACTTCGGGGGCCGCACCTCGTCTTCTGTCATGTGATCGCAGGCGCCTGGCACGTGCGCCTTGCCGTTCTGCTTGATCAAGATGGCGTTGCCGGGGAATCGCCGCCACTCCTGTCGAACAGGCCTCCCCTCCGGGTCGGCCTTCGGCACGCTTCCGTCAGGAGGGCAGGCGCACCCCATGCCGATGATGTTGCCGCATCGCTCGCAGCGCACCTCTTTCATGTGAGCAAGTCTCCCATCTGAGAGTGTGCAAGTCGCGCATAACAGCAGGGCCTTGCTGTTGGTTGCAGGCACACGTACCCGGCCACCTTCACCACCCTCCGCCGCGACGGCACCCCGCACGTCACCCCAGTCCCCTTCACCTTCGACGCGTCCACCGGCCTGGCCCAGGTCACCACCCGGGCCAAGGCCCGAAAGCCCCGGAATGTGGCGGCGGGCTGCCCGGCGGTCCGCGTCGCGCTCTGCCAGGCGGACGGCTTTCGGCTGGGTCACCCTCGAAGGCCGGGCCACCGTCACCGACGACCCCCCGCGCCTGGCCGAGGCGGTCCGCTGCCACATCGGCCGCTACCGCCCGGCCCCGCCCGCCCCGTTGAACCTGGTCGTCGTATGGTGGGCAGCTTGTACTGGATCAGGGCGTGATGGCTGGCCTCCAGCATCTCCTCGATCCGGACGCCGGTGTGCTGCAGGAAGTCGATCGTGGCCCAGGCTCAGAACGCCCGCTCCTCGAGCAGCCCCGGATGGAGGCGTCGGCCGGACTCGTCGTAGGCCCGGAACGGAGTCGACGAGTCCTTATTTTGGCGCGTGTAGGTACGGCCCCTGAACGTGAACTGGCCGCCGAGTGGGGCGGCCTGCAGGGCGTCCATCCCCTCACGGGCTTCCGTCCAGTTCGCCCTGGCAACGCGGACGACGGTGGACAGCAGCGCGGTGGTTCTCGCCTGGTGGGTCAGGCCGGAAAGTCCACGGCGAGCGGGGGCACCAGGCGGGAGGCCGGCCCAAGCGCTTGGCTCCGTCCGCCTGAGGATGCTTGCGCTTCCGGGCGCGTTCGGCCCAGTAGTCCATGAGGCTCGGATCGTCTTTGGATGCCGTTCCCTTGACGGGGATGTGCCTCACGATCTTGGTCCAGGCGAACTTGTACAGCTATCTCTCCGGCTCCGGTCACCGAAGACCCATCGATCCTCGCGTTGCGAGTGGTAGCGCCCTCAGTGCGGACTTCCCCGCCGGGGAGGCAGCGGTGCTTCGGCCGACGCCGCAGCCTGCCCGGTCCGCGCCGGCCGAGGCGTTGAGCCACTGCTCCGATGTACCCGTCCCCGGCACCTTGGCGCGCGGTAGTGCTGGCCGGGCGCCGGGCCGTGCGGCTATGGCAGTGAGCCGGGTTGGATCCGGTGCCTTCAGCGCATTGAGTTGCTGAGACACCAGCAGGCTCAGCAGGACGGCGGCCGTGGTGGGGTCGGGGCGCTCTTGCGGACCGGTCCTACGCTGGATGCATGGCCACCGATCCCTTGCTCAGACAAGGTCCCGACTCGACGGATCTGATCCTGCGCGGCGGCTCGCCGGCCGGGTCGGCGCGGATCGCGCTGACCTCGGCGGGGCCGGCGCTGTTCACTCCGCTCGCCCTGGTCGTGCCGACTCTGCTCGTCGCCTTCTGGATGGCGCTGGCCGGGGCGCGGGCGTCGACCGTGTTCGTGGTGGTGGGGGTGATCGCCGGGTTGGAGTACCTGCTCGGCTGGCCGGCGGTGGCCTATTCCCGGGCCCGGCGCATCCTGCGGGTGGAGTTCGCGCCGGCCGGGGTGCCCGCGTCCCTGCGGTTGGTCCGGGCCGCCAGGCCGGACGACTGGCTTCCCGTCGACACCCTGCGCGAGGTGCGGCTGACGCACGAGGTGGTGGAGCCGTACGAGGGGGACCGCAAGCCGACCGTCTCCACGCTCGCGCTGGAACTCGTCCTGCGGGGCGGCCGGGAGCGGCTCGCCCCGCTCCCGTTCGGCGGCGACCCGCAGCGGCTCGCCGACGCGCTGGAGGCCCTGCTCGGTCCGGCAGGGGTCGTGGTGGAGCTGCGCACCGAGCGCAGCACGCGCCCTCGGCCGCTGTCCAACTCTGGCTGGACCTCCGGCGGTTCGGCCTCGGCCGGCTCGGCTGGCGGCTGACCCCGGGCTGCCCGTGGCGCTCTCCGGCCGGGGAGCGCCCGTGGATGCAGCCGGCGGAAGGCGGTGCGGGGATGCCTGCCGCTGCTTGGGCGCGTTGAGCCGCAGGGTCGGCACGGCCGCGGTGTGGGCCTGCTCGACGGCTTCCGGGTACGCCTCGGGCTTGACATGCTCGGCGAGCGCCCGGTAGATGCTGGCCACCGAAGGGTTGTGTCCCTTGCGTTTGCCGGTGGGGATGATCAGGTCGGGCTGGATCTGCTCGACGGACTCGCCGCTTGCGCGGCGCCGGAGCACGGTGTGCAGCATGTCGTCGGTGATGACCGGCAGCCGGCCGCCGTGCTTGCCCTTGCGGGCCGCAGTGTCGAGCCCTCCAGCGTCGACTCGCAGATGTTCTCCCGCTCGGTCTCCGCCATCGCCGCGAAAAACGCGAACAGAAGTTTCCTCGGACCGGCGGGGTCGTAGATGCCGGGCAGGGGCCCGGCGAGCATCTCCAAACCGAGAGATCGCACCTTGATTCCTCACGCCTCGAGCAGGCGCTCGTACGCCGGCTTCGGCCGTAGGGCTGCGTCCCATGGCAGGGAATCGGCCGTGCGCGCAGGATAGATCTTGGTGTCGGCGGTGGAACCGTACCGGTCGGTGAATCCCCACGTGGAGAACGATGTGCAGTTCGGCCCCTCCAGGCAGACCCGCAGCTTGCCCGCCATCTCATCAGCCTGGGGCTGCCGCCCGTCCTCCTCGTCCTCACCTACGGGGACGGTGGGTCCTACTTCTCCAGCAGCGGCAGCATGGCGGACCCCGACGACGTGACGACATACGGCACCCAGGCCACGGCGGGAGTCAACAGCGGTCGTCTGACCGGTGGTGGACTGCTCGGACTGGGCTGGCTCCTCGGCTGATGCGGCGCTGGCTGGGCCGCCGCTCGGGGCGGCCCAGCCAGCAACCCCCGGCGTACGCACGGGGCGCGAAAGATGGACGCCATGCGATCGTCCATGCGTTCGTTGTGAGTAGGGCAGCGGTGCTCGCAGCAGGTCCAGTCACGGATGCTGCATGAGGCTGCCGCCTTCAGCACACCGCCGCAGCTGGAGTGCTGTAACGCCGGCGGGTCTGCCTCGTTGAGGTGTCTACAAGCAGGGCTCGATCCTGTCGTGCACCATGTAGATCCTGATGACCCGGCGGCCACCCAGGTATCGCGTCTCCCCCTGGCAGAACGTGCTGGAGGTGCCGTCCTTGAAGTAGACGTACCCCGACCACTCTCCTGCCTGGATGCTGTAGCCACCGGAGTTGAGGGTGTAGCTGCCCTCACAGTTCTTGGCCCAGTCGGCGATGGTGCCGCTTGACGTGTAGTACTTGTAGTGCAGGTAGTTGGGCGCGCAGACGGCCTGTGGAGCCGCCGCGGCAGTGCCGGGCACAAGACCTCCGAGGGCGGCGGCACCAGTGACGGCAGCGGCGATTAGGCACCGGCTCGTACGGTTCAAAACGATCGTCCTCCAAGCGCGAGAGACATGGGTCAGGTGTGCGGGTCGTGATGCTCCGGCGTTCCGACCACCGACAGCTGGCCACTAGCTTGAGTCGGTCAGGGCTGGTACCGCGACGGTTGGTGCCATGATTCGAGCAGGTTCGAATGGATGGCTGCGGGACCAGCAGGACCGGACAGCCGAAGGTCCCTTGAACGAGTTCACCGTGCACGCCGCCGGACTCACACGTTCTCGCTTCGCTGTCTCACCGCTGCACGAGCTCTCGCGATCTTGTGTTGGAGGCCGAATGCCAATCCCGCCATCGCCGCTCTCGCTATGCTGGGCGGCGTCTCCGCCTGGGCCACCGCCCCACCGCTCGGCAGGCTCGGCCGTGAGAGTCCACTGGACGAATGGCGGTGAGCTGCTGCTGGACATCTTTCGCGAGGGCGCGACGCGGCTAGCATTGATTTCTGCGGCCATGCACATCTCAGTCGACTTCCACATGGGCGAAAGTGCCGGCGCACTGGAGATCCAGGTAACTCCGGACTTCTGCGTACGCGACCGCTTGCTGTTCCAATGAGGATTCGGAAGACCAGCACACCCGCCGGGTGGTGAACCAGGACGGCTGGACCCTCAAGGACGAGGAGGGTCACTCCTACACATTCCCACTTTCGCCTCGACGGGCGTTCCACGGCCCGCGTCCACCCGGGGGCGTCACCGACGTCTTCCAGGACCGGCGGGCGTACGTGTTGAACAACGACCACGACACCGCGATGCTGCGTAACGACCGGGGCCGGTTCGTCGACGAGGTGTCCGGGTGGGTTGCCACCGCGAGCACCGCCACTGATCCCCGCTTTCCCAGTAGCTGTAGGTGACGCCGACCGGTGAGCCTGCGCCCCATGGGGGCCTCCCAACCGGTGGGGGAGAGGCTCGAAACCGGTCCGGGGCGGCACCCTGATGGGCGCTGGCTGCGCCCGTCACCGAGCCACGCCTACCGAGGACGTTGTCCCGTACGGCTCTGCCACGCACGCCGAGCGTCATCCAGGGCCAGGCGCGCCTTCGGGAGTTTGACGTCCGCATCCTGGCGGGTTCGTATGTCCTCCAACCGCTCCTTCGCCGCCTCCACTTGCTCCGTCGCCGAAAGAGCCTCCTGCAGCTCGGCCCGGGCGGCACGGACGCTTCCGGCGCGCTGTTCCCGCAGCTCGCCGGCCGCCGCGGCCGCGTTCTTGACTCGTACGGCGAACCTGCGCACCGCGTCCTCGGTGTACTCGGCGCCACCGTAACGCTCCATCCGCTCACGTCCGTCGGGCGGCGTGAGATACACGTACGACGTGCCCTTGGAGCGGCCCAGCTCGAATCGGACCTGCAAGCCCACCAGTGCGACCTCATCACCGCGGACGGCAACCGTGTGCTCGTACAGCACGATCTCACCCAGTCGCTCGATCTGTGCTCCGCGGTGCGGCGTATGCAGCTGCTCCAGCTCGGACTCCGCCCGGCGGATCCGGCGCCGATAGGTCCACTCCGCCCGCTTCACCGCAATCTGTGCCTGCCACCTCTCACGACGAGCCGTCCGGCGCAGCCCGCGCACAGCTCTGCGGGCATCCTCCAGAGCCCTACGGGCCTCCCGATGCTCCGCGTCGAACGCGTACGTCCAACCACCGGGGTACCGGATAAGCCGCCGCAGCACCCACCACACGCCCAGGGCCGTCAGCGCGACGACCCACCCCAGTACGATCACGCGTCCCCCTTTCCGCGACTGCACCGCCGCGGCCAGTGCCAGGAATAGCGGCGCACCGCAGACTCGGTCAACTCGCCCTGGCGCGAGCCACGGTGCGCGCCCATTGACTGGCCCGGCCGCCCGCTCACGGCTGGGCCTTCCGCATGCCCGGCAGGATTCGAACCTGTGCACACGGCTCCGGAGTGGTATTCGCTCGTGAGGGCGCCTCCCGGGGGGCGTGGTCGCCGCGATGGTGGTGGTCACGCCGGCCGTGACGCGCACCCGCCGTACGTCGTGGGCCGGGGAGGCCATCCTCTTCGGCGGCGTCTGCCTGCTGATGGCGCCCGCCCTGGTGGAGCACCTGACCGCCCGACACCTGGGGAGTGAACAGCCACCCGTGCTCCGCGGGGCAGGCCGCCGACCAGCGTCGCTACAGCCTCACTCCGATTGGGGCCCGGCTGTGGCGCGCCACCACCGACTCCAGCATGGCTCGGACCTTCCGCCGGCGAGTGGATCAGCTCGTCCAGGTCTTGATCTGGGAGGCGACCCCGGTGGGAGGCAAGCGGGGCGGACGCGCCTGGAGGGGCCGCATGATCGCCGTAGAAAACGCCGACCGGCTGCGAGTCCGACCTGCACCTCCATGGGCGCCGCCGGCGGCCACCGAAGGTTGCGGTCCTAGCCCGCCACCTGAGCACGCTGCTGCCCGACCGGCCGGAGACTGCCGCGCCGGACGCACTCCACTCATCCAAGGGCGGCAACCATGACCGGGGATTCGGGGCGACCAGGTGGTTGACCGCAGTCAGCAGGTCCGTGGTCGCCATCGTTCCGTCGAGTACGAGATCGGCCCGATGCCGGGAGGGGGCGACGTATTCGACGTGGCGGTCTCGGCCGCTGAGCAAGCAGTTGTGCAGGGAGAGCAGTGGGTCCTGGTGCTGGATCTCGATCTTGCGCATGAGCTTGCGGGCCGGGCGGATGTCATCGGGGGCGTGGACGTAGATCCGCCAGGTGGCTCGGGCCGCGATCTTGGGCAGCGTGAGGGCGACAGGCCCTCAACTACCACGATGCGGTGCTGCCCGCTGGTGGCCGCTGCCTCGAGCGCGGCAGTCGCGGCGTCCTCGTCGATGGAGCCGGGATGGTTCCGATCCAGCGTCTCGGCACCCGTAGCGCTCAGCGTGCAGACCCCGCGGTGTGGCTCGTGCGCGGGGAGGTAGAAGTCGTCCAGGTGGATGAGAGCCACAGCCGTGGGCCGGTGCAGTGCCAACGCCTGGGCGAGAGTGGACTTGCCCGATGCGGTGCCGCCGGCGATCGCCAGCACCGGCGCGCGGTGCCCCAGGCTCGCAACACCCGTGTTTCGCAACGGCCTTTCTTCCCCAGGAAGGGGGGGGCCGGGTTGGGGTGTGCCTTGGTCTGGCTGAGGACGTGCTCGGCGGTTCTGGTGTGGGGTGTGGCAGCACCCACCCCCTGACCGGCCCGAAGCACCGGCTGCCAACCGGCCACCCTCGCCCCGGTCCGGCCCCCCCTTATTCTGCGCGGGCAGGCAGCGCTCACGTGCCGATGTACGTGCGACAGATGATCCGATTCCGTACCGTTTTACCTCCCGGCTCTGACAGGACGACCGGGAGTCGGCGGTCCCGCGCCCCGATCGCACGCTGCGCGGGACCGCCATCCATGGTCGCGACTAGGACCCGTAGGCTGGCCGTGCCGATGCGCCAGGTGCAACGCCTGGCCCCGTGGGGCCCGGCGAGGCTGGGCCCCACCGCGCGCAGATCGCCGGCTGGTGAAGCAGCTGGGTCACCGACTGGTGAGCAGCTGGCTGTGTTGGCGCAGCGCGGCATCAGCGCAGGGACGGGAGCTGGGCTGGGTCGCCGCGGCCGCCGCCTGGGCCTGCCACATGCGGGACTATGCGCCCTTCCGGCCTCCGACGGTGCTGTCGCGGAGCTTGGCGCGCGCCGGCGAGGTCGACGACGCCGGCAGCTCGCCGCGGCCACCGAGGACCTGATCGTCACCACCACCCGGCAGGTGGCCGAACTCTTCAACCGGCTTCAGGACATCGACCAGCCCCGCAGTAGCCTCGTCGAGGACTGGAAGGCGCTGGAGGCACTGTCCGCTGACGTGCCGGAACTGGGGGAGAACGCGAACTGGCTGCTCGACCAGATCGCCCTGCGCGACGCGCACGCCCAGCGCCTGCGGGCCGTCCTCGAACCAGACGTCACCGACTACCACCGCGACCGCGACCCCTCGATCGACAGCACGGGCGCGCCCGTGCTGGACATCTTGCCGCCAAGAGCGCCCACCTCGCTGCCCGGGAAGGCCAGCTGCACCACCCGCACGAGGCGCTCGGGCGTCTGGCGTATTCCGCTCAGCCCTCCGCCGCCTCGCCCACGCCGCTCATGTGGAGGATGGCTCCACGGCCGCCCTGATGTCGGGCGGCAGCACTGTCTCCGCATTAAGGCGTGCCGACCTGACTTGCTCCGTTCCCAATCCCCGGACATCGGTGAGGTCCGCCCCGCCCAGGTCGGCGCGTGTGAGGTCCGCCCCGTGCAGGGAGGCGCCGGTGAGGTTCGCCTTGGCCAGGTTGGCGCCGGTGAGGTTCGCCCCGTCCAGGAAGGCGTGGGTGAGGTCCGCACGGCGGAGGAAGGCGCTGGTGAGATCCGCTCCGGACAGGTCGGCGCGGGTTAGGTTCGTCCTGGTCAGGAGGGCGTCGGTGAGGTCGGCTCTGACCAGGTCGGCGCCAGCAAGGTGAAGGATTGCGAGGTAGAGTCTTTCGCGGTCGTCGACGTGAGTGCGCGACTCGGGACGCGTTAGGGCGGTCAGGGCCACCTGCACATCTGCTTCCGGAGACGTGGGCAGTGAGGTGTCCGTCTGGGTTGTCTCACCGCCCGGAGCATTAGTTGGGCGCGGGCAGGTGGGAGCGCGGTCGCGCACGAAGTGGCCCAGCACTTGAGCGGCGTGGGTGGCCTGTTCGGGGGCGTCCTGAATGATCTGCTCGAGCGCCAACACTCCACCGATCCGCACATACCTCTGGTCGGACCCGAGGCGTTCTAGGGCTTTGGTGAACCGATCGGTGACCTGCCCGCGCCGGGTCAGCCGGTAGTTGCGGATCGTGTACACCAGGGCCACCCCGGCCCCGAGTCACCGACAACTGGGGTCCGGAGCTGCGCAAGTTGGGCACCGAGCGCATTCCGCTGGCCAAGAACGACTACGGCGGGCCGTTCGGATACCAGCTCCTCGGCGGGATCATGCGGTACGGGAACTACGACGCGAAGTTCCTCAACCCGATCGCCGAACACTTGGCGCAGCTGCACGCGAAGGATCCGTACATGTTCGCCGGGAACAAGGTGGTGAACAGTCCGTTCAAGAACCCGTTCAACCCCTCCGGCGTGAACGGGGCCGGCTACGACCCGGCCACCGCCATGCTGGAAGCGCTCGGCAACAGTCCGGAAGCGGCGAAGAGGTTCTTCGCCGATCCGCCGACCGCGTACAACGAGGACGGCACGGTCAACCACGGTGCCACGGCCGGCCTCGGCAAGAACAAGGACGGCGAGGCGATCGACAACTACCTCGACTTCTTCGGCAACGAGAAGTGGGAGTCCTTCCCCGACGTCAACTCGCTCGACGACAAGGAACTCAAGGCGTCGCTTGGCCAGATGCCCGACGCCCTCGGCCACGCCCTGGAGGCGGCGACCCTCGGCTACCCGGCCGGCCACCCGGACGCCGGCGTGGAGCGGGATGGGGACAACGCCGCGGTCATGCAGAAGGTCATCGAGAAGTACGGCGCGGACCCGGGTCTGCTCAAGGAGCACCAGGAGACGATGGCCGACAGCCTGGGCGTCATGGGCGCTGGCTACATCGACGACATCAACTGGGCGTTGGACAAGAACGATCCGGACAGCGTGTTCGCGCCCGGCGGGAACGCGGACGGGCACATCGACTTCGCGGACACCGCGGACGGGAACGGGCGGAGCGCCGTCCGGGGCTTCCTCAGCACCCTCGGCCAGCACCCGGACGCCTACGCGACCGTCTCGACCGCGGAGCAGGTCTACACCCGAAGCGCGCTAGAAGACACAGTGGGCCCGGACGGAAAGATCCACGAGGGCGCTGCCAGGGCGACCATGCGCGTGGGCGCCGAGGTGCAGGGCATGCTCGACCAGTCCCGTGCCGACCAAGTAGAGGCGACGAACCTCAAGACCCACGAGGACTACGAGAAGGCGGTCGCCAAGCGGTCGGGCTGGGTCGAGTTTGGGGCCACGGCGGGCCTCGCGGCAGGTGTCGCCTTCCTGCCCGCGACCGCGGCCGTGGGCACGGCCGCGGTACTCATCCCGCTGGCGACGGACACCGCCAGTGGTGCCGCCGAGCAGGTCATCGGCCAGATGGTCGGCGACTTCTCCGACAACTCGGTAGATGAGCACAAGGAGAAGCTGGAGGAGCTCACCAGGGAGGAGAAGACCAAGATCTACTCCGGTGGTGAGAGCATGGCCGAGGCCCCGATGGGGGAGTTCCTGGATCGTCACGGTGTAGGCAAGGACAGCGTGTTCGGCCAGGATCTGCGCGAGTCGATGCTGATCGGCTACGGGGTCGGTAACGACCGGGAGAACCAGCAGGGCAACGACCCGGAGACCGGCTGATTCCGGTGGCCGGCCGAGGAGACATGAGGATGCGGACAGTGATCAGTCGTGGGTCGGTACGCGCGGGACTGCTCTCCGCGGCCGTGGCCGGCTCGCTGGTTCTCGGAGCCACCGGTTGCGGAGGGGACGGGGACGAGGAGAAAACGCCCAAGGACTACAAGGCGGTCGCGGGGACACAGCTCTGCGGTGGCAATGCCGTGTCCGCCGACGCATCCAAGGCACTGAAGGTGATCACAGGGTCGTCGCGGTTCGAGGCGTCGGGCAAGGAGTATTCCGTGGCAAAAGCCGCGGCGAACCTTGTCGAGGCCTCCGCGGGCTCCACCGTGACCAAGGACGTCTGCCGTGTCTTCACGCCCATCGGCACGCCGGAGGTCCAGCTCAGGATCACGTGGGATCTGAAAGACGGCGCCCCGACCGGCACCTCGGCCCCGAAATTCACGGTGCTGAAGATGGGGGAGCGAGCCGTGACGGCGGCGGACATGGCGTACGTCTTCTTCGCGTGCCGGAGCGACAAGCTGGCCGGCTCGTCGGAGGCGGCCCACATCGTCGTGGGGGTCGAGCGCTGGGACATGCCGAAGCCGCCCGAGGGCGACGTCGAGGCGTTGAAGGACGCCTACGCGACTGTGGCGCACTCCGTCTCCCTGGCCATGGCCAGGGAACTGCGCTGCGAGAAGAACGGCGGGCTTCCCGCGAAGCTCGTGCTGGAGCCCTCGTAACCATCGGCGATGCGGTGACGACCATGAGCGGGGCGGCCCTTCCTGTCCGGAGGAGGTGCCGCCCGCTGTGTGCGGTGCGCCACGGTTGGCGGCAGGCTCCCTTAGGTGCGGGTCCGGCGTTGGTGAGTGTTCGTCGACGGGGCAGCGCTGGGTTCAGGGGCCATGCCCCAAGCGTCGCGTACTCCAAGCCGACCGCGACGGCTTACGGCGAGAGATGGGTAATGACTTCTTCGTCCCGAAGCAACTACGGCGGGGGTGTGGCCTTGGGCTGATCTGGCTCTCACCTAGTGCAACGGTCCACAGGCGTCAGCGGTTGTCCGCTGCTGTTCGTCTGCCTTGTCACGCAGTTAGACACTCGCCACTACCTGCCCGGCGGCCTGGAGGACTTGAGGGTCTGGACGGGCGCCATGACCTACGACCAGGTGCACTCCCAGGTCTTGGGCACCCTCGACGGGATGTAGGACGCGTTCCGACGGGCGGCCCGCTCAGCGAGCAGGCCGCCCGAACAGCCATCCCCCCAGTCCCGCCACACCGTTCTTGCACTCCCGTTCTCAACGGCACGCGCCCGGCCAGGCCAGTCCCCAGGCGCCGCGTAGGAAGAACCCATCATGAACCCGTTTGCCATACCGCGGCCTCCGGAAGGGTCGTGGGCCTAGGGCCAGAAGACGTTGGTCCGCGCGTATCGCCAGCGCAACAGGCTTGGTACTACTGGCAGGTCTGCTCTGACTCCCGCCAAGGAGCGCACCTGGTCCATATGGCGCGGCTACCAGCAGGTCACCCACCTCACCGGTATCTCCACCGGCACACAGAGCAGGCAAGTATCCGTCTACCTGCGCGGCATGAACGGTGACCGCGTTCTCGGTTCCGACGGCAAGACCCCAGACCCCGACAAGCGCAGCCCGATCAGTTGGCCGACGTGGTCCGTGTCATCTCGGCTGCCTCGGTGATGGCGCGTTGTCTGAGATCGCCGAACAGCTGCATCGTGACGGCGGCCAGGACGTCGTCCCCGCCAACAGTCCGCCTGTCCCCGCGGCGGGTGGACAGGGTGAGGAGGGGGTTTTTGAGCAGAGGGGCTGGGGCTGGCTCGCCGGGCATGACCAGGCTGACTGTCCCGAACTGCTTGACCCCGCCCTCGCGGACGACCTTGGCCGCGTCCCGGGCCAGGTCCGTCAGGAACACGCTTGCGATGCCGTCCAGGTCGCGGACCATCGCCGGGACCGCCCTCACCCGCCGGCTCCTCAGCAGCCTTCTCAGCCCGGCCTCGAACCGGTGGGCGCCGGCCACACCACTCGGTGTACGCGCCCCGCGGCGCTCACGAAGAGACACGAGCGCACCATCGGCGTTGCGTACCTCGCCCATCAGGCCGTGGAAGGTCGGGCTGTGCAGGTACCACGCCGATCCCACCTCCAACTCGACGTTCCGGTCGATCGCCGAGATGAGGTCCTTGGGAATCAGCCTCTTCCTGGCCTCCTCGGCCGCCGCTCTTCCGGCGCCGTCGATGATCTCCGTCAGCACGGTCCGTGTCACCGACGCGGCGGCCCACGCGGCCAGCCGGGAGACGGGCAACGAGGTCACGTCCCTGAACACCGCTTTGACGAGCTCAGGCCTGAAGGGCAGGTCGGTCACGACGGAAGCGATCTGCGGACCGCTGCGCTCGGTGCGTAGGGGTTGTGTGGTCATCGAAGAATGTGCTTTCTGCTGTCGGAGGGGTCAGTGGCCCGTGCCGCACCGGGCGGCGAGGCCACAGAACTCTGCGGAGGGCGCCGAGCCGGCACAGGGCCTGCCGGGCGGGGCCGCCGGCACACAGAGGTGCAGGCGGCCTCGCCCGGGTTCTCGGCGTTCCGGCGACCGTGCGTGCGGCAGGGGGTGCCGCCCGGGCTACGCGCTGTGGTGCGGCGCGCCGTGCCGGTCAGGCGACCTGGTACCTGCCGACTTCCAGGAAGTGGCGCAGTGCTTCGGGTGTGTTGTCGTCGAGGGCGGCGTTGGCTGCCGCGCGCAGGGCCGGGCTGACGGACGGGTCGGCGAGGATGCGGGCGATGGCGACGCGGTCGTCCTCGGCCTGGGCGATGCGGTAGCCGGTCTCCAGCCAGGCGCGGATCGCGTCGGAGTCGTTGGCGTCCAGGAGGGCGTTGACCTCGGCGATGACGCGCCGGCCGCTGTCGGGGTCGGCGAGCAGGCGCGTGATGGCGACGCGGTCGTCCTCGGCCTGGGCGATGCGGTAGCCGGTCTCCAGCCAGGCGCGCATAGCCTCGGGGTCGTTGGCGTCCAGGAGGGCGTTGGCTTCTCGTGTCACACGCCGGCCGCTGTCCGGGTCGGCGAGGATCCGGACTATGGCCACCCTCAGGTCGTCGGCGTCCGGCTCGTCCGCGGACGAGGGCACCGGAGACGCCGTCACCGCGGTCGGTGCCGCCGTGGCGGCGAAGGACGGGGTGGCGAGCAGCAGGGCCGGGGCGAGGATGCCCGCGGCGATGCAGGGCGTTACGCGATGAAGTCGCAAGGGGAGTGCTCCTCTTCGTTTGCTACGGAGGTGAGTTGAGGACGCCTCAGGGCGTTCACTTCGGTAATGCTGCCACTTGGGTCTGACAGTGGCAGTTGCCCCGCTGCGGTCGCAGGGCACCGTCGTCGCGGACGCGACCGGCGATGGCGGCGCGGCCTCGAGAGGGGTGGCCTCAAGCGCTGCTCGTGGCTGTCGGGGCATGATCGGGGCGAGACGATTCCTGGGGGCACGTCAAGGGAGGCGCCCACGGGCACTCGTGCTCCCCGCGCCCGCGGGGATGGTCCCAGCATCACGTCGCGGACCGACGCCGCGGCTCCGTGCTCCCCGCGCCCGCGGGGACGGTCCCGCGCCGGCTGCACCGGCTTCTACGGCGTGGGAGAACCCCCGGCACCGGACACCGCGCACCAATGCAACGAGAATTGGCGGACAGCCCCTAGGCTCCCGGGATGACGGCCGGTATGTTGCGCCCCTGCCCGCCGCGAGGCGGGCACGGTGGACGGCTCATCATGGGGGTAGCGTGCGCGACTTCAGCCTTCCGGCACTGGTGGAGACCCTGTCGGCGGGAGGCCTTGCGGACTCGGTGTACGAGGTGGCGGAACGCGACCCGAAACTGGAGCAGTTGGCGCGGCGCGACCCCCTGGACGACCAGAGGTGGTGTGCGGTCACCGCGGCCGAGTTCCGCGACGAGGTCCTGGCGCTGGCCAAGGGGCTGCTGGCCGGCGGGATCCAATTCGGTCACCGCGTCGCCGTGATGTCCCGCACCCGTTACGAGTGGACGCTCTTCAGCTACGCGTTGTGGTCCCTCGGCGCCCAGGTGGTCCCCGTCTACCCCACCTCCTCGGCGGACCAGGTCCGCTGGATCCTGTCGGACGCGCAGGTGGTGGCCGTCGTGGTGGAACACGAGGACCATGCCATGACCGTGGGGGCGGTCTGCGACCAGTTGCCGCTGCTGAGGGCGATATGGCAACTGGACGCCAACTGCGTCCAGTGGCTGGCGGAAGCGGGCTGGGGCATCCCCGACGACGTGGTGCACCAGCACCGCAGGGCAGTGCAGCCGGGCTCGGTCGCCACCATCGCCTACACCTCCGGCACCACCGGCCCCCACCCCAAGGGCTGCCTGATCACCCACGCCGGTCTCGCGGCCGAATGCGACACCCTGAACGCGGGCTGGCGGGAGGTCCTCGCCGAGCCCGGTGAGCAGCCGGCCGTTCTGGCCTTCCTGCCCCTCTCCCACATCTACGGTCTGATGGTGCAGGTCGTCTGCATGCGCGGTGGCATCCGGCTGGGGCATCAGCCGGACCTGTCCCCCGCCGCGCTGCTGCCCGCCCTGGCGTCGTTCCGGCCGACGTACGTCTTCGCCGTGCCGTACATCTTCGAGAAGATCTTCCATTCGGCCAGGCGTTCGGCCGAAGCAGCCGGCCGGGAGGCGCTCTTCGACCGGGCCGCGGACGTCGCGGTGCGCTACGCCGAGGAAGTGGAGCGCCGGGACAGGGGCGAGGGCTCGGGGCCCGGACCGCTGCTGAAGGCCTCGCACACCGTCTTCGACCGTCTGGTGTACGGGCGGCTGCGGGCCGTCCTCGGCGGCCGGGTCCGGTACGCCACCTCCGGCGGGTCGAGTCTCGACCGGGAACTCGGCCTGTTCTTCGCCGGAGCCGGGGTCACCATTCACGACGGATACGGGCTCACCGAGACGACCGCCGCCGTCACCAGCCAGCCACCGGGCCGGCCCCGCTTCGGGACCGTCGGCAGACCCCTGCCCGGCTGCTCCGTCCACGTGGCACGGGACGGGGAGATCTGGGTCCGCGGGGACGTCGTCTTCTCCGGCTACCTCGGCGATCCGGCGGCCACCGGGTCGGTGCTGCGCGACGGGTGGTTCGCGACGGGTGACGTGGGCCGGCTGGACGACGACGGCTTCCTGGTCATCACCGGACGCAAGAAGGACATCCTCATCACCAGTGGCGGCAAGAGCGTCAATCCCCGGGTGCTCGAGGAGCGGCTGCTCAGACATCCCCTGATCTCCCAGTGCCTCGTCGTGGGCGACAACCGTCCCTTCATCGCGGCACTGATCACCCTGGATCCCGAGGCGTCCCAGCACTGGTGCCGACTTCGCGCACAGCAGCACGCCCGCCCCGGGGAGGCGCCGATCAACGAGGAACTGCGTGGCGAGATCCAGCGGGCCGTGACGATGGCGAACGCGGCGGTCTCCCAGGCGGAGGCGATCCGCGCGTTCCGGATCATCCCGAACGAGTTCAGCACGGCCGACGGCCTCATGACGCCGTCGCTGAAGCTGCGTCGCGCCGCGATCGTGCAGGCGTACGCGGCCGACATCGAAGCGCTGTACGGCTCCTGAGGGCCCCTCACCGGTGGTCGGACCGCCTCGTTGCTGATCGGGTGCGCCGCTGGTAGATCGCGGCGTCGGAGACGCCGACAGCGGCCGCGGCCGCGAGGACGGTCGTCCCCGGAGTGCGCAATTCGGCGAGGAACCGGGCGACGCGCTCCGGGGCCAGCCGCATGGGCTTGAGGAAGCCGTGCGGCACCGAGGCGGCGCTGATGACGTCGCAGGCGGCCGCGACTGCCGGGTCGTCACGCGCCACGTTCCTGGGTCTCCGGTGCCCAGGATCAGTTCGGCGCGGGGGGCAGGACGAGGGCCAGGAGGCGGAGGTAGTCGGCGCGCAGGGCGTGGCCGCCTTCGTCGAGGGCGTCCCGGTTCCGGCCGGCGAGCGCGACGGCCAAGTGGGTGTCGGTGCGGGCCGCACTCAGACGGCACGCAGGTCGATGCCCAGCCCGACGGCCGCTTCGTCGACGGCCTGGCCGTGCCACAGGGCGGCGATGAGCCGGTCGGCGAGGAGGGCGGACAGCGGGGCGGGGGCCGTCATGCCCGCACCCTAAGGGCGGCGCGCACGGCTGCGCTCCGACCGGGGAAGTCGCGCGACCCGAGCCCAGGGGGCGGGGCGGCCGGCGGGGCGCCGGGACCTTCACGGTGTGCGCCTTGGCCGGGGCTCGGGCTGCAGGACGCTACTCCCGGCATCGTTGGACGGCCCGCCGTGGAAGCAGCAACCGTGGATCAGGCACGAGAGGCCGTGGATCGTGGTCGTTCCAAACCATCCGCAGAAGAGGTGCGTAGTGCTTCAGGTGCCCCCGAGGACATGCCTGAAGTACGCGTACGCGGGCGCACAAGGAGGTCGGGCTGGCATCCGGCCGACTGGCGGCTACTGGTTGGGGCGGATGGCTTGAACGCCGGTACTCGCGTACGCCTTGAGTCTCAGGGTGAGCAGGTACCGGCCGGTGGGGTGGTGGGGGGAGGGGCCGGCGACGATATCGGCCATGCCCTGCGGCCCGGGACCGATATCGTCGTCGGCCCCTGGGGGAAACTCCGCCGTTCAGCCCATCAAGGGCGCCGGACGCAACGCCGAAAAGGATCAGGCGGAGTCGCCCCGCTCCTGCCGGTCCAGCATCCCTCCGCGTCACTGGCCGCCTCGTGATACGGCGGTCCCGTATTCCGGCCGTCAGGCCCGGAGGAGTTTCCGCATGCGTGTCTTCCTGCCCCTGACCGCCGTCACCACCGCCGCACTCCTCCTCAACGCGGTCGCCGGCGCCAGTCCCGCCGCAGCGGACCGAAACCCGGACAGCACACCACTGATCAAGGTGTCCCGGGGCGACCCGTATGCGGATTGCACCATCGGTAGGAGGTCCCCCGACAGCGTCGTCTACCCGGGCACCGAGGTCGAACCGTATCTGTCCGTTGATCCGCGCGCCCCCAAGCGCGTGGTCACTGTGTTCCAGCAGGATCGCTGGAATGATGGCGGCGCCCGTGGCCTGGTGGCCAGCTGGACAACTGACGGCCACACCTTCCACCGGAGCGCGCTGCCGTTCAGCCTGTGTGCCCCCGGCGGCGCGGACTTTGAACGGGCCTCCGACCCTTGGGTGAGCACCGGACCGGACGGTACCGTCTACGCCAGCGGAGAGGGCGTCGACTTCACGAGGAGCACACGCAGCGCCCTCCTGGCCGCCACCTCCCGCGACGGCGGCCGCACCTGGCAGAACCTCACCACCACGCACGTCGACCAGCAGCCGTTCTTCAACGACAAGCCTTCGCTCACCGCCGACCCGGTCCGCCACGGCACCGCCTACCAGGTCTGGAACCGCCTCGACAACGATCCGCCCGGCCCCAGCTCCCTCGACGGTCCGGGTTACATCTCGCTCACCCGCGACGGTGGCCGCACCTGGAGCAAGGGCCGCGCCTTCGTCGACACCAGCACCGTCCCCAACACTCAGACCATCGGCCATGTGATCGTCGCCAACCGGCGCACCGCCACCCTGTATGACTACTTCGACCAGATCACCTACTCCGATGACCTGAACACCGTGACAGAAGCCCACTACGCGATGGTCACGTCGACCGACGCCGGAAAGACCTGGAGCGCGCCGGTGATCGTGGCCCGGGACACCTCTGTACCAGAGGTCGACCCGAACGACCCCGACAAACCGCTGCGCGCCGCGGCCACCCTGCCCAGCCCGGCCGTTGACCCCGAGACCGGCGCGTTGTACATGGCCTACGAGGGCTCAGACTTCTCCGGCGGTAAGTTCGACTCCGTCCAGCTCGTGCGCTCCACCGATGGCGGACGCACCTGGGAGACCCCGCAGCTGATCAGCCCGGAAGGCGTGCCGGCCTTCTCACCGTCGATCGCGGTCGACGAACGGGGCACAGTCGCGCTCACCTACTATGACCTGCGCTTTCTCAAGCCGGGTGACACCACCACCCTGCCCACCGCCTACCAGTTGGTCACACTGCCGCATGGAGACCCCGAGCGCCGAACCGAACGACGGATCTCACGGGTCTTTGACTGGCTGCAGGCGCCGTTCGCCGGGGGCTACTTCCTCGGCGACTACCAAGGCCTGGTGGCGGACGCAAAGCGAGTACGAGCGGTACTCACCGAGACCCACTCCGGCTCACCATCGAACCGCACGGATGTGTACACCGGCAGTCTCCGCACCCGGTGACCGACCCAGGACAGACATCCGATGCGGGTCGTGTCATAAACGATTCACGGGGTGGCGAGGCCGACCGCGGTGGTGAGGCCGGTGGCCCATGTGTCGGCCTGGCTGCGCCGCGGCTTGGGCTTCTCTCCCTCACCGGCCGTTCGATGCCGAGGATGTGCTCGAGCACCCATTGTTGTGCGCAGGTGAGCCTAATTCAGCCGAGTCGCTACGTGCGCGTACCCAGCACCCCAGTCAGCTGCCGAGGCCGGGAGTCTGACGGCGGCTCGGGTGCGGCGGTCCGGCGGCCGCCGGTCGGGGGAGTGGGCCCTCCCTTTGGGGAGCAGCGGGGCGGGGCCCGGCCGTCGTGTCGCTGGGGCGTGCCCGCGCGCGCTGCGCACCCGCGGAACGCGCGCTGCGCGCGCTCACGCCCGGGTGAGGGGCCGGGCCGCTGCGCGCCCCGGACGCGCCCTGCGCACGCTTTTCCTGCCCCTCAACCCCACCGTGCCCGCTGCGCGGTCCTCCGGCGGGCCCGTCTGGTGCCGGGGCAGTCGCTGTGCGTGGCCCCGCCGCCTGCGGCGGCCGGACGGGCGGGATCCTCACCGCTGCGCGGGGTGGATCTGACCTCGCGCGCGGTCCTGCTCGTGCCGGCGGCGGGCGCGCAGTGGCTGCCGGGCGGCACTAGGCGCGGGGGCAGCCGTAGTCGGCGGCTCGATCAGGTCTGTGAACTCTGCAGGGTCGGATGGCGTGGGTGACGGAATCCGGAGGCGGGCTGACCGAAGATCTCTCGGGGAACGTTCACGTCACTGGGCCGGGGAACGTTTCCGTGCTGACGCGAGACCGGAGGAACCGTCATGGAGCCGGATGACCAGATCATGCGGGGTCCCGGGGAGCAGAGAGTCGCTGAAGCGGCGGAACGCATCGTGGCCGAGGGCCGGCCACGGCTGCACCGCACCTGGACGTCGCTGGTGGCGACCTCGCTGCTGGGCGGTATCGACGTCGGTGTCGGCGTCATGACGCTGCTGTTCGTGCGGCACACGACCGGCAGCGAACTTCTGGCCGGACTGGCCTTCTCCGTAGGGCTCATCGCTCTGTTGCTCGGGCACAGCGAGCTCTTCACGGAAGGGTTCCTGGTGCCCGTCGCCACCGTCATCGCCGGCGCGGCCACCTGGCTCGATCTGGTGCGCATGTGGGCGACGGTCTTGGTGATGAACCTGATCGGCGGCTGGCTCTTCATGTGGCTGGTCATGCAGGCCTACCCGGACCTGCACCGCACCGCGGCTGCTCTGGGCGCGCACTTCGTCGACGCAGGCTACACAATGGGCACCTTCTGCCTCACCGTGCTGGGCGGCGGCGTCATCACCCTCATGACTCGCATGCATCACGGCACCGAGTCCATGACCGGGAAGATCATCGCATCGATCACCACCGCCTTCGTCTTGGCGGGGCTCGGGCTGTGGCACTCAGTGCTGGACTCCCTGATCGCGTTCGCCGGCCTGCACACCGGCAGGACGTCTTACGGTTACGCCGACTGGCTGAGGTGGCTGGCCTGGGCGGTCCTTGGCAACATCGTCGGCGGCCTCCTGCTGACGACCGGACTGCGCCTCATTCGCAGTGCCCCGGTGCTCAGCGCGGACGACGAGTCGGCGAAAGCCGACTCCTGACGCCCGCGAAGTGGGCATGAAGCCCCGCGACTCCATCTCGTCCGCTGACCACCGACCCTCCAGCCCGCTTCACCTACGGGCCTGCCCCTCAGTTTGTGTCCGGGGCAGGTGAATCGTGACCAGGCAGCGCACCGGGAGAGGAGCATCTGGACGGTACGGGGGTGAGCCTGGAGCACTCCGTCTCCTTCGCGGTCAGCTGGGTGCGGGGCGCGATCGAGGTCGACCAGTGGCTCGTCGAGCGACTCCAGGTGCCCCAGAGCTGAAGCTGAGAACTTCCACCGAAGGCGGGCCGCACCCACTAGGCGCGGCCCGCCTTCGGTGTTCCGCGCTCATGGGGTGTCGTCCTGGCGCGCCGCAGCATGAGGGTCAGGGCGTGGGTCCGCACGCGGCCCGGTGTGGCGGAGTGCCGGAGGTGCTAGGGATCCCCAACCCCCGCCCCATCACGGCAGGATGTGGGCATGAACGAAGCATGGGCCGCCATCATCGCGGCCATTGCCGGCGGTGTATTCGGCATCGCAGGCATCCTCGCCGGCATCTACGTCGGCCGCCGACAAACCACCGACCAAGCCGACGTCGAACACCAGCAGTGGATACGCGGGCAACGGCAACAGACCTACACCCAGTTCCTCGCCGCCTGGGATACCGCCATCAACCAGACTGGACCGATCCTCACCCACCTGAGCGACCACCTCAGGCTCGGCGGAAGCCGCGGCATGCAGGGCTGGGCGCTGAACGTAGCAACAGTGGTGAGGGACCTTCTCGGTGCGACGGGGCCGGCGGTGAAGGCTGTGGAGAGTGTGCAGTTGCTCGGTCCGGCGGACGCGGCGGCCAGGGCGAGGGCGATGGGGGACGGCTTGAACGACGTGGTGAAGGAGTTGGTCACGTTCGCTCGTGATGAGCGAACACCGGATGAGGTGGATGACAAAGGGATGGAGCTGGTGGAGCGACTGCAGCAGTTGCACGAGCTGCGTGGCCTCTTCTTCGAAGAGGCGCGGATGGTGATGGCGAAGCCGCCGTCTCCGGGGGTGTGAGCGGTAACGGCAGGCGTGCGCCTGATCGTTGATCGGGTGCGCCGCGGGCCCTGGCCGGCCACTCCAGCCAGGGCCCGCCCCTTCGGCTGCCGATCCTGGACCGGGTGACGAAAACGAGCCCAGTGCCAATGAGCGCGACGGTACGGAACCGCACGACGCGCACGAGACATGGCCCATCCGCGAGGAGCTTCCGGAACGCACCTGCGCATGGTGTGGCGACCCCGTCGCCTACAGCGGCCGAGGCCCCCCCGCGCTACTGCAGTCCGGTGAACCGCCGCCGGGCATGGGAAGTGCACACAGCATGGGCTCGCGCAGAGCGACCCGTCAGCGAGGGCGGCACGACCCGTGAACCGATCCGCGAGGTGATCCGGCCAGGACCGGGCGGCCAGTGACTCCCACAAGCTCGATGAGGGTCTCCTCGTTGAGTGAGGTCTGCCCTTCCAGCGACCAGAGCCGCCAGTCATCAGCGCGCTCCTGAAGCAGCTCCATGTCCACCCCGTCCGTGAAGGTTGCCGCCCTGTTCAGCGGGTGCCGATGGCGGGCGACGATGAGAGAACCCCAGTACCCCGTGTGATTGCTCCGTGTCTGAGAGTCACTGCTTGGCGGCGCTCGCCAACCCACGCCTCCAGGCCCAGCCGCACGCTCACGCCCTCACTGTCGGCTCTCCCAGTCCCGCAGCCATTGTTCGAACTCCGTGGCGACGATGCGCTCGTCATGCACGCCGGCTGCGTCGTCGGAGGCCAGCCAGACGATGGGCGGGTCCATCACCGCCGGCCTCAGGAACCGGTGGCCCTCGGGGGCGACGACGTCCTGGGGCAGCATCCCGGTGACCGTCGCGCCTCCGGGCAGCAGCAGGTTGACGGTGACGCCCGTGCCCCGCAGGTCGGCCGCCATGATGCGGGACAGCGCCTCGCTGCCGGCACGCGACGGCCCGTAGGGAACGAAGCCGGCGCGTCGCATGGTCGAGTGGTTGATCGAGATGTTGACGATGCGGCCCCCGCCGGATGCCAGCATCCGTGGCGTGATCTCGCGGGCGACCAGGAAATAGCCGGTCAGGTTGGTGTCGATCACCGCGCGGAAAGCGTCGGACGGTACCTCCCAGAATCCCTGCGGCTGTGTCATGAAGCGCGGGTTGACTGTGCGCATGCCGATGCCGGCGTTGTTCACCAGCATGTCGATGCCACCGAGCCGCGACCACGCTCGGTCGACGGCCCTGGCCACCGACGACTCGTCCCGCACGTCCATTTCGACGCCGGTCGCCCCTGGCAGCCCCGCGGCGACGGACTCCGCACGCTCGCCGGACCGTCCGGTCAGCGCGACGGTGGCTCCCGTCGCGGCCAGGGCGGAGGCCATGGCGAGTCCGAGTCCGCTCGTCCCGCCGGTCACCAGCACTTTCATCGGATTACCTCTGTCCTGAGAACCGGCCTGGCAGGTCAATGGTCGCGCCCACCGCCGCGTTGACAGTCGCCGTTCCCGACCGTGGTCCTCGGTGGCAGGGCGTACCCGTGGGCGGAAGTCCGTGACCGGAACTATAGGGATTGGAGCACGCTCGAAGTCCAGCCGCGGCGGCTTATGGCCCGTCCGGATGGCATGCCCGAGGTCGTACGGGTGGCGCCGCTCAGGGCCATCCGGGTGCATGCGCCTCAGCATGCCCCGTTTGTTCCATACCCTCAGCGCACGCTGGCTCACGCCCTCGCGGCTGCCGCGAGGGCATTCGTCACGCCGGTACGCGGACGCTCGCAAAGCTGAACCCGCACGGCGGTCATTCAAGCGAAACAGGCGTGGGCTGGTCTGGAATGACCGGCGTGTGCAGCCTGTACCGCCGACACGCTCGCCAGCGGTGAGCGGCGATGCGGGCACACGCACCCAGAAACCATTTACACCGGTATCGGTTCACTCGGTTCACTTCGAGGGCTGGTCACCGTGGTCGTCGCGGAGCGTGTCGCGACGTTCCTGCTCGCGCTTGGAGAAGGCGGCTGCCCGGATCGCCTCGTCACTCTCGAAGCCCGAGCCCAGCGCGCCGCCCACCGTGGCGACCGAAGCGACGAACCAGGACAGAGTCCAATACTCCGCGGCATGCAGCGGGGTCCGTGTCATGGAGGCGAAGACGCGGTCGTTGAGGATGAACAGGGCCCACACCAAATTGATGACGATCAAGCCTCCGTAGCAGACGATCACCCCGATACCCACGGTCATGACCGTCGAGGCGTTGTAGAGGCTCGTCCTCTTCCTCTCCTCCGGCGAGGTGTCTGTTGATCGATGCCACAGGTGCGCGTTCACGATCAGCCAGCCGATCATGAGCGTCACAGACCCCACCATGGCGATCAGGAGGCGTGGCGTACTCAGGGCCTCGGACAGGCTCCAGATGGTGGAGTTCATGGTGGCGATGGCTCCCGTGGCGAGGGCGGCCGCCAGGGCTTTCGTCAGCCCCGGCACCAAGCGCCACGGCTGGTTGGCGCGGACCATACCGCCGAGCACCCTCAGGTAACCGCGCGGCCCGCTGACGACGTACCGCAGATCAGCGGTCTCCTCCTCGCCGATAGGGCCCCGGTGAATCGGCGCGAGACGACTGACGAAGCGCCCCAGCGGCTGACGCTCCGGAGGTTTCTCAGCCCCGGTGGCTCGCGGACTCGCCAAGCTGAGCACGGTTTCTACCACCGCCCGCATGGCTCTTGTCTGAAGACGCAGGCCTCCCAGCGGAGGAAGGGACAGCAGCGCCAAGCCGTGCTCATGACTCAGATCCACGACGAGCTTGCGTCCGTGCGTGTGCAGCGGAAGATCGGTGAGGGCCACGACGATGTCCCAGTTCTCCCCTCGCCTGCGGTCCAAGATCCTGCGCGTCAGTGTGGACAGGTCCTCGGTCCCCGCGGTGAAGGGCTCACTGACCACCTCCACCTCGAACCGCCGCCCTTGCCCCGACTTTTTGGCTAGCCGGGCAGGAAGTACCCGGGCCATATGCTGCGCGATCTCCGTCGGCGCATCCGGATCCGCCAAGAGAGCCACGACCGTAACGCCCTGCGACGACTCCCGCATGACCGGACCCTCCTCGTCGGATACCCCGGCGCTCACCAGTGCCCAAAATGTCCCGAATATAACGTTGCCGCCTATGACCGCTGCCGATTCGCCGACGGAGGTCAATGTCCTGTTTCATGCGCGAATTGCGCAGGCTTGAGATACTGAATCTTCACCAGTAGGCGCGCACCAGACCCGCCAGCGCGCCCCCACGCTGCTCCTCGCCCGCTACGACAGCGAGCCGCAGCCGCGCATGGTCGCCCGCACCACCCTTCTGCGCGGTCCCGCGCAGCACGAGCTGGCCGATCGCATCCACCCCGCCGACCCCGACCACCCGTGGATCGGGCGCCGCTTCTCGCCTCGATGGAGCACCCACGAAGACCTCAAGTGCTGACGGCCGACTACGTGGTCACCGCCGACTTCGAGCCTGCCCGCCGCCATTCCTCCAGCACGCCTGTCAGGTCCGGGCCGATGAGCCGACCACGGCCAACGAGTCGTCTACGTACCAGGCCGGACGGTCAACGGCATGGCCGGCGCCTACCGGGGCGAGGCCAAGACCGATGCCCGCGACGCCTACGTCATCGCCGAGACAGACCGTTTGAGAAGGGACTTCGCCCCCCGTCGAGGTGCCCACGAACCAGATTGCTGACCTGGCTCTGCTCACGACACACCGCTCCCACTTGATCGCCGACCGGGTCCTTCTGCTCAGCCGTCTCCACGACGTGCTCAGCGGCATCAGCCCTGCCCTAGAAGCGGCCTTCGACCACGCCGGCCACAAGGGCGCCCTGGTCCTGCTCACCGGCTACCAGACCTCCGGCGCCCTGCGCGGCTGCGGCCAGGCCCGTCTGACCCGCTGGCTCGCCGCACGAGGCGTGCGCCACGCCGAAACGGTCGCCGCGATCGCTCTCACCGCAGTGCATGCCCAGCACATCCAACTGCGCGGCCGCGACAGGACACGGCCGCGGGCATCACCGCGGACCTGGCCACACAAGTGCACCGCCGCTACGAGCGCAAGGCCGAGCACTTCCTCGCTCTCGTCGGCATAGCTGCCGCCCCCATTGGCTACCGCCGGCTCAGCAGCTGAGCCGGCTCAAGCCTGCTGTGTCGGTGGCAACCCATAAGGTGCGCGCAGCGTCTCCGAGGAGGAGGTTCCGTGGGATTTTCGGGTCACCTGGTCTTTGCTCGTAGCAAGCGTCCGCTGCTGGAAGCTCCCGTGTTCGACGGCATTCATCAGGAGCTGAAGGACACCGTGCGTGCGTGGTGGCCGCGACCGGGCGGTTGGCAGACCCTCCAGTTCGAGCACGGACTATGGGAAGAGGAGTACCTGTCCGCCCTGGTCGGATGGACCGGCGCACCGGCCTGCGTCGCAGACGTCTCTGATAGCGACATCGCCCTCGTGACCGGGCTGGGAACCAACAGGCAGCATTGGCAGGCGTGGCTCAACCTGGATAACGCTGCGGCACTCCTCACCGAGGAACCCGAGGATCTGGACGACGTGAGCCTTTGGGTGGGCACACCCGAGTTCGACGAGGCTGTGAGGCGCAAGCGCGCGGAGCTCGAAGTGAATGTTCCAGCCGACGCTGAAGGCGCTCTTGTGTGGGCGGCAGCGGCTGGCATCCCAGCTACAGGGCAGCAGCCCCGGATCGAAGAGCTACTGCGCTCGCGGGAGACCTTGGCGGAGGACCTCTTCAGCGCGCTGCTGGACGAGTTGGGCTTTCCCCAGGCCGCCCAACCCTCACCGGAGCCATAAGAAACGACGTCTAAGACTCCGCCGACCTAGTCGTCGTCCCCCAGGCATGCCGTCCGTCGGTGAGTGTTTCCCCAAGCCTGGCGAGCAAGATCGACGGTATGGTTCCGCGAAGTCGTCTAGTGGGGAGGGAGCGAGAATATGCGGCCTGATGGGGCTGAGGTTGCCGAGACACCGATGCCGGAGGTGCTAGAAGCGCTTGCGGATCGGCTCGAGGAAGAGACAGTTGCGTCTTTGGAAGCGCTGCGTCAGCAGGCCGCTCGTCTACGGGCGGAGACTGCTGCAACGGTGGCCTCTCTGCGAGAGCAAGCTGCTCGTTTGCGCGATGACCGAGACTTCCGCTGCTAAAAGGTCCTGACAAAGGCGTTGGACGTGGCGGTGATGAGGCAGGTGGCGAGGCAGAGGAAGGCCTCGAGGATGTCGTCGCGTCGTTCCCAGCGGATGCGTAAGCGGCGAAAGCCACGGAGCCAGGAGATGGTGCGTTCCACCACGCTGCGGACAATACCCAGGCCAGAGCCGTGTTGCACGCCTCGCTCAGCGATCACGGGTCGGGTGCCGCGCTGCCAGAGGAGGCGCCGGTGCTTGTCGTGGTCGTAGCCGCGGTCGGCGAGGAGCGCGTCAGGCCGGCGTCTGGGTCCGGCGCCATCCGCACCGAGTGGCGCGGCATCGTCGCCGACCGGCTGGAGAAGTATTCCGCCACGGGTGCCTACTCCGACGAGGCCGAGGCCGTAGCCGCCGCCATGCGCTCCGGGAACATGACCAAGCGCATGTCCCCGCCCACCGTCGTCGCCGACGCCATCGGCAAGGCCGTCACGGGACGCCGGCCCAGGACCCGCTACGCTACCGGCTTCGGCGCACGCCCCCTCATCGGCCTACGGCGCCTCCTCAGCGACCGCGCCTTCGACACCCTGGTCTCCCGGTAGATGGGCCCCCTCGCTGATCGCACCCGCAAGGCCAGGAACGCGGCACATCCGACGACCGAACGGCGGCGTCAGTCCTCGATGCACGGCCGCAGCAAACTCCACGGCGGTCAGACGCGGTCCGGTGTGTGAGCCACGGTCTGGGCACGCACCGACGCCGAACTCGCCCGGCGCGTCGTGATCTCGCGCGTGCAGTAGAGCGCGATGGCCGACACGCCCACGGCGAGGGGGACCCATTCCGGTGAGACGAACCAGACGTACTGGAACCAGAACCGATGATCCGACACCACTTCCCTGAACGTGCCGAGTACCGCGAGGGTGTTGACGCCGACGAGGCTGTAGCCGATTCCACGCGTCCGGCGCCTCGCCCGGGGGGTGAGGGCCGCGGTCACGGCCAGGAGACCTGCCAACGCGAGAGTGGAGATCCCGCCGACGCGAAGCCAGCGACTCCAGTCGATCCCGCCAAGCGATGCGTCGTCGGCAATGGACACCGCGACCACCACGGCGTAGGCGCCGAAGAGGAGCATCGGCGGGAGGCATCGGAGCGGCAGGGCCACGTGTGCCTGCCAGTGGGGTCGTGCCCGGACGGCGAACCACGCGATCAGCCCTCCAGTGGCGACGGCGACCGCACCGGCGCCGCTGGCTACGTCGCGACCGTCGGAGACTCCGTCGAGATTGACCGCGGTCACCGTGGCGGCCACCAGCGTGGCGAGGAACCAGACCGCAACCGCGATCCAGGAGCGCGCCACAGCAGGCTTCCCGGAAGCCGAGCCGACCGAAGGCGGCGACGGCAGAGGCTCCGGCAGCGGCGCGGTCGCCGCCGGCACGGGATCGGGCGCGGCCGCGAGCCTGCGCAGGGCCCGGGCGGCGTCGGCGGCGTCCGCGAACCGCTCTGCGGGGTCCTTGCGTAACAGCTTGAGCAAGGGAGCGTCCCATGCCCCTGGCACACCCTCGGCCGCGGAACTGGGCGCGGGCGGCTGCTGACTCAAGTGCGCCGTCAGGTAGCCGACACTGTCCGGGGCCTGGAACGGCAGCCTGCCGGTGACCAGTTCGAAGAGCAGGCAGCCCAGGGCGTACAGATCGCTCCTCGGTTCCGGGTAGCCGCGCGCCTGCTCCGGTGCCATGTAAGGGGGCGTGCCCACGATGAACCCGGTCTGGGTCAGCCGGTCCGCGGTCGCGTAGGGGTCGGCGGCGCGAGCGACACCGAAGTCGAGCACCTTCACCGATCCGGCAGGTGTGACAAGGATGTTGGACGGTTTGATGTCCCGGTGCAGGATGCCGTGAGCGTGCGCGTCACCCAGTGCGTCACAGATCTGAGCACCCCAATGGGCCGCCTCAGCGAGATCGACGGCCCCTTTGCGGATCTTGGCATCGAGGCCTTCGCCACGCACCAACTCCATGACCAGAAAGGGCGCCGTGCCGCTCTGCGTAGTGCTCTCGCCCAGATCGTGGACGGTCACGATGTGCGCATGCTCCAGCCGGGCCGTGATCCGCGCTTCGCGCAGAAAGCGCGCGCGGGCCTCATCGCCACGGCTTCCGCCGCCGGCGAGCAGGGAGATCACTTTCACGGCCACCGGCCGGTCCAGCGTCTCGTCCCGCGCCTCCCACACCTCGCCCATGCCGCCCTCGCCGAGCTGCCGGACCAACCGGTACCGGCCCCCTAGTAGCTGGCCCTCCACAACGCCCCCCAATCGTGGACTCACCGTGACTCTGCGCCCCGAGCCCCTCGATCATGGCACTCGGCGCAGTGCATCACACGCGATGTCAGAGACACCGGGGGAAGCGATTTCAGCTCTTCCCTGTACGACGTCGCTCGGACGAGGCTCAAGCGTGTGGTCGGCCGCGCGCTCCTGGGTGGTTCGGCCGCGCGCTCCTGGGTGGTTCGGGGCGAGCCCTTTCACCGGCGCGCGGCCGTCACCGCATCCGGGGTGCCCCGGGATCAGCCCAGCCGCTTCAGCAGCTCCTGCGCCACCCCCGCCGAGGAGGCCGGGTTCTGACCGGTGATCAGATTGCGGTCGACGACCACGTGCGGCGCCCACGGCGCGGCCGTCCGGACGTCGACGCCCGCCTCGGTCAGCCGGTCCTCGAGCAGCCACCGGACACGAGGGGCCAGGCCGCCCTGCGTCTCCTCCTCATTGGTGAAGGCGGCCACCGGGCGCCCGGCGAAGGCGTTCGCCCCGTCGGCGCGCACCGCCGCGAGCAGCGCGGCCGGACCGTGGCAGACGACGGCGAGCGGCTTGCCGGAGTCGAGGGCCGCGACGAGCAGCCGCCCCGAGTCCTCGTCCACGGCCAGGTCCTCCATCGGCCCGTGCCCGCCGGGGTAGAAGACCGCGGCGAAGTCGTCGAGGTCGACCTCCGCCAGCTTCACCGGCTCCCGCAGCTCGGTCATCTCCTCAAGGCCGCGCGCGATGTCGTCGGCCCGGTCCTGGCCGCCGTTGACCTCGGCGGCCAGGCTCGCCCGGTCGACCGGGGGCAGCGTGCCGCCCGGCGTGGCGACGACGATCTCGTGGCCGGCGGCCTTCAGGGCGCGGTAGGGGACCACAGCCTCCTCGGCCCAGAAGCCGGTGGGGTGCTGGGTACCGTCGGCAAGGGTCAGGCGGTCGGCGCCGGTCAGCACAAAAAGAATCTTCGTCATGGTCGTCTTCTCTCGGTAAGTGCGGCTTACGGGCAAAACGTAGGCGAGCCGACCCATAGGCAACCAATGAAGTCCTGGATGACAGACATTGGATCCTCTATGGGTCACTGAGGCCCGGGCGCGCGGAATACTCGGCCGTGTGGACACCCCCTCGCTCGACCTGAACCTGCTGCGTACCTTCCTCGCGGTCTACCGCTCCGGCTCCTTCACCGGCGCCGCCCGCCTGCTGGGCCTGTCGCAACCGACGGTGACGACACAGATGCGCACGCTGGAACGGCTGAGCGGGCGGGAACTGTTCGAACGGCTGCCGCGGGGGGTCACTCCGACGCCGGTGGCCGACGAACTGGCCGCCCGCGTCGCCGCACCCCTGGACGAACTGGCCGCAGTGGCAGGCCCCGACCCCCTGGAAGGCGCCCGCCCGGAACCCGTCCACATCGCGGGGCCCGCCGAGTTCCTGTGCACGCAGGTGCTGCCCGCCCTCGCACCGCTGATCGCGGAGGGCGTACGGCTGCGGGTGGCCACCGGCCTGACCGAGCTCCTGCTCGACGAGCTGCGAGCGGGCCGCCACGACCTGGTGATCGCCACCGCCCGCCCGCGCGGCCGAACGCTTCACGCCGTGCCCCTCACGGACGAGGAGTTCGTGCTGGTCGCCGCCCCGGTCTGGGCCGAACGGCTGGCCGGCCGGCTGTCCGCCGAGGGCCCGGCCGCCCTGCAACCGGTCCCGCTGATCACCTACGCCGAGGACCTGCCCATCGCCCGCCGCTACTGGCGGCACGTCTTCGGTCAGCGGCTGTCTCGCACCGCCGCCGTCACCGTGCCCGACCTGCGCGGGGTGCTGGCGGCGGTGGTCGCGGGCGCGGGATTCTCCGTTCTGCCCCGCTATCTGTGCGCGGAGCCGCTGCGATCCGGTGCACTGGTGGAACTGCTGGAGCCCGAGGACGCGCCGATCAACACCGGCTTCCTCGTCCAGCGCCCCGGCGCCTCCGACAACCCGGACGTGGTCCGCGTCCGCGAACTGCTGGTGCGGGAGGGGCGGACCTGGTGAACCCGGCCGGGGTGGTTCCTCGCAACCCCGGGGGCGGCCGGGCGCGCGGGCGTCACCCGGTGAGTGAGTGGGACATCTGGTACGCCAGCCTGCGGTCGGCGCCGTCCCCGATCTCCGTGAGCACCTCGTCCAGCTCCATGAACCACTCCCAGGCGGCCCGCCCGTCGGCGCCGGCCAGCAGGGCGACGATCAGGTCCTCCAGTTCGGTGACGCGCTTGTTCTTCCAGATCTTGTCGGCGAGGCTCAGTGCTCATCACCCGTGGCACCATGGCGAACATGACCGGCGCCGGCGACTGGCGCAGGCACGTCATGCTCCTGCTCGAGGGCATCCGCGGCCCGGAACGCTGACCCGGTAAAGGCGGCAACACCGCATGCCGTCGCGCCGGACGAGTGGGCCGACCGATGGAATGCGTGTAGTGATCTTGGCGGAATGTGCGCAGTGATCGCGTGGATCGCTCACTGCACCGCGTTGGTCACTCGGAGCATGGTGATCGGATTCCGGTGTGTACCAGGAAGGTGATCACGTGACGACTTCCGCAGGGCCCGACCCAGAGGCCCGCTTCGGCGCCTACGTTATGGGGCGAAGAGGCCTGAGATGCCCGTGCTCGCGGACAGAAATGGCATGGGTCGTGCTGGTCCTGCTCGCGACCGCGGTGCCCGTGGGCTGGTGTGGCTTCCAGGACTTCAGCCAGGCCCTGACTTTCGCGGGGTGCGTCACCGGAGCGGCCCTCATGATGGCGGCTCTCATCATGCTCGTGGGCGTCGGAGCGGTCGTGGACTGCTGGCTCCGCGGGCCGACTTCCAACTTCCGGGTGGTCGCGCTGATCTCCACCGGCGTGGCGCTGTTGACGAACGTCCTGCTCGCGTTACAGGCATGGAACGACGGCGAGAAAGTCGTCTACCAAGCGCTGTCCATTGTACTCAGCGTAAGTTCGCTGTCCGCTGTCGCCCTGGTGTGGCGAAGGCTGGATGAGGTCCCCACTCCGAAGCGGGTGGCTGCGGCGCTCATTATCTCCACGCTCGTAGCGGTCGCCAATTTCAGCTACCAGTACCTTTTCCAGCCGTACCGACGCGAGGCCACCCCTCTCGTGCAGCTCAGTCCGGGCAAGGCAGTGCTCAGCGCGGACGGCAAGGTGCTCTCCGTGCCGGTCGACATCAAGCTCGTGAATCACAACGACATGGGCTTCTACGTGCTGGGCGCCGAGTTCCATGCCATGGGAGAGGACGTCGCGGTGAGCCCGAGGGACCAGGCCTCGGAGAAGTGGCGACGGGACGCCGAGCAATGGGCTCAATACAGGGAAAAGCACCCGCTCACCCGCAGGGAGGTCTACCAACCGGGCAAGCTGGTGGCGGCGCAGCCGTGGATGCTGCCCGGATACTGGGTCGAGGCGAACGACGAGTTGCTCACGCGAACCGTTGTTCAGCTTCCCAGCAACACGGACTTCGACAAGCTGACGTTCTACGCCACCTTGAACCTGGCGCGTAAAGACCGGCTCAGGATGGATCAATTCGCAGGTTTCAGCTACTCCTGGCGGGGCACCGCTGTACCCCCATGGATGAAGAAGGAGCAGAAAGAGAAAAAGTTCGACACCATTATTCAAACGGCCAATATGCAAGAAAACAACGCGATTGATCAATTCACGAGACACAAACGCCGCATCACTACCTACTGGTCTTTCGGCGTACATGGTGTCGACGTTGTGCCGGTCATCGCGCCGGTGGGCGAGGAGAACCGCACCTTCTCCGAGCAGACGAACCGCGAGGTCCGGAGCCGCTACGGCCTGCTCGACGTCCTGGCGGGCCCGGTCGAAGTAACGCTCGACGAGGTCAAGGGCCGACGCTGAAAACCCCTGCCGCTTCGCGGGCATCCACCCGTCCACGGGACCCCGGCCTCCGCTCGTGCCTGGCTCCGCAGCGTGGAGTCCGGAGAACCCATCCGCCACCCTGCCAGTGAGTCTCAGCCCGCCGAGCGGGTGACCGCGGCACCCTGGCGCAGGGCGCGGGGGATCTCGGCGACCTCGTCCCCGCCGGCCTCGGCCTCACGGTAGAGGTCGTTGAGTACGCACGCCGCCACCGCCAGGTTCATGGCGCAGATCGAAGTGACCGGGCGGGGACTTCGGACTCCTGGTGTCGGCATCCTGAGCCCGAAATTGGCACCCACCCTGCAGGAACGGCGGCTCGCGTCACCGTAATTGGATGGCGCGTATCGAACCGTGCGCCCACCCTGGTTCCCGTGTCAGAACCCAAGTACCAGATTCGAGCCCTGCACACAGAGTCCACGGTCACCGTGTACCAGGCTTACGCCCAGGAGATAGGCCTCCCGGCGGCCCGGGAGGGTCGTTTCCCGGCGGTGTGGAAGCGGGACCGTATGACGTGGATCAAGCCGTCGTTCCTATGGATGATGTACCGCTGCGGCTGGGGCACCAAAGAAGGACAGGAGACCGTCCTCGCCGTCGAGATCTCCCGTGACGGCTTCGAGTGGGCACTGGAAAACGCCTGCCTGTCCCACTATGAGCGCGGGCTCCACGCCGACCGCGCCGCATGGAAGCACCAGTTGAGGAAGGCCCCGGCCCGGGTGCAATGGGACCCCGAGCGCGACCTGCGCCTTCAGCCGCTCGCCCACCGGTCGCTGCAACTCGGCCTCGCAGGCGAAGCCGCGCGTCTCTACGCCGATGAGTGGACCGTCTCCATCACCGACGTCACACCGCTCGCCCACACGATCCACGCGCACGTACGAGACGGAGACCTGGACGCCGCACGGCAACTCCTGCACAGCGAACGCCCCTACCCTGTGAACGACCAGACCCTGAATCACCTTCTCCGATGAGAGCGGCTCCCACGGATATCGAGGCGTCGGTGCCGGTACCGCACTGTAGAGGGTTGTTCCGCAGGGAGCTGGAAACTGCTGGAACCCAGAGCCATGAGCAAAGTAAGGAGAAAGAGTGATGCCACACCCATCATGACAGGTCGTAGTGGCATTTCGTAGGAGGAACGGCACAGCTGACCACCCTTGTTCGGCCCTCTCCCGGACACTCAGAATCTCCGTCATGAATCACACGGGGAAAATCGACCAAGACGACGTCCTGCGAGCCAGAAATGCGTTGCTCGGGACGGGGCGCCGCACCGCGCGCGAGGAGGTCGACGCCTACAGGGTGCTCGCCCAGGTCGGTCCCGCCTCGTACCTGCCGCTCCTGGTCAGGGCGTTGCACCGCCTCAGCTATGACACCAGCACCGGAACAAAGCATGCCGCCTGTCTCGCGCTGTACGAGGAGGCGGTGACCGCGGCACGGTCCATCGATCCCGCCGAGCCGACCCGTGCGGAGGTTCTGTACAGGGCTCTCGACGCATGCCAAAGCGAGCTGTACATCCAGGGGCGCAGCGCCGAAGGACTCGCCATGCGTGCGGAGATGCTCGCCATCGGCCGCGCCCGAGCCGAACTGTCCGGAGATCCCGTGGTCAAGGGGCTACGTGAGTGGGCCGCCGGCCTTGCCGAGGAAGGCCGGTACGCCGAGGCTGCCGATGCCATGACCGAGTTGGTCTCGGCGCTCCTGCCCGACGGACCCCATCAAGGTTCTCTCGCCTGGTCGCTCCTGGATTGGATAGGCGCTCTCCATGACGCCGGCCGGGCAGACGAGGCACTCGCCGCGTTCGGGAGACTCGTCAGTTTGGAAGCCGACGAAGCGGCGCACGACCGCGGCCCGATGGCCTGCCACCTCTATTCGCTCATCGGGTACGCCCTGATGCTGGACACCTATGGCCGAGGCGCACAGGCGACCCTCGTCCGGCAGGAGGCACTCGCCTTGCTGACGGAGTTGGCCGACACCGGTGAGCGGAAGGTCTGGAGTGGCTATCAGTCGTCCTTCTGGGCGGTGCTGTTGTCCTTCTCCGGCACGGAGAGCGATCGGCCCGCGCCCGGTGAACCGCGTCTCGACTCAGGGGCGGCACCCATGCCCTGGTCGCCCGATGCCAGGCGACGTTACGTCGACGGCCGTCACGCTCTCCGGGAAGCGGTGGACTCCCTTGCGGTGCGAGCCATGGAGAACCCGGACGAGGATTTGGCCGAACTGGTCCGGCTGCAGAGGGCCTTCACCATCCGCTCCGCCGTGCACTGGGAGCACCGCACCCATCAGTTCGCAGAGCGAGTGCGCCCCCTGTTCGACGACGGAGTGGGTCTGGCCCGTCGCCTGTTTCAGCACGCTCCGGCGGACGGAGCGCGAGCGTTGGCCAGAGCGCTGATCGACCGATCGACCTTCCATGCGGCAGCCCACGAGTTCGGGGCCGCCCTCGACGACTTCCGGCAGGCTCTGAGCCACCTGCAGGAGACTCACTGACCCAACGTCCGCCGGGGGCCGGGACATCAGTGCGGCCGGCCCAAGGCACGAACGTCCCGGTTCTGTCCCAGCGGGCGCCGGTCCCCGACAGGCGGGGGAGGGGCGTGGCCGGTGGTGGCATGCGATGCCACGGCGCGCGTGTAACAGGCATGTACCCAGCGGTCGGCCGGGGGAACGGCTCGCCGTGCCCGACCCCTCCTGTTGGTCAGAAACGCTCGCCGGTACCGACTGACACCAACGCGTACGGAGATGTGCAGGACGGTACCGAGCGGCCGGTGCCCACAACCGATCCGAGGAACAGACGATGCGCGTTCACAAGCTCACCCTCGCCGCTCTGGCAGTCGCCACGAGCCTTTCGCTCACCGCCTGCCAGGAAGGCGACGGCGGCACGACGGGACGGAACGAACCGTCGGCCGCGTCCACCGCTTCTTCTTCGGACAGTGGTAAGGGCGCGGGCAGCGGCTCCGGTCAGAGCGGCGGCGCGCAGGGTTCCGACGGCACGGGCTCCGCCGGAAACAGCTCAGCGGGCAAGGGCTCCTCCGCGCAGGGCGCGGCCGCGGGCGGCGGATCCGGCGCGGCGGACAGGACCGGCAAGGCCGCCAGGTGCCGTACCGACGAGCTGGAGATCACGGCGGTGGACAGCACCATCGACGGCGATCCCGACCGCACCGTCGCCGTGACGATGAAGAACCACGGTGGCCGGGACTGCACGATCTCGGGGTACGCGGGAGTCGACCTGAAGCTCAGGGAGGGCTCGCTGTCCGCGAAGCGCACGGGCGAGAAGGCCACCTCGTCGGTCCTCAGGAACGGGCAGTCGATCGCCTTCGGCATCCACTACCCGTCCAACGACTCGGGCGGCTCCGGCGTCCGCGTCACGGGGCTGCAGGTGACGCCGCCCAACGAGACCCGTACGGTCACCCTCAAGTGGCCCGGCGCCGCCACGCTGCCCGTCACGGACGGCACCGCCTCCCAGGTGACGGTCGGCCCGGTGGGCAGCGCCGGCCAGGGCGGCTGACCATACCTCCGAGCACCAACGGCGCGGGGCGGCGCGCGGCTGACCGCCGCCTCCCAGGAGACAGCGGCCAGTCCCGCTCCGTTCCCGCGCGCGGCAGGGTCCGTCCGACGACGAGGCCCTAGCCTCTACCGGCCGGCGGGTCCGCGTAGACGCCCCGCAGCATGCCGGTGGCCTGCCCCACTTCGATGAGGTAGCCGTCCGGGTCGCGCAGGTAGCACCGCACTTCGGCCTTGCGATCGATGGGCGGCGTGAGGAATTCGGCCCCCTTCGCGCTCCACTCTCGGTGACATGCCTCGATGTCGGCTACGCGGAGGTTGAGGAAGCTGCTGACCGTGCTCGGGTCGGAGGGCGGCCGCAGGGTGACGTCCGGCTTGTCCGGGGTGGGGCCGCCGCCCGGATTCATGATGATCCATCCGTTGGCGAGCTTGATGGTGCAGGGGTTCTCCTCGAGCACCACCTCCCCGCCGAGCACGTCGGTGTAGAAGGCGCGAGACCGGTCCACGTCGGCCACCGTCAGGAAGTGAGTGAGGAGAAGCCCGGAATCCGGGGCAGGAAAACCCTCACGGTGCATGCAAGGCCTCCAGATGAATGGGGTGTTTCCACACATAGTGGACCGACGGGCGTCCTGAGATACGGATGAACACGGCCTGAGAGCTCGCCGCGTCGGCTGCAGCGGTCAGTCAGTTCTGCTGCGGGGAAACTCCTGCCAGGTGCACTGTCAGGGGCGTCCGGCACACTGCGCCGTATGAACTCGGTTACCGCACACGACTACGCCTGGATCCGCACCTCGCCACTCTTCCGCCACATGATGAAAAGCGGATACACCCTGACACTGATACGGGGGAGGAGCCCCCAGGAGGTGCTGCGCGCGATGGAGGCGGAACCGCGCGGCACCGGGGAAGGCACGGCCGGGCTGATCAACGCCGACGACGCTCACCGTGGCGACGTGGATCACGACTACTGGGACGATTCCTACGTCGCGGGCGCCTTCGAAGCCCCGGGCGAGAGCGGCGACTGGACAGTCGTCCTCGGCTTCGACGGCGGCCTCGGGCTGCCGTGTGCGGACACGCTATCGGTGGGCGGCCGGGTCGTGGCGCACTCGAGCAACGGCGGCAAACCCATCCACCTCTTCCACTGGTTCGAGGACGGCGAACTCCGTACGACGTTCGAGGGCCCCTCGGCGCGCGATGGCAGCAGCCCCGATGAACTGATCGCCCTGTTGCGGCAAGTCGGCTTTCCGTTGACCCCCGAGGGGGAGCACGACGAGAACGCCCCGGGCGTCGACGGGAAGGCGGCGGTCCTCGCTCTGACCGAGAGGCTCACCGGCATACGCGTTACCGAATCCCTCCTTCAGAATGCCACGTACGAACTGGGGCTCGTCCCCGAACAACCTGCCGAGGAGTGGACCGGCCTGGTCATCGACATCACCGATGCGAACGGAGAGCGGCTGTACAAGGAATGGACCTACGAGGAGGTAGCAGCGGCTACCGACCGCGCACGGGCGGAGGCGAACGCGCCGGTGGTGATCACGTACAACGAGCCTCTCACTCAGGACCGTTCGGAGCATGAGACGGGTGAGTAGCGAACGTGCGCGTGGCGGGCGCCGGCTTGCCCAGGCTCTCGATTCTCGGGGCGCTCCGCGGGAGATGACTGGCCATAGCGCCTCAGCGAGCCGCCGGGATGAGGGCTGTGCGGTCGAACGGGCCGCCATGTGAGGCCGCGTACGAGACCGCGTCGTTGACCGCGTCCAGGCCGAACGACCGGACTCGTTCGGGGGCGAGGTCCAGGGTGCCCGAGGTGAGGAGCCGGATGATGCCGACGTTCGCTGTGCGCGGGTACATCCACTGGCCGCGCACGGTGATCGAGTTGCGCATGATCCATGGGTAGGGGAGCGCGAGGTCGTCACCACCGAGCATGCCGACGCCGCCCATGAGGACGACGCGGCCTTGCTCGCGCACGGTCATGGCTGCCGTACGCGCCGCCGAGCTGGGTGCGCTCGGCGGCAGCAGGTCGATCACCATGTCGATCGGACCGTCGGCCGCCGCGCACATGGCCGCGCGATCGCCGGCCTCGTCCCCGGTGAGCGTGACCGGGCGCACGAGCGGTCCGAACCGGTCGGCGAGGAGGTCGAGCGCGGCCTGGTTGCGGCCCGGGGCGACCACGCGGCCCGCCCCCATGGCGATCGCCACCGCGACCGCGCTGCTGCCGAGGTTGCCGGTGGCCCCGCTGACGAGCAGCGTCTCACCGGCTGCGAGCCCGCCGGCCAGCAGCCCGCCGTAAGGGATGACGTGCACGCCGAGCGCGGCCCAACGGGCCGGGTCGTCCCCGGCCGCTGTGGGGAGCGGGAAGACGTTCTCCGTCGGGACCCTCATGAGCTCGGCGAACGATCCGTCGTGCAGGTACCGGGCAAGGCGCGCGCCGCCCTCGCCGCGGGAGCTCCAGCCCTGGAGCGTGATGTCGGGCGTCAGGGCGTCGTCCCGTGAGCGCACCGTCGAGTCGCACCACACCAGGTCGCCGGAGCGCAGCCGGGTGGCGTCCGGGCCCACGTGGACGATCCGTCCCACGCCCCCGATCCCGGGCACGACGGGAGGGACCAGAGGGTACTTCCGCTCGCCGCTGAAGACCTCGGCGGCGTAGGGCGCCACGGTGGCGGCGAGGACCTCGACCACCACCTCGCCGCCGCCCGCCTCCGGGGCGGGAACCTCCCGCACCGTGAGCGGGGCGCCGAACCCCGTCAGAACTGCTGCTCGCACGTGATGACCTCCGTGTTGGTTCGTCGAGATCGACACTAGGAGCCCGACAGGCATGCGGGAAGCGACGATCAGGCATCTGTGGTATGCCTCTGGCGCATGGACATCTCCAGCGCAGGCCTACGGGTCCTGCGGCAGATCGCCGAGTCCGGCAGCTTCACCGCAGCCGCCACCCGGCTCGGCTACACCCAGTCGGCGGTCTCACGCCAGGCCGCCTCCCTCGAACGAAGTGCGGGCGCCGCCCTGTTCGAACGCCGCCCCGACGGTGTGCGGCTCACCCCCGCGGGTCTGACTCTGTTGCGTCACGCTCGCACGATCCTGGACTGCCTGACGGCTGCCGAGCGCGACCTCACCGGCACCGTCCCGCGGACCGAACTGGTGCGGCTCGGGCTGTTCCTGAGCGCGGGCGCGGCCCTCCTGCCTCCCGCGCTCACCCGCCTCGCGGCGACCGACCCGCAGATCACGGTCACGACCACCGAGGGCACCACACCCTCCCTGATCCGGGCACTGCGCGCGGGCTCGATCGACCTGGCCGTACTGACGTCCCGCCCGCCTCACCGGCCGCTGGACGGCGAGGCGCCGCGCCTGCACGTCGAGACCGTCGCGGACGCCGAACTGGTCGTGGCGGTGCCCTCGACCGGAGAGTTCGCCGGCCGCACCGCGGTGCACATCGACGAACTGGTCGACGCCCGGTGGATCGCCACCCCGGCGTCGAACGCCGAACCACTGCTCGGCGTCTGGCCCGGCCTGCCCGGACGGCCGAACATCGTCCACACCGCACGCGACTGGCTGACGAAGCTCCAGCTGGTCGCCGGCGGCTTCGGGGTGACCACGGTGCCCTCGCGACTCTCGCCCGTGCTGCCGCCCGGGGTGAGCCTGCTGCACGTCGAAGGGGCACCGCCCGAGATCCGCCGGGTCCTCGTGGCCCGACTCCCGGGGCGCCCCACCTCGGCGATCACGGCCGTCACCCGAGCGATAGCCTCGACCACCTGATCCGCGCCACCGAGGCCGTCGGTTTCGGTGCAGGAGCCAACGGAGGCCACAGCGTGAGATGACGCCCGATCCTTCTGCCGACGCGGTGCCCCCTGACACTCCACTCGTGAGGGCCCTCCGACCGTATGGAGATGGCGCCCTCCTGCCACCCGCCCGCCCGAGGCGGCTGACCCACCTGCCAAATTCTTTGCCTGACCGAGCAGTTCACACCTAGCGTGCAAGCGCACAGGAACGGTGCGCCGGGGCAGCGCACCACACGCACGAGGGGCAACCGCCGTGGGAACCATGGTCTCGGTCAGGGGCTGGCTGCAGTGTGACGACGGACAGCTGGCCCAGATCAAGGAGATCGTGGAAGCGGACGATCCGGAGCGCACCTACAGCGGTGGCTGGGCCTTCCCCGCTCGGCAGTACAACAACGTCAGGTGGGCCTTCTACGGGGGCGACATCCGCGCCGTGTCCCTCGACTGGTTCGAGGAGAGGTTGCGTCAGATAGCCCGAATACCGGCCTCCTACCAGGACGAGGAGTACGACGAGAGGCCCCGGGGCCTGTTTCTGGTCAGCCACGACGTCGACGGCATGAGCGAGTGGAGGGTCCAGAACGGCGGATTGGTGATGGGCCCTCCCGATGGGGACTACCGCTACCTCGACGCTTAGCCGGATCACGAGACCGCCAGCTCCGGAGCACGGTCACCGCACAGAGGTCCCATCGGGGCGATCACCGAGATACCGATGCAGTATCTCCGGACTGTCGGGAGTGAAGGTCCACTCCTGGAGGATCCGCGGCAGGTCGGACTCGTTCAGCCAGCCGTGCCAGGCGACTTCGCCCGAGTTCGGCATGACAGCCCGCGGAACGACGGCATCGCACACCCCGAGCCAGTGAGGGCTCAGACCGCTTCGGTTGAGGAACTTGAACCGGTAGCGCACTGCCACCGACACCCCCAGCTCCTCCTTCAGTTCACGGGTGGCTGCCTGCTCATAAGACTCCCCGACTCCCAAAGCCCCGCCGATTCCGACCTCGTAGCACCCAGGGAATCTGGACACCTGATCAGCACGCCGATGGACGAGGATCCGACCCTGCCGGTCGTGACACACGGCCACGGCGATCCGGTGCAGCCAGCCCTTTCGGACGGCGTCCCTCCGGCTCACCGGCCCCAGCGCGCGGTCCTGTGCGTCAACGCGTTCCACGACTTCGTCCACGGTGCACACGATCGCAGAGCCCACTGACAGCAGCCCTCACGGCGCAGCCATCACAAGTCGCTCACGACAAACACAGAGACATCTTCGCGACTGGATGCGACCTGCCGAGATCATCCGGCCCATGATCGATGCTGCGGGTCAGACGGCTTGGGCGGCGGGCCCGCGCGGCCTCACATCCGGGCTCTCAGCACGTCGACCTCACAGCCCGGCGCGAAGGGGTCGAAGCCGTGCTCGGTCAGCCAGCGAACGATCAGCAGGCTTCGCAGCGACCACCACGCGTGGATCACCTCGAGGTCGACGTCGACGCCGTACCCGGCGATGACGTCGTCGAGGTGCTCCTCGTGCCCGAGCGTGAAGGTGGCGAGGTCGTACAGGGGGTCGCCCCGGCCCGCCTCGGACCAGTCGATGATGCCGGTGACCTCGTCGCCGTCGACGAAGACGTGGTCGATCTGCAGGTCGCCGTGCGTGAACGCCGGAGTCCAGGGCCGGAGCGCGGCCTCGGCGACCTGGCGGTTGCGCGTGACCAGGTCGGCGGGCAGGACGCCGTTCGTCACGAGCAACTCGCACTCGTCGTCGAGTTCCGCCGCCAGCGCGACGATGCTCCGGCCGGCTCTGCCGGGCCGGGCCGGCAACGGCGCGTCATGCAGCTTCCGGATGGCGGCGCCCGCCGCGGCCCACGCCGCCGGCGACCCGGTCGAGGGGCCGCCGAGGCGCCCGAGCGTCGTCCCTGGGAGAGCGGCCATCGCGAGTACCGGCGGTTTGCACCACAGCACCTCCGGGGTCGGAACCGGCGCCAGAGCCATCGCCTCGACCTCGACGTCGATGCGCCCCCGATCGGCGTCCACCTTCAGGAACGTGTCGCCGACGCGTAGGGTCGCGCGCTCGGAATGGGCGACTACGACTTCGACCTCGTCCATGGCCGACCAGTATCCCGGGGATGACCGCCGACGGGCACCGGGTCGACCGGGTGCAGCACACCCTCTACGACGCCGGCGCCGGCCCTCGACGGCAAGTCGAAGGTCCGGGCCGGCCGGGGTTTGGGCTTGGCAGGTCAGCGGATGTGGCGGTGCATGGTGACGGTGGGGGCGAAGTTGGCCAGCGGGTCGGTGGTGCCGCTGGTGCGGGGAGCGCGTGCCGCTTCGCGGTCGAGGATGGCTTTGACCTGCCGGGCGAGTTCGTCGGCGTGGTGGGTGATCTGGTCGATGGGCAGGCGGGACGCCCTGAGGGCGTCGACCTGGCGGTTGATGCCGTTGAGTTCGCTGCGCGCCTGGCGGCTCAGGCTGAACTGCCGGGGGGTGGCCACGACGAACTGGTAGGCGGCGGAGACGGTCTCGCAGGCCGGGCAGTGCTCATTGACGGACCTGCTGATGTTGGTGGCGTTGATGAGGCGAGCGTTGCGGCCGGCTGTCGTGACGATCTGGTAGGAGAGCGCGACGGAGCGGCAAGGGTTGTTCAGTGAGCAGCCGGCGGAGACGGCGGTGGCGCGGTTGTTGGCGGTCACGGCGATGGTGGGGCCGTACTCGTGGATGGCGAAGGAACTGTCGGACTGGTTCACGTGGGTCCTGTCGGCGTGGCTGAGGGCGGTGTCGACGGCGATGGCGACCTGGTGGGCGAAGCCGGTGCGGTTGGGTGTGGCGCGTGCTGTGGTGGTGGCGGCGGTGATGGCGAGGCCGGCGGTGACGACGGCGCCCAGCCGGACGGCCGTCGTGCTGCTCTTGGGGGTGCGGGGCTTGCGGTGGTGCATGGTCTTCTCCTGCGAAGGGATGCGTGACGTGGTGTCAGGACTGGCTGCGGTTCGACGGCGTGGTCGCCGTCGGTGAGGGCGAGGTGGGGGGAGGCTGTGAGGGTGAGGAGGTCTGGGAGGGGGTTTCGGTGGGGGTGCGAGTCGGTGATGTGCTGGGCCGTGGGCGGGTGGGGGTGGCGCGGGGCGACGTCGTAGGGCTGGGTGTGCGGGTGCCGGGGGCCTCGCTTGCCAGGGGTGTGGTGGAGGGTGTCGCCGTGGGGGTGCGCTGAACGCCCTGGCTTGGACGGGGAAGTTGTACGGAGTGGCTTTGGCCGGATGTGGCGGCCGGGGAAGGACTGCTGGCGGGGCCGGCGGTGGCCGATTGTGTGGGGCTGGCGTCGGGGGTGCGGGTGGGTGTGCCGGGTTGCAGAGCGGGGGTGGCGGGGGCCGCTTGAGGGAGCGGCTTCGGGGTGAGGCCCTGGATCCAGGCGGTGGCGAGGACGGCGCAGCCCGCGACGGTGGCGGTGGCCAGCGTCAGACGCATCAGGGGTTTTCCCCGGGTGGCTTTGGCGGCGGCGCGCCAGAGGCGGGTGGTGATGCGGGCGGTGAGGTAGGCGCCTCCCGCCAGGGGGCACAGCAGCATGACGGTGCCGACGACTCCGACCAGCCCGGCCGCCGGGTGCCCGTCGGTGAACGCCGCGATGGTTCCTAGGACTTGCTGGTGCAGGGCGCGGGCGGCGGTGGCGACGAGACGGGGCAGGTTCCACAGGGCGTAGGCGGCTTCGGCGAGAAGCAGCGGGACCATGGTGAGGACCCACGCGGTGATGATGGTGCGTGCGGAGCGTTTGAGCTCGGTTACCTGTGCGGCGGCGGCGCGGTGGCGTCTGCCGGGGAGCAGGCTGAGCAGGATCGGTTTGATCTTGCCGTAGAGGTCGGGTACGCCGGCGAGGTCACCGAGGATGTAGTAGCCGTCAAGGCGGACGGCGGGCATGAGCTGTTCGAGGACCTCGAAGTGGGCGAGATAGACGGCGGCGAGGAGGAACGGCTGGCCGGTGAGGAGATAGGCGGCGGTAAGGGCCAGCATGAAAAGGACGTTGAAGTAGACGCCGCCGAGTCCGGTGCGCAGCCGGCCGGCTCTCCCGACCCGATAGACGTCGGTGACGTCGGTGTACATGGACGGCCAGATGAGAAAAATGCCGCAGCCGATCTTTCCCGGTACCGCTCCGCTGTAGCGGCAGGCGGATGCGTGGCCGAACTCGTGGAAGAGGAGGGACGCCACGGTCAGCAGGAAGACGATGAGCATCCACAGGGGTTGTTCGAGTACCTGCAACACGGCGGTCATGGCGCCGTGGACGGCGAAGAGCCAGACGTCCATGACGACGGCGCCGGCCAGCGTCAGTGCCACGACCGAAGGGCGGTGCAGCCAGGCGAGGGCGGCGGCGATACGGGCCACGTGCCTCTCGTGGAAGATCGTCCTGTGGCCGCGCAGGGCCAGCAGCAGATCGGAGCGAGGTGCGGCGATCTCAGCGGGCTGCCCGTGAAGGGGGAGGGTGATACCGAGCGGGGTGAGCTTGTGCTCCACGAGATGGAGGACGTTGTCGGTGGTGACTTCCTCGCCGTAGCGGCCGCTGACCCGGTGGGAGATGGCCTCGGCGTCGCGGATGCCGTCGATGCTGGCGACGACGAGGTACAGCAGGCGGGAGAGTTGAATCATCTGTCCGTCACCGCGGCGGACGATGTACCGGCGTTCGGTGAAGCCTGATCCCTGGTACTCACCGAGAGTCTGCAGACCCTGGCTCGGCCGCGGCACGGGCGCGCCCTGCAGGGGTGCGGGGGTATGGGCCGTCGCGAAGGGTGCGGAGTGCGCCGAGTCGTCGGATGCGTGACCGTCGGGTGCGAGGGGGGCGGCTGCCTGTCCGGGGATCTGTCCGGGGTGTGGAGAGTGGGCCTGCAGGGTGGCGCGGCTCTGGTCGTCGGACGCCGGCATGGTCTTCTCCTGGGCGCGGTTGACGGTTGGACACATGGGCGTGGTGTGGGGCGGGGGTGGGTGGGGCCGGGGTTGGGTGTTTGTCGGTTCGGTCCGGGCCCTTGCTTCGGCCCGTCGGCCCTGAATTCCGGTCCGGGCCGCGGCCCGGCCTTGGCTTCACCCGGCCCCGGCCCTGGATCCCGGTCCGGGCTGCCCCGGCGTGGCTTCGGCCTGACCCGGCCCCGGCACCGGTCTCGGTCAACTCTGTTTTGTGTCTTGGGTTTTCGTTGTCGGGGGCGGGGTGTCGGGGGTGGGGGTGTTACTGGTGGATGTTGATGGTTTGGGTGGTTTCGGATTGGGCGGTGGCGTAGGGGGAGCACTGGTTGAGTGCGGTGGATTCGTTGTGGGCGTTGATGTGGGCGGTTTTCTTGGTGATGGTGGTCAGTTTGGTGAG